>JAZRTY010000033.1:0-284623 GCA_045652245.1 Eubacteriales bacterium | reverse complement strand
ACAAGATATCAGGAATTAAAGCCTGGCTTTGTAAAAGCGGAAGAACTTATCAGAGAAATTGCAGCAGCACTTGATTCAACAGCGAGAATTGTTGAAGAAACAGATGCAGACATTGCAAATCAGTTTAGAGGTTAATTGAATTATACTCGGACTTGAAGTAGAACAAAAAACTACTTCAAGTCCGGGAATGTAATTTTTGAAATTCTCTATAACAAATGAATCAGCAGGAGGAAAAAATGGATATAAACTATTATAAAAAATTCGAACCAATAGATGGAAAATGGTACATTGTCAAAGAACTTGGAAGTGGTGCTTTCGGAACCGTTTTCGAAGTAGAACGAAGAGATTTTAGCCAAGCGAAATCTGCATTAAAAGTTATTACTATTCCATCATCTCCAAACGAAGTAAATAGTTATAGAGAAGATAACTACGATTTGGATGAACAAAGTATCAGTTCTTATTTCTATGGATTTGTTGAGGAGTTTACTGATGAATTTAAACTTATGACCAAGCTTCGTGGCAATAGCAATATAGTTAGTATTGAGGACTATGATGTTGTTGAACACAAAGATGAAATTGGTTGGGATATTTTTATTCGTATGGAACTTCTCACTCCTATGAATAAGTATTTCAGAGATCATGAGTTAAGCCAAAGAGATATTATAAAATTAGGCATAGATATATGTAAGGCTTTAGAAGTATGTCAAAAATATAAAATTATACATAGAGATATTAAGCCAAGCAATATATTTGTATCTGATACCGGAGAGTTCAAGTTGGGTGACTTTGGTATTGCAAGAACCCTTGAAAAAACATCAAGCGGATTGTCAAAAAAAGGTACATATACTTATATGGCTCCTGAAGTACATGTGGGTGGCGAATATGGTTCTAATGTTGATATATATTCATTAGGAATTGTTATGTATAAATTACTTAACAATAATTTTGAACCTTTTAGAACTCAACGAACTCACAATGATGAAGAAGAGTCTCTTATCCGAAGATTGAAAGGTGAAAAAATTCCTAAGCCAGCAAATGCAGATGGAAGACTTGCTGAAATTGTTTTAAAGGCATGTAGCTTTAATCCCAACGAAAGATATGAAAGTCCTTTGAGGATGAGAGAAGAACTTGAAAACATCCTTTATAGTGAAAGCGAAGCAAAAGTTATATATCCCAATGGCGATGAAGTTGAATACGAAGCATCTACTAACGGAAGCACAGACGAAAAAACAGTTAGTATGTTTGGTAACTTTACTGTGACTGATATTGCAGAGGAACATAACAAAACAGTAAGTATTTTTGATGGAGCGGTTATTACACCCGCAGAATCTGTTGGAGTTAAAGAAGAGATAATCAGTGACAACAAGTTTGATGATGACATATATCATACGGTGCAGGAGAATTGTGAGGACAACGATGATAACAAAGGAAAGATTAAAGGCATTCTAATTGGTGCTATAGCATTTATTATAATAGCCATTATGGCGTTTGGATTTTTTGGAAATAAGAACAATTCAAACAACGATGGAAATGATGTTATAACAGATATTGTGGCTCTAATAGAAATAACAGATGAAAAAGACGGCGTCGTTTTAGACAATGATGAAATCGCATCTGTTGAAAAACGTTACGACGATGAGATAGGTTACTATTTATTGTTAAGTCTTAATAACGATGGTCAGGTGAAGTTCTACAATTACACAAGTAAAAATGTTGGGGAACAATCGAAGATTTATATTAATAAAATGCTCATTTCAGCGCCAACAATATCTGAAGCCATAAACACGACAGATATTGTAATTTCTGGTGATTTCACAGAGGAAGATGTAGATAAGTTTATCGAGAATTTACATACCAAATATGTTGATGATGAAAAACAGAAAGAACCTATTGAAGAAGTTGTGAATGTGGAAGAACCCGTAAGCAAGCCTATAGAAGAGACAACCAATAAGAATAACACGGGAAATACTACAACACCAAAGAAATGCAGCATATGTGGTAGTACATCACACACGAAGCATCCAACTTGTTCAGTTTGTGGTAGCACGAGCCATACAAAGCATCCAACATGCTCAGTATGTGGAAGCACAAGCCATACAAATCATCCAATATGTTCGGTTTGTGGAAGTACAAGCCATACGAGCCATCCAATATGTCCGGTATGTGGAAGTACAAGCCATACAAGTCATCCAATTGAGTTACCTAAAGAAAATACTCAAGCACCACCATCAATACCATATTATGAATAAAAAAGGAGAATAAATCATGAAAAAAATTATTTTAACAACACTTTTTATTATGACGATATTTGCATCTATTAGTGTAAATGCAAATGAAAACATTACTATTTATGTAAATGGAAATTACTTGGCTTCCTCTGCTCCGGTTCTTACAGTAGCAGATAGAACTATGGTGCCAATGAGAGATATATGCGAAGCGCTTGGCTATAGAGTTGAATGGAACGGAGAAGATCAAAGCATTCTCGTGTCAGGTGGAAGAAGTGACAATATGAGGTTGAGTATGCGTATCAATACATATAGCATGAATCGCTTGGTTAAGACTAACTCTCCATGTCAAATTACAATAAATTTAGATGTTCCTCCTATGTTGATTAATGACAAAACATATTTACCTATTCGTGCGTTGTCAGAAGCATTGTTTTTTAATGTGGAATGGGATGGAGCAACTTCCACTGTATATATTAATAGACCAGATTACAGTATAGGTGCAACCTCAGCAGATGCCTATAGTAAATTAATGATGTGTGGCGAATATGATCCACAAAAAGGGTTTACACATGCTGGACTAATGGATTTGTATGGTAATGTAATTATTCCATATGGGCCAGCTCCAACATACGAAGAAGTTTTCAATAGAACTGACTTGATGGAAATAATTGACGATATAGATTATGCCAGAATAGATATTGGCAAAGATGGTGGATGGAGTGCATGGGACTATAGAGCTTATGTTTATGATGATGATGACAGATTAGTTTTATTGGCTAGATACGCATTAGATGGAACTGTTCACTATATAGACTTAGATATTAAGACAAAAAAGGGAACGGAAAACTACTGGTTAAGAGACAGCCATAATCCAAATACAGATTCTACCAAAGATTCTTTGTACCTTGCTCAATATATAGATAATAATGGTAACAGAATAAGTTACAACGAAGATGGTTCTATTGAAGGTGCATATTCAAGAGATTGGCACAGAATTGATGTGGATGATGTAGATAGATAAAAGAAAAAATATATTAGAATGATATAAAAATGTTAAAAGGAAAGATTTCAATAGAGCTGATCCAAGCTGCCCGTTGATATAGAGCCTAATAATCAGTAATTTCGTTATTAATCCCCTTGCCATTTTATGACAAGGGGATTGCTTTTTATGACAATAATAGTTTTCTTGCAAGTATAAATAAGCTATTATCAATTGACGGAATATCCCTTGACACAGGATCTTTCATATATTCTACACTGGGATTGAAGTTAGGATTTACAGATTGATAAATTTTCACACGGGCATCGAACTCCGCTTCAACATAAGTAATTTTGCCGGATTTATAGTCTTCAATTACGGGAGCAATAATGGCTCTGACTTTTTCAAGATTTTTACGTAGAAATCAGGGCGAAGGTACATATCTCGATATTGCCATATTGCGTTATTTGCTATATCGACAAGTTCGCCGTAACTATATCCGTTTGTCTGTCCATTGAGCCAAGCATTAAAGAATATGCGATTTGATTTTGCTCTTGCATCGGCATATCCCAAGCCATTCTACACTTAGGTTAGAATATCGCCGATAAAACTTTCTGCCACAATGATTGCTTCATTAGTAGCATTGCAGGGTGCCGACTCTCTCGGAACCTCTGCTGCATTTACTGTAGATGTTATTATCATAGTAATTATTAAATTTATTATAATCTTTTTCATAGCAACCTCCTATAAATTTTTAAATATACTATCATCGCAGATAAGACTATCACAAATCATCTGCACACCAAGACGGAATCCGAGCTTAAAGTTTTCGATACTTGTTATTGCAATAATCTCGTCACTTGCATTGACAAGGTCATTTAGAAGATGTAGCGGTTTGCCTTTCAGCATCTTTCCTAACTCATTTTCATTATCGCAGAACTTTCGCATCGTTTTCGCATAATCGGTACATTTGTCATACCGTTTCTCGTTGGAATTGATGTTACCGTAGTAAAGTTCCTCAATAAAGTTCATTTTCGCACCTCCATTGAACAGACAAAATCTTTTAACACAAATTCTTCTGCTGAATGACGAATGTTGTTCATAGCACCAACCCAAGCCATTTGGTCTTTTGCTTTCAGTTCTTCCGTGATGCCTTGTTTGACTGCCATATCCCTTATAAGTCTATCAACCATTTCCTTTGCAGATGTATCAATTTCTTCGAGATATGCAAGCCAAGTTCCGTTGAGCATCTTCATTGAGTAAACTGTCGGGCGATTTTCTTTAATAAATATTGAGTGTAGCCTGCCATACCTGCCGATGTTATACTTCTTATCATCAGGTACAGTTAAGTTTGGAATGTAGTAATCACCGTTTTTTACATACTCAATTCCGTTTTCAATGATTTTTTCTTTCATAGTGTATACCTCCTTTGTTTTGATGTCAACATTTTATCAGAAGGAGAATGATTTGACGAATGTACGGATAAAAAGCATAAGAAAAAGAGATAAAACTTTTTACAGTCTTATCTCTTACTTCTTGACCTCGCAATGCTCGTTATACTATTTTCGGTAACTGTCCTTAACAGTACACAGCATTCGAATAGTCTTTTTTCTGGTGGAGGCGACGGGAGTCGAACCCGTGTCCAAAAACAAATCGGCACAGCCTTCTACGAGCGTAGATTATCTACTGAATTCCCCGTGTACTACCGATAAACAGGATCATACAAAAGTAGCTTCATAAATTCATGACAGACAGCAAAGCTTAAGTCTGTTCACGTTCACCGCTAAGTGACGCCATATCCGGAATCGCGGTACTTTCCGGTATGACGGCCGCCAAAATTAGGCAGCGAGAGCTAATTTGTTGTTAGCGTTTAATTTTAAAAGTTGTGGCGTTTTAAAGAGCTCCCACACCTCTGCTCGCTTACCGTGAGTCATTATCCCTGTCGAAACCTTTACGCCCCCATAGTTATAATACATCACATACTTTATTATACGGCATTTTTTAATAATATTCAAGTACATTCGGTAAATATTTTAGATTTTTTTGAAGAAAAGAGCAGGGGATACTAAACTGTATCCCCTGAAATCTGTTCTGAAGACTTAATTTCTCTTCTCGATTTCATTCATAAGTTCAACACGTGCTGCGTGTCTGCCACCTTCAAACTTCGCATCAAGGAACGCATCAACAATCATTTTTGCAAGCTCAGGACCTACAACACGAGCACCCATACAAAGAACATTCGCATCATTGTGTACTCTTGTAAGCTTTGCACTGTACGGCTCACTCACAGCAGCTGCACGAATACCGTTTACCTTGTTTGCAGACATAGACATTCCGATGCCTGTACCACAAATAAGAATTCCGAGCGCCTTATTTGACAGAACTTCTTTACACAGTGCCTCAGCAGCAACCGGGTAGTCAATTTTTTCACCTGCTTCAATACCAATGTTTATTGCTTCAAAGCCCTCTTTTTCATTGATGTAGGCACATAACTCATTTTTCAGCTCAATGCCTGCATGGTCGCATGATACAAATACTTTCATTTTTATATTTCCTTTCAATTATAATTTACAAATTCTCAGTTTCATCATTGCTATCCTTGTCGTCAGGAGAAACGGTTGTCATAAACGCATCCTCGTCGAAGGTAAGCTGGTTTTCATCGTATGTGTTTTGCTGAAGCAACAATAGCTCCTCGCTTGCAGCAAGACTTGCCGCCATTTCAGAAACGTCAGGAGCAGGACCAAGCTCATCAATTGAGGCAAGTCCAAAGGTGCGCAGAAAAACGGGGGTGGTTGCATAAAGCACCGGACGTCCCGGCGTGTCGAGCCTGCCACATTCCTCGATAAGCCCCTTTTCGGCAAGGGTGGAAATAACCGACGGAGACTCAACTCCACGTACCTTTTCAACAAAAGCTCTTGTTGTCGGCTGATTGTAAGCAATAACAGCAAGAACCTCAAGAGCCGCCTTTGATAAAGGCTGATTTTTTCTTATTTCCAAAGCTCTTCTTACTACATCTGCATATTCGCCCTTCGTGCAAAGTCCTGCGTACTTTTCCATAATCAACACTTCAATGGATGTATCTCTTTCTTTGTAACGTCTTGCAAGTTCGTCGAGAATTATCGGTATGTATTCGGGTCTTGTATCAATGCTTTCTGCAAGCTTTTCATATTCAATTGCACTACCAACGGCAAAAAGTACAGCCTCGGCACACCCGACAAGATATTCAAGGTCAAAAGCAAGGTCAAGCTGTACTGCGTCATTGTTTGTAATTTCTTTGTTCATTTCAGTCTCCATAAATTTTTTTATTCAAATTCAGATGCTTTAAAAAAGTCATCGGTAGTTATGTCAAGCTCTGTACCCTCTGCATCTTCGTTATACTGTATATCACATTCACTGTAATCCTCGTCACTTGTATACAGTACAGTTATTCGTTTGCCCTTGATTAGCTCAAGGATAGCAAGCAGTGTTGCAACAAGCTCGTGCTTAGAATGAGAGGACATAAAAACGCTCTGAAGTGTTGTGCGTTTTACGCTTTTTAGAACACTTACAACAGAATTTATTTTTTCGGTAACACTGATTTGACGTGTAGCGGTAATAAGCTCACCGATAGGCTCTTCCATAAGCAGAATATTTTGCTCGGAAGCAAATTTTCTCGAATACGCACGAAGGAAAGCCTCACGCAAAAGCTCAACCTCATGAGTCAGTGAGTATTCCGGTTCACCTTCAAGCTTTTGTGCCGGCTTCTCAAATCTTCCGGTATATGTAAGTTCACGCTCGTGAAGCTCGTTTGCAGTTTCCTTTGCCCTCTGATATTCAAGAAGCATATCAACAAGCTCCTGACGTGGGTCTTCCTCATCTTCCTCTTTAGGGGGAAGCAACATTCTCGATTTTATAACCATAAGCTGGGCAGCCATAACGATAAAGGAGGAAGCAACTTCCATATTAAATAGCTCCATTTTTGCAATATAGTCCATATACTGCTCAAAAATAAGCTGAATCGGAATGTCATAAATGCTGACCTTGTTTTTTGCAATAAGCGCAAGCAAAAGGTCAAGTGGCCCCTCGAAAATCTCCTCTAATGTAAAGGTTAGGGAATCACCTTCGTCAAATAAATCGAGGACTTCGGCAGGATTTTGTTCATTTACAGAGTTTTTTGACATAATAATACTCCATTCTGCCGCTAGACTTTGCGGCAAAAAGATTGTTCGTGTAAGAGCGAGTCCGTCGTGAAATTACACTAAAAACGGAATTAAAGAAATAAGCTTATGAAGACCCGATAAAACTGCATCTCTCAAAAAATAAAGAGGCGTGTCAAGAATACCGAACCAAAGCATAGCAAAAATTATAAGCTGAATGTATTGCTCATATTTTAAAAACCACATTTGTGCCTTTACGGGAAGAAAAACAGTTAAAATTCTTGAACCGTCAAGCGGAGGAATCGGAATAAGATTAAAGATTGCAAGACCAACATTCAAAGCGGCAAAATATTGAAAGAAGGAAACGCTCACGCTCCAGAACATAAAAAGCTTTGTGCTGATGAAAGCTGCCAGAGTCATAAGGATGTGAATACCAAGCACACCAATAAGAGCCAGAATGAGATTTGAAACAGTACCTGCAAGAGAAACGATAATTATACTTGCCTTGTAGGACAATTTATCAAAGTTCCTGGAATTTACCGGAACCGGCTTTGCAAAACCGAAACCGAAAAGTAACAGCATCAAGGCGCCAATCGGGTCAAGGTGCTTGAGTGGATTGAGAGTTAGCCTGCCCATCATAAGCGCCGTCTTGTCGCCGAGAGCGAGAGCTGCACGACCGTGAGCATATTCGTGAACGGTAAGAGCAATAAGCAGGGACGGGATAAGCAAAAGTATAATAACAATAGTTCCCATCGGGTTTTGGGAAAAATTCTGAATTGCTGAAATCAACATAGTAACGTCTCCTTAAACCTTCTTTCTTCTGAAATCCCTGTCAACGCTGATAACAGCATTGAATTCGGGATTCAGCTGTTTGATTTTAGAGGAAATCAAAGCTTTTGCGGCAGCTTCGGATAATTCAAAAGAATAGGGAATACAGATATCAAAAATGAGATTTGTATGAGTAATACCGAAAACAGCACGGAAATCGTGCATCGAAATATCCGAAGAAATGTCCCTCAAAATTTCAATAACTTTATTTTTTATTTTTGTAAGCTCGGGACTGTCAGTAACAATCGGGTCGGCATGAATAACAAGGTATGTGCCGAATTTTTCGTAAATTTCACGTTCGATTGTGTCAATGGTGTCGTGTGCTTCCAGAATATCCGAGTTTGCGTCAATTTCAAGATGAACAGAAGCAAAGGATTTGTCGGCCCCGTAGGAGTGAATCTCAAGGTCATGCACGCCGAGAGTTATCGGGTAACCGGAAAGCTCCTCTACAAGCTTGTCGACAAAATCAACATCCGGAGCAGTGCCAATAAGAGTATTAACCGACTCAAGAACAAGCTTTATTCCGGAATACATAATAAAAGCAGAAACGGCGATGCCGATATAACCGTCTATGGAAATATCAAATAAAGAGGAAACGACAGCACCGATAAGAACGGCAAGTGTCGAGATAACATCGCTGAAACTGTCGGTAAAGGAAGCAATAAGCGGCTGAGAATTTATCATTTGACCGATTTTTTTGTAAACAAGTCCCTGGAAAAGCTTTATAATTACCGAGATAATCAGAATAGCATAGGTAATAACACTAAAGCTCGGCAGAGTAGGAGAAAGGATTTTTTCAACAGAAGACTTGAAAAATTCAAAGCCGATGAGAATAACAAGGAGTGAAATACCAAGCCCCGTGAGATACTCAATTCTTGCGTGACCAAAGGGATGCTCCTCGTCGGCAGGCTTTGAAGCAAGCTTGAAGCCGATAACAGTAAAAATAGAGGAAGCAAAGTCGCCGAGATTGTTAACAGCGTCGGCAATAATTGAAATACTGCCGGAAATAACCCCGATAAAAACCTTCATAACAAAAAGAAGAATGTTTGTAAAAATACCGAAGAAGCCGGCAAAGGAACCACAAGCTTTACGGTAATCAGCAGGATTTTTGTCAGAGCCGACGAAAAAATTTATAAACGAAGTAAGCATATAACCACCCGAAATAGATTAAAATGAACTACTATACATTATATAACTAAAAATCGAAGATGTCAAGGAAATATATGTAACTATTTTTCTTAAGAATTCACAAAAAAGAAAATAGAAACAAGGGAATTTTGCAATCCGTTACAAACAATTAAGATAACATAGATATTTTTATTCGAAAAAGCAAAAAAATACTTGACAACAACACAAATTTGATGTAAAATATAACTATCTGTAAAAAGGTATAAAAATGCCTTTAAATAAATTTTCGGAGGACAAGATGTTGAAAATGACAAAGAAAATTATCTCATTATTACTTGCAGCTGTTATGCTCATCGGATGTTTTGGCATAGTTGCGACAGCCGCAGCGGATGACGGTTATAGCATAGTGTTCAACTATGATGTTGAAAAAGGCTACGGTGACGCAAAGGTATTTATCAAAGGCGGAGAATACTCGGTTGGTAGATATGGCTTGAAATATAATACAAGCTTATTGAAACTTGTCAAGGTATCGGGTGCTACAGTTACCGATTTTGCTGCAACCGATGCATTTTCTGATATTGTAAAGGGATATGCAGATGATGAATACAGTGTTCTTACAACTGCTGAAACAAATACAACAGAAGATATGATATCTGCAACACGTGGAAATATTTACTTTGCTTGGGTAAAGAACGACTTGGATATATCGTCACCTGCAATTGATGCAACACAAGCTGCAAAGCAGATTGCAACAATTTACTTTGCATTGGCAGATGGAGCAAGTGCAGATGACCTCAAGTCAGCAACCAATCTATTTTCTGTAGTTCAGAATACAAATCTGCCGGATGGCTGGAGTGATGCGTATGAAACAGCAAAGTATAACGGTGCAGCAGGAAGCGAAATTGTAAATCTCACTCCCGCAACAGTAAACGGACAGGCAAACGAGATTACAATTGATATTTCTGATGTAACAGGTGTTACATATGAAGTAGGAAGAACCGTAATCAAAGTAAAGCTCCCCGGTGCCCTCAATTCTAATGATGGTATGTATTCTGTAATTACCGCATATGAAGTTTCGATTCTTGATGAAAACGGAAATGTAGTTGAAAATACAGCAACAATAGTAGAAAAGAGCAATATCAATGTACAGGACGGATTAACACTTCCCGAATTCAATGCAGAAAACAACGGAATAGAGTCCGGAAAAACATATAAGATAGTAGTTACTCCCATAACTGAAAGCGATAAAAAGGGTGCATCAAAAATAGTTGAAAATGTTGTAACCGAAGGAAACGGAGCAGTTCCCGAAGGTGGCGGTGGCGGTGTTGTTCCACCTGCAGGCGGCGGTGGCGGCGGAGCAGCCCCTGCACAGTATACACTTCAGTTTGATGCAGGCGAGGGAAAATTCCCGGAAAATGAAAAGCACACCTTTAGCGTAGCTCCTAATGCATTGATTTCAGAATTTCCTGCCGTTATAGCACCTGTCGGAATGAAGTTTATCGGCTGGTCGCTCGATGGAGAACACGTAGCTGACCTTTCAGCTTACAAGGTTAAAGCAAATACAACCTTAACAGCACTTTATGAAATAGACGGTGTTCATGAAACCTTTATCAGTGGTTATCCGGACGGAACAGTAGGTCCCGAAAAAGGACTTACAAGAGCAGAGGCTGCAGCGATAATTGCAAGAGCTTCTCAGGATTTTGACGAAAGCAAAACATATACATCAAACTTTGCAGATGTTTCAAGTGACGAATGGTATGCAAATTATGTTTCCTTTGTATACGAAAAAGGAATAGTAACAGGATACGCAGATAATACCTTCTTACCTTCAAATCTTATAACAAGAGCCGAAGCAGTTACAATTCTCAACAGATTATCCGGCAGAACAGCTAATACTAAGGCTATAGATAATTATATTAAGGATAACGGAATTCCGTTTAATGACCTTGAAAAAGGTACCTGGTATTTCTATGAAGTAATGGAAGCAGCTTTCCGTCATATGATTTACTATTTCCACAACTAAGAGCATAATAAATCTGAATGCCCTGAATTTTTGAAATTTGGGGCATTCGTTGTTGATAAAGATAGAATTGCGAGGAACAAATATGAATACAGCATTTGAATTTAAAAGCAAGATTAAACCGAGTGTACATTTTAATTACCTTGTAGCTCTTCCCGAACAGCTTTGTGAAGGGTTACCGATGATAGTGTTTCTTCATGGCGCAGGTGAGAGAGGCGATGATGTAAATAAGGTTAAAAACGGGGGACTTGCAAGAACCTATGAAAAACATACTCCAAGAGGATTTATTGTTCTGTCACCACAGTGTCCTTCTGGCAGAGTATGGAATAACTATGTTGAAGAGCTGATGGAGCTTATTGAATTTGTTGCAGAAAAGTATAAGGTTGATAAGCACAGAATATCTGCAACTGGTCTTAGTATGGGAGGATTTGGTACCTGGGAACTTGGACTCTCGTACCCGAATTATTTTTCAGCTCTTGCACCTATATGTGGTGGAGGAATGGAATGGCGAGCAGAGCTTTTAAAGGATGTTCCGATAAAAGCCTTCCACGGCGTGCTTGATGATGTAGTACCGGTAAAACGTTCAATCGAAATGGTAAAGTCAGTAAATCGTGCAGGTGGAAAAGCAACCATAACACTTTATGGAAAATTAGGTCATAATTCGTATGATGCTGCATATACCGGCAGTGACCTTGTCGATTGGCTGATTGCCCAGGTTAACGAAAGAATTTAATCTCTATGGAATAAATAAAAAATAAGTGGTATTGAGTTGCAATATCACTTATTTTTTGCGAAAAAAATAATACAATATTCGGGAATATATGGTAATATATTTCGCAAATCAAGAAACTACGCAAAAAGTATTGACTTGTTCACAATTAATAGTGTATAATATTAAAGGGTATTTTTACGCATTTGGAGGATTTATGTTGAAAAAAGTACAAACTTCGACTCTGCTGGAGCTTGATAAAACAATTTCGGCAGAGCTTTTTAAGGATTATACATACCCCTGGGAGGTATTACCGCATATTTCCGATTTTATCATAAAACTCGGAAATACACTTCCACAGGATAAATTCAACCTATACAAAAAAGATGTCTGGATAGCAAAGGATTGTAAGCTATACCCTAATATATATATCGACGGGCCGTGTATTATTGATGAGGGCAGTGAGATAAGACCGTCAGCATTTATCAGGGGGAGCGTAATTGTCGGAAAAAATTGTGTTGTAGGTAATTCTACTGAACTTAAAAATTGTATACTCTTTGATAATGTTCAGGTGCCTCATTTTAATTATGTCGGTGATTCGGTTTTAGGATATAAATCCCATATCGGAGCAGGGGGAATAACCTCGAACGTAAAATCCGATAAAAGCCTTGTCAGTATAAATGTATACGGCGAAAAAATCGAAACAGGTCTTAAAAAGATCGGCGCAATTCTCGGTGACTTCGTTGAAGTCGGATGTAACAGTGTACTTAACCCCGGAACAGTAGTCGGAAGACACTCAAATATATATCCGACCTCAAGTGTCAGGGGTTATATTCCGGAAAACAGTATTTATAAAGCAGCAAATGATATTTGCGAAAAAATTTAATTATTAACATAATACAGAAAGGGATAATTATGGGCAGACTTTTCGGAACAGATGGTGTAAGAGGAATAGCAAACGGAACTCTCACTTGCGAGCTGGCAATGAATATCGGCAGAGCAGCGGCATGCGTTTTAAAAAATAATTCAACTGATAAGCCACGATTTCTTATCGGTTCAGATACAAGAAAATCATCGGATATGCTTATAAACTCAATAGCAGCGGGATTATGCTCTGTTGGAGCGGATGTAACCGTACTTGGAGTTGTGCCTACACCGGCTGTTGCATATCTTGTAAGAAAATATAAAGCAGACGCAGGAATAATGATTTCAGCATCCCATAACCCTGCTGAATTCAACGGAATAAAAATATTCAGCTCTGACGGTTTTAAGCTCCCCGACGAGCTTGAGGAACAAATCGAGACATTGATTATTTATAATAATCTCGGTTCGGGTGTTGTAACAGGCGGTAATATCGGAAGTATCAGATATGATACAAATGCAGTTAATGATTACGTCGATTTTCTTCGTGCTACAATAAGTGGAAAATTTGCACCCCTGAAGGTCGCAGTTGACTGTGCAAACGGTTCCTCAAGTGTTACTGCAAAAAAGCTTTTTGAAGGACTCGGAGCAGATGTAACGATACTTTCAGACAATCCTGACGGAATCAATATAAATAAAGATTGTGGTTCTACACACCTTGAAAATCTCAGAAACTATGTGCTTGCCAATAATTGTGATATCGGAATTGCGTTTGACGGAGATGCCGACAGATGTCTTTGTGTTGACGAGCTGGGGAATGAAGTCGACGGAGACTTTATAATGGCGATATGTGCTCTTGATATGAAGGAAAGAGGAAAGCTTACAAAGAATACTGCTGTCGGAACAATAATGACAAACTTCGGATTTACCAAATTCTGCGAAGCAAACGACATTAAATTTATACCAACAAAGGTCGGTGACAGATTTGTGCTTGAGGAAATGCTCCTTGAGGACTATGCCTTTGGAGGAGAGCAGTCGGGACATATAATTTTCAGAGAATTTGCAACAACAGGTGACGGTCAGCTTACAGCACTTCAGCTGCTTGATGTAATCTCAAGAAAGAAGCAGAAACTGTCACAGCTTGCGTGTGTTATGACAAGATACCCACAGGTAACGGTAAATATAACAGTGTCGCAGGAAGGAAAGCTTAAATTCTATACAGATAACGATATTAAGGAAGCAATAGAAAAAGCAAAGGAAGTACTTTCCGGTACCGGCAGAATAGTAGTTCGTCCTTCAGGAACAGAGCCACTCATAAGAGTTATGACCGAAGGAAGCGATATGAAGCTTATCGAAGAACAAGCAGAGCTTGTTGCAAATGTAATTAAAAAGAAATTATGTTAAGATTTTGAGAAATAAAACGACATAAAAATTATGTCGTTTTATTTTTATCTGTATTATTGAAAGCAAATTCGGAAATAATTATATCGTAATAAAATTTTTGGGGTGATATAATGGTTTTCGGAGGAAAAGTTGAAATATGTGGAGTAAATACAGCAAAACTTACAGTATTATCCGAGGATAAAAAAACAGAATTGCTTGCACTCGTAAAAAAAGGAGATGAAAGAGCAAGAGAAGAACTGATAAACGGTAACTTAAAACTCGTACTCAGTGTTATAAAGCGTTTTTCGAGAAGAGGGGAGAACCCCGATGACCTGTTTCAAGTAGGCTGTATCGGGCTTATAAAAGCGATAGACAACTTTGATGGCGAAACCTACAACGTAAAGTTTTCAAGCTACGCAGTTCCAATGATACTCGGGGAACTTCGGAGATTTTTCAGAGATAATTCAAGTATACGAGTTTCACGTTCAGTACGTGACCTTGCATATAAAGCGCTCACGGTAAAGGAGGAGCTGTCAAAGAAGCTTGAGCGAGAACCGAAAATCGAGGAAATTGCAAAAGCGCTTGATTCGACAAAAGAAGAGGTAGCCTCGGCGCTTGACGCAATAGTAGACCCGATTTCACTCTATGAACCGGTATATTCCGACAATGGAGACTCAATATATATTATGGATAAGCTGTTTGATACCAAAAATACAGATGAAGCCTGGCTTGAAAGTATAGCCCTCAATCAGGCAATCGGTACACTTTCACCAAGAGAAAAAAATATAATAATGATGAGATTTTTTGACGGCAAAACGCAAATGGAAGTAGCAGACGAAATAGCAATAAGTCAGGCGCAGGTATCACGACTTGAAAAGACAGCACTTCAAAAAATAAAAAAGCAGATAACATAAAACACAAACGCAAAGAAATAAGTATTCTTTGCGTACATATTATTTATTAACAAACAATTAATTTTAAAAAAGGCAGAAAAAACTCTTGCAAAATTTACATGATTGTGGTATAATTTTAGCGTTGAAAATTTGCCGGTGTGATGGAATGGCAGACGTGACGGACTCAAAATCCGTTGGTAGCGATACCGTGTGGGTTCAAGTCCCACCACCGGCACCAAAAAGAAACGACAATTTTCGACAGAAAGTTGTTGTTTTTTTGTATTCTTAACTATTCACTTTTCTTTCTTCGCTATTCTCTGAAAGTTGTCGTTTCCAGAGAAAAGATAAAAGAGAATAGATAATAGAAAAGGTAGTTTTGCTTACGCAAAACTTTGAATTGTATAAAGATTTATGTTATACTGGTGTAGAGGTGAAGAAAATGGAAAATCCATTATTAAATAAATCTTTGGAATTCGCTACACAAATTATTCTGTTTTATGAAGAATATTCAAAATCTAAAAGGGATACAACTATTGTAAAACAACTGCTGCGGAGTGCAACAAGTGTTGGTGCAAATATTAATGAAGCAATTTATGGAAATAGCAAACCCGATTTTATTGCAAAATTACACATTTCTCTAAAGGAAGTAAGTGAAAGTATATATTGGCTTACACTTTTAAAAAACACAAAATTATTTGAATATGATTATGATAATTCAATAGGTCTTGCAGAAGAAATTAAGAAAATGCTTATTTCATCAATAAATACAGCTAAGAAAAATCAAAGTTAAATGTCCTTATAATTCTGATTTTCCAAAAATGTAAGAGGTACGCACCGACTAACTTGAATACAGGTTAGTCTTTTATGTTAATTAGTAAAAATTGCGAAAGGAAGTGTGGCTGTGTCTGAATGTACACACAACTGCAGTACTTGCAGTTCAAACTGTTCCTCAAAGGAAAAGGAAAGCTTGCTTTTTAAGCTCAATGATAAATCGAAAATTAAACACGTAATTGCTGTAGCAAGTGGAAAGGGTGGTGTCGGAAAATCCACTGTAACCTCACTTCTTGCAGTATCAATGGCACGAAAAGGCTATAAGGTAGCAATACTTGATGCTGATATCACAGGACCGTCAATTCCAAAGAATTTCGGGCTTTCGGGAATGCTCAGTGCCACCGAGGACGGAATGATATTCCCTGCAAAGACAAGAATGGGAATAGATGTAGTCTCTGCAAATCTTATGCTGGAGGACGAGGAAACCCCGATTATCTGGAGAGGTCCGGTAATAGCCGGAGCAATCAAGCAGTTCTGGGAAGAAACGCTTTGGGATGACGTAGACTATATGTTTATCGATATGCCTCCCGGAACAGGCGACGTTCCACTTACAGTATTCCAATCCTTGCCGATTGATACGGTGGTTGTTGTAACAACACCACAGGACCTTGTTTCTATGGTCGTGTCCAAATGTGTCAATATGGCAGAAAAAATGAATGTTGACGTACTTGGAATTATTGAAAATATGAGCTATATCGTATGCCCCGATTGTGGAAAGAAAATTTCTGTATTCGGAAACAGCGAAAAGCCGTCTGTTGCAGATTCACATATGCTTGCAACACTTGCAAAGCTTCCGATAAATCCTGCAGTTACAGCGCTTGCAGATAGCGGAAGAATTGAGGAAGCATATACCGACGAGCTTCAAGAGACAATAGAGCTTATAGAAAAAATTGAAAGAAAGTAATAGAATAATATCCCGAATTTTTTATAAAGTTCGGGATTTTTTGTTGCTTTTAGCGTCGCTTTTAGCGTCGCTTTTAGCGTTTTAATAATAATTTTAACTATATTAATATATTTTGTAATATAGTAAACTTGATTTTACGTAAATTTTGTGATACAATAGTATTCGTGAAATTATAACTTTGGAGGGTGTTTATGAAGGTATCAGATTTTGAAAAAAAGTACACAATGAAAAAAAATTTCCCTCTGTCTCAGGTGTCTGCCATGAAGACAGGAGGAAGTGCAAAATACGCATTTTTTCCAAAGGATAAAGAAGAACTGATAAGCGTTATAGAAGAGCTTAAAGAAAATAATATAAAATACTGTATTATAGGAAATGCAAGCAATGTCATATTCGCAGACGGCGAATATGATGGAGCAGTAGTTTTTACAACAGGTCTTAAGGAAACAAAATTTCTCGACCTACAGGAGCTTCGTAATATCGGTATAACCCCCGAAAACAATAAAAAATATGTCCTTGCAGATGCAGGTGCTTCTCTTACAGCCTTTGCCTACAAGAGTGCTAAAGAAAACCTCTCGGGACTTGAATTTGCCTATGGAATTCCCGGCAGTATCGGTGGTGCCGTATTTATGAATGCAGGCGCATATGGTGGAGAAATGAAGGATGTTGTCCTGCTTGTTGAGTATCTTAACGAAAAAGGTGAAATAAAAAGCATAAAAGGAGAAGACGCAAGCTTTTCCTATCGTCATAGCTACTTTCAGGAGCACCCCGAATGTGTAATACTTTCTGCAGTAATTGCATTGAATACCGAACCGGAAATATCACCACTCAAAACATCAGAAGAAAATATGGCAAAAAGAAGAGAGAAGCAACCGCTTGAATACCCGAACTGCGGAAGTGCCTTTAAACGCCCTGAAGGACATTTTGCAGGAGCACTCATTGAGGATTGTAACCTTAAGGGCTTCGGTATCGGTGGAGCATATGTTTCGGAAAAACACGCAGGCTTTATAATAAATAAGGGTGGTGCAACAACAGCTGATGTCATAGCGTTAATAGAGCATATACAGAAAACAGTTTTTGAAAAACATGATGTTCTGCTTGAGAGTGAAATCAGAATAATAAAGTAAAAAAGTTTGGAGTGAATAAAATGACCTTTACTCAAAACATAAAAAGCGAAGTGTTAAAAATTAAAAATGAGAAAAAATGCTGTCGTGATGCGATGCTCTACGGTATGCTGCTTTTTTCCACAAGATTTGAAAACGGCAGATTGCTTTTTACAACAGAAAATCAGGAAACGGCAAAAAGATTTTCAAAATTACTTCTTGAACAAATAGACGAAAAGAAATGCAAAATTACAAATGCAAACGACAACGGGATGCGTGAATATAAAATCTTATGTGAAGCACCTGAGGAAATATCAAAGCTTACAAATATGTTTGGATATACCGATAATAGCTCTACATATAAAATATTGCTTGAAAACTTCAGATGCGAGCTGTGCAGAGCAGCCTTCTTGCGAGGGGTTTTTCTTGCGTGCGCAAGTGTGATTTCCCCGGATAGCGGCTATCACCTTGAGTTTGTCGTTTCACGCTTTAATTTATCAAGAGATTTATTAAGGCTTCTTAAAATCTGTACATACAATGCTAAATATACAAAACGTAATTCCCATTATGTCATATATTTCAAGGAAAGTGAGGCAATCGTCGATTTTCTTGCGCAGATAGGAGCTATCAATTGCTCTTTTGAAATGACAAACCTGATTATTGAAAAAGATATAAGGAATAACTGTAACAGAATAGCAAATTGTGAAGCTGCAAATATTAAAAGGACTGTTTCCACGGCACAAAAACAGATTAACGCAATAAAAGGTCTTATAGCCTGCGGGAAATTTTCAAATTTATCGCAGGAGCTACAGGAAACTGCAAAGCTGCGACTTGAAAATGTTGAAGTGTCTCTTCTTGAACTGTCGCAGCTTCACAGTCCTGCCGTTACAAAATCCTGCGTAAACCACAGGCTTTCCAAAATATGTGAAATCTGGGAGGAAACCCCGAAATAATCCTGAATTGGAGGAAGTGTAAATGACACCCTTTGTTCAATTGCATCTGCATACTGAATATAGCTTGCTTGACGGAGCCTGCAGAATAAAAGATATACCGAATAGACTCAAGGAGCTTGGACAGACTGCGTGTGCCATAACAGACCACGGAGTTATGTACGGTTGCGTTCAGTTTTACAAAGCGCTTAAAAACGAAGGGATAAAACCAATAATCGGTTGTGAAATTTACGTAGCCCCCAAAAGCCGTTTTGACAGAGAAAAAATAGATAACTATGCATATAACCACCTGGTACTGCTTTGCAAAAATGAAACAGGCTATAAAAATCTTATAAAAATAGTCTCAAAAGCATATACAGAAGGCTTTTATACAAAGCCGAGAGCTGACATAGAGCTTCTTTCACAGCATAGTGAGGGGCTGATAGCACTTTCTGCTTGTATCGGAGGATATATACCACAGTGTATAATTAATAATAATTATGAAGGTGCCAAAGAGTATGCCCTGAAACTGTCGGAAATTTACGGTAAGGACAATTTTTACCTTGAAATTCAGAATCATGGAATAGAAGAAGAAAAGATAGTTGCAATGCAGCTTTCCCGTCTTTCAAAAGAAACAGGAATACCACTTGTTGCAACAAATGACGTTCATTATCTTGCAAAAGAGGATTCAAAAACACATAAGGTCCTTACCTCAATACAAACAAATAATTCACTCGAATTTGAAACCGACGAATTTTATCTGAAATCGGGAGAAGAAATGTCAGAGCTTTTTCCGAATATACCCGAAGCTGTCGAAAATACCGTAAAAATTGCCGATATGTGTAATTTCGACTTTGAGTTCGGAAAGCTCTTCCTTCCGGCATTCGTACCATCTGACGGAAGTTCGGCACAGGAGTTTTTTGTAAAATCCTGCAGAGAAGGACTTGAACGACGAATTAATAACGCGTTGGAGCAAGGCAACAAAGTAGACGAGGAAGAATATAAAAACAGACTTGAACAAGAAATCGAAGTCATTACAAAAATGGGCTTTACAGAATACTTCCTTATTGTTGCCGACTATGTAAAATTTGCAAAATCAAAGGATATTCCCGTAGGTCCCGGCAGAGGCTCGGGAGCCGGAAGCCTTGCAGCATACTGCCTTGAAATTACCGACGTCGACCCGATAAAATATAATTTGCTCTTTGAAAGATTTTTAAATCCCGAAAGAGTAAGTATGCCTGACTTTGATATTGACTTCTGTTATGAAAGACGTGGCGAGGTTATCGAATATGTAGCACAAAAGTACGGCAGAGAAAGGGTAACACAAATAATCACCTTTGGTACAATGGCAGCAAGAGCCGCAATTCGTGATTCGGCACGTGCTCTTGAAATTCCGTATGCCGATGCAGATTTGGTTGCAAAACTCATTCCGAGAGCAATAAATATGACAATAGATAAAGCCCTTGATGAAGTAAGTGAGTTGCAAGAGCTCTACAGGGATAATCTTGCACTCAGAAATCTTATTAACGTAGCCCGTAAGCTTGAGGGAATGCCGAGAAATGCGTCAACACATGCCGCTGCAGTTGTAATTTCCGATAAAGCAGTGGATGAGTATGTGCCATTATCCCTGAATGGTGGTATTGTGGTAACACAATACAATATGAATGAAATAGCAGAGCTGGGACTTTTGAAAATGGACTTTCTCGGCCTTCGCAATCTTACAATCATTCATAATGCCGAAGAGATGATACGAAGAAAGGTACCTGATTTTGATATAGAAAAGGTACCACTTGACGATAAAAACACCTTTAAAATGCTCTCAAGAGGTGAAACTGAAGGCGTGTTCCAGCTTGAAAGCGCAGGAATGCGAAGCCTTATTATGCGACTTGAACCTGAGAGTATTGAAGATATAACTGCTGCAATATCGTTGTATAGACCCGGCCCTATGGATTCAATTCCGAAGTATATAGAAAACAGCAAGCACCCTGAAAAAATCACATATCTTGATGATCGACTTCGTGATGTGCTATCGGTTACAAATGGCTGTGTGGTATACCAAGAGCAGGTAATGCAGATATTCCGTATACTTGCAGGTTATTCCTACGGTAGAGCAGATGTCGTAAGAAGATATATGAGTAAGAAAAAAGTTGCTGAAATGGAGAGGGAAAAACAGTATTTCCTTTACGGCAAAAACAGGGAAGACGGCACATATGAGTGCGAGGGTGCAATAAATAGGGGAGTAAGTGAAGAAAACGCCCTTAAAATTTATGACGAAATGTCAGAATTTGCAAAATACGCCTTCAATAAATCCCATGCCTGCGCATATTCTGTTGTAGCCTACAGAACAGCCTACCTTAAATGCTACTATCCGAAGGAATATATGTCAGCGCTTATTACAAGTGTTCTTGATAACGAAAGCAAGCTTGTTTCATATATCTCCGAGCTTGAAAGCAAGGGAATAAAGGTACTCCCACCAAGTGTAAACGACAGTGAAATCGACTTTACAGTTGACGGAGAAAATATCCGATTCGGACTTCTTGCTATCAAGAATATCGGAAGAAATGTACTTGAAAGAATAATTGAGGAAAGAGAGAAAAACGGAAAATATAAGAGCCTTGAAGACTTTCTTTCAAGAACAAGCGACCTTGAGGTGTATGAAAAAGTAGTTGAAAATCTGATAAAAAGTGGAGCATGTGATTGCTTCGGAAAGAAGAGAAGTCAGCTTCTTTCTGTGTATTCGGCAGCTTTCAAGAGCCTTGCAAAAATCAGAAGCACAGATGTTAAAGGACAGATTGATATCTTCTCACAGCTCAGTGGGGACGAATCTTTATCAAGGCTTGTAATTGACTATCCGGACATAGATGAGCTTTCCCTTATGGAAAGACTTGTTATGGAAAAGGAAGTAGCAGGAATTTATTTCTCGGGGCATCCGATGCTTGATTATAGTGACTATTCAAAAAAGATAGGCGCTTCAAGTATTTCGGGTATTCTTGCATCCTTCGGTGAGGACGGCACACAGGAATATTCCGACGGACAAAACGTGGTTATAACCGGTATGCTGAAAAGTGTCAAAGCAAAGCAGACAAAAACAGGAAGTAAAATGGCGTTTGCACAGTGCGATGACGGAACGGGAATACTTGAAATCGTAGTTTTTCCTAAAAAATACGAAATGTTTTACGGTAATATTGAGGAAGGCTCAATTGCAGGCTTCAGTGGAAAAATAAGTGTAAAGGAAGCCCGTGATGAGAGTGGAGAAGAGGTATCGCTGATACTTGATAATGTTGTTCCGATATATAAGAATTCCGAGATAAAAGACCTTCCCGAAAAAGTCAATCTGCAAAAGGAAAGAAGCATAAATTCTAACGAGCCATATGTGCCAAACAAAAATATTGCCACGATAAATTCCTCACTTTATCTGAAAGTGAAGGACGAAAACTGTGAAGAATTCAAAAAAACTGTAAATCTGTGTGAAATTTTCCGGGATGGCAAAACTCCGGTCTTTGTTCTTTTTGAAAATACAGGTAAGCTTTCAAAGCTTAATTTTACAGTTTCGGTAAATGATACCTTTATAGCACTTCAAAAAAGGTATCTCGGAGAGGGTAACGTAGTGCTTAAAAACAGCAAAAGCTGAAGGTGACATATGAGAAACATAAAATTTATTAAATTTGTCCCGGTTTTGCTTGTTTCTGTTCTTCTCGTTTCCTGTGGTGGCAGCGGGGTAATAACCGACGTAAATTCAGAAGCTGAGCTTCAGATTATTCTTGAAAACCGAGATGAGCAGGTTGAAAATGACATTTCTGATATCTTTGAGAATACTTCTGATAAAGACATAACCAATAATGAAAAAGAAAATTCTGATACAGAAAAGCCCGTAAAGGCAGAAACAGCACTGAGGGAAAATGTACCTGATATTACGGAGGAAAATCAGGAAATTCAGCAAACACAAAATTCACAAGAAGTACCTGAAATTCAAGAAGTACAGGTAACACAGGAAAACCGGGAAAATACAGAGCAAGAAAAATTAAAGCCCTATAACGATATTTATGTCGTGATAAACGGGACACAGGAGTATCATAGAACCGATTGCGAAAAACTATTGCAAACACAAACGGAACAGAAGAGTTTTTTTACATCGGCAAAGGAGCTTTATTTTAATGATATTCTTCCGTGTACCGAATGTAAACCAAACAATTAAAGAAAAAATACAGTAGAGAAATCTACTGTATTTTTTATATTTGAATAAATTTATTAAAAAAAGAAAAAATAAAAAAAGAAATAAAAGTTACCACAAAAATTATTATTTTCATCACATAAAAAAATCCTATAAGTACATAGTAAAAGAGGCGTCAAAAAAATTTAGGAATGGTGAAGAAAATGATAAATAAAATAAAAAGAAAAAAGCTGCATAGCATATTTCTCTCGACACTTGTTTCTGTGGCGATTGTCTTTGCAGTACTTGTGGGAGCTGCCGATTACGCAATTCCGGAAACCAAATCAATAGGCAGACAAGCAGGAGCACAAGAAACAGGTGTACAAGTTACTGAAAGCGAAATCAGAGAGGGTACAGCAAAGCTGCTTGGAATTCCGCTTAAAGATATAAAAGTAAACGTTCTGCCACAGGTAAAGCTTATACCGTGTGGAGATGTTTTCGGAGTAAAATTTTTCACAAAAGGCGTAATAGTTGTCGGAATGTCTGATATTGAAAGTACAGAAGGAATTTTAAATCCTGCATATAAGTCCGGAATACGTACAGGCGATGTAATATATGAAATTGATGGAAATGACGTAAATACAGTAGAGGAAATCGCACAAAAGGTTGATAAAAGCGACGGTAACAGTCTTGAAGTTAAATTTTCAAGGGACGGAAAAAACTATACTACTACCCTGATACCTCTTGTTTCGCTTTCTGATGGCAAATATAAGACAGGTCTGTGGATAAGGGACAGCACAGCAGGGATAGGAACAATAACCTATTATAATCCCGAAACAGGGGAATTCGGAGGACTCGGTCACGGAATCTGTGACGTAGATACAGGAAGTCTTATGCCGATGCTGCGAGGAACTGTGGTTGATATATCGGTAACTGATATTGTACAAGGTATAGATGGCGTGCCCGGCGAAATTAAAGGAAGCTTCGGGACAATAAAACAAGGGGAACTTTACAGCAACACAGAGGAAGGCGTATTCGGAAGACTCAATTTCAAACCCGACTGTGCCTTTAGTGAAGCTGTTGAAATAGGTGAAAGCACAAAAGTACACGAAGGAGAAGCATATATATACTCGTCACTCGGTGACAGCGAAATAGGTAAATATAAAATACAACTAACAAAAATTTATCGAAACAATCAGGATACAAAAAACTTTATATTTACCGTCACAGACAATGAGCTACTCTCAAGAACAGGTGGTATAATTCAGGGTATGAGTGGCAGCCCTATAATACAGGATGGAAAGCTTATCGGTGCCGTAACTCACGTGCTTGTCAATAATCCTCAAAAGGGATATGGGATATTTATTGAGAATATGCTGAACAATTCAAAATAAAAATAAAACAGACGACATATCAATGATAGGTCGTCTGAAAATTTATATAATCCAAATTATCCAAGCGCAACATCAAGTGCCATCATAAGTGCAAATCCGATTGAAAAGGCAATAGTACCTACATTTGAATGAGAGCCGATTGACATTTCGGGAATCAACTCCTCTACCACAACATAAATCATAGCACCTGCAGCAAAGGCTAACAGATACGGGAGAATCGGAATGACAAGAGGCGCTGCAAGAATGGTGATAATCGCTCCGAGAGGCTCTATAACACCCGACAAAAAGCCTAAAGCAAATGACTTTCCTTTAGAGTTGCCGGCTGACTTTAAAGGCATGGAAATTATCGCACCCTCGGGAAAATTCTGAATTGCAATACCAAAGGAAAGCGCAAGAGCAGACGCTGCAGTAATGCTGCTGTCACCCGAAAGGATAGCTGCATAAACAACACCGATTGCCATACCCTCGGGTAGATTATGAAGCGCAACCGAGAAAAATAACATTGTCGATTTACCGAGATTGCATTTCGGACCTTCGCATTCTGTACCCTGCGCGTGAAGATGTGGGATTACCTTGTCAAGAATAAGTAAAAAGGCAATACCCAGCAGGAACCCGATGACTGCAGGCAAAAAGGCAAATTTTCCCAAATGCTCTGACTTGTCCATGGCAGGAACAAGTAAGCTCCAAACAGACGCAGCCACCATAACTCCACCCGCAAAACCCTGAAGCAACTTTTCGACAAAGAGCGACATTTTGTTTTTCATAAAGAAAACACAGGCAGAGCCAAGTGTAGTACCAATCAGAGGTAATAATAAACCAATAAAAGTGTTTTTCATAAATAACCTTCCGAATTTTTTGTTTTTTCTTTAATTATAATTGTTTATATTGAAAATGTCAAGTATTTGCAAAAAAATGGAACTGTCACAAAAAGCAACAGTTCCACATCTTTGTTTTTTTTGAAAATTACTTAGCTGTAATGTAGCCCTTCTTAGCAAGAAGCTCTGCGATAAGAACAGCACCACCTGCAGCACCTCTGAGAGTGTTGTGGGACATACCGACAAACTTGTAGTCAAAAATTGTGTCTTCGCGGAGTCTGCCTGCAGTAATACCCATACCACCGTAAATATCACGTTCATCCTTAATCTGAGGACGGTTATCTTCTTCAAAATATGTAATGAACTGCTCGGGAGCGCTCGGGAGAGAAAGTGTCTGTGCTTCGCCCTTAAAGCTCTTCCAGTCAGCAAGGATTTGTTCCTTTGTGGGCTTGTTCTTGAACTTTACAAATACTGCCGCAGTGTGTCCGTTCGTAACAGGAACCCTGTAGCACTGTGCTGAAATAGTAATATCTTCCATAGGAACGATTTTACCGTTTTCAACCTTACCCCAGAGTCTGAGAGGCTCTTTTTCGCTCTTTTCTTCTTCGCCACCAATGTAAGGAATGAGGTTATCAATCATTTCAGGCCATTCGTTAAAGGTTTTTCCGGCACCGGAAATTGCCTGATATGTTGTAACGATTACCTGCTCAATTCCGTATTTTAAAAGGGGAGTGAGCATCGGAACATAGCTCTGGATTGAACAGTTAGGCTTTACGGCAATAAAGCCTGTCTTTGTGCCAAGACGTGCTCTCTGAGCTGCAATTACATCAAGATGTTCGGGGTTGATTTCCGGAACAACCATAGGAACATCATCTGTCCATCTGTGAGCTGAGTTGTTGGAAACTACAGGTGTTTCGTGCTTTGCGTATGCTTCTTCAAGAGCTCTGATTTCGTCTTTCTTCATATCAACAGCGCAGAATGTGAAATCACACATTGAACATATTTTTTCAATATCACCTGTTGCATCGTAAACTGTCATTTTAGCAACCTTTTCTGGAAGTGGAACTTCAAGCTTCCATCTGCCGCCGAGTGCTTCCTCGTAAGTTTTTCCTGCACTTCTTGCACTTGCTGCAAGAACTGTAATTTCAAACATAGGATGTTCAGCAAGTAATGTGATAAAACGCTGACCAACCATACCTGTTGCGCCGATGATACCGGCTCTTAATTTTGTCATAGTAAAAATCCTCCTGAAAGTACAAAATTACGTCTCCAAAGACTATGAAAATATTAAAGCAAGCCATATTTACAGCCGATTTAATAGTTTCGTAATACTTGAAGAAATATTTAATGATTTATTATAATACCATGTTTTAACAGAAATTTCAATAGTTTTTTTGTGAAAATTGAGCCTTTAGTGTGAATTATATGTTAACAAAATTATTTTTCTGTTTTCTGTATTTGTATTGAAAAAACTTAAAAAATATGATAAAATATTCGGTATTGGATCAATCGAGGTGAATTTATGAACGGAATTTTTAATATTTATAAACCGGGTGGTATGACATCACACGATATCGTTTTTAAGATGCGAAAAATTGTCGGCACAAAAAGAGTAGGTCATGCAGGTACACTTGACCCTATGGCAACCGGAGTTCTGCCTGTGCTTGTCGGTAATGCGTGCTCTGCACAGGAAATTATTATGGAGCATGATAAAACCTATATTGCAGGAGTAAGATTCGGCACTGTCACCGACACCGGAGACATTACAGGGAATATTATTTCAACTTCAGATACGCTTCCAACTGAAATGGAAGTAAAAAAAGTCGGCGAGAGCTTTGTTGGCAAATTACAACAGGTACCGCCGATGTATTCGGCTATCAAGGTTGACGGCAAAAAGCTTTATGAGCTTGCACGTGAGGGTAAGACGATTGAAAGACAGGCAAGAGAAATAACAGTTTATTCATCAAAAATGCTGTCGAAGCTTTCTGATACCGACTATTACTTTGAATTTTCAGTTTCAAAGGGTACATATATAAGGACTCTTGCCGAGGATATAGGGAATGCACTTGGGTGTGGTGCTACGCTTTTTTCGCTTGAAAGAACTGTTTGTGGAGAATTTAACAAGGAAAATTCAGTAACACTTGAAACACTTATATCACTTTCCGAAAAATCTGATACCGACGCTATTATGCAGTATCTAATTCCGACAGAAGCTTCATTTTATCATCTGCCGATAGTTAGGCTTTCGGAGTTTTATTCAAAACTGTGTAAAAACGGACTGGAAATATATCTTAAAAAAGCAAGCATTTCAAGAGATATATTCCGTATTGAAAACAGGTGTCGGCTATACGATTCGGATAATAATTTTTTTGCAATAGGTGTGCTTTCGGAATATGATGACGGACCTGCAGTTAAAGCGAAGATAAGATTCGATACGGGCAGGACAAAATAAAGACGGTTTGCGTAAGTTTGTTATTCTTAACATTTAAATGTAGAAATTCACAGCACATAGTAGTATAATAAAAGTATATGGTTTTTATTTACGGAGGAACGGAAATTTTGGATAAAAATAAACTTGAAATTATCAGAATTAAAATGAAAAAAATTGCAGCGGCACTTGAGAATAATAATTTTATGCCATTTTGTGTCGACACAGCGCAGGAAGCAATAGCGCTTATAAAGGAGCTTATTCCAAAAGGCGCATCTGTAGGCGTTGGTGGCTCGGCAACACTTAATGAATTGTCGGTAATTGAGTTGCTCAGAAGTGGAGATTACAACTTCTTTGACAGATACGACAAGTCGCTATCACCCGGAGGGGTAACTGAAGTAATGAAAAAGTCTTTAACTGCCGATGTGTTTCTTACCTCGACTAATGCAGTTACCGAAGATGGCGAGCTGTACAATGTTGACGGAAATGCTAACAGGGTTTCTGCGATGCTTTTTGGTCCCGACTCGGTAATTGTTGTTGCAGGCTATAACAAGATTGTAAAGGACATAGCTGCTGCAAAGCAAAGAGTTAAGGATATTGCGGCACCTGCTAACTGTGTAAGGCTCGGCATTGATAACCCCTGCACAAAAAACGGCTCGTGCTGTGACTGTAAAGTACAAAGCAGAATCTGCTGTGATACTGTTATTATGAGCCGTCAAAGAATTCCCGGCAGGGTAAAGGTAATACTTGTTGCGCAGGAACTGGGTTATTGATAAATGAAGAATCTACATATAGTTTTACTTGAGCCTGAGATTGCCCCGAATGTAGGAAATATTGCAAGAACCTGTGCCTGTACAGGTGCGCAGCTTCATCTTATTGAGCCACTCGGCTTTGAAATAAACGACAAGCATTTAAAACGTGCAGGGCTTGATTACTGGCCGTATCTTGGAGTAAAAAGGTATAAAAATATCGTGGAATTCTACGAACAGAACAAGGGTGGTAATTTCTTTTACTTTACCACAAAGGCACCAAAGGGGTTTGCAAAAGTACAGTATCCGGACAACTGCTATCTGATTTTCGGGAAAGAGTCGGCAGGTATACCGGAAAACATTTTACGGGATAATCTTGACAAGTGTGTAAGAATTCCGATGCTTGAAAACCTGCGCAGTCTTAATCTTTCAAACTCGGTTGCTGTTGCGATATATGAGGTGCTTCGCCAGCATGACTACGATATGCTTGAGGATAAGGGCAAGCTTTTTACCGAATATCTTGATTTGGTACAGTGCGGTATTCTTAATAATGACTGATTTTCGGTATTTTCAAATAAAAAAGTGGCAGCTGTTAGTCTAAGTTGTTTAATTCATTGTGCGTGTTGCACTAAAAAGCTTTGATTTTATCGTCAAATTGACGAATTGAATTTGCTGCTATTGACAAAATGTCAGATTTGCTGTAAAATATTTAGTTGTATAATTATTGCGATTTTTAGGAGGAGCTTAAAATGAAAATCAAGAAGTTACTTTCGTTAATTCTTTGCTTTGCAATGCTTGTTACAGCCGTAATTACAACAGGCTGTGGCGAAAAAGAGGACGAAACTGAAGAAAAGGAAAATAAGAGTCAGGTTGTTACTCTTAACATGTTTATTGTTACTGAGGATGAGACAACTGATGAGCAGGCAAAGGCTGTTCAGCTTGCGATTAACGAGTATACTCTTAAGTCTTTAAAAACTAAGGTTAAGATTAACTACTTAAAAGAAGAAGAGTACTGGCAGACAATTGAAGATACAATTCTTGCTATTGAGGAAGCTGCACTTGAGGATGCAGAGGCTGAAGAAGATGTTGCCGATGCTGCTGACGAGGAAGTAAAGGATGCTGAAGAAGCTTCTGATGAGGAA
This sequence comes from Eubacteriales bacterium, assembly GCA_045652245.1. Taxonomy (GTDB): domain Bacteria; phylum Bacillota; class Clostridia; order Oscillospirales; family CAG-382; genus SIG622. The sequence continues at coordinate 255,016 of JAZRTY010000033.1, read as the reverse complement.
GCATCCGAAGAAGATGCTGCTGAAGGCGAGGAAGGCAAGGAACCGGAAAAGGAAGTTACACTTGATGACGAGCTTGATCAGCTTATTGCTGACGGCGATGTATTCCTTGAAAAGCCTCAGATTGACATTATAGTATTTAACGATTACAGTAAATACAGAGAATATGCAAATGCGAATAAGCTTGCTCCTCTTGATGAATTTTTGAGCCTTGATGCAAAAATACTCAAGTCTTACATTTATCCTACATATCTTGAGGCTGCAAAGCTCGGTACAGGTGTGACCTATGGTATTCCCGTAAACGGTGCTATCGGTGCTTACGAGTATTTTGTATTTGATGCAGAGCTTTGTGACAAGTACGGATTCAATGTTGACACAGTTAAGGATTTTGATGACCTTGAGGGCTTCCTTTCTGTTATCAAGGCTAACGAGCCTTATGTAATTCCGTTAAACAGAGCAACAGCTCCTGCAAATTATGAGTTCTTCTCTTCCGAAGGCTCGCCGCTCGGTGTTTATATGCAGCCCGGCGAAAAGTATGTACCGACTACAATTACTTCTCTTTATGCGGACGAAGGCTTCCTTTCGCATTACAGAACTATCAACAGATTTAAGAAAGCCGGCTATATTCCCGACGAGATTAATCCCAATGCAAGATATGCTGTTCAGATTCGCGAAGGTACAATTGAAGCTCCTTCACTCTGGGAGGAACAAGACGGCAGAAAATACAGAACTGTAATTTATAAGACCCCTAAGCTCACAAATGCCAACGCACTTTCAGGTGTTTTTGCTGTAAGCTCAAAATCCACAAACAGAGCAAAAGCTATGGAGCTTATCAAGGAGTTTAACATTAATCCCGAGCTTGCAAACCTTTTGCAGTGGGGTGTTGAGAATGTTCACTACTTCATGGTTGACGAGAATGACGGCAACGGTACTATCAGTGTTATAAATGACTGTGGTTATGCTATGAATAATAACTATACCGGTAACAAGTACATTAAGTACAGACAGGAAGGCGAGCCGTGGGAATTTGAAGCTCAGAAGCTTCAGAACCTTGATTCTACTCTCGGTGCTCTTGCAGGCTTCAATCCTGTACTTGAAGAAAAGTATGACGTTGTCCTTGCAAATGCTCATGCTGCTGCGTACAAGTATTACGCTGATTTGATTTCCGGCAACGGTGATTTCGATGCAACTGTTGAAGCTCTTATGGATGAGCTTAATGATGTTTATAGCATTGGTGATTTCGCAAGATTCATCACTCACAGAATCGGTGGAGACTTCTATAACTTTGCTGAAGCAAGAAATCTTGCAATAGATGCTGAAGAAGAAGCTAAAGCTCAGGCAGAAGCCGAAAAGGCAGCACTTGAAGCAGCAAAGGCAGGTTCAGAAGCTGCTGAAGAAGCTTCTGATGCTGAATAACTAAAGCTAAATAAGTTTACGACTCCTGCAGTATTTTGCAGGAGTCGTATTTTTCATTAATGCACATTTCGGTATAGGTGTTAGCTTTTTAAAACCAGGTGTATTTAAGCTAAATAAGGACGTTTTTAGCGAAGCATACAAATTTACCCTCGACTATCCGGAAGGCGTTGCTATAGGTCGATTTTGAGGGGAAATTGTGTGTACAGAGTGTTGTGTGTGCTTTTATACATTAAAATCCCGTGCTCCATATCAGCACGGGACTTTGTGTTATTTATGATTAGTCGTATTTTTTAAGCTTATGCTTTCTTCTTCTTTGATGCAACGATTGCGATAACGATAGCTGCAACAACGATTACTGCAATTACTACTGGAACTATAGGGAAGCTGCCAGCTTCAGCAGGAGCTTCTGCGTCTGCAGGTTCTTCATCCTTGGGTTCGTCTTCAGCAGGTTCGTCTTCAGCAGGCTCATCTTCAGCAGGTTCGTCTTCTACGGGTTCGTCTTCTACAGGTTCGTCTTCTACAGGTTCGTCTACCTTAGGCTCTTCAACCTTAGGCTCTTCAACAGCACTACCTGCAATTACGCTATCCCAGCTTCCGTTCCATGTGCTGCCTTCGTAAAGGAAACCAACTTCAGAGAAAGAACCGGAGTTTTCTGTTTCACCAACTACAAATACTGTGTATGTACCGGGTTCGATATTAACATCAGCGATCTTGTAAATCTGGTTTGGAATATCAGAACCTTTTGTTTCTGTATCATTTACAGAGATTTTAGCAATCGGTTCGCCTTCAATTTTATTAAGGTAAATCCAGAACTCAGTACCTGTACCAGGCTTCTTTGAGAGGAAATAACCAGCTTTCAAAACAACCTGTGTTGCTTTCTTTTCGATATTAACATCAGACCACATTATAGAGTCGCCTTGTGATGTGTAACCGATACCGTGTGAAGCCATGAGTCTTGCGGGGTTGCCGCTAGTCATGTGGTTTGTTTCAGAGTTGTCAACAAGTTCACATTCGCCTTCCTTAACGTAGAGGGCTACATATCCGTCTGCAGCACTTGCAGAAAATGTGAATGCTGCACAAGATGCAGCGAGTACTACTGAAAGTACGATGCTTAATAGCTTTTTCATAATAAACACTCCTATTAAAAAATTTTCTTTCGGTCGGGCATTGATATGGATGCTCGACTTCAATAAGTATTTTACCACTAAATTACGCAAATGTCAACAAAAAAATTACTATTTTTAGAATTTTTCTCGGCAATTTTTACTTTAATTTTTTCTTTTTACATTTTTTTGTTTTAAATTTAATTATTTATTAACTTTATTCGCGGTTTGAGTATTATGTACATATGATGATTTGTGGAGTTTTAATATTTGTTTAAAATAACATTGTTTTTTTATTGGTTACCTATTGACAAATGAGTTTATTTGATGTATAATATGTAAAGTAATTTTCTTTACAGCAAAGGAGCGTAGATATGGCAGAAAAAAATTTGACCTTCGTTCAGCTGTATGATTGTTATGCAAGCTTGCTTTCCGAAAAACAGGCAAGTGTAATTGAAATGTACTACTTTGATGATTTGTCGCTTTCTGAAATTTCCGAGCACATCGGAATTACAAGGCAGGGTGTGCGGGACATTATCAAGCACGCCGAGGAGGAGCTCTTGCGTCTTGAAGACGGAATTCATTTATATGAAAAGATAAGTGTACATTCTTCTATTATTGAAAATATCAGAGATAACGCAAAAAAAGAAAATTTTTCTGTAATATCGGAATTGTGTGACAAGGCTTTGACGCTTTTTTAAACTTTGCACGGAGGAAAGTAAGTTTAATGTTTCAAAATCTACAGGAAAGACTTTCAAACGCATTTAAATATTTTAAAAATAAAGGTAAACTTACTGAAGCTGATGTCAAAGAGGGAATGCGTGAGATTAAACTTGCATTGCTTGAGGCTGACGTTAACTTCAAGGTTGTAAAGGACTTTATAAAGATCTGTACGGAACGTGCTGTCGGGGCGCAGGTGCTTGAAAGCCTTATGCCTGCACAGCATATAGTTAAGATTGTTAATGAAGAGCTTACCAATATAATGGGTAAGGAGAATTCAAAGCTTGTTATTTCTTCTAAATCTCCTACCATTATAATGATGTGTGGTCTCCAGGGTGCAGGTAAAACAACTCATACAGGTAAGCTTGCGCTTATGTATAAAAAGCAGGGGAAGCGTCCGTTGCTTGCAGCTTGTGACGTATACAGACCTGCGGCTGTCGATCAGCTCAAAACAATAGGTACGCAGATTGATGTTCCTGTTTTCTCGATTGACGGTTGTAATGAACCTGTGAAAATCGCAATGCAGGCGTTGGAGCATGCTAAGAAATACGGTCACGATATGTTGTTCCTGGATACTGCAGGACGACTTCATGTTGATGAGGTTTTAATGCAGGAGCTTTCGCAAATAAAGGAAAAGCTTGAACCGACTGAAATTCTGTTTGTAGTTGATGCTATGACCGGTCAGGATGCAGTTAATGCTGCAGAGAGCTTCAACAGTCAGCTTGATATTACGGGTGTTGTTCTTACAAAGCTTGACGGTGATACCCGTGGTGGTGCGGCGCTTTCTGTTCGTCACGTTACAGGAAAGCCTATAAAGTTTGTAGGTGTTGGTGAAAAGCTTGACCAGATTGAGTCGTTTTATCCGGACAGAATGGCGTCAAGAATTCTTGGTATGGGTGATGTGCTGTCGCTTATCGAAAAAGCCGAGCAGGCGTTTGATGAAAAACAGGCAGCAGAGCTCGAAAAGAAATTCAGACAACAGAATTTCACTCTTGAGGATTATCTTGCACAGTTTAAGCAAATTCGTAATATGGGCTCAATTGAGCAGATTATGGGTATGATACCCGGTGTTGATGCGAATGCGCTTAAAAACACTAAAATCGACGAAAAGGTAATTGACAGGACAGAAGCAATTATTCTGTCGATGACACCATATGAGAGAAATCATCCCGATGAGATAAACGCATCAAGGAAAATCAGAATTGCCAAGGGTTCGGGTATGAGAGTTGAGGATGTAAACAAGCTTCTCAAGCAGTTTGACCAGACAAATAAGGTTATGAAGCAATTTACAAGCGGAAGCTTTGCAAAGAAGCTTGGCGGAAAGATGATTTCCAAAAAACTGAAAAAGCAAAAGAAGAAGAAACGCTGATTCGGTACTATATTTATTATGTATAAACTCGTCAAATGACGTTTTATAAATTTTAAAATTATATTTTCGGAGGAAAGAAAAATGGCAGTTAAAATCAGACTTAGAAGAATGGGTGCAAAGAAGGCTCCTTTTTACAGAGTAGTTGTTGCTGACTCACGTTACCCCAGAGATGGACGTTTTATCGAAGAAATCGGTTACTACAACCCTCTTACTAACCCTGCTGAAATCAAGATTGACGGCGAAAAGGCAAAGAGCTGGATTGCAAACGGTGCTCAGCCTACAGAAACTGTTAAAGCACTTCTTAAGAAGAGCGAAATTCTCTAATTATTAGAAAGTTTCTGTTTTAAGAAAACGAGTAAGGGCAGATTATTTTCTGCGTCATGAAAGGAATTTGAAAATGAAAACAGTACTTACTAACATTGCAAAGGCTATTGTTGAAAAGCCGGAGGAAGTAGTAGTTACCGAAAGAGAAGACGGTGATACTGTTTATCTTGAGCTTTCTGTCGCTGAAAGTGACACAGGAAAGGTTATTGGTAAGCAGGGAAGAATTGCAAAAGCAATCCGTACCGTTATGAAGGTAGCTGCAGTCCGTGAAAACAAGAGAGTAATTGTTGATATTATTTGAGTTTTTACAAAAAAATAAGTGTGTATCAGATCTGATACGCACTTTATTTTTTCAGTATTTCAAAAGAAAAGCAATAAAATCATCAACTGTTTTTTGCTGCTTTGATGAGAGATTATTGTAGTTTGAGAGCAGCATTTTTTCTTTAGGTGTTATTTCATCTAAGGTTTCATTGTTATCCTCAAAAGCTCCGATTGCGTGCAGGTAATCCTCAAGCTCAACACGCCCCTCGCTGTTTTCGGCAAGCTTTGTAATGAGTGCCATTCTCGGTGGGTTTTCCTGCTCGCAAAGCAGCAGCTTTCTCATCTGAAGATAGCTGATATTACAGTCCTGTGCAAATTTACGCACAGAGCGTTCTCCTCTTGCTTTATCAATAAGGATTGATAATATTTTTTTATTGAAATTAGAGCTTTTTGTTGACATTTTTTCTCCGTAAAATTAAATCGAAATTACATAACAATTATACATCAAAAGTGTAAAATTGTCAATAATAGATTAAAAGGATGTTTGTTCAAAAAAAATTTAAAAATTATTTTTCGTAATTTTTAAAAAAACTATTTACAAATATTAGTAAATGTGTTATACTAATTCAGTAATTTTATACCCGAACTCAGTTATGGACAAATACCTTAATCTGTTTGCCGATATGCAGATTTAAGAGGTTCTCACCTGACCGTAGCTTAGTTTTGTGGCTGACTATTACAAAAATATTTTAGTAAAGGTGGAAAAAACAATGTTACAGAAAGAAGAAAAGCTTTCAATCCTTCGTGAGTATGCTATCCACGAGGGCGACACAGGTTCTCCTGAAGTACAGATTGCTGTACTTACAACAAGAATCAACAATCTCAACGAACATCTCAAGACAAACAAGAATGACCATCATTCAAGACGTGGTCTTCTTAAGATGGTAGGTCACAGAAGAAACCTTCTTGCTTACCTTCAGAAGAAGGACATCAACCGTTACAGAGCTATTATTGAAAAGCTCGGTCTCAGAAAGTAATTTGCGCAATAGGAGTGGGAGGGCTTCCTTTCCACTCCTATGATGCATTTTTTAGTATCAGGTTTATTTTTAGCATTTTAATAAATGCCGGATTTTCCGACCTTTATTTAAGTGCTAAAGCCTCGATACTATGACAAATTTAAAATTCAGAAAGGATTACCAAAATGTTTGAAAATTACAGAGTATTTAAAACTGAATACGCCGGTAGACCTCTTGTTGTAGAAACAGGTAAGATTGCACAGCTTGCTAATGGTTCTGCACTTGTAAGATACGGCGACACAACTATTCTTGCAACTGCTACTGCAAGTGCAAAGCCCAGAGAAGGAATCGATTTTCTTCCTCTTTCGGTAGAATACGAGGAAAGACTGTATGCAGTTGGTCGTATTCCCGGCTCTTTCTTGAAGCGTGAAGGAAAGCCCACAGAAAAGGCTATCCTTACCTCCCGTGTTATTGACAGACCTGTAAGACCTCTTTTCCCGAAGGATCTTCGTAACGACGTTACTGTCGACCTGCTTGTTCTTTCGGTTGACCCTGACTGTTCTCCCGAAATTACAGGTATGATTGGTGCGTCTATTGCTCTTATGATTTCTGATATTCCGTGGAACGGACCTATCGCAGGTGCTTTTGTAGGCCTTGTTGACGGTGTTCCGGTTATAAACCCGACTCAGGCGCAGAGAGAGGTATCTACTCTTGAGCTTACTGTTGCTTCAAGTGAAAAGAAGGTTGTTATGATTGAAGCAGGTGCTAAGGAAGTTGAAGATGACAAGATGTTTGAAGCTATTATGGCTGCATTCAACGAGTCACAGAAGGTTATAAAGTTCATTAACGAAATTACTGCAGAAATCGGCAAGCCGAAATTCTCATATCCTTCATGTGAGGTTGACCATGACCTTTATGACAAGATTGCTGATTTTGCAATTGAAAAGGTAAGATACGCACTTGATACTGATGACAAGCTTGTTCGTGAGGACAGACTTGGAGTTGTATACGAAGAAGTATTCAATCAGTTCCCTGAAGATACTGAAGAAAGAAAGGCTGAAATGGAAGAATGCCTTTACAAGCTTCAGAAGTATGTTGTAAGAAGATGGCTTCTTGATGAAAAGAAGCGTGTTGACGGAAGAAGAATGGACGAGATAAGACCCCTTGCTTCTGAGGTTGACATAACTCCCAGAACTCATGGTTCTGCTCTCTTTACAAGAGGACAGACTCAGGTGCTTACAACTGCAACTCTCGGTCCTGTAAGCGATGCGCAGCTTCTTGACGGTCTTGATGATGACGAAAGTAAGAGATATATGCATCACTATAATTTCCCGAGCTACTCTGTTGGTGAAACTAAGCCTTCAAGAGGTCCCGGCAGACGTGAAATTGGTCACGGCGCTCTTGCTGAACGTGCTTTGCTTCCTGTTATTCCTGCAGTTGAGGATTTTCCGTATGCAATAAGACTTGTATCTGAGGTTGTTTCCTCTAACGGTTCAACATCTCAGGGGTCAATCTGTGCTTCTACTCTTGCTCTTATGGATGCAGGTGTTCCGATTACAGCTCCCGTTGCAGGTATTTCCTGTGGTCTTATTACAGAGGGTGACGGCTGGGATACAATGCTTGATATTCAGGGACTCGAAGATTTCTTCGGCGATATGGACTTCAAGGTTGCAGGTACAAAGAAGGGTATTACTGCTATTCAGATGGACCTTAAAATTGACGGTTTAACACCTGAAATTATCAAGAAGGCTTTTGAAATGACAAAGGCAGGAAGATTCTATATTCTTGACGAGGTTATGCTCAAAGCTATTCCTGAGCCTCGTGCAGAAGTTAAGGAGTGCGCTCCCAAGATGCTTTCCTGCAAGATTGATGTTGACAAGATTGCAGAAGTTATCGGTAAGGGCGGTAAGGTTATCCAGAAGATTTGTGCTGATACCGGTGCTAAGATTGATATCGAGGATGACGGTAGTGTATTTATTTCCGGTATTGACAAGGCAGGCTGTCTGAAGGCTCTTGATATCGTTAACGCGATTGCTCATGACCCTGAGGTAGGTACTGTATTTGTTGGTAAGGTTACAAGAATACTTGACTTTGGTGCGTTTGTTGAATATGCACCCGGTAAGGAAGGACTTTGCCACATTTCAAAGCTTGAAAAGAGACGTGTTAACAAGGTTACAGATGTTGTAAATGTCGGTGACGAAATTAAGGTTAAGATAATTAACATTGACGATAAGGGCAGAATCGATCTTTCACGTGCTGCTTGTCTTGAAGATTAATATGTAGAATTTTAAATGAGGAAGCAAGTTTTTTGCTTCCTCGTTTTGTTTCAATTTATTTCCTGTTTGGTTTTTGAATACAACTGATACTTACGGCATATAATTATTTTGGGCTCAGTTTTTGCAGAATTTCGACATATTACTGCATTTTACTGCAAAATATTTACATAAAACTATTGACATTTTCTGAACTTTAATGTAAAATGGATACATAGATTACAGATTGGAGATATTTCAAATGACTGAAGAAATAAAGATGCATGACGATACTCTTGATGAAACAAAAGTAGTTGAAGAAGTTGAAATTGTTACTCTTACCGATGAGGATGGTAAGGAAATTGAGTTTGAGCTTATCGGAAGACTTACACTTGATGGTAAGGACTATATTGCTCTTATGTCACAGGATAACGATGAGGAGTATATTATTCTCAAGAGCGAAAAGGACGAGAACGGTGAAGAAAGCTTTGTTACAATTGAGGATGACGACGAGTTTGACAATGTAGCGGATGCTTTTGACGATGAATTCATGGCTGAATTCGATTACGATATCGGAGAAGAAAGCGAAAACTAATTAAGCTTTTTTCCTGCTTGGTGCGTGATTACTGTATTTATGTGAACCACATTTTTTTATTGGAGTCTGACTTCTTATCGCAGGTTTGCAGGCCTCCCGTCTTTGCTGATTCCCGGATTTTTGCCGGACAAGGACCGCAAAGTGTCGGACGTTGGTTGCACAAAGCACAAGAGAGGACACCACCTTGCTATTGCGAGGTTCAATTCTACAGCTTACACGGCCCGGTGGGGTTAAATTAAAAATTTTGCCACCATTATTGGTGGCATTTTTACTTAAGGGGATTTTATGAGTGATTTGTGGCTTGAAAGACAAGAACGTTTAATAGGCAGTGAAAATTGCGATATAATAGCGAATGCTACAATTATGGTTTGTGGTTTGGGTGGCGTCGGAGGCGCGTGCTGTGAGGCGTTGTGTCGTGCAGGAGTCGGCAGGCTTATACTTATTGATAATGACGTTGTATGCCAAACAAATCTTAACCGACAAGCCTTTGCATATCAGGACACAATTGGTAAAAGTAAGGTAGATGCAGCCAAAGAAAAACTTTTGAATATAAATCCTGAGCTTGAGACGATTTTGCTATGCGAATTTTTATCCTCTGAAAATATTGAGAATATCATTTCAGAATATAAACCTGATTACGTTATTGATGCAATTGACAATGTTACAGCCAAGGTTGAGCTTGCAAGAGTTTGTACTCAAAACAATATTCCGATTATTGCTTCAATGGGAACAGGGAATAAGCTCAATCCTGAGAAGCTGCAGATTTCCGACATATCCAAGACGAGTGTTTGCCCGCTTGCAAGGGTAATGAGAAGAAAGCTTAAGGATATCGGTATAAAGAAGCTGACAGTCCTCTGGAGTGATGAAGTTTCGATAGTACCTTCTGACGGTGAGCGAACTCCTGCTTCGGTTTCCTTCGTGCCGCCGGCTGCCGGTATTATGATTGCAGGCAGGGTTATAAGAGACATAATTAAAATCTAAAATATGAGCTGTTGCAACTTGTGCAACAGCTCGTTTTTGTTTATATTAAACTGTCAAGATATTCAACAATATCACAGAAATCATCAAGTGAACTTGTACTTTTAAGATATAATGGATGATGTGGATGTCCCTTTACACTTCTTGCTCCTGCTGTATACCAATTTGCGCCGTATTGCTTTCCGAGTCGGACCATATCCATAACACACTTTGAAAGATAATCTCTTTTTTCGATAATTGAACCCCAGGCTGCCCAGATTTTCGGAGCATTTTTTGAAATTTTCAGAATATACTCAAAGGCTTTCATATTTTCATTATGTAATTCTTTATTGAAAGTCCTTTCCATATCATCAGGACTTGTAGCCCTCTGTGCATAGACATTGAACATAATAAAGGAATCGAAGCCGTTATTTATGGCTACACGTTCAACAGACTGAAGTGTTCTGTCAAGGGCATCCGGCTTTGCTGTCGACGGATTTATTCCGATACAGATAAGGGGATTTTTTCCTAATGTTCCAAGAATGTACCTGTATTCACTATAAAAATTCGGGACATACAACCACTTGTTTATATCGTATTCTGTCGATGGAAGTTGTGACCTTTCAAGTGCTTCTTTGAATTTTAAAACTTCAATTTCGCAAGTTGTAGAGCTCGGCACGTGTCGCATCTGGTTCTCCTTTGTTGAATTATTACAGCTTAAAATCAGGATTATTTATTGTGAGAGTGAGGAGTGTTTGTTCAAAAGAAAATTCCTTTTGTAATTCTTGAATTTCAGAAAGGATTTGCGCTTGTTTTGTTTTTGATACAACTTTTTTCTCAGAACGTATCAGAAGATTTTTCGGTGAATGTGCAATATCTATAAACTCCATAAGGTCGGTGGAATATCCGTAGTATTCGAGGATTTTCGCGCGTAATGTATCAGTTATTAAGGCACTTATGCGTTCCTTTATAATTCCATAGTCTGTCAGAAGCGAAAGTTTTTTTGTTGAAATTGTATTATTAACTTCGTGCTGACAGCAGGGGACAGAGAAGATATATTTAGCACCCCACGTAATTGAGTTGAACAGGGCAAAGTCGGTAGCCGTATCGCAGGCATGCAGAGTTATTACCATATCGGGCTGGAAGTCTGCCTTGTAGTCCTTTATATCTCCACAAAAGAATTTTAGATTTTTATATCCGTATTTTTCGGAAATTCTGTTACACTTTTCTATTACGTCTTTTTTTAGGTCAAGTCCGACAATATTCGCCTGTATACCTTTGATTTGCGTAAGATAGTGATACAGTACGAAGGTAAGATAAGATTTACCACAACCGAAATCTATAATATTCAATTCGGCTTTCTTTTCGTTTTTCAGAGTATCGTGTATAATTTCAACAAACCTGTTTATCTGACGGAATTTATCGTACTGTGAGTTTATTATTTTACCGTCACGGCTTATAACCCCAAGCTCAAAGAGTGCCGGGACATAAGTTCCTTCAGACAGAATATAATTTTTTGTACGGTTATGTCCGACAGAACCATGCTTTTTTTCAGCAATGGTCTTTTTCTCGTTGAACAGTACCTTGTTTGATTTTGAAAGCTTAATACTGAAGCTTTTATCGGTAAGAATTCCGTCAACCTGCTTGAAATTCTCATTAAGCTCTGTTTTTACAAAATCACAAAGCTCTGTTATTTCAATGTTTTTATGAAAGGCTTGTTTGTCAGTAAAGCTTTCACATTGGAAGAACATCTTGTCGCGCAGAATTACAGGCTTTATAACAATTTTGTTGTATTCATATATCTTCGCCCGCTTATTGCTTATAACGAGCTTTATAAGGCTCTCAGGGCTTATTTTTGCTATATAATCAAATAATTCGAGGTATTCCATAAGGCTCTCCTTGATTTATTTACTTTCGGCATACTCTATTGCCTTTGAAAATGCAATATCGGCTGTGGCATTTCTGATTTTTTCTCTTGTTTTATAGCTTCCGAGAGTTAATTCATAAACGTCAATAGTGTTTTCAGCCTTTTTGCCGACAGACAGATATACAAGACCGACGGGCTTTCCTGTCGGCGCACCAGTTGCACTTGCAATTCCCGTTGTGCAAAGTACAATATCGGCATCTGAAAGCTCAAGTAGTCCTTGCGCCATTTCCTTTGCGACCTGCATTGAGACTGCACCGAATTTTTCAAGAGATTCCTCTGATACTCCGAGAAGCTTTATTTTGGCTTCATTTGCATAGGTACAAAGTCCGTAGCCAAAAATCCTTGACGCTCCCGAAATGTCTGTAATTCTCTTGGAAAGCAGTCCACCTGTACAGGATTCTGCAGTTGCAAGTGTTAAATTTTTTTCAGAAAAAAGTGAAATTAAATTTTCTTCTATTAACATAATTTCCTCGTTATATATCGTATTTTGTCCTGCCATCGAATGCTTCGTTTACGAGTGCTTCGACATCAAGTTTTGCTTCCTCTTGCTCTATTTTCGAAAGTATCGGATTTGTAACAGGATGTCTCGGTGTAAATACGGTACAGCAGTCCTCGTAGGGGAGAATGGAAGTATCAAAGGTACCGATTTTTCTTGAAATTTTGATAATTTCTTCTTTATCCATAGTAACAAGAGGTCGATATATCGGAACTTCAGTTACTACTGCGTTTGTGACAAGCATAGCACCAAGTGTCTGACTTGCAACCTGTCCGATACTTTCTCCTGTAATAATTCCTTTGCTTCCGTAGGTTATGGCAAGCTTCTGCGCAAGTCGCATCATAAACCTGCGAAGAATAAGTGTGAAATATTCTTCTCTGCACTTATCACGGATTTCTTCCTGTATTTTTGTAACCGAAATTACGTTAAGTGTGAAATGACCACAATAGTCACTCATGATTTTCGCAAGGTCTATAACCTTTTCTCTTGCCATATCGCTTGTATACGGGTAGCTTTCAAAGTGAAGTGCGTCAACTGTAACTCCTCTTTTTGCAGTTAAATACCCTGCAACGGGGGAGTCGATACCACCTGATAATAAAAGTAATGCTTTTCCTGCACTTCCTTTTGGCATTCCACCTGCACCTTCCTCTGTTCCACAGTGGATATAGGCTGCAAAATCACGGACTTCAACTCTGACAACTACATCAGGATTTTCAACGTCAACCTTCAGATGATGAAATCTTGAAAGTATAGCACCCCCACATTCACGTGAAATTTCAGGTGAGTTTTTCGGAAAATTTTTGTCAGACCTTTTAGCTTCTACCTTAAAGGTTCTTACCTTATTCATTTTGTTTTCAATATATTCCGGAAGAATCTCAAGGATTTTGTCAAAATCCTTTTCCACCTCACAGGCTTTACACAGTGCTGCAATTCCGAAAACCTTTTTACATTCATTATAGGCTGTATCAATGCTTTCTCTTGCATTTTCGTCGTTCGGAAGCACATATACTGTTGACTGTGCTTTTTTTATTTTATAATCTCCGACATTTTTGAGTTTTGCCGAAAGGTCACGGAGCATCTGATTTTCAAATTTAGCTTTATTAAGACCTTTAAGTATCAATTCACCATATTTCAGAAGTATTACTTCATTAAATCTGCTCATTTTCTTTCTCCCTTTTTGAGATTTCAATTCTTTCGTTCAGTATTTGTACAAAGCTTTCTTCTGTTTCAAGCCTTACAAGATACATATCACCGTAAAGGTTATAAATGAAGGTACAGACATCCTCTGCATCCATATTGCGCACAAAATTGAGTATTTGTTTTTTTGAAAATTCGTTGTCTGAAGCTTTTATGTCAGACTGCTTTTTTATTTGCTCGTTAATATTTGAAAGTACAAAATTTGCAACGCAAAGACGTCTTTTTCCAAGTATTTTATAGATATACAAGGTATTTTCTTCAAGGTAATATTCATAAGTGGTAAGTACAAATTTTATGAAAATTTGCATAGCGCCGGTTGCAGTACATAGAAATAATAACTGGAACAGCCATTTTGTTGTCAGTACTTGCGAGGCGAATAACAAAGAGAATACTGCAACAACAGTCAGCAGTATTGTTAAAAGTAATGGTTTTGTATTATTTGTTTTGGGCGTGTATCTCATTATTATCCTTTCAGTCAATTTTGTAAATTATTGACGGTGAAATAATATTGTTTTCGATGTTTATAACTGCATATGAGGCTGATTCTGTTCCTCTTGGCTGCGATATACTGCCGGGATTGAGAAGAAGTATTCCGTCACGTTCTTCAAGGTGTGAGATGTGAGTATGACCGAACAGAGCAATTCTAGCATTTTGTTTCTTAGCTTCGCGAAGAAGCAAGTCTATACCGTTCTTTACATTATAGAAATGTCCGTGGCAGGCAAAGGCAGTAATATCAGTTTTTCCGAGCTTGAAAGTGTTTTCTATGTCTGATACCGAAAAATCGCAGTTCCCTGATATATTTATATTTGCAATATGAGGGCAAAGCTGCGAGAACAGCTTTGTGTCGGCTATGTTGTCACCGAGGTGGATAATAAGGTCGGTATCCGACATATGTGTTTGAAGCGCTTTTGTCATATTTCGCAAGTATCTGTGACTGTCGGAAAAAACAAGAATTTTCATTTAACTGTAAAATCCTTTCAAATTTGAGCTGTTTTATATCAAAAAGTGCTTTTTTTACAATAATTGTCAGTGTCAGAAAAAAATCTTTTGCATATAATGCAGTAAATACAAAAATCTTTCGGGGGTACTATTATGTTTAATGAGGATAATTTGCGTGATTTTTCAAAGCTATCCGATGATGAGCTTCGTGATAGACTTTCGAGTGCTGCAAAAATGGGGAATATCTCTGATGCAAAGCTCAAGGCTGCACTTTCAGATACCGATAAAATAAGGAAAGTAATTTCAAAGCTCACTCCTCGTGATATTGAGAGAATGCTTCGTATTATCGGCAGGGAAAATGCCGAGAAAATGGCTGAAAAGCTCAAAGGTAATCAGTAATTTGTGAGGCGAATATGAGTGAAGCTTACGATAAAATTTCTGAAATACTGAGTGATCCGGAAAGCATAAAGCTTATTTCTGAGATTGCACAAGGGTTTATGAAAAATAATGATAGTGTTGAAAAGGATGACTCGGATAACAGTCTTGAAATTGTAAATGTGCTTGCATCTGACAAGGCAGAGGCTGGAACAAGCAATGAAATAGGCAGGATTTCACATTTTCTCGAGGAGATAGTCGGCAGCGGGAATATTGATGGAAGCATCAGTCTTATAAGTGCTATAAAGCCCTATATGAGCAGTCACAGAAGAGACAACGCTGATACTGTTATAAGGTTGCTGAAGGCACTCAAGATTATTTCAAAGTCAAATATTTCCGATATCGGTAAGCTTTTAAATTTAGTATAAAGGGGGAATAGTATGTACAGTAAGAGCTATGCTACCGGCTTTGAGCCTGCAAGCACGCTTCGTATAAATCCGAATGCAGGTGTGAGCTACCGGAATAATCAACCGAGCACTATTCCCGTAAGGTCCTTTTCCGATTCTTCTGCCTATGAGGCGTTTAATAACATTGGAAAAAAACAAGAAAATGTTATATTAAGGGAAGAAAAAGAACAGGAAATCAAGGACAAAAGCGATGAGGTTATGAATAAAGAAAACAGGGATGAAGAAAACGAAAAAACTTCAGTAATTGAAGCATTCAGCGATAACAGGGGTACTATTTCCTCAATTATAGGCGGATTTTCAAAAATAAGGTCGTTCTTTGATTTTGACGTGATTATTTTAGCGGTACTTATCGCTGTTATTTTCTTCAATAAAGAAACAAATGACAGGCTGACGCCTATTGCTTTGCTTGCTATTATGTTTCTGTAAATTTATTCGACGTTGAAAAGGTTATCCTCAAAGCTTGTAAGGGGATAGATTGAATTTGTACTCATACTGTAAACAAGTGTATCATTTTCGTAGCATTCCGAAAACAGAACGACTCCGAAATCAAGGCTTATAAGAAATACGTTTTTTACCTGTGTACCGTTTCTGTCATAGGTGTAGGAAATCGAAACAAGCGAAAAATCGTCCTTTTTAATTGTGTTGATTTCACAGTTTGCGTCGCTGAAATCGAAGTCTTTGAAATAGTCAATTGATACAATTGAGGCATCAGAATAAAAATCCGACAGTCCTGCTTCATAGGCCGCTTTTTTTGTAATCTTGTTTTCAGTAATATAGACTGCTGTACGTTCACCGTTGCTGACGCATTTTTTCAAGGAATTTCCATTATCTGAGGTTATCTCGACATTATAACGGTCTCCGGATATTCTGGACTTGCAATTTATGCTTTTTAAGCTTGTGTTATAATAATTGTTCGAGGTTGTTTCCCAATAATAACTATCATATACGTTCAGTGAATTCAGAAGATTTTTTAAATTGTCAGATGTAATTTCGGGGTAGAGGCTGTTTTTTTCCTCTGCCTCGCTTTTATTTATATATTCAAGAATCTTGTATGAATCATTGATATATTCATCGCTGTTGAAATCGTCTACAGCTATGAGATTTTCTATGAATGCCGGAAATTTTACAAGATTGAGTCTGCGAAGACCAATGAAAGCCAATATAAAAAGCAATAATATTGCAAGAATCTGTACGAGCAGTGCTTTTGTATTTTTAAAATTTCCGTTCATTGCCGTTCTCCTTGTTTTCAGATATAATCCTCGGGACGTTCGGAAAGTCCGAAGTGGTGAAGTATTGCACGGCATATTCTTTCACTTGTCTTTCCGTCGCCGTATGGGTTTTTAGCGTTTGCCATTTTGTTATATTCAGTCCTGTCCTTCAGGAGTCTGCACGCCATTTCATAAATTGTATCCTCCTGCGTGCCTGCAAGTACTGCTGTTCCTGCTTCGATTCCTTCAGGTCGTTCTGTTTCACGACGAAGAACGAGAACCGGCTTCTTGAGTGCAGGCGCATCCTCCTGAATTCCGCCTGAATCGGTAAGTATGAGATGGCTTTTTGCAAGCAGGTTGTGCGCTATAAAGGGGGACTGGGGAGGAGCAAGTATTATTCTTTCTTTATCTGCAAGGATACTGTTTACAATTTCCTGCACCTTGGGATTCAGGTGAACAAGGTATATGAGCTGAGTATCCGTGTTATCCTCAACGATTCTAAGGAGTGCTCGGCAAATTGCCTTGAGTGGTTCTCCGATATTTTCGCGTCTGTGTGCAGTTACAAAAATGAGTTTCTTGCTTTCGTCAAGCTTTTCAGCGATTTCACTTGGGAAGTCCGGGGTATCGGTAACTGTATATCCCACGGCGTCAATTTCGGTATTGCCTGTTATATATAGTCCTTCGGTTATGCTCTCACGCAGCAATTGTTCCTTGCACATCTTTGTGGGAATAAAATGTAAATCCGCAATTTGTCCGACAATTTTCCTGTTCATTTCTTCAGGGAAGGGAGACCATTTATCATAGGAACGAAGCCCTGCTTCAACGTGACCTACCGGGATTTTATTATAGAAAGCGCAAAGCGCTGCTGCCATTGCTGTACTTGTATCTCCGTGAACAAGCACAAGGTCAGGAGCTTCTATCTTCAGAACGGGCGAGAGCTTTTCGATAATGTCGGTGGTTATTGTCTCAAGAGTCTGATTTGGTCTCATAATGTTGAGGTTATATTCAGGTGTAATGTTGAAGAAATCAAGAACAGACTGTAGCATTTCCTTGTGCTGACCTGTTACGCAAACCACGGTTTCAATTTGATCATATTTTTTCATCTCGTGTACAAGAGGGCACATTTTTATCGCATCCGGTCTTGTACCGAATATTGGCATTACTTTAATTTTTTTCATTTTTAGTCCTTTCGGGAGTAATGTTAGTTATTTTTATTCATCATCATCGTCGTCATCATACTCACTTTTTTCGAAGTGAATCCCCATATGCTGTCGGGTCTCTGAATTTTTGTTTACAAAAATCCAGTTACACAAATATATAAACAGAGCAATCAGAAGTACCACAATACCACTTTGAGGCTCGTCCTTTGCGAAGAGCACTGCAGATACACCGAGCATTCCACATATTGAATAGAGAATCATAACTGACTGCTTTTGGGAAAAGCCCATATCTATAAGCTTGTGGTGAATGTGTCCTCTGTCGGGAGAAAAAGGACTTTTCCCGTGTAACATTCTTCTGATGAATGCAAATGATGTATCACAAATCGGAAGTGCAAATACAAGGAACGGAATCCAGAAGGACATCAGGGCATCGATTTTGAAAAAGCCCTGTATTGAGATAATTGCAAGTGAATATCCGAGGAACATTGCTCCCGTGTCGCCCATAAATATAGTTGCAGGATTGAAGTTAAAGGGTAAAAATCCGATGCAAGAGCCTGCAAGAGCTGCAGTTAAAAGCACTATTACAATTGACGGCTCGGGCAGGAAAAGAGAGGACAGAAGCAGAGAAACAGAGGATATTGCAGATACTCCACAGGAAAGTCCGTCAAGACCGTCAATTAAGTTAACAGCATTAATAAGTGCAGTTATCCAGAAAATAGTTACCGGTATTGCAAGTGCCCCAAAAGCTATATAGTTACCGAAAATTGTAACGCCGGGAATTGTATTTCCCATAACCGTTGCTATCGTTGCACAAATTATCTGTAAAAACAGCTTGAATAATGCAGGGATTGAGTATATATCGTCGAATATTCCGACAATTACAAGAAGTATGCCGCCAAGGAGCATTCCGATAGTCGGCAGTGTTATATCGCAAAATACGAGAACTGTTATTGCAAAGCCGAGAAAGATTGCAAGCCCACCCATTCTTGGTATCGGTTCCTTGTGCATTCTGCGGGAGTCCTTCGGAACATCGATTGCTCCAACCTTGAATGCGAGAACTCTTGCTATCGGTGTTGTTGTGAAGCAAATAAGGAAAGCACAAAGCAGGGTTATAAGTATTGTTATTATGTCGTTTGTATTGTAAAGCATTGTTCTTACCTCACTTAAGTCCGTAGAAGCCTACTTTTCTGTATACCTTTGAAAGAGTTTTTCTTGCGAGGTATGTGGCTTTGTCTCTGCCGTTTTTCATTATTTCCTCAAGATAAGCTTTATCCTTGATTATTTCGTTATATCTGTCACGCACACCCTGAAGTCCGTCTGCGACTGTCTCGCCGACAGCAGCCTTGAAATCACCATAGCCCTTGCCTTCAAATTCTTTTTCGATTTCTTCATACGTTTTACCTGTGAAAGAGGAATAGATATTCATAAGATTGCATATTCCTTCCTTACCTTCGGCATAGCGAACACAGGCTTCTGAGTCGGTAACTGCCCGCTTGATTTTTTTAATTGTTGTATCACGACTTTCAATAATTGCAACATAAGAATTTTCGTTAGGATCAGATTTACTCATTTTACGTGTGGGATCTGTGAGAGAATTGATTTTCATTCCTGTCTTGGGAATATAAGGCTCGGGAACAACAAAGGTGTCACCGTAAACACCGTTGAATCTTTGTGCGATATCACGTGCAAGCTCAAGGTGTTGCTTCTGGTCAATACCTACGGGTACTACGTGTGTCCCGTAAAGAAGAATATCTGCTGCCATAAGTACAGGATATGTAAAGAGCCCCGCATTTACGTTATCGGCGTGCTTTGAGGATTTATCCTTGAACTGTGTCATTCTTGAGAGCTCACCGAACATTGTGTTACAGCCGAGCACCCAGGAAAGCTCTGCGTGGGCAGGGACATGGCTTTGTACGAACATTGTACTCTTTTCGGGATCAATTCCACAGGCAGTATAAAGAGCCAAACCTTCAAGAGTTCTTCGTCTCAAGTCTGCAGGAACCTGGCGGACTGTTATTGCATGAAGGTCAACTACGCAGTAAAGACAATCGTATTCGTCCTGAAGCTGTACCCAGTTTTTTATTGCTCCTAGATAGTTACCAAGAGTCAGTATTCCGCTTGGCTGTACCCCGGAAAAAATAATTTTCTTGTTTTCTTCTGACATTTTTATTACCGAACCTTTCGTCAATTTCCAATTATCAGGATAAATGTTATTCGGATAATTGGTAAACATTCTTATACAATTATATATTCTATCACAATTTTTAAAGTTTTTCAACAGATATTTTGAAATAATCTTGCTAAAATCTGTTTTTTTGTATCTAATTTTAATTTTTTACAAATATAACAATAAAACTACAAAATAAATTATTATTTATAAGCTATAATCCTCTTGTGATAATTTTCCGGTGGTGGAAAAATAAAAAACAGGTATAACAGACCAAAATTCTTAAGGTCTATAAAAATGTTTAAACTTGAAAATGACGGAAAGCGATGGCTGAAATATGAGAACACTGATTTTAACGTGTAATACCGGAGAGGGACACAATTCCTGTGCTGCTGCCATAAGTGAATATTTTGCTCTTAATGGCGAGTTTTGCGAGATTGCCGATGCTCTCGGGTTTCTTTCAAAAAGAATTTCAAAAATTATATGTAAGGGACACACAAGCATTTACAGACATACACCCAAGGTTTTTGACAAGGGGTATGCACTTTCCGAAAATCATAGCAGCGTTTTTTCGCAAGGCTCGATAGTTTACAAAATTCTGTCAAGAGGTACAAAGAGACTTCATCGATATATTATTTCAAACGATATTGACAATATTATTTGCGTTCATCCGTTTTCCGGAATGATAGTTAATGATATGTGTGAAAGATACGACCTTGATGTCAGGACAAGCATTGTTGCAACCGATTATACCTGCGCTCCGGGGACTGCAAGCTGTAATTTTGATACGTATTTTATTCCCCATGAACAGATTATAGCTGATTATGTCAAGTGTGATATACCGAGAAGTAAAATAGTTGTTTCGGGAATACCGGTAAGGCAGACCTTTAACTGCGAAAGGAACAAGATAGCGGCAAGGGAAAAATTACAAATTCCTCTTGACAAAAATGTTATTGTTATGTGTTGCGGAAGCATGGGCTGTGGTCCTATTGAAAAAATTACACAGCAGCTTTCGGCAAAGCTTACAGATGATGATTTGCTCATAATTATTTGTGGTAGCAACGTTTCGCTTTACAGGAAGCTTACAAATAAGGAGCTTGAGAATGTAAAGGTTATAGGCTATACACGTCAGATGTGCGAATTCATGGAGGCGTGTGATGTTTTTATGACAAAGCCGGGAGGAATAAGTACCTCGGAGGCTTCCTGTATAAAGGTCCCGATGGTATTTATAAATGCTGTTGCCGGCTGTGAGCAGCGTAACAGGGAATTTTTTGAGAAAATCAATTGTGCAATTACGGGTGGTTCTATGGAGGAAATTGTGGATAAAACATATTCGCTTCTTTACAATAGGCCTCTTCAACAACATCTTTCGGATAATCTTGTGGCTCAGTTTACGAAAAATTCGGCAAAATGTATTTACGACACTCTTGTTGCTTATAAATAAAAATTGTGCTGTTGCAGTTTGTTTCTGCAGCAGCACTGTTTATTTTATTCACCGTATACAATAAGCTGTGTTATTCCACTTTTATCAAGGTAGACTGTCTGACAATTTCCGAGTGTACCCTCAGTCATAAACAGAACCTTCCAGATTTCATTATCTGCATCGAAGAATGTTTTTACAGTATCATAGGGGATTGTACATTCGTTTTTTGCAAGAGCTTCGGCTTCGTCTTTGTTAGTAACGGCAATTTGTGAAATGTTTTTAAAACCGTAATTTTTAACACCCGGAGCGCCGGCTTTGTAAATTTCAGCTTCTTCGGCAAATTCAAAGCTTTCAAGCACTTTTTCAAGCTTTTCAGCCTTATCGGTTGTTATCTGGGGCAAGGGTAAGCCTTCGCCTGATTCCGGTTCTTCGGAAGCAAGCTTATAATCGTTACATGCGTAACTATAGTATATGTCATCTGATGTCTGTACCGGGAAGTGAGGTGTGTTTGCAACACCGTTTTCGGCTTCCTCCTCAGCCGTATCAAGCACTAAAGATGAATCTGTTTTACTCTTTACGAGCTTTGCTTCAAGTTGCACTTCTTCGTCAGAATAAGACTCGGCTGCCATATTGTTTTGGGCGTCATAATTTCTGCTGTGCTTTTCCGGCATAAATCTTGCAGTTAATAAAACAGCACATACAATAAGAAGACACGCAGCTGTTGCAAAGGGGAATCTGAAGCCGGTGCTGTTTATATATTTCGGTGCTGTATCGCCGTCTCTGACTCTTTGTATAACTGAATCCGAAAGTGAAATTTTGTTTTTCACGGGCGTGGGGAGAGAATTGCGAAGAAGCTCTGACAGAGATTTGTATTCGTCAAAAATGTGCAGGTATTCGGGATTTGAGTTTATTTCATTCTTAAGTTCTTCGTCGATTTTATCATAATCTTCGATTTGAATAATTTTTTCTTTAATAAAATCTGTTCTTTCCATTCCGAGTACCTCCTTCTTTTGTTTTTTTCTTTTTCACTTTCTTTGACGAAGCAAAGTCCTATTTTGTTCCCATTTTTTAAAGATATTTTTCCAAAATCTTTTTCAAGGACTCTCTGCCTCTGCTGATTCTTGATTTTACGGTACCTTCGTTTATTCCGAGTATAGCTGAAATTTCGGTGTAGGACATTCCTTCAAGCTCACGAAGCACAATTATTTCCCGTTGCTCCTCCGGAAGCTCATTTATTGCGCGATGTACCATTTTTATCTTTTCTGAACGCAGCACCTCTTCCTCCGGAGTGATTCCCGCCGGAATATCCTCAATTTTTTCTTCGTCGTCTGCGTTTTGTGTAAGTGAAACTGTTTTGTGCTTGTAATATTTCCGCATGAAGTCGTAGGCACAGTTTTTGCACATACGATAAAGCCAGGTTTTTAGTGTGCTTTCACAACGGAAGGAGCCTGCCGCATTGTAGAGTCTTATAAATACCTCTTGCGATACGTCAAAGGTATCTTCTTCATTTTTTAGCTCTGCCCAGACTGCGAAATAAACGAATTTTTCATACTTTTCCGTAAGAACGGTAAAAGCGTCTTCATTTTTTTCAGCAGAAAGCAGCAAGAGCTCGTTATCTGTCATATCAAGAAGTTCTTTGTGTGTGTAGCGTTTAACTTGCACACTTTTTTGTTCTTTTTTGAAAAGCAACTTCGTTTATTCCTCCTTTCGATTGTGTCCGGTTTTTATATCTTTTATATATTATCACAAATATCTGATAATTTCAAGTGTTATTTATAAAATATATTATATAACTGAAAGGTGACAAAACATTCCTTTCCGGCATACTATACCATAGAGCAAATGCTCAAAATTCTGAAAGGAACGTCATATTCTGACGGAAGGTACCAATACATGAATAATGAAGTACATTCAGGGCTTAATGGCACAGGTACAGAGGAAAATATTAATTCAGCTTTTAACGGTGAAGCTCGTTCTCATATGAAATACTTGCTTTATTCCGATGCTGCTATAAGAAATGGTGACCCTGTGCTTGCAGGACTGCTTATGAATTTTGCTGAAAATGAAAAGCAGCATGCTGAAATCTGGCTTGAATATCTTGGTGAGTTAGGGAATGAGCAAAAGAACATAGAAGCAATGCTCTCGGCTGAGCAATATGAAACCGATGTTATGTATCCTGAATTTGCAAAAACAGCAAGAGAAGAAGGCTTTTCAGAAATTGCTGATAAGATGATGATGACGGCAGAAGCTGAAAAAAACCACGCAAGGCTTCTGAATGAGTACCTTACCAGGCTTAAAAACGGAACAAGATATGCCGGTGATGAGGATACCGAGTGGTTATGCACAAATTGTGGGTATTTATACAAGGGTGCCGACCTTCCCGAACGTTGCCCGTTGTGTTCATATACACGTCCTTATTTTGCAAGATTCGAAGACTGATTTATAAAAAATATGATAGGCTGTCGAGTTTTTCGACAGCCTGATTAAATATAATTACAACACAAGCTGTGTTGCAACCTTAAAGTATGCCACAAGAGCAAGTGCATCTACAATTGTAGTAATAAAGGGGCTTGCCATAAGTGCGGGGTCGAGTCGGATTTTTTTTGCGAGTATCGGCAGCACTCCGCCTACTATTTTTGCAAATATGACTGTTATAAAAAGGGTAAGAGAAACTGCAAGGGCAACAGAAAGGGTAATGCTCTCGTTATGCATAATCAGCTTGTCAAAGAGAATGATTTTTGCAAAATTCACAATTGAAAGCACAAGCCCGCAAAGCACGCCGACTCTTATTTCCTTTAGAATTATTCTGAAGGTATCTGAAAATCTGATTTCATCAAGTGCAAGACCGCGAATTATTGTCACCGACACCTGGCCTCCGGCATTACCACCTGTATTCATAAGCATTGGAATATATGCTGTAAGTATCGGAAGAACTGCAAGGGAGGCTTCAAATGAGGTGATAATTGCTGCAGTAAATGCCGAGGATATCATAAGAACGAGAAGCCATAGTATGCGTTTGCCAAAAAGCTCAAGCACGCCTGTTTTTACATAGGTTTTTCCTGCAGTAGGGGTTATTGCAGCCATTACCTCGATGTCCTCGCTGTCGGCATCACGCAATACGTCGATAGCATCGTCAACTGTAACAATTCCGACAATGCGTTCCTCGTCATCAACAATCGGAATTGCAAGAAAATCGTATTTATCAAACATTCTTGCAACAGATTCCTTATCGTCTGAGGTTTTTGCGCAAATGACATTCCTTTCCATAATATCGGAAATGACGGCATCTTCTCCGGAAATAAGTATGTCCTTTACTGTTACGACTCCGATAAGTCTTCTGCTTTCCGTTACATAACAGGTGTAAATTGTTTCTTTATCAATACCTACATGTCGCAGATGACGCAGGGCTTCGTCACAGGACATTCCGGGCTGCAGTGTTACATATTCGGTTGTCATTATACTGCCTGCGCTGCTTTCGTCATAACGCAGAAGTATATTGATTTCGTTGCGTGTATTACTGTCTGCATTTCGCAGTATTCTTGTAACGACGTTTGCCGGCATATCCTCAATAAGGTCAACTGTGTCGTCAAGATAAAGCTCGGAAATAAGACTTTGCAGCTCTTTGTCCGACAGGGAATGTATAAGATTTTTTCGCATTTCGCTTTCCATATATGCAAAGGTTTGCGCTGCATTTTCCTTTTTTAAAAAGCGAAACAGAAGTACCGTTTCCTTAGGGCGAAGCTCTGAAAAGAATTCAGCAAGGTCAATACAGTTGATTTCATTAAGCTCGCACTTTAGGGTTGCGTAGTCCTTGGAATTTAGAATTTCCAGGATTCTTTCTTTCATTTTAATCACCTTCCAACGAATAAATTATGTAGTATATTACGTCAGATGTGAAGATTATATTACATTACACAGCAATCGGACAGCGATATGTATAGTTTTTTGTATGTATCCGTTTTTGTGTTAATTGTCATAAGAATCCCACACCCGTTGCCGGTATCCAATTGCTGCACCTCTTTTCTTTTTTATGATAACAAAACTATTATACAACACATTTTGCAGGAATTATACATAATTTTGTTAATAAAAAGCTACCGACAAAATATCGGTAGCCTTACAGAATTATTAATTACAAATCCCATTCTTCTATTTCTGCTTTTCCTTCGGGTGCCAGCACTATCTCCATATCACCGAGAAGTTTTTTCGCACAGGAGCTTATTACCGACATTTTCTTTTCGTCCTTTGAGAGCATCCCGTACGCAAAGGAGGAAACGGTAATTATTGCCTTATTACCCCTGATTACTCCTTTTGCTCCCGGCATAAGAGAACTGCATAGCTTGTCTTTAGCTTTGATTTCCTCAATTATTTCGGGCAGTGCCAGAAGTGGCTCGGTGCTTTCATTTTGCGAAGCGGTAACCTTGGTGGGGTGTTCAACTCTTTTTTCTATATCGGGAAAGAGAAGGTTATCAGTGTTTTCGGGTGGAATATCTGAATGCTCACGGTCGATTTTTATCTGTTCGTTCTTTTTTGTATTATCATCAATTCCGGTATCTGAAGCTTGTGTTACTTTCGAATCATTAAATGAAATACTCCCGTTTGCAATTTTGTCTTCAAGCTCTGATATACGTGTATTCAATGATTCCGGCAAAGTCCAGAGCTTCATGTCGCAGAGCTTGATAATGCAGGTTTCGAGAATTGCTCTTCGTGAAAAGCTTGTTCTTGCCATTTTGCTTTGTGCTTCTTCGATTATATCTGTACTGTAAATCAGGCGTTCCTTGGTAAATTTCTTCGAAAACTCGGAAAGCGATGCTATTATATCCTGTGAGCCTTCGATGAATTTTTCCGGAGACTTTGTGTACTTAATCATCAGCATATCACGCATTGTATCAGCACACTCAGAAAGCAAAACGCCCATATCCTTACTGTCGTTATATGCGTCTGCAACCACTTCAAGTGCTGCTGAGCAGTTGTTTTCAGCAACGGCGGACAGAAGCTTCATAACAGGTCCTTTACCGATTACACCAAGTGCTCTTGCACATTGCTCCTCGCTTATTTCTTCACTCTTTCCCACAAACAGCTCAAGCATCGAAAGAGCATCACGCATAGCACCACCTGCAAGTCTTGCAATCAGCATTATTGCTCCGTCGGAAAGACGAATATTCTCCTTGCTGCAAATGTATTTTAATCTTTTTGCTACATTTTCAGGGGTGATTCTGTGAAAGTCGAAGCGCTTACATCTTGAAAGAATTGTTGCCGGGATTTTATTCAGCTCTGTTGTTGCGAGGATAAACATAGCATGCTCCGGTGGCTCCTCGAGTGTTTTCAGCAATGCGTTGAAGGCACCGGGTGAGAGCATATGCACCTCGTCGATTATATAGACGCGGCGCTTCAGCTCTGTCGGAGGGTAGAGTACCTCTTCACGAAGCTCTCTTATATTATCCACACCGTTGTTTGAAGCTGCGTCAATTTCTGAAATATCAAAGCTTTCGGCAGCGATTTTGCAATTATTACATTCACCACATGGATCGCCGTTTTTGGGGTTCTCGCAGCTTACTGCCTTTGCGAGAATCTTTGCACAGGTAGTTTTACCCGTGCCTCTTGAACCGCAAAACAGGTAAGCATGGGAAACGATCCCTCTTTCAATTTCTCCTCTGAGCACATCAGTTATATGCTCCTGACCGATTACATCTTCAAATACATTCGGGCGCCATTTTCTGTATAGTGCTATATATGGTGACATTTTGAATATTCCTTTCATAGTCTATTCTTTTCTTATGTAGTATATCACATTTTTCGTGTGTTTTCAAGTACATTATTATTTAAATAATAATTTTTACGACTTTTCATAATAATTTGTACGAAATTTCAGCTAAAATCATAATTTAACTTATGATTGTTTACACTTTGTTAATCACTTTTGGAAAAAAGTATATTAGAATATATATATTAAAAATGAATTTAATAATATTTTGTTTACAAAGATTCTGATTTTGTGTTAAGAGTTTTTTAAATAAGATAAAACACTATTTGAATTCGATTCGGAAACTGTAAAATATGTAAAAATTTATATATACGTGGAGGTATAAAAGATGGGATGTAAAATTCTCGTAGCAGATGATGACAACAACATCTGTGATTTATTGAAAATTTACCTTGAAAACGAAGGCTACGAAGTAGTTACTGCAAGTGATGGTGTTAAGGCCATTTCTTCTTTTAAAATCTATGAACCCAATATTGTTCTTCTTGACATTATGATGCCGAGAAAGGATGGCTGGCAGGTTTGCAGAGAAATCAGAGAAATTTCCACAAAGCCGATTATTATGATTACAGCAAGAGGCGAGGTGTTCGATAAGGTACTTGGTCTTGAGCTCGGTGCTGATGACTTTATTACAAAGCCCTTTGACACTAAAGAAGTTGCAGCGCGTGTTAAGGCTGTTCTTCGCAGATGCTCAAGTCACGACAGTGACGACAGCGAGGTTATTCGTTTTGATAACCTTGAAATCAGCCTCCAGAAATATGAGCTGAAACTCGCGGGTAAGGTTGTTGACATTCCACCGAAAGAACTTGAGCTTCTTTACTTCCTTACGTCAAACTATAACAGAGTTTTCACAAGAGATCAGCTTCTTGACAAGGTTTGGGGATTTGATTATCTTGGTGACTCAAGAACTGTTGACGTACACGTTAAGCGTCTTCGTGAAAAGCTTGAGGGCAAATCAGAAAAATGGACTCTCAAGACTGTATGGGGCGTAGGCTACAAGTTTGAGCTTCTTCAGCAGTAATTTTTGTTTACATAAGGCTTCCGGAATGGGGGCCTTATAATTTTTCATAAATAGCAGTAAATGGCACACGGTTGTGTGCCATTTAGTATTTATTGATGCTTTATTTGCCAAGTAAAATATTTGCAACCTTATATGCTTCACCTGCACCCATTGTAATACAATACTCGCCGTCTTTGAGTGTTTCTTTGAGTTTTTGAGCTATTTCATCATATGTTGGGAAATACTCGCAGTTTTTGATTTTTTCTGCAAGATTTTGCGAACTCACACCATAAATATTTTCTTCTCTTGCTGCGAAAATTTCGCACATATAAACTTTATCGGCAAGAGACAGAGCATTTGCAAAATCATCGAGCAGCTCATAGGTCCTTGAATAGGTATGTGGCTGGAATACGCATATTATACGAGAATCGGTAATATTTCTTGCTGCTGTAAGTGTTGCAACTATTTCATCAGGATGATGCGCGTAGTCATCAATTATCTTAGCCCCACGATACTCTCCGAGCTTTTCAAAACGGCGCTTTACGCCTTTATAAGCTTCGAGTCCCTTTTTTATGTTGTCGGGACTTACTCCTGATAGATATGCAGCAGCTGCAGCTGCTACGGCATTTGATATATTATGCATTCCCGGAAGTGAAAGCTTTATATTCTTTATTTCCTTCTTGTCGCAAAGTACAAGATTGAATACTCCATAGCCGGAGCTTATATCAATATTTTTTGCGTAAAAATCGGCTTCCTTTTCTGTAGAGAAATAATATATTTCGGAGCTTGTGTTCTGTGCAGCCTTTACTGAATTTTCACAGTCGGCATTGACTACCGAAATGTTTTTACTGCCGTTGAATCTTGGAGTATCAATATACTTTCTGAAGGATTCTATTACGTCATCAATACTCGGAAAGAAATCGACGTGGTCATAGTCACAGTTGAGTACAACTTTTATTGACGGTGGCATTGCGTGATAAGAATTTTTATACTCACATGCCTCATAAACAATTCTTTTACCCGTTCCTGTTTTATAATAGGAATCAAGCTGCACAAGCTTTGCACCCGACAAAACTGCAGTTTCGCAATCCTCCTGCAGACATATTGATGAAACAAAGCCTGTGGTTGTGCTTTTTCCGTGTGTTCCGGAAATTCCTATTGATTCCTGGTAACTGCCGGAAATCATACCGAGAAGTGTCGCCCGGGAAAGAAGTGTTAAGTTTTCTTCTTTTGCATAAGTGAGCAAAGGGTTTTCATTTGGAATTGCTGCAGAATAAATTACCGTATCAATAATGTCCGGAATGTCACTATCCAAGCTATAAGTAATTTTCGCGCCCTTCTTTTCGAGATTTTCAGTGATATCGGTTTTCCTCATATCATATCCGTACACATTTATTCCCTTAAGTATAAGAATTTCTGCAAGGGATGACATACTGATACCGCCGATACCGATAAAATATGCATTTTTTATTGTATTTATAGAAAATTCCATAGATATTTCCTTTCCGGAATACTAAAATTTGAAAATGTATAATTATGACCTGCTTCTGACAGAATATAGCTAAAGGCTTATGTCACCCGATGGTGACGGAATGGAGAACAGTATGAAAATCAGCGACGTTAAAATAAGAAGAATCTTTGAAAATGAAGTATTGAAGGCTGTTGCATCTGTTACATTTGACGAATGCTTTGCAGTACACGACATCAAGGTTATCCATGCAAATGACAGATACTTTATTGTTATGCCGAGTAAAAAAACAAAATACGATACAAATACGGATATTGCGCACCCGATAAACAGTGAGTTCAGAAACGAGCTTGAAGGGGCTGTACTTGAAAAGTATTTTTCTGTTACTTCTGCATCTGATAAGGCTCTTGATTGAGGCTTATTTTATTTCCACTTATATTATACTATACTTTTATGAAATAATATAGTATTATTTTCAAAATTTTTATTCAAAAAAAATGTGCCGAACTTTGTTCGGCACATTTTTGCTTTATAGTGTTTCTACATAATCCACAACATCTTTTACTGTCAGGAAGTCCTTGGCGATTTCTTCGTCTATTTGGATATCAAATTTTTCCTCGCAGATAAGTACAAGCTCTGAAAGCTCAATTGAATTCATGCCAAGGTCCTCTCGTAATGTTGCCTCGGGTTTTATTACATCCTCGCTTATCTGCATTTCTTCGATAAGAATTTCTTTTAGTTTTTCAAACATGTTTAGTTTCTCCATTCAAATTATTTTACAAGGTATCGTTTGATTTTTCTTGAGGTGGTTTTTTCAAATTCTGTCTGACGCAGCTCGATATTACGCACCTGCTTAAAGCCCGGAAGCTTTTTATTCATGGCATTTATACTTGCTTTTATGCTATCCGAGATTGCTGAAATTTCGGTACCTTTTGGGAATTTATCAAAAGCAGGGTATATTATTGCCGTAAGGATAACGCTTTCGCCTTGCGTTCTGCCTACTACAACACTCTCTGCAATTGTTTCAATGCCGGATAAATATTCTTCGATTTCTTCCGGGAATACATTTTTGCCGTTTTCAAGAACAATTACGTTTTTCTTACGGCCTGTTATATAAATGTAACCGTCGTCATCCATATAACCGATATCGCCTGTTCTGAAATATCCATCGTCGGTAAACACTTCTTTGTTGGCTTCGTCATTGTTATAATAGCCAAGCATTACGTTCTCTCCCTGTACGAGAATTTCACCCTCAAGGAAACCTTTATCATTAGTTCTGTCTGCATCTATCATAACTGTACACGAGGAAACAGACGGACCTACCGAGCCTTTTTTTGGTGCAGCATAAGGTGTTACCGAAATAAGGGGAGAACATTCTGTGATTCCGTAACCCTCATAAATATTCACACCAATATTCTTAAAGAAGGTGATAAGCTCGGGATTCAGTGCCGCACCTCCACAGACAATTTTTGTAAGTCTGCCACCGAACGCATCAAGCACCTGTGAAAAGAGCTTTTTACGAATATCAATTCCGAGCAGCATAAGCTTGCTGCTGAGTGCCATTCCAAACTTTAATTTTTTAAATTGACCTGTCTTTTTTGCTTCATCTATAATCTTTTTGTACATTGTATTTACAAAAAGAGGTACAAGCACAAGGCCTGTCGGGCGGAAGAGCTTGAAGTTGCGAAGCACATACTTCAGACTGTCATTTATACATATCGTTGCACCGATATTTATGGCAGCAATAGTTACTGCAAGCTCGTAGGTGTGATGCAAAGGAAGCACGGAAACGATAGTGTCATCCTTTGAAAAATCAACGGCTTCACAACAAGAGTTAACACAGGAAATCACATTCTTTTCAGAAAGCATAACGCACTTGCTTGTACCTGTTGTGCCGGATGTAAAGAGCATTTCACACATTTCGTCTTTAGCGTCGGTAATTTGCACTTCGTAACCGTTTTCAATCTCTTTTTCTCCGATTTCAAGAAGCTTTGAAAAGAGAGTGACATTATCACAGCCTGAGATTTCTTCGTCATCACAATCTATCGGTATAAACTGAAGATTCGTTTCATTATTAAGAATCGCATTTTTGAATTTTGCACAGAAACTCTTTGTAAATACTACGGCATCTGCCTTGCTGATTTTCATAAAGTTAAACATTTCTTCTGTTGCAAGTTCTTTGTCAAGAGGGATTATAACACTACCGATTGAAAGAGTTGCCACATAGGTAATTATCCATTCCGGACAACTTTCGCCGACAACAGCAATTCTTTTGCCGGCAAAGTCGATTTTTTCAAATGCTGCAGAAACTGACGTGACGCTATGTGCGAATTCGTTATATGTCATATCTGCAATATTTTTGTCTTTATCATAATATCTGAACAGAACCTTATCCCCATAGCGTTCTTTTGCTATCTTTATAAGGTGAGAAATGGAGTTAAGTTCGATATACTTTTCTTCATGTAAATTTGTCATTGTTTCGTTCCTTTCACAAAAGTACAAATACTGTTTTGAATATAAGAATTAACAACCAATATATTTTACTATAAACTTTGACCTTTGTCAAGCAAATATTTTTTGATGAAAATATTAACTCTGGGTAAACGAGGGTTACTGTTCCTGGAAAAACTCAATAAGCTCTCCGTCGGGACCTTTCACAAAACCGAGAATACAATTTATAGGTGGATCTGCAGGAAGCACCTTTTCTGCTATTTCCATATGGACCTCAGCGCCGAAACTTACTGTTTTGTCAAACCAATATTTTGCGTTATCTACCCTGAAGGCTATGTGAATCACATTTCCTGCTTCCTCGTCATAAGTAGTTCTTGGGTTTGCACTTGAGAAAAGTTCCATTTTGTTTCCGTTTCCGCAATCGAGCAAACAGATATCTTTTGAACCGTCACCCGATTTCCATCTTCTGTATACTGTGAAGCCGAGGCATTCTGTGTAGAATTTTACTGATTTTTCAAGGTCACTGGTGTTTAGTGCCAAATGATGAAAACCTAATATTTTTTCCATATTATTTTCCTTTTAAATTACGAAAGATTTGTACGTTTTTTAAGTATAATATATGTATAGTATATCATATTTTGTTATAAAAATCAATAACTATTTTTTAATTGAGTTATCTACAGATACGAAAGGATATTTTATGAGAGTTTGTGCAAGTTTTAGTGGAGTATCTGACAGTTCTGATATCGGATATACTCCACTTCAAATCAGAAATGCCTATAATTTTGGAAATGACGAGTTTGACGGTTTAAATATTACCGTATCTGTCATTGATTTTATCGGAAATTCATATCTTCAGAATAATATTGATATTTTTTCCGAAAGGTTCGCTCTTCCGAAAGTAACACTTAACATAATCGGCGAAAGAGTAAATAATACCTTTGATTTTGCAGCCTACATTGAACCTTCAATTGATACACAGTGGGTACACGCTATTGCCCCCTTTGTAAATATCAACGTAATTCGCGCCGGTAGTTTTTCTCCCGAAGGTGCAATTGAAGCTATAAGTAAAGCATATGATTATGGTACCGATATAATACTGCTTACCTTTCAGAGTGCCTTCAGAAATGAATATGTCGAATATTCAGATGTATTTTCTCGTGATTGTATATATGTAGTATCTGC
Organism: Eubacteriales bacterium; assembly: GCA_045652245.1. Taxonomy (GTDB): domain Bacteria; phylum Bacillota; class Clostridia; order Oscillospirales; family CAG-382; genus SIG622. The sequence goes on along the minus strand of JAZRTY010000033.1, from coordinate 221,782 downwards.
AGGAGACTATGGTGCGCAAGCGAATTTTCCTGCCTGCTTTCCACAATGTACTTCGGTTGGGGCAACTGAAGTTATGCTCGGTAAAGCAGGGGAAAGGCTTTCCGAGGAGACTGTATGGGAAAATACAGGTGGCGGGATTTGTGAGTTTTTTTCTATTCCTGATTTTCAAAGAGAAATGTCGGGGATTTCCGAAATTACAGACAATATGAGGGGAGTACCTGATATTGCTTTTACAGGCTCATCAAAATACGGTGTTTCTGTGTATCATTCCTCGGTAAGTGATACTTTCGGTTGGTATAATACCGGGGGCACAAGTGTATCCGCCTCGATTGCGGCAGGTGTCATTGCAAGAATTATCGCAAAAGAAAAGATACCTCGCAGCCGGTACAGAAATATAAACAAATACCTGTATTCTCTTGCAGGAGGAACTGCTTACAGCAATCCTTATGGCAAATTTCTGGATATTACAAAGGGGAATAACGGTACATATTCTGCTAGGGTAGGATATGACCTTTGTTCAGGACTTGGTGCTTTGAAAAATATTTAATTTTTATCGAAAACAAAAATAAAGTCAGTATCCCAGCAGGGTACATAGGGAAGATGCCGCATATAAAGCTTAAATTCATCACAAATACCTGATACTGTCTTTGGTATTTCCGTATAATCGTGTGTTTTGTGGTAGGCTGCAATTTTCATACATGGCTTTGACTCGGTTATTATTTTTGAAAGTCCAAGAATTACATTTTTATCTGAGCCCTCGGCGTCAATCTTTATAAATCCGATATCATCCTTTACAAGATTATCGACCCTGTCAGCTTGTACTTCGAGTAGCTTTTCGCAATTGCTATTTACAGCAGAGCTTGCTCTGCCTGATTTTGCTGCAAAATACAGAGTTTCTTCGCTATTCCATGCAGCCATATTGAAACACTTACAGGTAATATTTTCCTTTTCAAAGCGTGAGAGCATTTTCTTGTAATTTTTAAAATCGGGCTCAAAGGCATATATATTCATATCATTTCCGAACATTTTACAATATTCCTCTACCGTATCGCCTGTATATGCACCGATATCTATATAATTTTTTGTGTCTGTGTGTTTTTCAATAAGCTTTGATATTTCCTCTTTTGTCGTCTGACAGTTTTTTAGGTGATTTATTTTTCCCGTGAGCTTATAGGCAATAGAGCAAACAAAGGTTTTTCTTGATAATTCATCGCAAAGTCTGCTATAAACATTTTCAAGTTCCTCTTTATGCTGCAGGAAATATTCCATATTGAAAAGACCACCACCGAAAACCGGGACATCGGGAGCATACAGCTCTTGTTCTGAGTCAATTTTATATATGTTTTCAAGTACTTCAGGTCTTTGTGATGCGAAGGAAACAAGCACAATAAAATTTCCGATTTTTTCTTTAAAGTCGGAATATTTTTTTACTGTATAACCTCGAAAGGATTGGTTACGTGCAAAATCGTCACTTGCAAAAATTCCGTATAGTGGAATACTTTTCTTTTCAAGTATGTCTATAATTTTGTCAGCCCCGTTTCCGGTACCGTACATTACTATCTTTTTATCGGTGTTTTTAAGGTACATCCACAGGTCTTCTTTTATTTCATTCAGAATTGAAAAATCCATATAAGCCTCCAATTTTAACTTTCTACTACATTTTACTACAAAAAAATCACATTATAAACACTTTTATGTAATGAAATTATTACAATTTATCTTTAAGCTTTACATATATTGTATTTGATTTTTAGTATCTCTTGTGATATACTATATTTGTTATAGTGAAGTGTTATTTTTTTGAAAGGAAAATATATGAAATTTAAAAGATTATTGGCAGGCATTCTTGCATTTTCTTTGTCCTTTTCCTATGCAGCTTTTGCAAAAGAAGACGCAATTATTGCCGACAGTACGGTACATACTGTTTCGCCGGGACTTGTATATAGCAGCTCGGTTGAGCTTCATAAAGGTTACAGACAGGAAATATATTCCTTTGAATATACACCGCAGAGCGATACGGCAATTCTTCCGATTTACGGAAAATATATTTACGGAACAAGCTCTGTAGGTCAGGGTATTGCCGATTATGATGGAGAAAGCAGAGTTGTTGGTGGTATAAATACCGATTTTTTTATTACAACTACAGGTATTCCTCTTTCCTGCCTTATTGACGGCAGAGAGGTTGTTTCCTCTTGTGACGGCAGGGCTGCAATCGGTTTTGACGAGAGTGGAAATGCAATTATTGGGTATCCCCAAATCACCTCAAGGCTGTATTTTGGAGAGGAAGAATTTTCGATTGCTCATATAAATAAAACTCCTGCTGTCTGGGGATTTTATCTTGTGACCGACAAGTTTTACAGTACAACAAAGTCAAGTGTTGAAAGCATTGAAATTGTAATGAGACCATTTGTGAAGGAAACAGAGGAAAATTCACAAGAAACAGAAAAAATCACCTCGGATACGAAAACTCCTGTTACTGATGCTGAAAATACTGCACCTGAAGCAGATAATGAAAAAACTGTTACCGATACAGAAGCAGAAACAGAAGCTGAAAATGAAGTTAAAACAGAAGTAGAATCGGAAGATGAAAAAGTTATTGAAGATACACCTGATGAAATGCGCGAAGATGAAGAACTTTCGTTTGATTTTTCGCCGTATTCATTTACCGATGAAAATATTGAAATAAATTCAGAGCTTTCGCTTGTAATCACTGAAATACGCGATAATTCAATGAATAGCGAAATTCCCGAAGATTGTTTTGTGCTTTGTGTTCCGAAGGAACAATTCGGCAGTACTGTTTCTCACTTGAAGGTCGGAGACGAGCTTGTTTTGAAGACGGAAATTTCTCAAAGCTTTGAAAATTGCATAAATATTTTCGGTGCAGGGAATATAATCCTGGAAGACGGTGAATTTGCCGAAATACCCAATGACAGTATTTTTACAAGCCGTCAGCCGAGAACTGCTGTCGGTGTAAGGGGAGACGGAACTGTTGTTTTCGTATGCGTTGACGGAAGAAGAGCAGGTGAAAGCTACGGCTTTACAATAAAGGAGCTTTCAGAGTATCTGAAAAGCAAGGGCTGTGTTACTGCTCTGAATTTTGATGGCGGTGGTTCTACGACCTTTTATGCTGCCGATATCGGCGAGGGTTATGCAAATTTAAAGAACATCCCGAGTGACGGTTATGAAAGACGTGTCTCTGACGGACTTATATTTCTGAATACTGCAAAAAGTGGGGAAACACCTGAATATGCTGCGAAATACCCGAGTAACCATTTGATATTTAATGAAAAGGTGGAGCTTGAGCTTTCCGGAGATATTTTATTTGCCGACGATAAGCTTTTCCCTGTAAAGCCTGAATATGATTACTATAACCTTACTGTTGACGAAGAATTTGGCAAAACAAAGGACAACGTTTTTGTGCCGAACGGTAAAACCGGTACAGCAAGTATAATTTTACAGACACGCAAGGGTGATTCGTCTGCCGAGTTTGAAGTAGGCTATGTGAACATTATTGATACGGTAAGTGATTTTGTTATAAAAAGTGACGATACCTTGATTACACCCTTTGAGGATAGCGCAGTTCTTAAAATTTCGGTGTCTCACAATACTTTACCTATACAATATTCAGAGGAAAGTATTGTCTGGGAAATATATATCAAAGACGAAGAGGTAAAAGAAGAAACTTCCGAAAATGTTGATGCTGAAAGTGACATTATAGAAAATGTTGATGTAGAAAGTACTGATTCTTCTGAAAGCTTGGAGGAAGCTATAGCTGATGATACGGAAGATATCACAGATACAGAGAGTAGCTCTGATGTGAATGACACGGATGAAAGCGAAGAATCAGACGAAATAGAAGCAGAAGAAGTAATAATAGTCGATTCGATAGAAAACTACACAGAGGGTTATATAAAGGCATCAATATACGACGCCATTTTTGACAATATTAATTTTGAGTTTTATCCGATTACCGAGGGGAAGGAATACAGGCTTATAGCAAGGCTTGGAAAATCCATAGCCTCTATTGATATAATAAGTGAAAAATATCCTTTCCTTGATACTGAGATGCATTGGGCAAGAAAAACCGCATATGAAATGTACCGTGACGGATATTTTAGCGGTGAGCTTGATAATGATGGGAACCGTTATTTTATGCCGGGCAGAAATATGACAAGAAGCGAATTCTGCACTGTTGTCGGAAGAATTCTGGGTATAGAGATTGAAGAAGATAATAATGACATTGAAGTAACCGGAAATGTAGAGGAAGAGGTAACTGTATCAGAAGAAAAACAGGATTTTTATGATGTACCGGAGTGGGCATCGGGGTATGTTAGAGAACTATACAAGATGGGGTATATAGATAATCTTGTAGCAAAGGATGAAAACGGCATACTCTTACTTGACTCTCAAAAGGCGATAACACGAATGGACGTAGTTACTGTTTTTGCAGAGCTTCTTGATTTTTTTGAGCTTGAAAACTCAGACGAGGTGATTTCGGAATTTTCTGATGTTGCAGATCTGACGGATGAACAGAAGGGTTCGGCAGGTAAGCTCGTTGTATCCGGAATAATCAAGGGATATGATGATAACACACTTCGTCTTACTTCTGATATTACCCGTGCTGAGGTTGCTACGATTTTCCATCGCTATATCGGGCTTCGGAATTTTATACTGGAAAATCAAAGTAAAATTTTTAAAACTGAATAAAAAAGTAAACACCACCGATAATATAATGAGAACGGTGGTGTTTTTTTTGCATATTTTACTTTATTTTTTGTGGCTTTTCATTATAGTTGAAATTTTAAATTTGCACATAATTTATAAGAATAAAATAAATTTTGAGGTGCTTTATTCGGCTCTTGGCACATTTGTTTCTTCTGTAGTCGGCTTTACTCCCTTTTATCAGGTGGTATTTTTTGTGATTGTGTATACGATTTTTTCTTTTTTAAGCTTCTTTTCGGATATAAGAAGAAAGGAGAGCTAAAATTGAGCCCGAAGCTTCTCAAGTGCGCTTTTTTCAATTCTTGAAACATAGCTTCGTGATATTCCGAGTCTTTGCGATATTTCACGTTGTGTTATCGCTCGTTCTCCGGAAAGTCCGTATCGAAGGATTATTATTTCTCTCTCTCTTGCGTCAAGCACTGTTTCAACAGCCCTCAATGCTTTGGTACTGTTGATTTTAAGTTCGATTTGCTCAAAGGTATCATCGTCGCAGCTTATTATATCCATATATGTCAGTGGATTTCCGTCCTTATCGGTGTCTACCGTATCAGACATAAAGGTTTCACAGGCAAGCTTTTTTTGTGACCGGAAATACATAAGTATTTCGTTCTGAAGACATTTTCCGGCATAGGTTGCGAACCTTGTTCCGCTTTTATAGTCGTATGAATCTATTGCCTTTATAAGTCCGATTGTTCCGATTGAAATAAGGTCGTCATTATCGCAGCTTTGTGTATAATACTTTTTCGCAATATGCGCTACAAGTCTGAGGTTTCTCTCAATCAGCGTATTTCTTGCATTCATATCTCCGTTTCTTGCTTTTTTGAAGTATTCCTTTTCCTCGCTTTCGGTAAGTGGGGGAGGAAAAGCTGAATTTGATGATATTTTCAAAAACAGGCAGTATGCGCCGAAAAGAATCATTGAAACAGGAAGCATATTTTCTCCTTAAATTAGGTTTTTATTATTGAATTATATGGGTAAAATTGTAAAATTAGTCTGCTTTGTTGAAAAAATTTGTATTTTCTATTGAAATGTGATGTAATTTGTGATATAATATAAAATTAAATAGAAGTGTAAGGAGGTGGAAGCTTTGACATCGCTTAACAGACAGGGCGTAAACAGGGGTACAAAATTTATTATGGGCAAAAATGTTGCTGTTCGTGTTACGGGTACATACAGGGTAACCGGAGAGGATAAGAAAAAGCATACTGTCAATTGCGGTATTATTATATCAGAAAATGCATCTTGCGAAAAGCAGGCGTTTGTTGTCGGTGTAGAGGCTCCGCTTGCTGAATATACAGGTGAGGTTATTGCAATTATTAAATGCAGAGACACCAAAAAGGATGCGTGGGTTATAGCACCGAGTGGTTTTGTAATTTACGAGCCTGCGCTTGCGTTGCTTCTCGACAATTTTGTTAATAACAAGTATGCAAATTATATTTGTCTTTATGAGAAAAGCTGTGGTGCTGTTTTATATTCCGACGAGGATGAGGAAAGAAAATTTTTGCTTGTAAAGAATATGTCAGGACACATAGGTTTTCCCAAAGGGCATGTTGAGCTTTATGAAAATGAAATTGAAACTGCCGAGCGTGAGGTATGGGAGGAAACCGGAGTGCATACTCATATAGAGGAGGGCTTTCGTGAGTTTTACTCCTACTCGGTTAACAGCTTCGTAAAAAAGCAAGCAATTTACTTTGTCGCCAAATTTAAAAAATCGGATATCAGGATGAATATTATGGAAATTTCCGAATATCAGCTTGTCACCTTTGAAGAGGGAATGAAGGTGCTGAATTACTCTCATGACCGTTCAATTCTTGCAAAAGCTAATAGGTTTATTTCATCTAAATTGGAAAGTAAATTAAAATAAAAGTCCACCCATCGGTGGACTTTTATTTTTTATCCTTTAAGACTCTCTATATACTCTTCAAGACACAGACCGCTTTCCATTATCTTTTGTGCGTGGTAACGTCCGACAAACCTGAAGTGCCAGGGCTCAAATTTTATGCCTGTTATATCCTCCTTGGATTTTGGATAACGAAGTATAAAGCCAAAATCGGCAGCATGCTCGTAAAGCCAGGTGTACGCCTCCTGCGAAGCAAACGACTGCATTGCCGACGGGAGATTGTGCATATCACAGCACAGACCACTTTGGTGTTCACTTGAACCGGGGTATGCTGTGAATTCAGCAGTTTTTGCTTCTGCAAGTGCGTCTCCGTAGGTAATCTTATTCTGCCTGAGCCTGTCATTAAAAAGGCTGCTCTGATATGCATAGCTTCTGAATGCACTTGTAACCGTTACATCCGAGTGACCTGCAGCATATGCAGCCTTCAGGAATGCTTCAAGAGATTTTGCGGCAGAAAGTCTCATTTGCTGTGCCACTCTGTCGTTCCTTGTGTGTATAAGGTCTGTAAGGTCATCGGGCATATAAGTTTCGTCAAGTCTGTTATCAAGATTTACAAGTATCAGGTATTCCTCCGGGTTTTGAGGATTTATATATTGCTCGTATTCCGAAAGGTCAATTGTATATTCATGTGAGAGCTTTGCATCATTTATGATGCTTGAAACGTTCGGCATTTCGAGGGGGATGTTTGCCGATGCAGAAAAACAAATCTCCGGTGCTGTTTTTGTGATTGAAACAGTTGTCTGTTTTTTGCCGTTAAAAAGTTTTATTTCAATACCTTTCACATAGGTTTCAAAAAAATCAAACGGTATGTACAGCTCATTATTTCTGAAAAGTGAATCTGATCTAAGGTTACCGGCGGAACCGTTAAGAGTTATTTCTTTTGTTTCGATTTTAAAGACAGCTGTGTTTTTTTCAGAATATTCTCCCTGTGAGGTGCCTACAAGTATTGTTCTTGTTTCATTGTCCCCGGACATTGTAAAGTCAAAATATCCGGCAATCTCAGAATAGGGAAGATACACATTGTCTGCATTTACATATAACGCCTCGGAAAGAGTAAGCTCAGGTGCTTCCGCACCTTTTTGTCGGGAGTCAAGCTTTTTTATTGTGTTCTCATCCTCTGAGTTTTTGTCAAGATATTCATAAAATTCAATTTTATATGTGGTTACATTGCCTGCAAATTTCGACATGTTTCTGTAATATGCAAAACAGATTACAGCGAAAATCACAAGTGCTGTTATTATGCCGAAAAGAATGTTTTTTGCGACATTGATTGACTTGCTTTTGAGTATCTGAAGCTTTCTTTTACGCTCGATGCGTAGTTGCTCCTGATACTGTCTATTTAAAAGCTCCTCTTTGCGCTTTTTCTCTGCTATTTTGGCTTTAAGCTCTTTTTCCTTTGCTATTTGCAAAGGAGTTTTTTTATTATTTATCCTCTGTGGAACCTTCCGGCTGTTCTGTATGCTTTGAGGTACTTTTGCCTGTACTGGCTTTCTTTGCGGTACGGATTTTGGTTCGGCAGTTTTAGTCGGTTTGTTTTTCGGTGGAACACGTAAGGGGGCGCGTTTGTTTGGTGGTGTATTATTATTCATTTTTTGTCCTTTCAGGCTTATAAATAGCAAAAAACTATCAATGGATATTTTTCGACACAGAGAGTATGCTATAATTATTATTAGTATTATAAATCAATTTTGTTGTTTTTGCAAGTTTTTACTTTGAATTATTTAAGGATTTTTTGAAAATTTACGAAAAACAGAGTTTTAAGGTCAAAAATGGTCAAAAATCAGAGTTGATGAACTGAGATTGACTTTAATTGACTTTGACTATCTTTGACCTTTGGATTATAATAATTACAGAATTTGATAAGAGGTGAGAAATATGCTTATTACCGAAAGAATTGCAAATTTAATTGAAGAGATGCTTGACCGTCAGGATGGGATTTGTGAGCTTCGCAGAAATGAGCTTGCAAATCTTATAGGGTGTGTTCCGAGTCAGATAAATTACGTAATTACATCAAGATTTACAAAGGAACGTGGTTATATCGTTGAAAGTCGCAGAGGTGGCGGCGGGTACATTAAGATTATAAGGCCAAAAATGGATGGTTCGCTGTATATGTGTCATGTACTCGGTGCTATCGGTAACAGCATAGATGCCGAAAGTGTCGTTTATATAATCAAGGATATGTATTCAAAAGATATTATTTCTGCGCGTGAAGCGAGAATTCTCTCGTCGGTACTGAAAAACAATGTTTTCTCAGAGGTACCGAAAGGGTATGATGATTTTATGAGGGCAGAAATATTCAAATCTGCACTATTATCGATAATGCAGGATTAAAGATAGGGGGTAATTATTATGTTATGTGAGAATTGTAAATCAAACAGTGCTACTTTTCACTATACTCATTCGGAAAACGGAAATGTAACTGAAGCTCATTTGTGTCCGGAATGCGCTAAAAAGCTCGGACTTTCAACGTCTGCTTCTATTATGGGAGAAGGACTTTTTTCCGGAAAATCGATATTTGATGAATTTTTTGGAGGTAGCTTTTCCTCCTTTTTAACCGGAGCTCCACATAGTCAACCTACCTCTGCAAAACAAGCGATTTGCCCGAGATGCGGAATGAGTGAGAGGGAATTCCGTAAGAACGGTAAGTTCGGCTGCAGCGAGTGTTATAATACTTTTTCTGATTTGTGTAAGGCTGTGCTTCAGAAGCTTCATTCCTCAAGTGAGTATAAAGGTAAGCTGCCATCGGGTATTTGTGAAAATGCTTCAACCGAAAGAAAAATTGAAAAGCTACGAAATGATTTGCAAAGTGCAGTAGAAGCACAGGAATATGAAAATGCAGCAAAAATCCGTGATGCGATTAAACTTCTTGAGGAAAACATAAAGAATGACAACAATGATAAGCAGGGGTGATAGCTTTGAAGTGGTATACAGGAAAAAATAACAATGATATAGTTCTCAGCACAAGAGTAAGGCTTGCGAGAAATATTAAGGATTATCCGTTTTCTCCAAAGCTTACATCAGAACAGAGAGTTCAGATGATAAAAGAGGTAAAAAACAATATCGAAAGATACGGTACGAGTCGATATAATTATCTTGATATATCCTCAAAATCAAATAATGAAAAAAATTACCTCGTCGAGGAGCATATCATCAGCCGTGATTTTGCGGCTATGGCTCCAAGTGAGCACAGAATGCTTATTTATGATGAAAATGGTAATACTTCAATTATGGTAGGTGAAGAGGATCACCTGCGTATTCAGGCAATAAGGTCGGGACTTTGTCTTGAAGAGGCTCTTCGGGCAGCTCTTGATATTGATGAAATGCTATCTAAAGGGCTTGAGTTTTCCTTTTCGGAAAAGCTCGGATTCCTTACCTGCTGTCCGTCAAACACCGGAACGGGTATGAGAGCTTCTGTAATGCTGCATTTACCTCTTCTTTCGAGAAATAATTATATGAAGGCAGTTATTGAGCTTTGTACAAGGCGCGGTCTTACCGTAAGAGGTTTTTACGGTGAAGGTAGCGGTGCTGACGGTGAAATATATCAGATTTCAAATCAAATGACGTTGGGTGTTTCCGAGGAGGACACTATAAAAAATCTTTCCGAAACCGTAAATGCTATTGCGGAAAAGGAGAGAGAGCTTCGCAAGAATTATAAAGCTTCGGCGGCCTTTGAAATTGACAAGCTTTGGCGTTCGTATGGTGTATTATACTTTACAAGAAGTATTAGCACAGAAGAGTTTTTACATCTCTGGTCGGATATTGCACTTGCAAAGGAATGTGGACTTATCGAGGAATTGAAAGACAAAAATCTGATTCAGCTTCTTATCGAATGTATGCCGGCTCATATAATTTCCGGTGATGAGAAGGCAAGTGCTCCTGAATTCAGAGATGCAAAGCGTGCCGAAAAAATCAGAGAATTTTTGAGAAAATAACCGAAAACCGACAGAAAGGAAAAATAATTATGGGAAGACTTACGACTAATGCCAGTGCTGCTATTGTTGCCTCTCAAAGGGCTGCTGCAGAGCTTGGTCACAGCTATGTTGGCAGTGAACATTTGCTTCTTGGCTTGCTTTCAAGGAGTGATTCGATTGCGGCAAGACTTCTTATTGAAAGTGGTGCAACCTTTGAAAAGATTAGAAGTCTTATTATAGAAAAATCGGGTAATGGTGATAATTTAAGTGGTGAAACACCGGAGCCTACTCCCAAAACGAAAAAAATCATTGAAAATACGCTTGCAATGGCACAAAGCACAGGGCAGAATTTTATTGGAACAGAGCATATCCTTATGTCAATTCTCGTGGAAACCGATTGTGTTGCCTGTAAGCTTTTAAATGAGCTTGGAATTGATTGTTCGAAACTATTTCTTCGTACAAAAGGCGACAGCGCTGATTTTTCTTCAACTATAAACGGAAGTTATCAGAAATATTCAGGAAATGATGCGTATAAAAGCAGTAGCGCAAAGTCCGGTAAATCTCAGACTCCCGAGCTTGATAAGTTCAGCACCGATTTAACAGAACTTGCAAATAATGGAAAAATCGATCCTGTTATTGGCAGAGAGAAGGAAACAAACAGGCTCATCGAAATACTTTCAAGACGAACAAAGAACAACCCGTGCCTTATCGGTGAGCCGGGTGTTGGTAAGACCGCTGTTGTTGAAGGATTGGCACTTCTTGTTCAAAAAGGGAATGTACCCGAAACTATCAAGGATAAAAGGGTTGTTACTCTTGACATCGCCTCGGTTCTTGCAGGAACAAAATACAGAGGAGAATTTGAAGAAAGAATAAAATCTATTATGGAGGAAGTCAAGAAGGCAGGGGATGTCATTCTTTTTATCGATGAAATCCACACTATCGTTGGAGCGGGTGCGTCGGAGGGGGCTGTTGATGCTGCAAATATATTAAAACCTGCACTGTCCAGAGGTGAAATTCAGGTAATTGGTGCTACCACCATTGACGAATATCGCAAATATATAGAAAAGGATGCAGCCCTTGAGAGAAGATTTGGCTCGGTTATGGTTGATGAGCCGACGATTGAGGATACGATTAAAATTCTTTCGGGACTGCGTGAAAAGTATGAAGCACATCACAAGGTAAAAATTACTGATAGTGCAATCGAGGCTGCAGTTAAGCTTTCAGTAAGGTACATTGGTGACAGATTCTTACCTGATAAAGCAATAGACCTTATTGACGAAACTTCTTCGAGAATAAGAATAAAAAATATTACTGCTCCGTCGAATATTTCTGAGCTTGAAGGTGAACTTTCGTCACTTAAGGCTGAAAAGGAAGCAGCTGTTAACGAACAGAAATTTGAAGAAGCAGGAAGGATTCATGCAAAGGAAAAAGAGCTTGAAAATCAACTGAAGGCTGAGAAGGAAAAGTGGGAGGAAGGTAAAAATCAGAACAGTGCTGAAATTACAGATACCGACATTGCAGATACAATTACCAATATTACGGGTATACCCGTAAATAAGCTTGCAAAGGAGGAACAGAGCAAGCTTGTTGACCTTGAAGCGACTCTGAAAGAGAGAGTGATTGGTCAGGATGAAGCAGTAACTGCTGTTGCAAAAGCTGTTCGTCGTGGCAGAATCGGACTTAAGGACCCGAAGCGCCCACAAGGCTCATTTATTTTCTGTGGTCCTACAGGAGTTGGTAAAACAGAGCTTTCAAAGGCACTTGCGCACTCAGTTTTCGGTGACGAAAATGCAATTATCCGAATTGATATGTCGGAATATATGGAAAAACACAGTGTATCAAAACTGATTGGCGCACCTCCCGGATATGTCGGATTTGATGAGGCAGGACAGTTGACGGAGAAAATTCGCAGAAAGCCGTATAGCGTTGTGCTTTTTGATGAAATTGAAAAGGCACATCCCGATGTCTTTAATATCCTGCTTCAGGTTCTTGAGGACGGTCACCTGACTGACAGCCACGGAAGACGGGTTGATTTTAAAAATACAATTATTATTATGACGTCAAATCTTGGTTCGTCGGTAAATTCACAGCCAAAGAGACTTGGTTTTTCGACGAGTGATGATGCTGTCCGTGAGGAAAATGAGAAAATTCGTGAAAATGTCATGAACGCATTAAAATCTAATTTCAGACCTGAATTTCTAAACAGACTTGATGAAATCGTAATCTTTAATAAACTAACAAGTTCTGATATTGAAAAGATAACAAGAATTATGCTCTCTGAAATTCGCAAACGTATAAATAATCTTGGTATTACTATTGAATTTTCCGATAATCTGTGCGCACACCTTGCCAAGACCGGTTTCGATGCGACTTATGGCGCACGGCCCCTCCGTCGAGCTATTCAGCAAAAGGTAGAGGACAGCTTTTCAACCGAGATGCTTGAGGGCAGAATTTATGCAGGGGACTGTCTTGTTTGCGATATAGAGGAAGATAAAATAATTTACAGTAAAAAGTAATTTTGTTCGTAATAAAAAGGACTGTAACATAATTTTGTCACAGTTCTTTTTATGTTAACAAGTAATATTTGAATTGTTTTCAATAATATGGTAAAATAATGTGTATTTAATATTTATACATACGAAAGGAAAAACAAATGAATAACAACACAAAGGTGCTTGCAAAGGTAGGTACAACAGTAATTACAGAGCAGGATGTAAATGAAACAATTATGGCACTCGGTCAGAGGGGAGAGGCTTATAACAATCCCCAGGGCAGAAAGGCAGTTCTTGAACAGATTATCAATAAGAATCTTCTTCTTGCTGATGCTAAAAAGAATCTTTACGAATTTGACCCTCAGTTTAAAGCACAGCTTGCAAAAATAAAGGACGAAATGCTTGCAAACTTTGCAATCGAAAAGGCAATTGCCAACATCACAGTAAAGGATGATGAGGTTAAGAGTTTCTATGAGGAGCATAAGAGCGAATTTGTTCGTGGAGAAACAGTTGATGCAAGCCATATTCTTGTAGCAGAGGAAGATAAGGCAAAAGAGCTTCTTGAAAAGATAAATGCAGGTGAAATCTCCTTCGAGGATGCTGCAAGAAACAACAGTACCTGTCCGTCCTCACAGGCAGGTGGAGTACTTGGTGAATTCACAAGAGGACAGATGGTGCCTGAATTTGATGAAGCAGTATTTGCAATGCAGGTAGGCGAAATCGCAGGACCTGTAAAGACTCAGTTTGGTTATCATCTTATAAAGCTCAATAAGAAAAACGAAGCTGCAGAAGTTCCCTTTGAGGAAATCAAAGATCAGCTCACACAGCAGGTGCTTTCAAATAAGCAGCAGGCAGCGTACGCTTCAAAAATCAATCAGCTCAAAATTCTTTTCCCGGTTGATTTATACTAATTATTGATATTATGCTGAAGGGAGAGTTTTTCTCCCTTTTTCTTTTTACTGACTATAAGTTGACAAAATCTCATTTATATGCTATAATAACAATTTGAAAGGCGGTGAGAACGTGGACGATGGTAGTTGTACGAAGCTTTGTGCTTCCTACATACTTGATAATTTTGATATAAACTCCTTCTATTTTATAATGTGAGAAAATAAGTTCATTTCTAATTTATTATGTTATGATTTATTTTAAGGAGATTTATATGTTAGGCGCGTTATTATTACAAATAATACTTATTTTTATGAATGCAATTTTTGCCTGTGCTGAAATTGCAGTGCTTTCCGTCAGCGACACAAAGCTTACAAAGATGTCTGAGGACGGAAACAAAAAAGCAAAAAAACTTTTATCTTTAACTAAAAATTCTTCAAAATTCTTATCAACCATTCAGGTTGCAATTACCTTTGCGGGATTCTTGGGTAGTGCGTATGCTGCTGACAACTTTGCAGAACCACTTGTTTCTGTTCTTGTTTCAGCAGGACTTACAACCTTTCCTACAGATGTTTTAAATTCAATATGCGTTCTTATAATTACCGTCATATTGTCTTTCTTCAGTATCGTTTTCGGTGAGCTTGTTCCGAAACGCGTTGCTATGAAGAATCCTGAAAAGATATCACTCTCTCTTGTTGGAATTCTGAAATTCGTTTCCTTGATTTTTGCTCCGTTTGTCTGGATTTTATCTGTGTCAACAAATGCCATACTTCGGATTTTCGGTATTGACCCGAATGACCAGGAGGAGGCAGCATCTGAAGAAGAAATTATTATGATGCTTGATACAAGCAGCGAAATGGGAGCAATTGATGAACAGGAAAATGAAATGATACAAAATATTTTCCGTTTTGATGACATTTCGGCTTCTGAAGCTTGCACTCACAGAAAGGATGTTACCTTCCTTTATGCTGATGACGGTCTTGATGATTGGCGTAAGACTATTTCTGAAACAAATTATATGTATTATCCTGTTTGTGGTGAAAGCTCTGATGACATTATTGGTATTCTCTCTATCAGAAGGTTCTTTAGTGGTGATTTCAGTAGTGTTGCTGATGTTATTGAAAATGCGATTGAAAAGCCATTTTATATTCCTGCAAACACAAAGGCAGATGTCCTTTTTGAGAGAATGAAAAAGGAAAAGAATTATTTTGCTGTTGTGGTTGACGAGTACGGTGGAACAAGCGGTGTAATTACAAGCTCTGATCTGATTTCGCTTATTGTTGGTGATATAAACAACAATAGTGATGGAGAGGAGGAAATCCGCTCCCTTTCTGAAAACAGATGGCAGATATCGGGTGCTGCACTTATTGATGATGTTGCAGATGCTCTTGATGTTGAATTTGATACTGATGAATTTGATACATTTGGTGGGTATATTTTTGGACTTGTTGGATCTGTTCCGGATGACGGAAGTAAATTTGAGCTTGAAACAGATGATTTGATAATTAATGTAATATCTGTTGAGGACCACAGAATTCTTAAGGTTATCGTAGACAAAAAGGTCAAAGAGTCAGAAGATGAATAAATTTTTGGGTTGCAGTTTTCTGCAACCCTTATTTTTTACATACTTACAAGCTCGGATACCGTTACAAATTCGTACCCCATATCCCGAAGCTTCGGTAACAGCTTTCGTAGTGCCTCGGGTGTTGTACTGCCTTTTGTATTATAATCGTGGAAAAGGATTATATCTCCGTCTTTTATATTACTGATTACGTTGTTCACTATTACATCAGCTTTTGGTTTTTCCCAATCGCGTGTATCCTGTCGCCAGGACCAGAGTACTGTTCTGCAATTATTTGAGCTTATTTTTTCTACTATTGAATTGCTAAGGTACCCTCCGGGTGGTCGGAATAGAACAGGGTATTCTCCTGTTATTTCTTTGAGTATTTGCTGTGTTTTTGTAATTTCTTCTTCGAATTGTTCTACTGTGATTTTTCGCATTTCAGGGTGACTGTAAGTGTGATTACCTATTTCGTGACCGTTTTCCTTTTCGAGTTTTATAAGCTCGGGAAATTTT
Source organism: Eubacteriales bacterium (assembly GCA_045652245.1). Classification (GTDB taxonomy): domain Bacteria; phylum Bacillota; class Clostridia; order Oscillospirales; family CAG-382; genus SIG622. Next base: position 205,792 of record JAZRTY010000033.1, on the reverse strand, counting down.
TCTGCATTTTGTCCTATTACAAAAAATGTTGCTTTTGCATTGTATTCTGACAAAATTTCGAGAATTTCTTGAGTATACAGCTTGCATGGTCCGTCATCAAAAGTCAGTGCAATCTGCTTCGATGCGTTTCGGTTTGCAACGATTATATCGCAGTCCTCATCATATGAGTAATCACTGATTTTACTGCAGGGGAAATACTTTGCCGCATATATATTCGATACTGAAACAATACTAATACATAGGGTTAAAAATAAAATTACTCTTCTCATAGTCGTATCTATATTTTAAATTCATCAAGTGACTTAAAGGTATAACCTCTTGCCTTTAAGGTTTCAATGAATTTATCCATTATTCTTACATTTGTTTCGGATGTCGGGTGGAAAAGTGCAACACAACCGGGGTGCATTCGTGATAATAGCAGATTTAATGTTTTTTCAGCGTCAGGCTGCTTGTTATTATCCCAATCGGCATATGCAAGTGACCAGAACACGGTTTTATATCCGGCGTTTTTTGCAAATTCAAGATTTGTCTCGGAGTATGCGCCTTCGGGAGGACGGTAATATTTTGCCATTTGAAGTCCGAGTTCGTTTTTAAGGATTTCTTCATTATCTGTAAGTTCCTTTTTAAATACATTGAAATCTGTAATTTCTGACATATCTCTGTGTGAACGGGTGTGATTACAGATAAGATGTCCATTGTCATTCATTCTTTGAATTAACGCAGGACTTGATTTTATAAAATGTGGAAGAACAAAGAATGCTCCTTTTACGTTGTGTTTATCTAATATATTCAGTATTTTTTCTACATTTCCGTTTTCATATCCTGCATCAAAGGTGAGATATATGCATTTTTCGCCACTCTTATCAACCGATATTACATCATATTGCTCGGTATATTTTCCGCTGTCGGGGGTGTCGGGTGCAGTCTCGCCTTTATTATATTTTAAATACCAATTTCGACTGTCTGCTTTACCTTGTGCAAAAGTATGCATATTTAATGCGAATATGCAGTATATTATGCATATTATAAAACAATTAAACTTTTTATTCATCAGATTTTTAGCCTCCTTCAATATTATTTTGAGTTCGATTTAATTTTTAATTACTCGAAAATTATGCTATTTACTCCAAAAATTCATTGTTATTTTATGTTTTATTATGCTTTCATACAAATATTCAAAATAATTCTAAATTTGCTTGACAAATGAATATTTATGCGTTATAATATATCCATAGCTAAAAAAGTATTTTTCAGAATTTGGAGGTTATCAGAAATGGATAAAAATAAAATTAAAAAGGTCGTTCTCGCATATTCAGGTGGTCTTGACACATCAATTATCATTCCGTGGCTTAAGGAGAATTACAATAATTGTGAGGTAATTGCAGTTTCCGGTAATGTCGGACAGGCTGATGAACTTGAGGGACTTGAGGAAAAAGCGCTCAAAACAGGTGCTTCAAAGCTTTATATTGAGGACCTGACAGATGTTTTTGTTGATGAATATATTATTCCGACAGTTAAGGCTGGGGCTAAGTACGAGGAATATATGCTCGGTACTTCCTTTGCTCGTCCTATAATTGCTAAGAGAATTGTTGAAATTGCTCTTGCTGAAGGCGCTGATGCAATCTGTCACGGCTGTACCGGTAAGGGTAATGACCAGGTTCGTTTTGAGCTTGCAATCAAGGCATTTGCTCCTAATATGCCCATTATTGCTCCCTGGCGTGAATGGGATATCAAATCCCGTGATGAGGAAATTGACTATGCAGAGGCACACAATGTTCCTCTGAAGATTAATCGTGAAACTAACTACTCTAAGGATAAGAACCTGTGGCATCTTTCTCATGAGGGGCTTGACCTTGAGGACGCAGGCAACGAGCCTCTTTATGACAAGGAAGGTTTCCTTGAAATGGGTGTTTCTCCCATTAAGGCTCTAGATGCTCCTACATATATAACACTTGATTTTGAAAAGGGTGTTCCGGTAGCTTTCAATGACAAGAAGATGAGTGCCAAGGATATTATTCTTGCTCTTAACAAGGTTGGTGGCGAAAACGGTATCGGTCTTCTTGATATTGTTGAAAACCGTCTTGTTGGTATGAAGTGCCGTGGTGTATATGAAACTCCCGGTGGAGCAATTCTCTATTTTGCTCACAACTATCTTGAAACAATCTGTCTCGATAAGATGACAGCACACGAAAAGGAAAAACTGTCTATTACATTTGCTGAACTCGTTTATAACGGTCAGTGGTGTACACCACTTCGTGAAGCGCTTTCTGCTTTCGTTGGTAAAACTCAGGAAACAGTTACAGGTAAGGTTAAGCTCAAACTCTACAAAGGTAATATAATTAAAGCAGGTGTATGGAGTGATTATTCACTTTACTCTGAAGAAATTGCAACCTTTGGTGAGGATGATTGCTACGACCAGAAGGATTCTGCGGGCTTTATAAATCTGTTTGGTCTTCCGATTAAGGTTCAGGCACAGGTTAATGCGAAGAACGCTAAGAAATAAATAAAATTATAAAATCGGGCTTTCGCCAAAGAATGCAAAGTCCGATTTTATTTATATTTGAAAGGATATTTTTTATGGCAAAGGAAAAAATGTGGGCAGGTCGTTTTGAAAGTGCCCTTTCTCAGGTTGCTGACGATTTTAATTCATCGATTCATTTCGATTACAAGATGTACAGACAGGACATTAAAGGCTCAATGGCTCACGCACAGATGCTTGGAAAGCAGGGAATTATCTCGGTGCAGGACAGCGAAATTATCATCAAGACACTTTCTGAAATACTTTCCGACCTTGATAGTGGCAAAACTGAATTTGATATGACTTCCGAGGATATTCATATGTTCATTGAAAGTGAACTGACAGCGAGAATCGGGGATATCGGAAAAAGACTTCATACGGCACGCAGCAGAAACGACCAGGTTGCGCTTGATATTCGTATGTATTTGCGTGACGAAACAAATAGTATTATTGACCTTATCAAGGATTTAATAAAGGTAATTATAAAAATTGCAAATGAAAATTCCGATGCAATAATGCCGGGCTACACGCATCTTCAAAGGGCTCAGCCAATAGTTTTTGCACATCAGGTGCTTGCATACGGTATGATGCTTGAACGTGATATTTCAAGACTTTCTGATGCACTTGCGCGTATGAATTATTCTCCTCTCGGTTCCTGCGCTCTTGCAGGTACTACCTATGATACCGACAGATATTTTGTAGCCGAAAAGCTTTCGTTTGACGGAATTACGCAAAATTCAATTGACGGTGTTTCTGACAGGGATTTCTGTATCGAGCTTCAATCTGCGTTTGCTACTCTTATGATGCACCTGTCGCGTCTATCCGAGGAGATTATCCTTTGGTCAAGCTGGGAATTTAAGTTTGTTGAGCTTTCTGATGCTTTTACTACCGGTTCAAGTATTATGCCACAGAAGAAAAACTCGGATATGGCAGAGCTTGTGCGTGGTAAAACAGGCAGAGTTTACGGAAATCTTGTAGCAACACTTACTATGCTCAAGGGGCTTCCTCTTGCTTATAACAAGGATATGCAGGAGGATAAGGAACAGATTTTTGACAGCATTGAAACTGTAAAAAAATGCCTTGAAGTATATATACCGATGCTTGACACGATGAAGGTATTAAAGGATAATATGTATAAGGCAGCCCAGAAGGGATTTATAAATGCTACCGACCTTGCCGACTATCTTACAAAGAAAAATGTTCCTTTCAGAAGTGCATACAAGATTGTCGGAACTATCGTCGGGGAATGCATTTCAAAGGGAATTGTTCTTGATGAAATGCCGCTTTCCGAGTATAAGAAGCATTGTGAGGAATTTGAAGAGGATTTATTTACTGAAATATCTCTTGAAACTTGTGTTGAAAAGAGAATTTCTGCAGGTGGTACGGGTAAAGATTCAATAAAAGCTCAGATTGAGTATCTTGAAAAGATTGTTATGTAAAATCATTATTTATAACTTAGCAAATCAGCTTCGGAAGATTTTTCCGAGGCTGATTTTTTTGTCCAAAATTTGCCTGCTGAATACTATATATTAGTGGTTGACTTTATTTTCGGAAGTGATTTTATGACTTATAATATTATAATTTTCAGCTCGGTTACCTATGCTCTCAAGGCACAGGGTTTATTTGAGAAGGAGGGTGTTAAAGGAAGGCTTGAAAAATTAAAAAAGGATTACAAGCTCAATGGTTGTGGATATGGTTTGAAGATAAAGAATTCTGATGTGTTGACGGCTCAGAATATAGCAAACAGAGAAGGAATTAAAATTATTGATATTATATCTTGATACTATTGTGGATTTGCCGGTGAAGGCATAGTTTTGAGGTGAATTTATGAAACGAAATCTTATTTATTTTGACAATGCTGCAACCGGTTATCCTAAGCCCCGCAGTGTTATTCGTGCAGTAAACAACGCATTCGATAAGTTTGGCGGAAACCCCGGACGAAGTGGTCACTCTCTTTCTGTTGATGCTTCTCGCATGATTTTTGGTTGTCGTGAAGCTATATGTGATTTTCTTAATTACAATTATCCTGAGAGAGTTGTATTTACTCCAAATGCATCTTATGCGTTGAATATTGCAATTTTTGGGCTTTATGAAAAAAACAGTAATATTATTATTTCTGATTTAGAGCATAATTCGGTACTTCGCCCTGTTGTTGCTCTTTCTGAAAATAAGGATAATAATATAAGCTACACAACCTTCAGTGCAGCCTGGATGAGAGATGAGCTTGTGATTTCCGACTTTGTTTCAAAAATTACAGATAAAACAAAGCTTGCAGTTATAACGTATGCTTCTAATATTTGCGGAAGGATTCTTCCTATAGAAAAAATCTCGAATATATGTAAGCAGAGAAATATAAAGCTAATAATTGACGCTTCGCAGGCGTGTGGGGAAATACCCATAAGTCTTAAGGATTTGTATTTTGATGCTTTTTGTTCGGCAGGACATAAAGGGTTATATGGACCGACCGGAACAGGTTTTGTAATTTTCTCGGATGGTTGTGAGCCGAAAAGTTTAATTTTCGGTGGAAATGGCATTAATTCTGAAGTTCCTTATATGGTAGGAGAGATTCCAGAAAGGCTTGAGGTGGGAACGCTTAATACTGTTGGTATTAGCGGACTTTGTGAAGGTGTAAAATTTATTGAAAAGCTTGGTGTTTCATATATACACGAAAGTTGCACTGAAATAAGAAAATTCATTGAAGCAGAGCTTCAAAACTCAGGTGCTGTCGTATACGGAGATTATGCAGAAAAGACACCGATTGTTTTATTCAATATTCCTGAGTTTGATGCTGCACGAATCTCATCCTTTCTTGATGGGTGCAGTATATGTACCAGAAGTGGCTTGCATTGTGCCCCGACGGCACATAAAGCTCTGTTTACAGGTGCGTATGGAGCAGTGAGGGTTAGTCTTGGATATGCAAATACCATGCAGGAAGCTGAGCGATTTATAATAACTTTAAATAAATTTATCAAGGATAACAAATAAACAAATCTTTCTCATCCGGTGTATAAATGAGTAGTTTTGGGCGAAAATAACTTCGGAGGTGTAAAAAATGAAAAAGTTTAATAAAAGTAAATTCCAAAAACAGCTTGTAAGCGGGGGCATTTACATAGCCCTTGCTGCTGCTGTGGTTACCGTAACACTGAATGGTGTTAACAGAATTATCAGCGATAATGAGGACTATAATATTCCCGACATTGATATTCCCGACACAAATTTTAACCTTGACGCAGGACCGGATATTTCAATTTCAGATAAATCACCTTTTGATACAAATATAATTAAAAAGGATAACACCGATAAGGGTAACGTACCAAATCAAAGCAAAGATGGTGGTGCAGAAAAGACTGAAAATCAACCTTTTGACATTTCTGCGGATGTTGCAGATAATGTAACTGAAATTGGAAATACAAGCGAAGCAAGTGGTGTTGAAACGGGTGTGGATGCAAATGTCGCTTATGAATACGAAAGTTACGGGATTTTTGCAAAGCCTGCGCAAGGATATATTTCCCGTGAATACGCCGATGACAAGCTTCTTTATTCTGTAACGATGGGGGACTACAGAACTCATAAGGCGATTGATATAACAGGAGATATCGGAAGCCCTGTAAAAGCAATAAGTGACGGTGTTGTTGAAAAGGTTTATTTTGATGACTTTCACGGTTATACTGTTGCTATAAATCATGGCGAGGTTACAGCACTTTATATGAATTTGTCACAGGAAATACCAAAAGGCATAGAAGCAGGAGCAAATGTTGTGATTGGACAGACAATTGGTGGTATCGGACAGAGCTCGGCTGTTGAGTCTGCGGATGTTGCTCATTTACACCTGGTACTTGAAAAAGACGGAAAAATTATAAATCCGGAGGAATATCTGAAGTAAAATATAAAAAGGGGCTGTGAAAATTTAGTTTTCACAGCCTCAATTTTTAAATTAATTCACCCTCAAGACACAATTTTTCTGCAATATCATTGATAACAGAAACAATTTTTACTTGTCTGATTTTACCGGACAAGCTTGTGTCGGAATTTTTGATTTTTACCTTTAAATAGTTTTCTGTATATCCGTCGATATATCCGTCTTCCTGAGTTTCAAGAAGTACATTGAAGGTTTTACCGATATTATCGGTAAGAATTTTATGCCGTATATTAAGCATTTCTTCTTCAAGCTTTAATACCCTTGCTTTTTTTACAGACTTTTCTATCTGCATATCAAAGCAAGCAGCAGGAGTACCTTTTCTTGCAGAATAAGGGAAAATATGAATATAGGAAAATTGGCACTCTTTGATAAATTCAACTGTTTCGTTAAAATTTTTTTCACTCTCACCCGGAAAACCTACAATTATATCGGTTGTTATTTGTAGGTTTTGAATGTTTTTTCGAAGTAACTTCACAATATCTGCAAACTGAGTGGGGTTATATTTTCTTTTCATATTACGAAGAACACTTGCCGAGCCACTCTGCAGAGAAAGGTGAAAATGTGGCATTAACTTTTCAATTTCAGCGATTCTCTTTACAAACTCCTGCGTGAAGATTGTCGGTTCCATCGAGCCAAGTCTTATTCTTTCAACGCCGCCAATTTCTGCAACCTTTTCAATAAGATGCGCAAGGGGAGAGTCAGAAAGTTTTTCTCTGTCTTTGCCGTATGCTGCAGTTTCAATCCCTGTCAGAACAAACTCCCGATACCCCTTATTTGCAAGCCTTTCGACCTCACTCAGGATATCTTCTTCGTTTCTTGAACGGATTTTGCCTCTGACACTTGGTATTATACAATAAGTACAGTGATTTTCGCAGCCGTCGACGATTTTTATAAATGCGCGTGTTCTGTCAGAGGAAAATATTTCGGTATTATCATAATTTACGGCTTTACTGATGTCGTCAACACAGTTTTTTTCGCAGGCTTGTTTGTTTTTTAGCATTTCAAGTGCAATCGAACATATTTGTGATTTGTTACTGTTCCCAAGCACAAGGTCAACGCCCTCGATTTTACAAGCTTCCTGTGGATTTCCCTGCGAGTAACAGCCACAAACAATAACAATTGAGTTCTCTTTTTTATGCAGTGCTGTTCGTCTTATTATCTGTCGTGATTTTCTGTCGCTTTCGGCAGTAACGGTGCAGGTGTTGATTACATATACGTCACAAGTATCATCAAAATCGCAAATCTCAAAGCCTGCATTCCGAAATGAATCTTCGATTGCCTGCGTTTCGTACTGATTTACTCTGCAGCCCAAAGTGTAAAAGGCGGCACGAGGTCCGCCATTTGCACTGCTAATATTATTAGTAAATATTTCCATATTACTTAATTTCAATCATACTCTTGTCCCAGAAATCAGGAGCTTCATAACCCATAAGGTTTACAAGAGTTGCCGCAACATTTGAAAGTCCGTATTCGCCGTCAAATTTTACATTATAAAGGTCTGCAAATTTATTATCATAAATGATGCAGGGAACGGGATTAAGTGTATGACTTGTTTTTGCCTTGAATGAACCGTTCTTATCTGCCTTTGGTTCTTTTGTCTTCTTGTCAAGCTCGTACATTTCATCAGCATTTCCGTGGTCGGCTGTGATGATGGCAACGCCGCCTACCTTGTCAATTTCCTCAAGGATTCTTGCAAGGCAAAGGTCAAGAGCTTCAACTGAAATAACAGTTGCCTGATAGTTACCTGTATGTCCTACCATATCACCGTTCGGGAAATTGCAACGCAGGAATTTGAATTTACCTTCGTGTATCTTTTCAATGAGCTTATCAGTAATTTCTGCACACTTCATCCAGGGTCTTTGTTCAAAGGGAATAACATCAGACGGTACTTCTTCATAAAGCTCTGTGTTTTCATCGAATTTTCCACTCTTGTTTCCGTTCCAGAAATATGTTACATGTCCGAACTTCTGAGTTTCGGAAAGTGCGTACTGTGTAACACCGGTAGAAGCTAAATATTCGCCCATAGTTCCAGTAATTTCAGGAGGTGATACAAGGTATCTTGACGGGATATGAAGGTCACCGTCATATTCAAGCATACCTGCATAGGTAACATTCGGGAAGAACTTTCTGTCGAATTTGTCGAAATTCTTATCTTCAAATGCTTTTGAGATTTCGATTGCTCTGTCACCTCTGAAGTTGAAGAATACTACGCTGTCGCCATCAAGGATTTTACCGATAGGTTCACCGTTTTCTGCAATAATAAACGGGGGAAGATCCTGGTCAATAACAGGAGCTTCTGCTCTGTAGGTTTCAACAGCTTGTACAGCACTTGCAAACTGTCTGCCTTCACCGAGAACGTGAGTATACCAACCCTTTTCTACCATTGCCCAGTTAGCTTCGTATCTATCCATTGTGATATTCATTCTGCCACCACCTGATGCGATTTTTGCATCAAAGCTTGAGTCATTTATATCAGTAAGGAATGCTTCAAACGGAACGATATATTCAAGAGCAGAGGTTTCACCAACGTCACGACCGTCAATAAGGATATGGAGTCTGACTCTCTTTACTCCGTCTTTCTTTGCTCTTTCAATCATAGCTTTCAGGTGGTCAATGTGTGAGTGAACATTACCGTCAGAGAAGAGTCCTATAAAGTGCAGAGTGTTTCCACCTGTTACATCCTTCCAAGCCTTGGACTCGAACATTTTACCACTTTCAATTGAATTTGTAACAAGCTTTGAGCCTTGTGCAAATACCTGTCCTGCGCCAAGGGCATTGTGCCCTACCTCGGAGTTACCCATATCATCATCAGAGGGAAGCCCTACTGCTGTACCGTGTGCCTTGAGTTTTAGTGTCGGATATTTTGACATTAACATATCAAGTACGGGAGTTCTCGCGTTTCGAACTGCGTTTGCTGCTGTATCAGGGGCAATACCAATACCGTCCATTACAATACAGAATACGGGTCTTGTGTAAGCTGAATTATCATTTGTTTTAAAGGTAAGCTTTTCAAGTTTCATTTTTATATCCTTTCACTATATATTATTCTTCGTCAGGCTCGTTCCAGTTATGCCATACGTTTGTAACGTCATCGTTATCGTCGAGTGCATCGAGAAGTCTTGTCATAAATTTTAGATTATCTTCACCCTCAACATCAACATAATTTGACGGAATTTTCGTCTGTTCAGCCGATAAGAAGGTGTAACCCTTTTCTGTCAGAGCGTCGGTTACGGCTGAAAAGTCTTGAGGTGCTGTGTAGATTTCAAATGCACCGTCGTTATTGAGAATGTCCTCTGCACCTGCTTCGAGTGCTGCGTCCATGAGTGCGTCCTCGTCAACGCCTTCTGCATCGATAACAATAAGTCCCTTATCAGAGAAAAGATATGATACACAACCTATCTGACCGAGATTTCCACCAAATTTGTCAAAGAAATGACGGATATCACCTGCTGTTCTGTTTCTGTTATCTGTTGTTGTTTCAACAATTACTGCAACACCACAAGGACCGTAGCCCTCGTACATAATTACCTCGTATTTTGCGCCGTCTCCGTCACCTGCAGCCTTCTTGATAATTCTGTCAATGTTGTCGTTAGGCACATTATTTGCCTTTGCTTTTGCAATGAGGTCTTTAAGCTTTGAGTTTGAAACGGGATCGGGGCCTCCGTCTCTTACTGCAATTGCCATTTCTTTACCGATTTTAGTGAAGATTTTAGCACGTGCAGAGTCGGTCTTCTCCTTTTTGTGCATAATATTTTTCCATTTAGAATGTCCTGACATAACTTACTCCTTAAATTTTATATATTTTTTGGTGTCTTGAGCCCTATAAGTCTCAGACCGTTTTTAAGAACATTTTTTGTAGCACACACAAGTGCAAGTCGTGTATTTTTAATTGTCAAATCTTCAACCTTGAGAACGGGACAGTCGTGATAGAAACGGTTGAAAGTAGCGCATACTTCAAGAAGGTATCTTGAAATTACCGACGGCTCAAGCTCGTTTCTTGCCTGTACAATTTTTTCCGGGAAAAGATTGAGTGTTTTTATAAGTGAAATTTCGGCGTCGTCTGACAGAACAAGCTCTGCAGAGTTTATTTCCACTCCCGATTTTTCAAGAATGCTTTCGCATCTTGCATGAGTATACTGAACATACGGTCCTGTGTTACCCTCAAAGGAAAGTGCTTCTTTCCAGTTAAAATCGACGTCACGGATTCTGTTGTTTGACAAATCGTTGAAGATTATAGCACCAACACCAACTGCTTTTGCAACCTCTTCTTTATCCTCAAGGTCGGGATTTTTTTCGTTTATAATCTGTGTGGTTTTTTCGATGGCTTCTGCAAAAATATCTTCAAGAAGAATCATATTTCCCGTTCTTGTAGCAAGCTTCGTACCACCAAAACTTACAGTACCGAAAGGAACGTGTACAAGGTCACGACTCCATTCGTGTCCCATAAGACCGATTACCTTGAAGAACTGCGCAAAATGCAAGCTTTGGCCGGCACTTGTTACATAGATACACTTCTCAAAGTCGTATGTTTTCTTACGGAACATAGCAGCTGCAATATCACGGGTTGCATATATTGTTGAACCATCGCCCTTTAAAATAAGGCAGGGAGGCATATCGTATTCTTCAAGGGGAACGATATATGCGCCGTCGTCGAATTTTAAAAGATTTTTTTCCTTGAGTTCGGAGACAACTGCATCTGTTTTATCAAAATAGAAGCTTTCACCGTTCCAGGATTCAAAGTCTGCACCGATGAGATCATATGTTTTCTTCAGGTCATTTATTGAAATTTCCACAAACCAACGCCAAAGCTGCAGTGCTTCCTTGTCGCCTTGTTCCATTTTAGCAAAATTTGCACGTGCTTCGTCTTCAAGTGAAGGATTTTCTTCGCTTTCTTTATGGAATTTTACATAGATTTCATTAAGAGCAGTAATTCCTCTTTTGTCAATGTCCTCCTTGTTACCCCAAAGCTTGTATGCAGTTATAAGCTTTCCGAACTGTGTTCCCCAGTCACCGAGGTGATTTACACCGATACAGTTATAGCCTGAAAATTTATATATATTTTTAATTGATTGTCCGATAACAGTTGAGCGAAGATGTCCGATATGGAAGGGCTTGCAGATGTTAGGGGAGGAGTAGTCGATAACTACTGTCTTTCCACTTCCGACATCAGAAGAACCAAAGCTTTCGCCTTTGCTTAGCATATTTTCTACGTCTTGCAAGAGTGCGTCATTAGATACACGTAAATTAAGGTATCCGGATACACTTTCTACACTTTCAAAGAGAGTACTGTCCTTGTCCTTGTCGATTGCTTCTTTAAAGCTGTCTGCAATCATTACAGGACTTTTACGAAGAATTTTTGAAAGCTTAAAGCAAGGGAATGCAATATCACCCATTTTAGGGTCGGGTGGATATTCCATCATAGCTGCTATTTCTTCAACTGTAAGCTCATCACAAAGCTTTTTTATTATTCTTGCAGCTGCAAATTTATAATTATACATAATTTGGTCCTTTCTGTTGAAATTTATTATTTAAAAACTATTTCGGCATTTGTCGGTACAATAGCGATATAGGATTTTCCGGGATTCAAAAGCAGTTCTGTTTCGCCGTCCTGTTCGAACAGAGTGTACCCCGAGGTTCTTGTTTCCTTTTCCCAATTTATTTTTTTACATATTCCACCTGTTATGTAATAACCTTCACCTGTACCTGTAAAATCAACCTTTATTCTACCGGCACTGTCACCTGCAATTGCAGAATGTGAGGCTCTCAGGATAATTATGTTAGTAAAGGTAAGAGCATTACCAGATGCCCCGTCAATGTGTGGCGAATCGTGCATATCGAGGGTGTTTCTTGTATTTAGGTATTGTCCTTTATTATAAAGACCTGTTTCAGCGTCATAATCAAGGTAGCTTTGTGCATAAGTGGAAAAGGGAATATATATATAGTTTGCTGTATCACCTGTAATATCATATTTTTCGTCGGAGAATTTTACGGGACATTCAAAGCTCTCTTTATATGTTGTTGAAAATTCGTTTTTACCGATAGCAGCTGCAAGCTTTTCACCACTTGTCATAAGTGTATGCTCGGAGGACATTGTTTTAAGTCTCTCAGCATCTCGGAAAAATGCACTTGTTGATGCGTAATTTCCGTTTGTGCCGTCGATATGCTCGGTGTTTCTTGCCCACATTTCAGAATAAGCGTAAGTGCTTCCACCTGCGTGAACATAAATTGCGTTGTGTGCGTCTGATATATCAATAAAATAGTCTCGTGAGGACCTTATTGAGCCAATTGTCGGAAGCGTTGCCCAATCTGATTTCAGTCCCATAAGACGTGTAATTGCACCTTCTGTTGTAACTTCATATACTATATCCATTTCGGAAATACCAACCTGTGGAAGTGCAGCATGAATATTATTGAACATAACTGCCACAGGGCGCTGGTTACTCAAAAATTCAGTTGTTTCAAGTCCTGTCAGCTTATTTACGAATTGAGGCTTTACTATTTCAGGAATTATCTCTTGATTTTCATTGTTTTCACTATTTTCGTTATTTTCTAAATTGTCAAAGATTTCTTCCTGGATTCCTGCGTCGATGATTTCCTCGTTTTTATCCTTAGTACAGGAAAACAAGGAATTTAACATCAGTACAGATAGTATAATTATACCAAGTGATTTTGCTATCTTCATTACAACCTCCGAAATTCTTTCATAAGAATACAACTATATATTATATCATATATGAAGAAAATTTGCAATATGGCATTGTAAATTTTTTATTCTTTTGGTATATTTTTTCAAAAAAATAAAAGTCATAACACGAAGCTATGACTTTTAAATGTATACTTTATGTTCGAATAGAATTAAAGAGCTGCCTTTGCCTTTTCAACAAGTGCAGTAAATGCTTCCTTGTCAGCAATAGCAATCTCAGAGAGCATCTTTCTGTTAAGATCGATACCTGCCTTTTTAAGACCATTCATAAATCTTGAATAGTTGATATCGTTTGTCTTGCAAGCTGCAGAAATTCTGGAAATCCAGAGTCTTCTGAAGTCTCTCTTCTTAAGCTTTCTGCCTGCAAATGCATAGTTTCCACTCTTGAGGACAGCCTGTTTTGCCATCTTGAAGTGCTTACTCTTTGAACCCCAATATCCCTTAGCTGCCTTTAATACTCTATTACGTCTTTTTCTTGTCATAATAGCGCCTTTTACTCTTGCCATTATAAATCCATCCTTTCAATTATCAAAAATTTAATTTGCCAATAGCCGTTCTTTACGATTAAGCGTAAGGAATGAGCTTCTTGATGGTCGGTGCGAATGATTCGCTTACATAAGCATCAAGTCTGAGTTGGCGCTTTCTCTTTGAAGTCTTCTTACCGAGTTTATGTCTTCTGTTGATGTGGTTGTACTTAACCTTGCCGCCCTTTGTTATTGAGCAACGCTTAGCTGTAGCCTTATGTGTCTTCTGCTTTCCCATTTTAGTGCATCCTTTCAATATTATTTGTGTTTATAATAACATAAATGTTATACAAGATAGGTTTAGTCGTTTTTCTGCTCTTTAGCCTTTGCCTTGCTCTGCTCTTTTGCAGATTTAGGGGAGAGGAACATAAGCATCTGACGACCGTCAAGAAGTGGTTGTTTATCGATAACACCGATTTCCGAACACGCCATGCCGAACTTTCTCATAACCTCAAGACCGATTTCAGTATGTGCCATTTCTCTTCCACGGAACTTCATTGAAACCTTTACCTTGTTTCCCTGACCGAGGAATTTGAGCGCATGGTTTAGCTTTGTGTCAAAATCGTGCTTGTCAATGTTATAGGATAAACGAACTTCTTTAAGCTCAACTACCTGCTGTTTCTTCTTTGCTTCTTTTTCCTTCTTTTCTCTGTCGAAGCGATATTTTCCATAGTCCATTACGCGACATACAGGTGGAACGCTTGTGGGAGCAATCTCAACAAGGTCAAGACCTTTGTCGTATGCAATGTCGATTGCCTTTCTGGTAGCAAGAATACCGAGCTGAGCACCGTCATCATCAATTACTCTTACTTCCTTTGCTCTGATTTGTTCGTTAATCAAAAGTTCTTTTGTGTTAGTGGCTATGTGGAACACCTCCAAAATAAAAAATGTCGTAAGACAAAGTCCACGACACGATACAAAAAATACGCAGATAATCTGCGTACAATACAAAAAACACCTATAGTGTTATCTCAGTATTGTACCTTGCACTGTTCGCGCCGGGTGAGAATGAATTGCATTCTTCTTCCTTGTCCTGAAATATTATATCACACAAGATTTATTTTGTCAAGTGTTTTTTTCGTTTTTTTAAAATAAAATCCCTCGCTGTTGTAAGCAAGGGATTTTATATGTAAAAACTTTTATGCCGGTTAATTATTCAACCTTTGCAGCTTCCTCGTGGAATGCAAGAGATTCGTTAAGAGAACCATCAGCTATCATTGCTGCGATAACCTTGTTTGCAGCTTCAAGTACTTCAGTCTGGCTCTTGTTGATTGCAAGACCGTACTCTTCTGCTTCAGCACCGGTATCAACCTTAACTGTGTCAAAGCCGTTTACTGCTGCGATGTTCTTAGCTGTAAGCTCGTCAATTACAACTGCATCATACTTTGTACCAAGACCCTGACCGCCTTCGTTTGCGTTGTTAAGTCTTGTGATTTCCATTCCTTCGTAAGCAAGGTCTGTCATAAGAAGGTCACCTGTTGTACCGATCTGAACTGCTACCTTCTTACCTGCAAGGTCTTCAACCTTTGTAATTTCACTGTCCTTCGGGAGAATCATATACTGAGTTGTTACAAAGTAAACATCAGAAAAGTTTACTGATTCTTTTCTTTCTTCTGTGATTGTAAAGCCAGAAGCACCGATATCACCTTTACCTGACTGGATAGCACCGATGATTGAATCAAAGTCAGTATTTACGATTTCGAGCTCTCTTCCGAGTTCTTTTGCGATGTTTTTGCAGATGTCAATGTCAACACCAACGATTTCGTTGCCTGCAACGTATTCGAAGGGTGCGAATTCTGCGTTTGTGTAAACTACGAGTTTTTCTACTGTCTTTTCTCCGCATGATGCAAATGCAAATGTGCTGATTGCAAGAATTGCGGCAAGTGCAAATGTAATAATCTTTTTCATGATTATTGCCTCCGTTATAAATATTTTTGTTCATCAGAACTTTTTTTATTATAACACCATATTTCTCTAATTTCAAGTGTTTTTTATAAAATTATGCATTTTTATTAAAATTTAGCTAAAGTTCCCATATTAAATTTATTGTTTTGATAGTTTTATACATTTTTTTGCATATAAATTCCAAAAAAATAAAAACTATCTTATAGAAAGCTGAAAATCAATTTCTTGTTTTTGTATACTTATTCTTTTTTTGTGCATATTTTTTCAGAAAAGACTTGACAAAACTGATTAATAATGGTATAATACTTATTCGAACGGGATGTAGCGCAGTTGGTAGCGCGCTTGGTTTGGGACCAAGATGTCGCAGGTTCGAATCCTGTCATTCCGACCAAAAGCGGCAAGTGAACTTGCCTAAGATAAGAGATAATAGATAATAGTGAATAAATAAAAGATATTGCACGTTTGTGTCGCTTTTGTACTATTATCTTTTATCTCTTATTTATTATTTATTATCTATTCTACGAGGGTAATCTTTGTATGGCACAAAACAGTATTCTTTGGGATAAAGCATTAAAATTTGCAGCTCGTATTGTTAAACTTCATAAGTATTTAATAAAAGATAAACACGAAAATATTATTTCAAAACAAATTATACGAAGTGCGACAAGTATCGGGGCTAATGCAAATGAAGCCATTTACGGAATGAGTAAAGCTGATTTTATTGCTAAACTTCACATTTCTCTAAAAGAAACTGCTGAAACAGAATACTGGTTAAGACTTTTAATTCTTTCTGACTACTTAAATGAAAATGAAAGTAATTCCTTGTTGCAAGGTTGTTTAGAGTTGAAGAAAATTCTTGTTGCCACGCTTAATACATCTAAAAAATAATTGTATAAACATCTGTTATTATGGTTTTTGTATTGCCAAAATTCTTTATATAATAAATTGAAAGGAATAATTCAATGAAAAGAAAGATTTTAGCATTTCTCTTAACACTTTATATTCTTACAGGCTACTCTTTCAATTGCCTTGCAGCAGGTGAAAATGTGCCGATTTTAATTGCTCCGAATCCGAGTGCTTCGCAGCAGGAGGAGATTATTTCTGATGAAACACAAGAAGAGGTAAAAGAAGAAACTTCATCGGGGATTCCGGCTCCTAAAGCGCCTGTTGTTTCAAATTCTGAAACAGAAGAATTCAGTAAGCCGAATGCTTTTGTTAGTCTTATTGAAAGTCTTAAGAAGAGCTTTTATAATACCTTTATCAAGGAAGCCAGATGGAAGCTTTTTACTGAAGGTTTCAGAAATACAGTTTTCATAGCGCTCTGTTCGACACTTCTCGGTACTCTCATTGGTATGATTGTTGCTCTTATCAAGGTGTTTAAAACACAAATTGCAAATCCTAACTGGATTATAAGACTTCTGAACGGTATTTGCAGTGTTTATACCACAATTGTTCGAGGAACTCCTGCCGTTGTACAGTTGTTTATTGCTTATTACATAATTTTCAAGACTTCAGATAACTACATATTCGTTTCAATTATGGCATTCGGATTTAACTCGGGTGCATATGTTTCGGAAATTGTCAGAGCAGGTATTGTTTCTGTTGACAGAGGTCAGCTTGAAGCAGGCCGTTCTCTCGGTCTTTCACATATTAAGACTATGATGTACATTATTCTACCACAGGCATTTAAGAACAT
This sequence comes from Eubacteriales bacterium, assembly GCA_045652245.1. Lineage (GTDB taxonomy): Bacteria > Bacillota > Clostridia > Oscillospirales > CAG-382 > SIG622. The sequence continues at coordinate 188,527 of JAZRTY010000033.1, read as the reverse complement.
TCTTCCGGCTCTCGGAAATGAGTTTATTACCTTGCTTAAGGACACATCAATTGCAGGGTACATCGGTACTCTTGAGCTTATGAAGGCAGGTAATATTGTAAGAAGCCGTACCTTTGAGCCTTATTTCTCGCTTTTGTCGGTTGCGGCGGTATATCTTATCTGTGTAATTGGTATGGAACAAGTTTTAAAATCTGTTGAAAGGAGACTTGCAAAAAGTGATAGACATTAAAAATCTTTATAAATCTTTCGACGGTCAAATAAACGTACTTAATGGAATTAACGAACATATTTCAAGAGGGGAAAAGGTTGTTGTAATCGGTCCTTCCGGTTCTGGTAAAAGTACTTTTTTGCGTTGCCTTAATATGCTTGAAACTCCTACCGACGGTACTATTACTTTTGAGGGAGTAAATCTTACCGATAAGAAAACCGACCTTAATAAAATCCGTACAAAAATGGGAATGGTTTTCCAGCACTTTAATCTTTTTCCTAATTTTACAATTCTTAAGAATATTACCTTTGCACCGGTGAAGCTTGGTCTTCAGACTAAAGAAGAAGCCGAAGAAAATGCAAAACGACTCCTCACAAGAATCGGACTTCTTGATAAGGCTGATACATATCCTAATATGCTCTCAGGCGGTCAGAAGCAGAGAATTGCAATTATCCGTTCGCTTGCGATGAACCCGGATGTAATGTTGTTTGATGAGCCTACAAGTGCACTTGACCCTGAAATGGTCGGTGAAGTTCTAGAACTTATGAAGGAACTTGCAAATGACGGAATGACAATGGTTGTTGTAACTCACGAAATGGGCTTTGCAAGAGAAGTTGGTACCCGTGTTCTCTTTATGGATGAGGGTAAGGTTATAGAACAGGGAACTCCTGCTGAATTATTTGATAACCCACAAAATCAGAGAACTAAAGATTTTCTTTCTAAAGTTATATAAGTTAATTTTAAAGTCAAAAAATCCTCCACTCTTGTGGAGGATTTTTTGCGTTATTCTTAATCAAATAGGCTTTTTGTACTATGTATTATTTTACAGATCCCTGAGAGGATGTACCACTAAGACCCGAAACAGTTTCCTCATAGAATTTAGAGATTTCACTCTTTTGATTCTGAAGTGCTATAAGAAGCTGTTTCTGACGACGAATCAGATATTCAACCTTTTCCTTGTTGTGTTCAAGTTGATGTTCAGAGTCAGCCTTGATTTTGCTTGCGTACAGGTCAGCTTCGGTTTTGATTTTTGAAGCATATGCTTTGGCATCAGCGGTTGTTTTTTCTATGACTTCTTCAGCAGCGATTCTTGCATTTGCAATTATTACCTCTGCCTTTTTCTGCGCTTCAGCTATCATTTCATCTGATTTGTTCATTGCTACGGCAAGCACATTTCCTGCGTCACGGCACATATTTGCATAATTTCCTGCCTGTTGGCTAATTGATTCAAATCTTGCACTCTGGGCTTCAAATTCAGCCTTCAGACTATCGTATGAAGCATCCTTTTCAGAAATGATCGTCTCCAAATGCTCAATTTGCAAGGCAAGCTTTTCCTTTTCCTCAGCAAGTACAGCGAGCTTTTTATTCAATTCTTCAAGTATTCCGCCGTTTGATTCGTTTGCGTCAAGCTCATTTTGGAGCTTCTCGTTCTGTGCTTTGAGGTTTGAAATTGTCTTTTCGATTATTTCAATTTCAATTGCAGCTTCAGAATTAATTTTTTCAATATAGGCTGAAACATCCTTCGGAGCATATCCGAAAAGCTTTTTTCTAAAAATACTCTTTGGCATATCTTTTCTCTTTTCAATTTATTTTTGTAATTGTATATGCAAATATCAGTATAACACATTTTCTTTCATAAATGAAAGGCATAGAGTGCTAAATTTATAAAAAATTAACAATAGTGTTATTTATAATAATCAAATTCCACGTCATACAGGTTTACTGTCTGTCCGTCAACGATTCCTTTTTCTTCAAGAGCATCAATGATTCCGCTTGAACGGAGGATTTTCTGGAAATAAGCCATACTTTCTCTGTCGTTGAAGTTGATAGAATCAAGAACCTTTACAATTCTCGGACATTCTACATAGAAGGTATCATTTTCCCTTGTGATTGTAATTGTTGTATCTTCAAGTCCACTTTCAAATTCATCCTCAAGTGTGAATTCAGGACTGTAAATCTTAATCGGTGGTAGCTCACGCAGCTTCTTTGCAATCATTTCGCAAAGTTCGTCTGTACCGTGTGCGATGGCTGCTGCGATAAAGACAATCTCACAACCTTGCTGTTTTGCAAATTCAATAAGTTTGTCGCGTGTTTCGTCGGACATCATATCAATTTTATTTGCAGCAATAATTCGAGGTCTGCTTGCAAGCTCGGGGCTGTAAAGCTCAAGCTCTTCATTGATTTTTATTATATCTTCAACTGGGTCTCTGCCTTCAAAGCCTGATGCGTCAACTACATTTACAAGCAATCTGCACCTGTCTATGTGACGCAAAAACTGGTGGCCGAGTCCATCACCGTTATGTGCTCCTTCAATAAGTCCGGGAAGGTCGGCAAGGACAAATTGTCCTGCCTTTGCGTTTACTACGCCCAACATGGGTGCAAGAGTTGTGAAGTGGTAATCTGCAATTTTTGGCTTTGCAGCTGAAACAACTGATAGTATTGTGGATTTACCAGCACTCGGCATACCGACAAGTCCTGCGTCAGCAAGCATTTTCAGTTCAAGCAGTATTTCCTTTTCTTTACCTTTGATACCTGCTTTTGCAAAGTTTGGTGCCTGTCTTGTAGGTGTTGCAAAATGAGTGTTACCAAAGCCACCTTTACCACCTTTAAGAAAGACAAATCTGCCGCTTTCAACTACGTCCTCGTCTGACATATCCTTGATTACTTTACCGGTCTCAGGGTCCTTTATAATTGTGCCGGGGGGCAGGGGGATTTCAAGGTCAGTACCGTTTTTACCGTGAAACTTGGAACCTGACCCCTGTTCTCCGTTTTCAGCGACAAATTTTCGTCTGTATTTGAAGTTTAAAAGGGTATTATTTCCTTCGTCAATTGTAAAAACAATACTTCCGCCATGACCGCCGTCGCCACCGTCGGGTCCGCCGTGGGAAACATATTTTTCACGTCTGAAGGAAACAGAGCCGTTTCCGCCGTTTCCTGCTTTTACATATATTTTTACTTTATCTATAAACATAAATCTACTCCTTTACATATCGGAGATTTTGTAAACAAATCGGCTGCCGGGTAATGTGCCGACAGCCGACGATGTGTATTTTGTTAAATTTAAGCTTACTTTGCGTAAACGCTTACACGCTTCTTACCGCCTGTGATATGCTCGAACTTAACAACACCTGCTTCGAGAGCAAAAAGTGTGTCGTCTGTACCGATACCAACATTAACGCCGGGACGAATGTGTGTACCACGCTGTCTTACGATAATGTTGCCGGCAATTACCGACTGTCCGTCAGCTTTCTTTACGCCAAGTCTCTTGGATTCGGAATCTCTACCATTCTTTGTAGAACCTACACCCTTCTTATGAGCAAAAAACTGAATACTAAGTCTCATCATAATTTCTTCCTTTCTGCATATTGGTTATGCAAATGTAATACTTACAAATTTCGGATATTGTTTTGCCAGCTCATTCATCTGAAGTAAAAAACCATTCATTACCGATTTTATTGTATCCTTTGCCGAAATATTTTTCTCGGTTACAGATACCGAAAGGGTAATACTTGCTTTTTCAGCGTTTATTTCTGTTTCTATATCAAGTCCCATTGAGTCAATGAGTATACTCATAAGCAACTCACAAGCAGATGAGATATATGCACAAACAATATCGCTGCCTTCGTCTGCGTAGCCTGAGTGACCACTTACAGAAATACCGGAGCAGAAAAACAATTCATCCGACTTTAAGCTGATTTTCGTCATTAAAATAAATTAGAAAACAACTTTGTCGATCGAAATCTTAGAATATGGCTGTCTGTGACCCATTTTCTTCTTTTCGTTCTTCTTTGACTTGTACTTAATGATTGTGATCTTCTTAGCCTTATCGTTCTTGATAACGCTTGCTTCAATCTTTGCGCCCTCAACATAGGGAGCACCAACCTTAAGTCCGTCATCGCCCTGAATTGCAAGTACTGTGTCGAAAGAAACCTTTTCTCCTTCGGATGTTCCGAGCTTTTCAACGTAAATTACGTCGCCTTCCTGAACTTTGTACTGCTTTCCGCCGGTTGTAAATACTGCGTACACGAAAAGCACCTCTCTTTCATTATGAACTCGCTGAAATCGGGTTTTTACCAAAGGTAAAATTTGATACCCTTATCATGCGGCAAATTATTTTATCATATATATTTTTATTTGTCAAGAAATATTATATCTATTTATAAAAAATTTTTGGATTGTTTACAATTAGCAAGGGAATATATGGTATAATCTACACACAGATGACCGTTAATTGGTACATTTATTGATTGGAGTGATACTTATTTCAAGGTCGAGTAATCAAAAGCTTAAAATTCTGTATCTTTACAAAATTCTGTTTGAAGAAACAGACGAGAGCCATCCACTCAACGCAAGTGAACTTATATCAAAGCTTGCCTCGTATGGAGTTTCTGCTGAAAGAAAAAGTATTTATGATGACATTGAGGCGTTGCAACTGTTCGGAGTGGATATAATTTCCGAAAAGGGTACAAGGGGAGGATACTATATCGGCGAGCGACAGTTTGAGGTTTCCGAGATAAAGATGCTGACTGATATTATTCAATCTGCGAAATTTATTTCCGAGAATAAAAGTATGAAACTGATTGAAAAATTCAGCAGTCTTACATCTATATGGGAACGTTCAAAGCTAAAACACGAAATTATCTTAGCTGGACGTGCAAAAAGTCCAAATGAGAACGTGTACTACAATATAGACAGCATTTACAGGGGGATATCCGAAAAGAAGCAGATTTCTTTTAAATATTATACCTGGGATGTGCGCAAAAACAAGCTTTACAGAAACAAAGGTAATCTCTATTTTGTAAATCCGATTTCTCTTATTTGGGATGATGAAAAATATTACCTTGTGGCATATGATGATTTTAGCGGGAAGCTTAAGCATTACCGGGTTGACAAAATGGAAAGTGTCAGTCTTTGCCAAGAGGCAATTTCAAGACCTGCAAGAGAGCTTAATTTTGACAGCGCAGAATATTCAAACAAGAATTTCAATATGTTTTCGGGAGAAACCGACGAGGTTACTTTGAAATGCAAAATTGATGCTGTCGGAATTATATTTGACAGGTTTGGTAGGGACGTGTTTATTGTTCCGAAGGAGGATGGTTATTGTACTGTTACTGTTAAGGTGGCAATCAGTCCTCAGTTTTATTCCTGGATTTTCGGACTTAATAATCTTATTGTTATAGAAGGCCCGGATGCTGTGCGTGAGGAATACATAAATGTTTGTAAATCAGCGATTGAATTTTGTTCTTAACTTAACTCGAGCCTAGTAAGATTGTCGAATAATGCAAAATGCAGAAAGAAATAATTTAAAAAACTATATAAAGGAGATTTTATTATGAAATTTATAGGTGACATTTGTTATGGTAAAGCTAAACATCCTGAACAGTATCTTGATATTTATCTTCCGGATAATGATGCTTTTAAAGTGTTTGTGTATATGCACGGCGGCGGAATGGAACACGGTGATAAATCACGCATGAGTGCGGTTGGTGAATATGTAGCGAGTCAGGGCATAGCATTTGTGTCAATAAATTATAGGATGTATCCGCAAGCTATGTATCCGCAGTTCATTTGCGATTCAGCCGAAGCGGTAGCCTGGATATATAAAAATATTGAGGAGTATGGAAAATGCGAAGGTATATATATTGGAGGAAGCAGTGCCGGTGGTTATCTTTCAATGATGCTTTGCTTTGATGACAAATATTTATCTCCATATAAGTTACCTTCAGGTGTAATAAAAGGATATATTCATGATGCCGGTCAGCCAACAACACATTTTAATGTGCTCAGGGAACGTGGAATCGATTCCAGAAGAGTAATAATTGATGAGGCGGCACCGATATATCATATTGGAAAGGCTGTTAGCTATCCGCCTATGATGTTTATTGTTTCGGATAACGATATGAAAAATCGATATGAACAAACACAATTAACAATTTCTACATTAAAGCATTTTGAATATGATGAGAGTAAAATATATTATCGGCTGATGAATGGCACACACTGTCATTATTCAAAAACAGAAGAGTTTGGAAAAATCATATGTGAATTTATAAAAGAAACCGAAAAGTAAATTATTGTTTCTAATTTGACATGAAGTATTGATAAAAAACATTGGCATCTAGATTATACTGTCTTTATATAAAAGATATGAAATAGAGATGTAAGTATGGAATGGAGCACTGCTTCAAAATGAGTATAAAGGAGAAGATTATATGAAAATTGCAACCACAATTGGAGAAATGTATTCATATACCGAAAAACCGGCAAAAGCTATTGAAGCGTACGAGGGTACCGGATTTAACTACCTTGATTATAGCTTTTATAATGTGGTGAGAACACCGAACCATCCTTTTATGATGGATAACTGGAAGGAAGAAATTTTTGAAGCGAAAGCTACTGCGGAAAGTCTTGGTTTTTCTTTTGTGCAAGCGCATGCACCCGATTGCGATATAAGAGGAGAGGGTGCGAAAAAAGGAATTTTAGCCACTATTCGTTCCATTGAGGCGTGTGGTATTCTTGGTATTAAAAATATGGTAATCCATTCGGGATTTTTCCAAGAGATAAAATATCCCGATGACAAAGAGTTATATTTTAAAGCTAATGAACCATTTTTCAGAGCGCTTATTCCGGCAATGGAGGAAAACGGCGTCAATATTCTCTTTGAAAACACAACCATAAGGCATTGTCCCGAAAAGTGCTTTTTCCCTATAACCGGAAAGGACTTAAACGATTTTGTCACCTATATAAAACATCCTTTGTTCGGCGCAGCATGGGATGTAGGACACGCCCATATGGATGAAATAGACCACTATTCCGAAATTATGGAAATGGGAAATAACTTAAAAGCAATACATGTGCATGATAATAATGGTATGCGAGACGAGCATATAGCACCTTTCCTTGGAACAGCAGATTATGATTCACTTATGAGAGGGCTTATTGAATCAGGATTTTCAGGTTATTTCACTTTGGAGGCGGATTGCTTTTTCAAGTTTGACCGCGGGCGTGAGAACGGAAGTCTTTCGCACATTAACACAGAACTTAAGAGAGACGCCCTTTCATTACTTTATAAAATTTCAAAATATATTCTTTCTTCATATAATGTTTATGAAGAATAATGATTGATAAAAGCGTAAGTGAAGTTTGTTCTAGTAAACATTGCCATCCAGATTATACAGTCTTTATAGAATAACACAAGGGGATGGTTCTGTTGTGCGAAGTTTTTGGTTCTATCTTAATATGAACTTGCGACCAAAAAGGTTTGCATCTAAACCTTATGCCTCGCAATCACTAAAAAAAGAGTGGTATCTAGATTATACAGTCTTTTTACATTGAAAACTGTAATATAATTACATAGGAGGGAATGTTTTAATGAAAAAAACATATTTTTATGCGGGAGTGTCTATCTTTTGCTGGTCAACAGTTGCGACAACTTGCAAAATTCTTCTTCGAGAGCTCAATAATATGCAGCTTCTGTGGATGAATTCATTGATTGCAGGATTGTTTTTGCTTTTGTTAAATATTTGTCTTGGGAATTTTAAAAAATATAAAAATTATAAATTAAAAGACTATATTATTATGGTTGCAATAGGAATTCCCAGTACCATATTTTATTATTTGTTCTATTATGCCGGAACAGATATTCTGCCGGCATCACAGGCGTTTATCATTAATTATCTGTGGCCGATAATGAGTGTGTTGTTTGCGTGTATTATTTTAAAAGAAAAACTTACAGCAAAAAAACTTATCGCTATTTTTATTTCGTTTTTTGGTGTGATTGTTGTTGTAGGCGGAGACATAAATGATCTTAACGGTCGTATGCTCTTTGGAGTACTTTGTTGTATTCTTGGAGCTGTTTCATATGGTATATTCACGGCTCTTAATCAAAAAATGAATTATAATAAAAGTATGACACTTATGGTAAGCTATTTTGCTACTTTTATATTTACAACATTGGTTAATTTAATTAATGGAGATATATTTGTGCCTGCCACCAATCAGATATTTGGATTTGTGTGGAACGGAATTTTTACGGTGGCAATTGCAAATACCTTTTGGATTATGGCGCTTGAAAACGGAAAAACAGAGAAGGTATCAAATCTTGCATACATAACACCGTTTTTATCGCTTGTGTGGACATATTTATTCTTAAATGAAGCAATAAAGCTAAACTCATTAGTGGGATTAATAATTATTATTTTAGGAATATTAATTCAGTTGAAAGAAAAAGAGAAAAGTAAATAATTATTTATTCCAGTCTTGACTCGAGTATAAAAGAGATGTCGAAATTTGTCGGAATAAGTACTTCAAGTAAAAATAGAATTTTTGATTTTAGGGAGATTTTTATATGTACAAAAAAATAGAACAACTAAAAACACAAACAAAGCTAAACAATGATGGCAAAGAAAAAATGCTCAAGACAAATCTTGCTGATTTTGATGCGTGGAATCCAAAAGTCCGACTTTTCTCTTTTATTCGGGTAAAACCGGGTGAAGAAGTGGAATATCATATGCATGTTGGGGAAAGCGAAACATTTTTTATTCTTTCAGGACAGGGCATCTATAATGATAACGGAAACGAGGTTGAAGTGGCTCCGGGAATGGTGACATTTACTCCGTCAGGTCAAGGTCATTCTATCAAAAATACCGGTGATGAAATGCTCGTATTTATCGCTCTTATTGTTGTTGAATAGCAACTTTATTATGGGATAATTGAAATGCAAATTTTTCAGGGGTTTTAATGCCAAAATGATTAGCATCTAGAATATACAGTCTTTTTAATTAAAAAACGTATATTAAGCGACAATCATTTTAAGATCTCTTAATATACCGATAAAATTACACCGCAAGCGATTTTTGTTCCGGAATTGCCGGACGGCTGAGTTGTAAAATCATCGGGAGCAGAGTGGATTATAACAGTTTTTCCTATTATTTCTTCAATTGAAAATCGGTTTGTCAGAAATACTGAAAAGCCAAGTTCGCCGGCACCAAATATAGGTGGCAGGTCGCCTGCATGATATGGATGAGCACAATCATAGGGATTATAGTGTGTTAAGGCATCTGCGAATGGATCGGTATTGTTGCCTGTACAACCGCTTCCACTGTGAATGTGAACGGCAAATATTGTTTTTTTACAGGTGTCATCTGATACAGGTAACCCATTTAGTTGAATTGAAACCAGCACACCTGCCTGCACTTTATAAAAGTAGACAATGCCGTTAATACTTGGATAGTCATGGCTTCCTTTTATTTTTGCATATGCATAAGGTCTTTTTTTTATATTGAGTATAGAATTGTTGAGCATATAATTCACCTATAAATATTTTTTGTATATAATATGCTTGCTTATCTACAGTTGTGATTTTTTATTCTGAGTTGATTTAAGATTAGTAGAAAAGGGATATTATTTTTTTGAGTATAGGCACGCAAAGAGTAAAGATAAGAGTGATGATTCTGAATTGTTTGAAAGAAACTCTTATAATTTTTCAATAGCAATTTATGATACTGAAAATCATAGGATGTATTACTATAACTATATGTTTGATTCGTGAATTTCTAAATAGGAGAACATAAATGATGGATATAATTGGAATGAAATTTATATTGTTTGTTTGGATGGGGATAGCCGTCTTTTCATTAGTTTTTTTGATCATCAATATAATAAAAGCTCTGCAAAGGAAATCTCAAATTCCTAAAAGAAAAGTATTTACAACACTAGCTATAATGCTTTTAACTGCCGCTTCATTTATAAATATCGGTTGGTTCCGTGTTATTATGTTGTGGCTTTTGATTCCTGTAATTCACGCTACGGTATTTTTTGTGTCGAATATGTTTTTTGTAAAATATACAGATATATCACCCCAAATTAAAATAATGAATCTCATGTTTATGATTTCTTATCTTGTCGCATATTTATTCCTGCCGGATTTTGGTGATATAGGTGGTGCGTATTTTTTCTTTACCTTGATACAGAATGAGATTCTTGTGGGAATTGCATTTTTTGTTTCACAAATTACATTTGTCGGGCACATTGTTTTGTTTATTCTGCAAATTATCGAAGTTAGAAAAATCAGAAAATTTCAAAAGCATAATTTAATAAAATAAATTCAAGCTCCTGAACTTTTACTTCAGGAGCATTTTCTTGATACAATGAAAAACCACCCGCTATGCGGGTGGATATTTATTATGTCAACATAACTTTTAGTTTTTCAAGAATTTTCTTTTCGCTTCTTGATATTTTTACCTGTGTGGTATTAAGTCTTTTTGCAACCTCGCTTTGTGTAAGAGATGCTGAATAACGAAGATTTATAAGTATTCTCTCCTGTTCAGGTAATTTATCTATTGCTTCCTTGAGTGCAAGTTTTTCGATAAAATCTCCGGTAAAATCCTTTCCGATTTTGTTTTCAAGAGAAATATCGTTGTCATCCTCGTCATCGGTACTGTTGAGTGATAAGGCAGGATTCATCGCACCGATACAAAAGATTGCTTCTTCAAGACTGATATTGCATTTCTTTGCAAGGTATTCTATTTTCGGCTCAAATCCGTTTTCAAAAATATACTTTTCTTTTTCACAAAGTAGTGTTGCACAGTTTTTCTTTGTACTTCTTGAAACCTTAATAAGTCCGTCGTCACGCAGAAAGCGTCTGATTTCACCGTTTATCATTGTAAAAGCATAGGTTGAAAACTCAAAGCCAAGTGATAAATCGAAGGAATTTGCAGCTTTAATAAGTCCGATACTGCCAATCTGAAACAGGTCCTCAAAGTCTGTTCCTCTGTTTATGTATCTTTGTGCAATACTTTTGACAAGTCCCAGGTTATTCTCGATAAGTGCATCAAATGCGTCACAATCGCCGTCTTTATAGCTTTTTAAAAGATTTTTGTTTTTATCTTTAATATTCATCCGACTTACTGATTTTTTTAGTAAAGATTATTGTTGTACCTATTCCGGGCTTCGACTTGATTTTGAAGGTATCTGAAAATGACTGCATTATCGGAAGTCCCATGCCCGAGCGCTCATTTTCGGCATCTGTTGTGTAAAGTGGCTGCATTGCCATATTTATATCAGAAATTCCACAGCCGTTGTCCTTTATTGTGAATTTCAGCGTATTGTCACGGTAAAGCTGCGCTGTTATGTATATGTATTTTTTTGTTTCATTGGGTGCGTTTTTATATGCGTGTACTATACAATTTGTAACTGCTTCGGAAATTATTGTTTTTACATCTGCAAGTTCTTCAACTGTCGGATTGCATTGTGAGGTAAAAATTGCCGCCATACTTCGGCAAATCGCTTCATTTTGACTTATTGCGGGAAACGTTGCCTTTACACTGTTTATTACTTCTTTTCTTTTCATATTGTCCCTCTCATTTTTGTATTTTTACGATTTTGTCGACTCCAGACATTATAAAAATTTTTTCAAGCTGCTCTGAAGCTCCGACTATTTTCACACTTCCTCCGAGCTCTTTTATTATTCTGTATCTTCCGAGAACAAGCCCCAACCCCGAAGAATCCATAAATCTTATTTTTGAAAAATCAAATATAAGCTCAAGGGGACGCTCTTCAAATATTAAATCGTCAAGACCATCACGAATTTTTGCAGCTTCGTGATGGTCAATTTCGCCATCAAGAGAAATATAAAGACTGTTGTTGATTTTTCTTACATTTACTTCCATAATCCTGCGCCTTTCAGTTTCTTTTGTTGAAAGTATATCATTTTTTTCTTGCAGATTCTGTCGAAGAAAGGTCATTTTCTTTCTTTTGCAAAAAAAGTCTGCCAATAACCGGAACTAAAACATAAGATAGGAAATACAGTAATACCACTATGTTGAAAAACAGACTTATATCCATAATTCTTTTATAAATCAGTAATACTCCGAAAAGAGCAAATATTGTACCGGAGCAGACGGCTGCCGAATAAGAGAAGCTTTTTATTTTCTTTATCTCAAGCAAGGAGAGTATTCCGGTAATTTTACAGCTTTGACGGAAAATCAGACATACAGAAAAAATAAAAGATACTGTTTCGTCAAGCCCAAGCCTTGCGATGACACTCAGCGCTGAGAATATTGGCGAAATGAGGTTACTTGCCGTTGTAACACCGAAGATTAGTCTGTATATAATGTTTGTTGTTACAATGAGCGCTAAAGCAAGAAAATATAAAAGAGTTGAGGAAGAGGCGTGATAACATTTTTCCTTTTTTTGCATAATATTTATTATACAGATATCAGAAAAGAGAAGAATTGCTCCCTTTACTCCGTATAGTATACTTGGAAGCATCTGTGAATATTCCGGACTTTTGAATACAGCAGAGAAATAGGGAGTACCTCTCAGAAAAAACAACGGTAAAACCAGCAGGGGAATTAAAGGTAAGAAAAAGATAATGTTTGAGGTTTTGAGTAAAGTGTAAATTCCTCGCAGCAAAACAGCTGAAAAGGATACGAGTAGAATTATTATGGCAAAAACAAAGCTGCCTGCCATTGTGGTATTGTTGTCTGAGCTATAACGAAATATATTCAGAATACAGTAAAACTCAAGAGAAATTCCAAATAAAAGTGCAATTACATTTAATGATTTTACAGAATAACTGCCGGGTTTTGTGAGAAAATTTAAAGCTATAGAAAACACAATAAACGAAGCAAAGGAGATATAATTTTCGGTAAGACGTGTTATATTAAAAATAAATACCGTCGAAATAAGGTATAGAAGTGTGATGGTACCATACCTCAGATTTTCTGTAAGCTTTTTCAAAATGGTTCTCCTTTACTTAAAACTGTTTATTTTTAATATATTCTGTTAGTGTTATGAATTTTCCCTTTGAAGTATAATCGATTTTTTCGTTTGCTGCTATTTTTTCTGCTTCTGTTTTTAATGCATCAATACTTTGCTGTTCATTAAAGATATAAACATATGATTGATATTTTGTATCATTGAGTATAGTCACTAATATTTCATAAATTTCACCGTCCGAAAGTGAATCCGAAAAGAAGAGCGCTATGCAGCTTTTATAATAAATTTCATAATTGTGCTTTTCGGACCTCTTTATTGCTTCAATAGGACTTTTTGCCATAAAATCAAGGCTTAGGGTTTCTGTCTTGTTTTTTTCACTGTTATTGTCTGAGTGTACCTTGCAAAAAACGGTAAAATTATAGTTGTCGTTTGCTTTATCAAATACTGCAGAAAAGCAGTAGGCTTCTTTTTTACTGAATGCATCGGTACAGGAGTTTAAAGGTAATGCCAATAATATTACTGCAAAAGTTATAAGAATTTTTTTCAACATCTTTTCAATGATTTTATTTTTTTCCATACGGAATAAGCTCATCCTGTTCTTTTTTTATGGATTTTTTCGGTAAAACCGTTAATGTGTCATTAGTAATATTTTTATTTATCGGTGCGATTGGGGACAGATACGGGACACCAAAGGAATATTTACTGCAAAGCGAAGTACATATCAGAATAAGGCTTGCCGAGAGCCCGAAAAAGCCAAAGGCTTTTGCAAGGAATAAATTTGCAAAACGTACAAGGACCCCAATGTTCATAAAGGTTGGATTCATAAAATTACAAATAGCGGTCAGTGCCGCAATCATTATTGCTGTTTCACTTGCTATTCCTGCCTTAATTGCTGCGTCTCCTAAAATGAGACCTCCGACAATACTCAGGGAATTGCCAACTGCTTTCGGAATGCGTACGCCTACCTCTCTGATAAGCTCAAATATAGTGAGAATTATCAGCATTTCGGTGAAAATTCCAAAGGGGATGTCGCTTCGCTGCTGCGTCTGAAGTTTATACAGCGAATATGGAAGCGCTCCCTTGTGAAAGCCGATTATGGCTATATAAGCTGCAGGTAAATATAGTGAAATGAGAAGTCCGAGTATTCGCAGGATTCTTGAAAAGGTAGCATAGAATTTGTTTTTCAGGTAGTCCTCACTTGACTGTAGTCCTTCGATAAAAAGGTACGGTACAGTCAGGACAACCGGACTTCCGTCACAGATGATTGCTATTCTGCCACCTAAAATTTTCGCTGCAACCTTATCGGGCTTTTCGCTGTTTCCGACCTCTGACAGGAAGGGGTGCTTTTTACTTTGAAAAAACTGTTCAAGATAACCCGAATCAATGCAGGAGGATATTTTTATGCTATCAATTTTATCAATGACTTTTTTGAGGATATCTTCTCTTGCTATTCCCTCATAATACATAACCTTAATAGAAGTGTTTGATTCATCGCCTGCTGTTTTGTTAATAACCTTAAGAGAGGTACTTTTGATAATTTTACGAAGAAGTGTTACATTTGCTTCTGCACTTTCAATAAACCCCTGTCTCGGGCCTCTGACAACAATTTCGCTGTCAGGCTCGGATATGCTTCTGTTGTCGTCATTTTTTGAGTCTATTGCATATGCGATAATGCTGTTATTATCTTCAATTGCAACTACTGCATTCCCAAGAAGTAATTTCTGAATACAGGTATTAATATTGGTACACTCACTCATTGGCAGAGCTGCCATTTGCGAGGTTATATTTTCTTTTGTAAGGACAATATCCGACAGAATCAGAGGTTTAATAATACTTTCGGAAACATATTGCTTCTGACAAAGGTTAATTATATAAAAAAGTTTGAAGGAAGAGCCTGCTTTATTGGTTGCTTCTCTTGTGGCAAAATCGGCACAGGAGCTAAATTTATTCTGTATTTCTGATATTACGTTTTTTGTCATATTAATCACCGTTTCACCGTCATCCCTGACGGGAGGAAAATTTGTCTTTTACATAGATAACATAACCAATTTTTATTTAGTTATTCTGACAGGAGCTTTTTATGAAGAAAGAAACCACTTTAGAATTAACCCCGCTTTACAAGGTCGAATGCCGTAAAATAAGAAGGTCGCTGAAAAATGAAGACATCTCATTGCTTGAAATTAACATTGAATACCCACAGCTATCTGGAGAGACTGAATTTTCTGCTATATTCAATTCCTTTTACGAGAAGATTGCAAATAATTATTTGTCCTGGTGTGAGGAAACATTATTCAGAAGGCTGATGAAAAAACAAAGAAATGATACGTTATTTCGTGCATGTGGAGAGATAATGAAGTATTTTATTACATACAGCAGCGAAAAATACATTTCGGTGGTATGTGATATCTCTCATTTTGACGGTTATAAAAAAGAGACCAGACGATTTGCGTTCGTCTGGTCGTGTGAAAATAAAATTGTATTACCCTTTGAGTATTTTGAAAAGGAGCACTGTATCAGAAGGAAGGATGTCAGAAAAAGAATTTGCGAAATTATTATGCAGCAGATAAAGAGTGAAAAATGCGAATTTGATTATTCGGAAAAAAGTATACGCAGGTATGCGGGAAAGGTAAATCCTTCAAATTTCTTCCTGACATGTAACGGTCTTGCCTTCTGGTTTGATGAAGGAACTCTTGCAAATGCAGAAAACGGATTTCCGACTTTTATTTATAAATTTCCACTTTAAACATCACGCATTGTAAGGGAAATCCTCTTTTTGTTTACATCAACCTCAAGCACCTTGACTTTAACTATATCTCCAACCGAAACTACCTCAGAGGGATGCTTTATAAATTTATTACTGATTTGCGAAATGTGTACAAGTCCGTCCTGGTGTACTCCGATATCGACAAAGGCTCCGAAATCTATAACATTTCTGACAGTACCCGAAAGTACCATATCGGGAAGAAGATCAGATATTTCCATAACATCTTTTCTGAGAACCGGTGCAGGTAACTCGTCTCGTGGGTCGCGCCCCGGCTTCAATAGCTCTTTTACAATATCAAGAATGGTCGGAACTCCAACCCCGCATTCTTCGGTTGCTCTCTTTTCTCCAACCTTTTTAAGTCTTTCGGGAAGCTCTGAAAGACTTTCTTTTTTTACGTCGTCAAGAGTATAACCGCACAGTGACAAGAGCTTTTCAGCAGCATTGTAGCTTTCCGGATGTACACCTGTATTATCAAGAATGTTATTACTTTCGGGAACACGCAAAAAGCCTGCACATTGTTCAAATGCTTTTGGCCCGAGTTTTGGCACCTTTATAATTTGCTTCCTTGATGTGAATGCTCCATTTTCATTACGGAAAGCAACTATATTTTTAGCAGTTGTACCGTTAAGTCCCGATACATTTTTCAGCAGAGAGGGGGAAGCGGTATTTATGTCGACACCAACGGCGTTTACACAGTCTTCAACAACACCTCCGAGCGCTTCGTCAAGTCTTGCCGGAGGCATATCGTGCTGATACTGACCTACTCCTATTGATTTTGGGTCAATCTTTACAAGCTCTGCCAATGGGTCCTGAAGGCGTCTTGCAATAGACACGGCACTTCGCAGAGATACATCATAATCCGGGAATTCCTCGGCTCCGAGCTTCGAAGCTGAATAAACAGAGGCACCTGCTTCGTTAACGATAACGTAGCCTACATTCGGGAAATCCTTTAGCATATCAGATACAAACTTTTCCGATTCTCTTGAAGCAGTACCGTTTCCAATTGCTATGCTTTCAACACTATACTTCTTGATGAGGAAGGACAGCTTCAGCTTTGCTTCTTCGATTTTGTTGTGAGGGGGAGTCGGATATACAACCGAGGTATCGAGCACCTTTCCGGTTCCGTCAACAACTGCAATTTTACAGCCTGTTCTGTAAGCCGGGTCAAAGCCCATTGTAACCTTGCCTTTTATCGGAGGCTGCATAAGCAGGGGCTTCAGATTAAGTGCAAAATTATGTATTGCACCCTCATTTGCAATATCCGTCAGATGATTTCTTATTTCTCTTTCAACTGACGGAAAAATAAGTCTTGAATAGGAATCCTGTGCAGATGCCTTTACAAAGTCAGCACTTTCACCATTTGAAGTTATACATTCAGAATAGATTATTTCAAGCGCTGTTTCTTCGGGAATCTCTACCGAGACCTTCAAAAATTCTTCATCTTCGCCTCGGTTAATTGCGAGAATCTGATGTCCGGGGATTTTTGAAATATCTCTCTTGAAATCGTAGTACATAGTATATACTGATTCTTTGTCAGCATCACCACTTGAAGTGAGTATTCCGGTTGTCAGAATTTTTGCACGCAGGGCTTTTCTTATGTCGGCATTATCGGAAATCCATTCAGCAATAATGTCTGAAGCACCTGCAAGGGCATCTTCAATGGTTTCAACCTCGTTTTCGGGAGAGATATATTTTTCAGCTTCCTGTGCCGGAGAAATGTTTGCCGTCTGTTCAAAAATGACAGTAGCCAAAGGCTCAAGTCCCTTTTCCTTTGCAATTGTTGCCCTTGTTCTTCTCTTTTGCTTGTAGGGTCTGTATATATCCTCAAGCTCTGTCATTGTTGCAGCATTTTCTATTGCTTGAGCAAGCTCTTCGGTGAGTTTTCCTTGTTCCTCTATTGAATGGATGATTTCAAGGCGACGCTGTGCTAAATTTCTCAGGTAATTGAGTCTGTCGTAAAGTGCTCGTAGCGTTGTATCGTCCATAGTTCCGTGCATTTCCTTACGGTATCTTGCAATAAACGGTATTGTATTACCCTCGTCAATAAGCTTTATTACATTTTCAACGTGAACAGGATTCTTGTCAAGTTCCCGTGATATGATTTCGATGATTTTTTCCATTGATTTACCTTTCTGTTATGTTTTCGTAATAATTATTATACATTAAAAATCGAAATTGATTATTACGTATGTGTGAACATTTTATTGGTTTCTTTTATACATTATGTATATTTTAGTGTATAAAATGATGAAATTTGCATTTTACTTGTGAGAAACACTTGTATTTTGCGGGAATATATGTTATAATTATTCAGTATGATTTAAATCTTTTTAATTTTTGTGGTGACAAGGATGTATAAGTATCTTGATTCCGTTTCTTCGCCGGCAGATGTTCGTAAGCTTTCAAATGCTGAAATAAAGTCTCTTGCCGGAGAAATAAGAGCTTTTTTAATAGATAGTGTTTCAAAAACAGGTGGTCATCTTGCATCAAATCTTGGTGTGGTTGAGTTGACACTTGCTCTGTACAGAGTTTTTGACGCACCTCGTGATAAGATAATTTTTGACGTAGGACATCAGTCGTACGTTTCAAAAATCATTACAGGAAGAAAAGACAGTTTTTCAACTCTCAGAAGAGAGGGCGGTATATCGGGCTTTCCTAAAATGTCAGAAAGTGAGTATGATGCATTCGGAACCGGTCACAGCAGCACTGCTCTTTCTGCAGCCCTTGGAATTGCTAGTGCAAACAAGCTGTCCGGGAATGATGATTATGCAGTTGCGGTTGTCGGTGACGGCGCTTTTTCCGGAGGTCTTGCGTATGAGGCGCTTAATAATTGCTCACCAAATCTGAATCTTATTGTCATTTTTAATGAAAACGGTATGTCAATTTCTCCGAGTGTCGGCAACACGTCAAGGATGATTTCAAGAATAAGGAGTAAGGAGAATTACTTTAAATTTAAGAGTACCTTTATAAGAGTTGTAGAGAAAATTCCGTTCGCAGGATCTTCAATTGCTGCAGGAATGAGAAGAATCAAAAAGGTACTGAAGAATGCAATACTTAACACCAATATAATTGAAAATTTCGGGTTTACCTACTACGGTCCTGTTGACGGAAATGATTTTGTTACTCTTGAGAGGGTTATTCGCCAGGCAAAAAAACAAGGCGGAAGTGCATTTGTACACGTTAAGACCGTTAAGGGGAAGGGATATGCACCGGCAGAGGAAAATCCGTCGAAATTTCATATGGTAAAGCCTGCGGGCGCTGTATCCTGCGACAGTACCTTCTCTTCTGAGTTCGGTAAATACATCACTGAGCTTGCAAAGGAGAACGATAAAATCTGTGCTATAACTGCTGCAATGGTTGACGGTACCGGAATCAAAAATTTCTTTGATGCCTTTCCGGAAAGGGCATTTGATGTGGGAATTGCCGAAGAGCACGCAGTTACTTTCGCAGGTGGTCTTTCAGCACAGGGGTTTGTACCTGTATTTGCTGTGTATTCAAGCTTTTTTCAGCGAAGCTATGATGAGCTTATTCATGATATTTCACTTCAAAATCTGAAATGTATTTTTGCGCTTGACAGGGCAGGCTTTTCTCCCGATGACGGTGCAACTCATCATGGGATTTTTGATGTTGCAATGCTGTCGCAGATTAAGGGAGCTTATATTTATTCTCCGATTTCCTATAAGTCACTGAAAGACACTTTATCTGAAGCAATAGTGGGCGACACAAGCATTGTTGCAGTCAGATATCCTAAGGGTAGTGAGGATGCCGAGGGACTTACGGAAATTTCGCAATATCTCTATTGCGATTCGGATTCTCTTCAGAATCCCGATGTCATTATTGCGACCTACGGAAGAATATACAAGGAAGCAATTAAAGCAAAAAATATCTTGCTTGAAAGTGGTATAAATTGTAAGATTTTAGTGTTTGAAAAAATAAAGCCGTATGAAGATGTTTGCAGGAAAATTTCCGAGCTTTCGGGAAATGCAAAATATCTTGTTCTACTCGAAGAGGGAATTTTAAGCGGTGGTTTCTGTCAGAATGTCTTGTCTGAATTGAACTTCAGAAACAGCTCCTGCTTTAAAAATATTTTCAGTTTTGCAATAGACGGTGAAATACCGGCACACGGAACTCTTGAAACTCTTTATAAAATGTCAAAAATTTCGGCTTACGATATTGCAGAGAAAGTGAAAAAATATGAGAATCGATGTATTTCTTGTTGAAAACGGCTATTTTGAAAGTCGCGAAAAAGCAAAAAATGCCATTACCGATATGAGGGTTACCGTTAATGGGAAAACAGTTCTTAAATCTTCTCTTGATGTTAGTGATGAAGATGTTATTATTGTAAAAGACAGTGAAGTAAATGAATATGTTGGCCGTGGTGGGATTAAGCTTGAATGTGCTCTTGATACCTTCGGAATAAACGTGAATTCTCTAAGAGCAATTGATGTCGGTGCGTCTACAGGTGGTTTTACCGATTGTTTGCTTCAAAGAGGTATAGATAAGGTTTATGCAGTTGATATAGGTCACGGGCAGTTGCACAGTTCTTTGCTTGCAAATCCAAAGGTTATAAATCTAGAGGGGGTAAATGCACGAAGCCTTACTTGTGAAATTGTAGAAAATTGTCCCGTTGATATTTTAGTTTCAGACCTTTCGTTTATTTCGCAGAAGCTTGTTCTGCCGAGTTTTAAGAATGTACTCAAGGTTGGAGGGACAGCTATTATCCTTATAAAACCACAGTTTGAGGCAGGCAGAGAGCATCTTAATAAAAACGGAATTGTAAAGAGTGAAAAGGTGCACCGGAAGGTTTTAGAGGATATAATTTCTTTCGCTGAAAACGAGGGGTATTTACTTATTGGAAGTACAAAATCACCAATACTCGGTGGAAGTGGTAATACAGAATATTTAGCAGCATTTATACGAAAATAATATTGAATGGAGATTTGCCGAAAATGAAATCATTAAGACACGAAAAAATCCTTGAGATTATTTCAAAAAATGATGTTGAAACACAGGAGGAACTTACAGAATTCCTCAAAAAGGAAGGCTTTGTTGTTACTCAGGCAACCGTTTCCCGTGATATCAAGGCTTTGCGTCTTATCAAGGTTGCACTTCACGGTGCAAAGGGGACTGAAAACAGGTATAAATACTCTATTAATACCTCTCGTGATGAAACCGATTCTGTAATTGGTGCAAAATTCAAATCAATTTTAGGTCAGGCAATTGTCAGCGTCGATTGTGCAGGTAACCTTGTTGTAATCAAGACCTATGCAGGTATGGCACAAGGCTCGGCTGCAGCTCTTGATTCGATGAATATACCTGATATCCTCGGTACTATTGCAGGAGATGATACTGTACTTATTATTGTTCGTACAAATGACGAGGCAACCGATTTTGTCAGAAAAATAGAAGCTCTTATTATGTAACCAAGGAGGAAAAATGTTATCTTCTGTTTATATAGAAAATATTGCTCTGATTTCCTCTTTAAATATAAGCTTTGAAAAAGGATTTTCGACCTTTACAGGCGAAACAGGAGCGGGTAAAAGTATTATAATAGATGCAATTGGCTTTGCACTCGGAAATCGTGCTGATAAGGATATTATAAGAAAAGATGCGCAATCGTGTACTGTAGAGGTTCTTTTTTGCGACTTATCCGAGGAAACCATTGCCAAATGTGCAGAAGCCGGAATTACTCCTGATGAGGAAGGTTGTTTGTTTATACGAAGAACTCTATCCATTGACGGAAAGGGAAGTGTAAAAATTAATGGTCGCCAGATTCCCGTCTCAATTTTGCGTGATGTTTCGGCATATCTTGTAAATATACATGGACAGCATCATAATGGCGAGCTTCTGAATCCCGATAAGCACATTAAAATCCTTGACTCGTTTGGTGAAATTTCCGATTTGTTGTCTGATTATAGAAAGCTATATGATGAATATACAGACCTAAAAAAGAAATTATCACTCCTTGAATTTGATGAAAAAGAAAAACAGCGAAGAATTGATTTGCTTAAATATCAGATTACTGAAATTAAAAAGGCAAAGCTGAAGGTTGGCGAAGAGGAAGAACTGAATTCGGAAAAAAACAAAATTCGCAATATTGAGAAAATTTCAAAGCATATTATTTCTGCATATGATCTGCTATACAATGAAAGTGGAAGTGTTACCGAAAATATAAATAAAGCTGTTTCAAGCATAAAGTCGGTGTGCGAGATTATTCCGAACGGAAACGAATATATCGAACAGCTTGAGGACTATAAATATAAAATTCTCGATATTGCAGAGCTTCTTTATGAGAATATCGAAGCAAGTGATGAAAATCCCGATATGCTTCTTGACAGAATTGAGGGAAGACTTGATATTATCAGTAAATTGAAAATGAAATACGGTGCTGATATTTCGGAAATTCTCGTTTATCTTGAAGGCTGTGAGAAGGAGCTTTCGGAAATTGAAAGCTCAGAGGAATTGCAACATGAGTTGAATCAAAAAATAGAAAAACTGCTTCCTTTACTTGAAAAATCTGCAACTGCTCTTACAAAGCACAGAACCGAAAGTGGAAATAAGCTCTCCGGTCTTATAATGAAGGAACTCGAATTTCTTGATATGAACGGTGTGAATTTCCGTGTTGATATAAAAGAAACAGAGCTTTGCGCAAGTGGCAAGGATATGGTTGAATTTCTGGTATGTACTAACAAAGGTGAAGAATTCAAATCACTTTCAAAGACAGCATCCGGCGGTGAGCTTGCAAGAATTATGCTTGCAATCAAGTGTGTTATTGCCGAAAAAGACAGTGTTGAAACAATGATTTTTGATGAGGTTGATGCAGGTGTATCGGGAAAGACGGCTAGAAAGCTTGGTTTAAAGCTTCTGCAAATTTCAAGTGAGAGGGAAGTACTTTGCGTTACGCATTCTGCACAGATTGCTTCGCTTGCAAATACTCATTTCTTTGTTTCGAAGGCAGAAAATGCCGGCAGAACTACAACTTCAGTTGCCGAGCTTTCAGGTCAGAACAGAACTGATGAAATTGCAAGGATTATTTCGGGTATTGGTGTTACTGAAACTGCAAGGAAAGCAGCTAAGGAGCTTATTGAAAATAAAACTATAAATTAATTAAGGAGCTAATATGTCAGCAAAATTCGGACCGGGTGGAAATTCAGAAAGCTTTTACAATGAAGGCTTCAAGTCAACCTTTCAGGCACCGGAATGGGTTAAAAGTAAAGGACTTGACGCTTACGAATACGAAGGTGGGAATGGAATTCGAGGCAGCGTTGAAACCTTTAAAAAAATTGGTGACGAAGCGCACAAACACGGCATAAGCCTATCTGTACACGCACCGTATTTTATTTCCCTTTCTTCTGTTGAGGAAGAAAAGAGAAAAGGGAGTGCAAGATATTTTATAGATAGTGCCAAGTGTGCTATTGCACTTCGTGCAAAGACTATTGTTGTTCACGCAGGAAGTACTGCAAAGCTTGATAGGGGAACAGCTCTTGATTATGCAAAAGATGCACTTGCTTTTTGTATTGAAAGACTAAAGGAAGAAAATCTTTATGACGATGTTCTTATCGGGATTGAAACGATGGGTAAGGTAAATCAGCTCGGTACACTTTCTGAGGTTATTGAGCTTTGCCGTGTTGACAAGAATGTTCGTCCTGTTGTTGACTTCGGGCATATGAATGCGAGAGAGCTTGGAGGCGTTTTCTGTACAAGTGATGATTATAAGAGAGTTTTTGACACAATAGGTTCATCGCTCTGTTCTGAGTTTGCCGAAAATTTACATTGTCATTTTTCAAAAATTGAATATACCAAAGGTGGGGAAAAAAAGCATCTTACTTTTGAAGATAGTACATTCGGGCCTGACTTTGAGCCTCTCATGAAGGCTGTATATGAGCTTTCTGTATCTCCGACCATAATCTGTGAGTCCTGCGGAACTATGGCAGAGGATGCACTTGCAATGAAAAATGAATATCTTAAATATTTCGCTTGATTCCGGAGATTTTATATGTCACATATTGAAAAAATACGAAAGGCTATAAAAGCTAAAGGTGATGCACTAATCATCACCTCAGACAGCAACAGATTTTATGCGTCAGGATTTAATTCATCTGCCGGCTTTATGCTTATATCTGAATGTGAAGCTGTTTTGTATCTGGATTTCAGATACTATGAAATGGCGGTTTTAAAAAATAATGCACATAAGCTGCAACCGGGACTTAAAATCGTTCTCATTGAGAAGAAAAGGAAGGAATACATAACAGAGTTTATAGAAAATAATAAGGTCAAAAGACTTCTTTGCGAAGATAAAAGTTTGACTGTAGCCGAGTTTAATACTCTGAAAAGTGAAATTTCAGGTTTTTGTGAGCTTTGTTTTATCGGTAATTCAATTGAGGAGTGCAGATATTCCAAGGATGATGAAGAGCTATCAAAAATCCGTAAAGCGCAGGAAATTACAGATAAGGCGTTTTCTCATATTCTTGGTTTTTTAAGCTCCGATGTAACAGAAACCGGGGTTGCTCTTGAGATCGAGTCCTTTATGCGTCGTAATGGAGCTGACTGTGCTGCCTTTGAGACTATCAGTGTTTCCGGTACAAAGAGTTCACTCCCACATGGAAGACCCGAAAATATTAAGCTTTCCAAAGGTTTTCTGACAATGGATTTCGGAGCAAGAGTTGAGGGCTACTGTTCGGATATGACAAGAACGGTTTGTATTGGTAAACCTACTGACGAGATGATTCGCGTTTATAATACGGTGCTTGAAGCACAAAAAAGAGCATTAACCGAGATTTTTGAGGGATGTGTGGGGAAAAAGGTTGATGCTGCGGCTCGTGATTTCATTTACTCTTGCGGGTATAAGGGTTGCTTCGGCCACTCGACAGGGCATTCTCTTGGTATAGATGTTCACGAAATGCCGGGGTTTTCTCCGTCCTGTGATATGGAAATCCCGAAAAATGTTGTTATTAGTGTCGAACCCGGAATATATATTGAGGGAAAATTTGGTGTGAGAATTGAAGATATTGTTAACGTGACAGAATTTTCATATGAAAATTTTACCAAATCTTCAAAAGATTTGATAATTATTTAAAAAAAGACTTGAAATTTTCATTACTTTGTAGTATAATAGATATGTAAAATTTTGTGTATGTGTACGCATACAATTATTAAATGGAGGATAAAATATGATATCAGCAGGAGATTTTAAAAACGGTCTTACTTTTGAATGGGACGGAAAGGTTTGTCAGATTGTTGAATTCCAGCACGTAAAGCCCGGTAAAGGAGCTGCATTCGTTAGAACTAAGCTTCGTAATGTAATTACAGGTGCTGTAATTGAAACATCCTTTAACCCTACTGAAAAATTCCCGACAGCTCTCGTTGAAAGAAAGGATATGGAATACCTTTACAATGATGGTGAGCTTTACTACTTTATGGATACTGAAAGCTATGAGCAGATTCCGATTAACGCTGACAAGCTTGGTGACAGCTTTAAGTTTGTAAAGGAAAATATGTCTTGCAAGGTTTGTTCTTATAAGGGCAATGTTTTTGCTATCGAACCGCCTATGTTTGTAGAACTTGAGGTTACTGAAACTGAACCCGGCTTTAAGGGTGATACTGCTACGGGTGCAGCTAAGCCTGCTACTCTTGAAACAGGTGCTGAAATTAAGGTTCCGCTTTTTGTTAACATCGGTGATGTTCTTAAAATTGACACAAGAACAAGTGAATATATCGAAAGAGTTAACAATAAATAACTGAATTTAAGGAGGACACTGCTATGACAATTAGTGAAAAGGTTGCACATTTAAAAGGTGTGATGGAAGGCATGAATTTTTCTTCTGATACTAACGAAGGAAAGCTTATTACTCTTATTGTTGATGTTCTTGCTGATATGTCAGAAGAAATTGACGTAATGACTGATGACGTTGATACACTTTTTGACTACTGCGATGAGCTTGACGAAGACCTCGGTGAGGTTGAACAGGTTCTTTTTGAATGTGATGACGATTGTGACTGTGATTGCGATGATTGCGATTGTGGTGACGATTGTGACTGTGCCGAAGGATCTGATTGCTGCTGTCACGAGGAATAATTAGGTTAATATCTGAATTACGCTCTTCAACACGAAGGGCGTAATTATGTATTTTTGAAAGGAGTAATTTTATGAAAATTTTAGTTATAAATGCCGGTAGTTCTTCGGTAAAATATCAGGTTTTTGATATGGATAATGAATCTGTACTTGCAAAGGGTATTTGTGAGCAGATTGGTGATGAGGTAGGTTCTTTTACATACAAAATTCCTGATAAGGATTATAAATATGTTACTGAATGTAAAATGGCAAATCATGCTGAGGCAATTAAGATTGTTATGGATAATCTTGTTTGTGAAAAGCATGGTGTTCTTAAGTCATTTGACGAAATTTCAGCTGTAGGTCACAGAGTAGTTCATGGCGCTGACAGATTTTCCGGTTCTGTAATAATTACCGACGAGGTAATTGACACTCTCGTTGAGTGTTCTGAGCTCAGCCCACTTCACAATCCTCATAACCTTACAGGTATTAAGGCTTGTGCACAGCTTATGCCCGGCGTTCCTCAGATCGGTGTGTTTGATACAGGTTTCCATCAGACAATGCCTGATTATGCTTATATGTATGCACTTCCTTACAAGTTCTACGAAAAGTACAAAATCAGAAGATATGGCTTCCATGGTACATCTCACAGATACGTTTCACTTCGTGCTGCCGATATACTTGGCAGAAAGGATTTGAAGATTGTTACCTGTCATCTTGGTAATGGTTCTTCAATTGCTGCTATTGAAAACGGAAAATGTCTTGATACTACAATGGGACTTACACCTCTCGAAGGTATTATGATGGGGACTCGTTGCGGTTCTATCGACCCGTCAATCGTTACATTCCTTATGAAGAAGGAAGGTCTTGATGCTGACGGTATTGATAAGGTTATGAACAAGCAGTCGGGTATTCTCGGTATATTTGAAAAGTCAAGTGATAACAGAGCAGTTGAAGAAGCATCCAAGAGTGGTGATGAAAGAGCTCAGCTTGTTGAAAAGATGATGTGTCATCAGCTTACAAAGTATATCGGCGGCTTTGCTGCTGCTATGGGCGGTGTTGATGCTATCGTATTCTGTGGTGGTATCGGAGAAAACAATCCGGGGCTTAGAGCAAATGTTGTTAAAAATCTTGAATTCCTCGGTGCGAAGATTGATCCCGAGCTCAATGCAAAAGCTAAGGTTACTTCAGTTGAAAATGACGTATCTACTCCTGATTCAAAGGTAAAGGTACTTGTTATTCCTACAAATGAAGAGCTTATGATTGCAAGAGATACTCTTGAGCTTGTTTCAAAATAATTCCTAAAATATTTAAAGGCTACTGCAAAAGCAGTAGCCTTTAATCTTTTATTAGCTAAAATTAGTTTCTCAAAGAATGAATAGGTGCCGGGATTCTTCCACCACGTGCGATAAATTTTTCTGAACTGAACTTGTTAACTGCTATAACCGGTGCATAGCCGAGAAGTCCACCAAATTCAACCTTGTCACCCACATTTTTACTGTAGGCAGGGATAAGTCTGCAGGCAGTTGTTTTACCGTTTATCATTCCGATTGCAGCTTCGTCGGCGATAATTGCAGAGATTGTTTCAGCACTTGTATCGCCCGGAATTGCAATCATGTCAAGACCAACAGAGCATACAGATGTCATAGCCTCAAGCTTTTCAAGAGTAAGTGAGCCACAGTTAACTGCATCAATCATACCCTGGTCTTCCGAAACAGGAATAAACGCTCCTGAGAGTCCACCAACGTGTGAAGATGCCATAGCACCACCTTTTTTTACTGCATCATTAAGCATTGCAAGCGCTGCAGTAGTACCCGGAGCACCACAGCTTTCAAGTCCCATTGCCTCAAGTATGTGTGCTACCGAGTCTCCGACAGCCGGAGTCGGTGCAAGGGATAGGTCAACTATTCCAAACGGTACACCAAGTCTGTTTGATGCCTCAACTGCTACAAGCTGTCCCATACGTGTTACCTTAAAGGCTGTTTTCTTGATTATATCAGCAAGCTCGGAGAAATTACAATCTCCTGCTTTTTCAACTGCAGCTCTTACAACACCCGGACCTGAAACGCCGACATTTATAACGCACTCCGGTTCTCCGACACCGTGAAAGGCACCTGCCATAAAGGGATTATCCTCGGGGGCGTTTGCAAATACAACGAACTTTGCACAGCCGATTGAGAAGTTGTCTTTGGTAAGATATGCAAGCTCTTTTACTGTATGGCCGAGTTTTGCAACAGCGTCCATATTAATTCCTGCTCTTGTTGTACCAATATTCACACTTGAACAAACACAATTTGTGCTTGAGAGCGCTTCAGGAATGGAATCAATGAATACCTCGTCAGCCTTTGTTGTACCTTTGTGTACAAGAGCAGAGAAGCCTCCGAGAAAGTTGATTCCGAGAGTATTTGCAGCTCTGTCAAGTGTCTTGCAGATATTTACATAGTCTTCGGGGGATCTGCTTCCTCCGACAAGTGAAACGGGGGTAACAGATACTCTTTTATTAACTATCGGTATTCCAAACTGTTTTTCTATATCCTGTCCTGTTTTTACAAGATTTTCTGCGTATTTTGTGATTTTGTCATAGATTCTGTCGCAAAGCACCTTGTTGTCGTCACTCCTGCAATCAAGAAGTGATATTCCCATCGTGATTGTACGGACATCAAGATGATCCTCACGAATCATATTTATAGTTTCAAGTATATCACTTATATTTATCATTTATTATTTACCTCAAATTCTGTGCATAGAGTTGAAAATGTCTTCGTGCATTACTTCAATAATTAATTTGTTTTCAGTACCGAGTACTTTCATTTTGTCAACGAAATCACCAAATTCACATGATAGCTTTTCAATTTCAACAAGCATTACCATTGCAAAGTACTCTTTAAGTACGCTTTGCGTTATTTCAATTATGTTTGCATCAAAATCGCTACATAATGTTGATACCTTTGCAATTATTCCTGTTGTGTCTTTTCCTGTAACTGTTATTACTGCTTTCATTTTAATTTCCTTTCATTTTTAGTTGTTTTATTATAACATAAATTTATTTGTTTGTATATACTTTTTAATTAAATTTTATAAAAATATTTATGTTCAAAATTGTTACAAATGTAGACATAATATTTTATATTGTATTCAAAAAATTATTGTATTATATAACAAATACTTTGAAATGGAGAATTAGTTATGGCAAGTCAGGCTAGGAAAATTTCAGATGAAGATAAAATGCGTGCAAATTACGCTGAATACCTTGTAAAAAGAAAATTGGATAAGAGTAACTTACTCAAAAGAATCGGAATAATTGTACTCGCAATTGCACTTATTGCAGTTGGTGCTTTTGTAATTTCTAAGATGCCGCCTGCGGCTATTGGAATCTTTGTTGCAGTAGCAGCACTTTCCTGGTATTTATGGAGATTTACCAACGTTGAATACGAGTACATAATTATTCAGGGTACTGTTGAGTGCTACAAAATTTATGGTGAAAAAGACAGAAAGCTGATACTCGAAATTAAGACTCAGAATATTGAAAAGGTTGCGCCGGTGGCTGAAAATCCGGATGTAGTTAACGGGAAATATGATGTTGTAATTGATATTTCGAGTGGTAACTCAAAGGATGAGCTTTATTACTTACTTTACAATGATGAAAATGGTAAGGGTATTATTTACCTGAATGTTATCAAGAAGACACTTGATGTATTTAAGTATTACCGTTCAAATGCTGTAAGCTACGGAAATATTCAATGAAAATTCTGCTTAATGTGCACCCCGAATTTTACATTTGTGGGTGCATATTAAAATTATGTCAAAATTTATAGAAAATACTTGATTTTTGTAATAAATGTATTTATAATGGATGTGTAGGATTTTACAAGCCTTTTGAGCCATCACAGATAGTGTTGGAGTGGAGATTTTTATGAAAATTTGTGGTGTGATATCTGAATTTAATCCGTTTCATAACGGGCATAAATTTTTGCTTGACAATATTCGTTCTCGTGGTTATGACGGTATCGTTTGCGTTATGAGTGGTAATTTCGTTCAGCGTGGAGAGTATGCTGTTATCGACAAAAAAATTCGTGCTGAAATAGCAGTTAAAAACGGTGCAGACCTTGTTTTATCACTGCCGTTTCCATGGTCAAGTGCAACTGCAGAGGTTTTCGCTCGTGCAGGGGTGAGCATTCTTGACAGACTTGGATGTATTGATTCTCTTTGCTTTGGTTCAGAGTGTGGTGATATTTCAAAGCTTACTTATTGTTCTGAAATGTTACTTAAAACTTCGGTAAGTGACATAAAAGAGCTACAAAAAAAAGATCCTACCACCTCCTTTGCTAAGGCACGCCAGGAATATATATTAAATAATTTTGGTACTGAAGCTTCTGAAATTTTATCCTTTCCAAATGATATACTTGCTGTAGAATATATTAAAAGTATTCTGAAGCTTGAAAGCAATATCAAGCCGTTTACAGTTAAAAGGGCTCATTCTTCTCATGATGGTAAACTTTTTAGTGAAAATATTACATCTTCTTCGAAAATCCGTGAGCTTTCCGAAAATAATCTTTGGAATGATATTCTGCCATTTATTCCTGATTCTGACATTAACAGCATTTCTGAAAATTACAGAAAAGTTGATAACAGATTATTATTCTCTTTGATTCTTGGTGCTGTTCTGTCGCACACACCTCAGGAACTTTCCGGTGTATGCGAAATCTTTGGTGGATTCGAATATGCGCTATATCGTGAGGCGTTGTCAGCCACTTCATATGAGCAGTTAATCAATTCATTAAAAGCAAAGCATTTAACGGATGCCAAAATACGCCGTTCGCTTCTGTTTACAGCGTTATGGGTTGAGAAATCTGCACTTTCTGTGCTTCCATCCTTTACCGAAGTGCTTTGTGCAAATGAAGTAGGACAAAAAATTCTTTCTGATATCAGAAAAACTGCTGAAATTGAGGTTCTTTCTAAAATAGGTAACATTAAAAATGCCTCGGATATTGCAAAAGAACAATTTAAATTACAAAGAAAATCCGAGCTGATTTTTGAAAAGATATTAACTAAAGACATAAATTAACAAGGGGACATATTATGAATAATATTCGAAATTTCTTTATAGCTTTTATAGTAAGTCTTATTACCTTTGGTGTTATAAGCTATTTTCTTATTAACGGACTTATTAAGAATGATAACCCTTTGATTGATAATTCGAATGAACATAATGAAGAAAGCTCTGAAAATGTGGGCAAATTCGATGATAATGTTGTTGAAAAGGAAATACAGGGAAAAACCTTTACTGTTCTGCTTGCGTGTACAGATGAGCTTTCCGGAAGAATGGATGCTATAATGCTTGTACGTGTCGATAAGGAGAACAAGAAATTTGTAATTACCTCACTTCCTTCAAATATGGTTTTAAATGTTGACAGTATTGAGTATTATTTAGGTGATCTTTCGCTTGAAAAGGGTAACGATTTCCTTTTAAACAAGATATTTGCAATTACCGGAATAAGTGTTGATTACTACGCATTTATGTCGCTTGACGGCTTCAGCCGTGCTATAGATGAACTGGGTGGTGTTACATTTACGGTTCCGGAAAAAATGTATTATAAAGATTGCAACGATAAGGTGCTTGTCAATTTAAGCAAGGGAACTCAAATTCTGAATGGCGATGCTGCACTCCAGCTTCTTCGCTATAATGGATATGAAAAAGGTGACAAACGCAGGCGTGAAGTACAAAGAGAATTTGCAATTACAATGCTCGATACCTTCTTAAAGACTTCAAATATTACTAAGGCTCCCGGTATTTTCAAAAATGTTATATCTCACATTGACACCAATTTTACATCAAACGTTTTCACAAGCAATATTGAATTGATATTCAGCTATAATGATTTTGAGCTTGTTGAACTTGAATATCCGGGTGTTTCAAATATTACAGAAGAAGGCGAAAGATTCATCCCGAGACTTGATGAAGGCATTGCACTCTTTAAAAAACATAAATAAAAAATTGGCGTGTTTCGTAATCGAAACACGCCATAGTTTTTTATGCACGAAGTGTTACTCCAAAATCCTTTTCAAGAGCTTTTAGCACCTTTTTAATTACTGCATCTGCTTCTTCATCGGAAATGGTTTTTTCCTTGTTTCTGAGCACAAGGCTGTATGCCATTGACTTTTTGCCTTCACCAAGCTTATCAGACTTGAATACGTCAAATACTTCAACATCTTCAAGCAGACTACCACCTGCTTTTTTAATTGCTTTCTTGAGTACTCCTGCTTCAAGAGAATCATCACAAACAAAAGCAAGGTCACGGGTTGATGCCGGGAATTTCGGAAGGGGGCTATATTCACGATTTGCATTACGCATATCAAAGATTGCTTCAGTATCACCCTCTGCAACATATACAGGACAGTCAAAGTCGTAGTTCTTAACAACATTGGGATGCAATTCACCAAGTGTGAAGAGCACCTTATCCTCCTTTATAATCTGTGCACATCTTCCAGGATGATATGTCGGGTTTGTTGTCAGAGAAACAGTATCGTAGTCGTAAATTCCTGCATTTTCAAGAATTTCCTCGCAAATACCCTTAAGCTCATAAAAATCAAAGGTGTTGTATGCTGCGATTACTGTTGTATAGACCTCTGTTGCAAGTCCTGTTTCTTCGTTTGGAATATAAATCTTTGCTTTTTCATAAATAGCAGCCTTACTGTTTCTGTGTCGTCTGTTATTAGACAGAGCTTCCATAACGCCCGGAACTGCTGTTGTTCTCATGATGCTGGTGTCCTCGCCGAGAGGATTTGAAATAACAATTGAATTACGAAGCTCACTATCGGGCGCAAGTCCGATTTTATCATACCACTTGGGGCTTATAAATGAATATGTTTGTACCTCAAATATACCCTTGTGCTGGATAAGTGAATCAAGGTCAGCAATAAAGCTCTGCTTTTCTGTTCTGCCACCACTGACAGCTTCTCCCTTGAATCTTGTTGAGGGAATATCGTTGTAGCCGTGAATTCTTACAACCTCTTCGGCAATATCAGGCATTTCAACAAGGTCTGCACGATAAGATGGGGGAGTGAGAATTCCGTCCTTGTACTCAACGTCAAGCTTTGCAAGAGTATCAAGCATAAACTGCTCGGAAATATCTGTACCGAGGAAAGCATTGATTTTCTCGCTGTCAAATGGGATTTTGGCTTGTGTTGCGTGTGTCGGATATTCATCTATAATACCGTCGACAACATCACCTGCACCTAACATTTCAATAAGCTCGCAGGCTCTCTGAATTGCCGGAAGACAGTTTTCTGCATCAAGTCCCTTTTCGTATTTACCGCTTGCATCTGTTCTCATTCCGAGGTCGCGTGCAGTAATTCTGACTGACGGACCAAAGAAGTTTGCAGATTCGAATACAATTGTGGTTGTATCATTCTGAATTTCGGAATTTTCGCCACCCATAACGCCTGCAACAGCAACTGCTCTTTCGTTATCTGCAATTACAAGCATTTCTTCTGTAAGATTTCTTTCTATCTCGTCAAGTGTAGTAATTTTTTCGTCTTTTTCTGCATTTCTTACTATAATTTTACCACCCTTCAGGTAGTTATAGTCAAATGCGTGCATTGGCTGACCGTATTCGAGCATTACGTAGTTTGTGATGTCAACGATATTGTTTATAGGTCTTACACCACAATTACGGAGTCTTTCACGGAGCCATCTCGGTGATGGAGCGACTTTTACGTTCTTTACAACTCTTGCACAATATCTTGGGCAGAGCTTGGGGGATTTTATCTCAACTGAGAGGTAATTGCTTATTTTATCATTATCACCACAGCCCTTAACAACAGGAGTCGGAGCTTTAAATTCCTTATTAAAGGAAATTGCTGATTCTCTTGCAAGACCTATAATTGAAAGACAATCCGGTCTGTTTGATGTGATTTCAAATTCAACAACTGTATCATCGTAGCCTATAAGAGGACGAATATCGTCACCGGGCTTTATACCGTCTTCTTGAATGAGCCAGATTCCATCTTCAACTTGATACGGAACATCGTGTTCATCAAGTCCAAGCTCCCCGATTGAGCAGAGCATACCATTTGAAGGAATACCACGAAGCTTTCCGGCTTTGATAACTGTTCCGTCTGGAAGAAGTGACTTGTGAAGAGCAGCAGGGACATATTCACCGGGTTTTACGTTCTGTGCACCGGTTACGATTTGTACAGGCTCTGTCTGTCCTACATCAACCATACAAATAAGTAAGTGGTCACTGTCAGGATGTTTTTCAACTGAAAGCAGCTTTCCGACTACTACATTTTCAATTTTTTCCGAAAGTATATCAAAGGTCTCCACCTTTGAACCTGTATCAGTCATACGGTCGCAGTAATCCTTGGCTGAGATGCCTTCAAGATTGACATAATCTGCGAGCCATTTCATAGATAAATTCATTTGAACCTCCTTGTCGCAAGACAACAATTAAAAGATTATTAGAACTGAGATAAGAATCTTACATCATTCTCATAAAGAAGTCGCATATCGTCAATATTGTACTTCTTCATAACAACTCTTTCTACACCCATACCGAAAGCAAATCCGGAATATACATCAGGGTCAATATTACAACCACGAAGTACATTCGGATGTACCATGCCGGCACCAAGAATTTCTATCCAGCCCTCACCCTTACAAAGTCTGCAGCCCTTACCACCACAAACAAAACAGGAAACGTCAACCTCACATGAGGGTTCAGTGAACGGAAAATGATGGGGTCTGAAACGAATTCTTGTTTCCTCACCAAACATTTCCTTTGCAAAGGTTTCAAGTGTACCCTTAAGGTTTGCCATTGTGATTCCCTTGTCAACAACAAGACCTTCAACCTGATGGAACATTGGTGAATGTGTGCCGTCAACTGCGTCAGAACGATATACACGTCCGGGGGAGATAATTCTTATCGGAGGCTGCTGCTTCTCCATTACGTGTACCTGAACTGAGGAGGTCTGAGTACGAAGCAGTACCTTTGGATTTATATAGAATGTATCCTGTGTATCACGTGCAGGGTGGAATTCGGGGGTGTTGAGTGCTGTGAAGTTATAATAATCATATTCTACTTCAGGACCATCTGCTATCGAAAATCCCATTCCGATAAATATATTTTCGATTTCAGTCTGTACTCTTGAAAGTGGGTGAGGTTTTCCACTTGTACATTTCTTAGAGGGGAGAGTTACGTCGATTTTTTCGGCACTGATTTTTTTTGCCTCCTCAATTGCTGATACTTCAGCATTTGCTTGTTCAAAAGCTTGTTCAATTGCACTTCTGACGTCGTTTGCAAGCTGACCCATAACAGGTCTTTCCTCCGGTGAAAGTGCAGCCATTCCGCGAAGAACAGCTACAAGGTCACTCTTTTTTCCGAGATACTTTATCTTCAAGCTTTCAAGCTCTGTGCCGCTTTTTACATTTAAAAAAGCTTCGATAGCTTCGTTTTTTATTTTTTGAAGTTGATCTCTCATTTTTTTCACTCCTTAAATTTATTTATTTTGACAAAAAAATCCCTTGCAAAAAATTGCAAGGGACGACAATGCCGTGGTACCACCCAAATTTTCTATACATGGTATAGAACACTCAAGCACGATAACGCCGTGCATGCGTCTTCGGCTAACTATTCACCGAAAAAGCTCCAAAGCGAAAACATATAGCACTGAATGTAAACCTCTCACCAAATGGTTTATTCTCTGTAACATTGCCATTGTACCATACACTCTTTTTCTTTGCCGTATACTTTTTAAGTATAGCATAAATTGCAAATCATTGCAAGAGTATTAATTAAAATTTACAACTAATGCGATTTTTGTTAAATTTTGTATTTTATTAATGTCTTATCTGAATAAAATCTAATGTGGCAGATTTCCGTTACTTCATGAATTTATCTTTGAAATCAGCAGAAATGAATTCAGCGTCAATTGTATCAGTGACGTATTTTATCATTTGTGAATAGCTTGGAGTTTCAAACTGATGACACCCGTGATTTTTTAGCATCTCTTCGGTAAAATCAGAGAATTTATAAACCTTAATTCTTCGGTTACTAAGGTTATAGAAGCAAACGGTTGGTATGAAGGCGGGGGACTCGATTGTAACATCAGAGTTTTCGGCAGAAACCTTAATATCAAACGAGAGAAGTCCACTGACCATATTTTTTGAATATTGCTGTCTTGAGAGAAAATTACCGAGTGAACATGCAACTAATGTTTTTTTTCCGTCAGGTCTGTCAATCATCTCGATTGGCTGAAGTACATGTGGATGTGTACCTATTATAACATCAACATTATTTTTTACGAGAATATTTGTATAGTCCTTTTGTTCCGAGTTTACATCAAAGCTATTTTCTGTACCCCAATGCATTGATACAATCACTACATCGGCATTTTCTCTTGCTTGCCTTGATTGCTTATCAACTATTTTCTTATCATAATAGGGAACATAAAGCTGACTTGTAGGTGGTAGGAAGCTATTAGTAGTGTAGGTGTATGAAAGAAGAGCAATTTTTACCCCGTCTTTTTCGATATAACAGATATTATTGAAATCCTCTTCGCTTTTATAACCACCTAAAAGTGTTACAGGTTGTGATTCCCAAAAATCAATACTGTTTTTATATCCTTGCTCGCCTTTGTCAAGTACATGATTATTTGCTATATTGATTATATCAAAACCGGCAGTAACAAGAGCTTCGCCTACTTCATCAGGGGCATTGAAATGAGGATAACCTGAATATCCGAGACCGATTCCACCGGTAGGTCCTTCCTGGTTGATATAGGCAAAGTCAGCTGCCGAAATTACGTCAGAAAGCTCACTGTACATTGGTTCGAAATTATATTCTTTGTCGTTTGGAATGAGTTGTGCATATTCTTTTGCATCGAGGATTACATTTTCGTGTATGATGTTGTCGCCGGCAGCGATAAATGAAATTATTTTATCTCTTGGCTTTTCGGGAACAGGAGTTACAATATCATTGTTAGGTGAATCAATAATATTTTCCGTGAAATTATTTTCGTCTGTAGTTACCTCTGTTTCGCCGGATACTTCGATATTGTCAGGGAGATTATTATTGTTATCTGAGAACTTATTATGAAGAAAAATTATTGAAAAAAGCAATAATAAACAAAGTACTCCTTGAAATAAAAGTCCGGAAATAAAAGTCGATTTATTTTTCTTATCCATTTTTTAAGTCCATCTTTATTTAATTTATTCTGAGAGCGCTCTTTCAAGCCAGATTACTCCCAGATTGAAAGCTTCTGCAAGACTTGTTTTTTCTTTCTCCTGCACAACTACATCTGCGCCCTTTTCGCAATGTACTGTGCTTCTTATCTGAACAAGTACTCTGCACGGAACAGCAATGTCACCTTGTTTTTCAGCTTTTAAAATAACAAGTACAAGTACATATTTCTTTTGTGGGTCACCATAAAAAATTTTGTTTCCGCTGCGCACAAGGGGAAGTCCTTTGTATGTTAATATTTCACTGTTTGGCATTTCTAATTTCCTTTCGCATTATATTTATTAATTGTCATCACCTGATACACCAAGATAGCTCTTTACGAGTGTACGAAGAAGCTCATCTCTGTCAATCTTTCTTATAAGACCTCTTGCGTTGTTTCTGTTTGTGATATAAGTTGGGTCTTCTGAAAGGATATAGCCTACAAGCTGATTAATCGGGTCATAGCCATTTTCCTTAAGTGATGCATAAACTGCAGTCAGGGTTTGAAACATCTCAATTTCAGAATCCTTTGCAACAGTAAATGTACGGGTTTTACCTGAATTTTCAGACATTAATATCACTCTCTTTCTGATTCATACTTTAACACAAATATTATATTATAAAATGAAGTAAATTACAAGTACTTTTTTAAATTTTTACAATATTTATAACAATATTTTCCACTAATGTGTCATTATGCAAAATTATAACTTGCATAAAAGGTATATTTTAAACAATTTTTCTTTTATGCTGCATAAATTACATATGCACTCCACTTGTTTGTGGAGTGCATAAAATTAGTTAATTGAGTATAAAATTATGCTTCTGTCTCGGTTTCTGCTTCAGTATCAGCAGCTTCCTCTTCAGCAGTTTCCTCTTCTACTACAGGCTCTTCCTTATAAACCTTTTCTGCATCAAGATGCTCGATGGGTGACCAGTCAGTAATTGCGTTACCTGTAAGATATACCATTTCAATCTTTTCGTTGTCAAGGCTTGAAAGAGCTGAAATATCTGTAAGTGCAGCACTGCTCAAATCGAGAACCTTAAGCTCCTTAAGGCTTTCAATTGCTGAAATATCGGCAATAGGAGCACCTGAAACCATGAGATTTGTAAGGTTTGTAAGGCTTGAAATCTTTGAGAAGTTTTCAGCTGTATATCCATAGAGTGAGAGCTCAGTGAGATTTGTAAGGTTGTCAGCTGCTATTGAAATTACATCTGTATCGTTAATTACGGCATTGTAGTTTGTAAACGCAAGACTCTTGAGATTCTTGAACATTGGAAGGTACTTTGCAAGCTCTTTACTTGAAATTTCAAGACCTGTAGAAAGTGTTGCGGGATTTACGAGCTGAGCCTTTTCTTCCTC
Source organism: Eubacteriales bacterium (assembly GCA_045652245.1). Classification (GTDB taxonomy): domain Bacteria; phylum Bacillota; class Clostridia; order Oscillospirales; family CAG-382; genus SIG622. The sequence continues at coordinate 150,202 of JAZRTY010000033.1, read as the reverse complement.
TGTGATGCCTTCCTTGTTGTATGCTTCATATGCATCTGCATAGCCTGTTGCGTTTATGCTTGCGTATATTAAGTTATCGAGTTCGATAAACTGAATTTCCTCAATATTTAGGAAGTCATCAGAAGTGAGCTTTCCTGCTTTTTTATCTGAAAGTGCAGCAATGCTTTGTGCAAGCTCCTGATTCTCAATAAGGGATGAATGGTTTGAGGTATAGTAATTAATTACCCAAAATGTACCGAAAGCCAACAGTAAAATTAGTACCCAAATAAAAATTAATGACGCAATTCCTTTGTTTTTCTTCTTGTAATTTGCCATGATGTCCTCCAAATTTTAAAATGAAATTTAAACATATAGCTATTATAGCACTAAATTTTGTAAATTACAAGTCTTTTTAGCTACTTAATTGTATTTTTTGTTAAATTTTACAAATTATATGCTTTTTATTTTAACATTTTAAAATACGAAATGTACCGGCAAACCGTCCTCATAGCTTTGTGGGATTTCATTCTGTATAAGAGGCAACATATATTCAATGAATTTTTCGGTTACACCATCCTCGGTTTCATTTATAAATGACGGTGGTACTCGTTTTACTTTGTTTGCAATTTCTGATGCGTCTTCAATTCCTATTTCACATAAGTATTTTTCGGAATCAGCATTTCTTCGAAGTACAACCATCTTTCCGCTTTCACCTTCACATGCAAAGTTTGCAGCGGCTCTTCCGATTTCAATCGATTCGTCAATATCTGTTCCGGATGAAACGTGAGACGCACATCTTTGAAGAATACTAAGTTCTACCGAGCGAACCTTGCATCCTATTTTATTTTTAACAATGTTTTCAAGATACTTTCCGGTGCCGCCTAATTGCATATGTCCGAAGCTGTCCAATGTACCATTCATTGCAGCTTCAGCAACGTATTTTCCGTCTTTTGTTCTTATTCCCTCTGAAACTGCGACTACGAGGGTGGGATTTTCTTCTAATTTTTCTTTTACAGATGCAAGAAATTTCTCTTCTGAAAAACAGGTTTCAGGAAAATATATGAGCTCGGGTCCCGTACCGCAAATGTGATTTGTGAGAGCTGCAGCACCCGTTAGCCAGCCTGCATCACGTCCCATTATTTCGACGATAGTAACGGTCTTTGTTGAATAAACTGCAACGTCACGCATGATTTCCTGCATTGATACTGCAACATACTTTGCAGCCGAGCCATAGCCGGGAGTGTGGTCGGTCAGGACAAGGTCATTATCTATTGTTTTCGGAACACCTATGAAATTAACCTCATATACGTCATTAGCCTTTGCGTATTCTGACAGCTTCTTAATTGTATCCATACTGTCATTACCACCGATATAGAAGAAATATCTGATTTCATACTTTTCAAGAAGTTTGAAAACTTCCTTTATTGTGTTATCATCCTTGATTTTCTTTCTGCAGGAGCCAAGTGCGGCAGCAGGAGTTGCAGCCAGTAATTCAAGTGTTTTATCACTTGGAGATGTGAAATATTCGTTGATATGTATGAAATCCTCACGGAGGAACCCTTCAAGACCGTTTTTCATTCCGTAAATTTTGTCAATACTCTTATTTTCGAGACATCCCTTGATGACCCCTGCAAGTGTTGCATTGATGGCACTTGTCGGACCACCTGACTGTCCTACTACTGCATTTCCTTTGCTGAATTTTCTCATTATCTGGCACCTTTCTTATTTTATATTGAAATAATAATTAATTGCTGATTTATAGATATCCTTTGCGACTTCGTAGTTCTCGGGGGCTGAATTTGCAAAGTTATCTGTCATAACACCACTGTTAACCTCAAGAACCTGCAGATTTCCGTTGATATTTACACAATCAACTGAGGCAAAATTTCCACCAAGGCTATGTAGCGCTTTTTTTGCAAGTTCCGTGAGCGCATTGTAAAACTCTCCGTCTTTGATTTGGTCGGGAGTAGAGCCTTGTCCCAGGTTATGCTTCCAACCGACTGTTACTTTTTCGCCATCTTTTGGAATGTAACCTGTGTCAAAGTTAATTGATTTATCAAATTTTTTATTCTGCTTTGCACATAAAACCGATATACTGTCAGTTCCGTTTCCGATAACATAGGGTCTTGTTTTCTTAAATACAAGCTTAACCTCTCCGTTAAGAATTATAACCCGATATTCGTCGGTGATATCATAATAGGGACAGATACATAAGGTGCTTGTTTTGGAAAAGGTATCGCTTACGGCAATTTCAAGCTCCTCTGCATTCTCAACTATCCTGAGTCCTACGCCACCGGTACCGGTATTAGGTTTTACTACAACTTTTTTGTATAACTCAAGCAAAGACAACATTTGTTTCCAGTTCCCCTCGACGCCAAGATACCTTACATAGTGAATATCATTCGGACTCATGAAGTAGAAATGCTCAACATTTGGTATATTGTTGCTTGTCAGTATTTCGCTCGTACTTGCTTTGTCGTTTGCAATCTGCGTAAAGGAGGTGTCATTCAGTGGAAAATTATATCCGTATATATACATTGATTTTCCGTCCTTTGAAAGTTCCTTTATCCAATCGTAGGCATATGTACGGAATGAAAAACCGTTTTCCTTTGCAATTTCCCGAAGTAGGGTTACAATCATTCTTTCGTTATTCATACTTCACTTACTTTCCTGAAACTTGCGACAGCAGTTTCAATATTTTCTGCACCGAAAATTGAAGAACCTGCAACAAGTATATTTGCACCGGCATCAGTACAAAGCTTATAATTATCGGGGGTAATTCCACCGTCAACCTCAATATCACAACTCAGATTATGCTCATCAATATATTTTTTTGCCTTTGTTATTTTTTCGATCATATCAGGCATAAATTTCTGTCCACCAAAGCCCGGTTCAACTGTCATTATAAGAAGCATATCTACTTTATCAAGATAAGGCACAACTTCATCAAAACTTGTACCGGGTTTGATTGATATTCCGACTTTTTTACCACAGTCACGTATAAGCTTTATTATTTCAAGAGGTGTCTGTGTAGCTTCAAGATGGAAGGTAATAATATCAGCACCTGCTTTTGCAAATTCGGGTATGTATTTTTCAAGGTTATATATCATAAGATGCACGTCGAATACCATTTTAGATCTGTTACGCAACGCAGAGATTACGCAATTACCAAAAGAAATATTCGGAACAAAGTGTCCGTCCATTATATCTATGTGTAAATATTCCGCACCTGCAATTTCGACTTTTTCAACATCTTTTCCGAGATTTGCGAAATTTGCTGCAAGAATTGAAGGGGAGAGCTTAATCATAAAAATTTACCTCCTTGAAAAATATATATTCGTGTGTCAGCTGTTTTTATAAATCATAAAATAAAGTAAAACAATTACGTACTTGCCTGTAAAGGAATTAAAATATACAGGAACTGATTTTTTAGTACAGGCCTTGCGTAAGAATTATATATTTGATTATATGTGAAGCTGGTTGTAGGCTCTGTCAACGAGCGTCTTGGTAACAACAGTATAAACAACGCAGGAAAAACACATTGCGAGAAATCTGAAAAACAGATTTCCGAATACATAAGCTTGTGAGTAATAATGGTATATGATTGCATCAAAAGCAATAACAGCTGTATTACTAATAAGAACTACAAGTGCCGTTACAAAAATTATAATTGCATATTCGTATGTTTTAAATGCTGTGATATTTCCATTATATTTCTTTTTAAGCAAACTTATCAGAAAACAAAGCAGTATTCCTCTGAGAATACCGGGAAACATCCAGAATGGCATTGTGGGTGTTATTCCGTAGCTTAGCAGTTGAAATAGAAATTCACCGATTACAGCAACTATTACTGTATTTGCAGTACCGAGAAAAAATGCCGACAGTATAATCGGCAATGCCGCAAGTGTGATTTTGACATTACTTACTTCAATTTTCAGATAAGCTGACAGAAGTACAAAAATTGCAATAAGCAACGCGTCATAGACTAAAATCCGTAGTTTTTTGTTATTCATAAAATTCTCCTTCTCCGCAAAAGAATGCGGCAATAAAATTATAATACGCCGCATCGTTTTTCCATAAATCTGCATTACGAAAAAGGACATATGCGACAGCGGGATGCGAAATGAACACCGCGATAAATCTTCGTCTGCTCGTCAACTCCCCGTACTTGCAGCACTTAACGCATTCATTTCTACTCTGCCATGTATTATATTATCATAACTGACATCAAAAATCAATAGAATTTTAAAAGTTAGGACAAAAGGTTAAATAAAAAAGCAGAAATGTTAAATTCTCTTAAAATTAACATTTTTGCGTATCAATACTTCAAATTAGCTTTCTTCTTGACTTTTTTACGTAAAATTGGTATAATATTGTATACTGTAAAAGGCGGGGGTGAAAGAATGTTAAAATCCGATAGTCCGCTCCATTCTCTTTTTGGGGTGAGCTCGGCAAGAGAGAAATTATTTGCAAAGCTTGGTATTTATAATTTACATCAGCTGTGCGAACATTATCCGAGAGGTTATGAAGACAGAGGTAATATTTCTTGCGTAAATGAGCTTGTCCCCGGTGAAACGCAATCTTGTATTGTAACTGTCGGAACTCAGATTAAAAGCTCTCGCATTCCCGGTAAAAACGGTAAAAAAGCTATGACTGTTCAAAAATTCTCTTGCTTTGATGATACAGGTTCTGTTAAATGTACTTTTTTTAATCGTGAATATCTTTCGTACAGTATTCCTGTTGGCACTAAGGTAAGACTATATGGTAAGGTATCAGGTGGTTTCACAAGTCCTGAATTCATTTCACCGTCATTTGAAACAATATATTCTAAGGAATTACTTTCTCTTGTACCCAAGTATCCGCTTACTGCGGGGCTTACCGACACAATAATAATTGCAGCAATAAAACAGGCAATTGATGTATTTAAGGATGACAAATTTGACATTTTGACAAAGGAACAAAGAGAAGAGTACGGACTTTGTACCTACTATGAAGCATTACAAAAAATTCATTTTCCCGGCAATCGGCATGAAATTGAAATTGCAAGAAAAAGACTTGCGTTTGATGAGCTTTTGAATTTTCAGCTTGGCCTTATGCGAATATCAAGTCAAAATGAAAAATACAGCTCGTTAAAGGTTCAAAATGACAGTTATGAAGAATTTTTAAAATCATTATCCTTTGAACTGACGGAGGGACAAAGGAATGCAGTAAAGGACATAATTTCGGATATGAAAAATGGAACATCTCCTATGAGAAGGCTTATTCAGGGGGATGTAGGTTGCGGTAAAACTATTATTGCGGCAACTGCAGTCTATGTTTGTGCAAAAAATAATTATCAGTCTGCGATGATGGCTCCTACTTCAATTCTTGCAACACAGCACTATGATTCTCTTGAGCCGTTGATGCGAAAGTATGGTATAGTGTGTGCGCTTCTGACAGGAAGCACAAGTGCCGGTAAAAGAAAAACAATTCTCAAAAAGCTTGCAACAGGTGAAATCGATTTTCTCATCGGTACACATGCAATTATTGAGAAAAATGTTGAATTTTCAAATCTAGCCCTTGTTATAACAGATGAACAACACAGATTCGGAGTGCGACAGAGAGAGCTTCTTGAAAACAAGGCTTCGCTTGATTCGGACTTCTATGATAATTTAAAGCCACATATGCTCGTTATGAGTGCTACTCCAATTCCGAGAACGCTTGCACTTATGCTTTATGGAGATCTTGAGGTTACAAGTATTACTGATTTACCTCCCGGAAGACAGAAGGTAGATACCTTTGCGCTCGGCGAGGAATACAGAGAAAGAATAAATAATTTTATTACAAAACACGTAAATAACGGAAATCAAGTGTATGTAATTTGTCCACTCGTACGAGATCCCGATGAGCCTGATGAAGTAAAAAGTGAACGTGATGCTTTGAAAAGTGTTGAGAATTACTGTAAGATTCTGTCTGAAACCTTCCCGAGATACTCGGTTGGCCTTATGCATGGAAAACTCAAGAATTCCGAAAAAGATAAAATTATGTCTGATTTTGCTAATGGTTCGATCGATATTCTTGTCTCCACGACAGTCGTCGAAGTCGGGGTGAATGTTCCGAATGCAACCCTTATGGTAATTGAAAATGCCGAGAGATTCGGTCTTTCTCAGCTTCATCAATTACGCGGAAGGGTCGGCAGAGGAAAAGATAAGGCATACTGTGTTCTGTTTTCGAGCATACTTAATGGTGTAAATATTAAAAATATTTCCGCTATAAATAATCCGACAGTAAAAAGACTTGCCGTTATGTGCAATACAAATAACGGCTTTGAAATAGCGCAATCTGACCTTGAGCTTCGAGGTCCCGGAGAATTTTTCGGAGAGCGACAGCACGGTGAATTAAGGTTTAAAATCGCAGATGTTTCTGCCGATATGAAGCTTATAAATGACAGTAAGGAGCTTGCAAAGAAACTTTTATGTGAAAATCGGTAATAATTTCACAAATTTTTATTTTAGTACATTAAAATCACCATAAATGTTTTCTGAAAATTCACAAATACTTTAAAAACAACATATTCTATGTGTCAATTTGTCCATATTTTTCGGTATAATATATTTGATTTTATATGAATATACATTATCAGAGGTGTTTTTTATGTTTAAGAACAAGTCTTGTACCGGAAAGAACAATATTTGTGGAGAACAAATCGCACAACTCAGGAAAAGCTGTGAACCTAAAATGTCGCAGAGAGCATTGGCAGAAAAAATGCAGATTTTAGGTGTCGATATCGATAAAAACGCTGTACAAAGAATCGAATGTGGTAAACGTTTTGTTACTGATATTGAAATCGTCGCTTTCTCTAAGGTTTTCGGAGTGGAATTTTCTGAAATTCTTAATTCCAAATCATAGCAATATTCAATTTTTTAAAGGTTACAGTTTTTCTGTAGCCTTTTTTGTTATCTGAATTATACAATATAAACAAAAATCTTTCACATTTTTACTAAAATAATCTTTTTTCGCCGAATTTTAAAAATAATTGCAAAATGTATTGTTTTTCCTGAAAAAAGTAGTAAAATATTATTGATAAATATTTCGGAGGAAGGAAGCTGAAGCTTCGCTAAATATATGAAAATTTTTGAACCAAAAATTATATCGGCATTGAAAAATTATAGTGTCAAAAAACTATCAAATGATATTGTTGCAGGCATAATCGTCGCAATTATTGCCTTGCCCCTTTCGATTGCACTTGCAATTGCTTCGGGTGTTTCTCCCGAAAAAGGGCTTTATACTGCGATTGTTGCGGGGTTTGTTATTGCACTGTTTGGGGGCAGTAACGTTAATATCTCGGGACCTACGGCAGCATTTGCAACTATTGTCGCCGGTATTGTTGTTCAGTTCGGTACAAGTGGACTTGTAATTGCGACAATTATGGCAGGTATTATTCTGATTTTAATGGGAATACTTCGCTTTGGTTCGCTTATAAAGTACATACCGTATACCATTACTACCGGTTTTACTTCCGGTATTGCCGTCACTATTGTTGTCGGACAGGTTAAGGATTTTCTTGGTCTTACATTCAAAGAGGGGGCTTCACCCATTGAAACTACCGAAAAGGTTGAAGCAATTATTGATTCAATTTCAACAGTTAATTTAACAGCACTTCTTGTTGGGCTTATCGGGCTTGCAATTTTGATAATATGGCCTTACATAAATAAAAAAATTCCCGGCTCACTTATAGCTGTGGTTGTCGGTGTTATAATTGTTAAGGTTTTTAATCTTGAGGTCAATACTATAGGAGATTTATATAAAATTACAAGTAAGCTGCCTGAATTTTCACTTCCCGGATTTTCCCTTGAAATGGTTAAAGCTCTTGTTCCCAGTGCTTTTACAATCGCAATTCTTGCAGCAATCGAATCGCTGCTTTCTTGTGTGGTGTCCGACGGAATGATTGGTGATAAGCATAATTCGAATACAGAGCTTATTGCACAAGGGCTTGGTAATATGTGTTCGGGACTGTTTGGTGGTATTCCGGCTACCGGTGCTATTGCAAGGACGGCTGCGAATGTAAAAAATGGTGGAAAAAGTCCTGTTGCCGGAATAGTACATGCTGTTGTTCTGCTTTTGATACTTGTCGTACTCATGCCGTATGCGGCATGGATTCCTATGCCTATCATAGCTGCGATTCTGTTTATGGTAGCATATAATATGTCTGAATGGAGACACTTTGTTGAAATATGCAGGAAAGCACCTAAAAGTGACATCTTTATTCTTGTATTAACTTTTATTTTGACAGTAGTATTTGACCTTATTGTTGCGATTGAGGTGGGTATGCTTTGTGCAACAATTCTCTTCCTGAAAAGAATGACTGATGTATCATCGGTCAGAAAGTGGGAGAGGACTTCAAACTCTGTTGCCTTGAAAGAGATACCTGAAAATACCGAAATTTTTGAACTTAGCGGTGCTATGTTCTTTGCTTCGACCGACCTTCTCGGAAGCTTTGAGGTTTTGGAAAACACTAAAGTCGTAATTTTCAGAATGAGTAACACTCATGCCTTGGATATATCGGCTGTCCGTATATTTACTTCACTGATAGTTAATCTGAAAGGCAGAGGAATTACTGTAATTCTCTCGCACGTCAACAAGCAACCGATGAAGGTAATAAGTAAGTTCGGTGTTGTTGAAATTGTCGGTACTGATAATATTACGGGTAATATTGATGTTGCAATCGAAAGAGCAAAAAATATCATTTAAGCTATAATTTGTGACTTGATTGTTGGTATAATTCTTTTTTCCTGCGACTTAGTGAAAAAAATAATGCTAAATTTGTAAATTTACTTGACTTTTCAGGCCAAAAGTGATATAATACCCTAATAGAACAGATAGGGAAAAATCAAATATTTTCGTTGCTTAATAACACTTATTCATTTATTTGTTATAATCAGATTTTTTAAAATCCTGTCTCTTTGATTCTGAGACGGGATTTTATGTTTATTTCAGAAAACTTTAATGTAGAGGCGATTACTTTATGGCAAAAGTAGTATATTCTAAAAATGCACCTGAAGCAATAGGTCCATATTCTCAAGCAATTATTTCGGGCGATTTTCTTTTTACTTCCGGTCAGATTGCAATTAATCCTTCGAGTGGGAAAATTGAACAAACAACTGTTGAAGAACAAACACGAGTCATATGTGCGAATTTATCTGAAATTTTTGCAAGTGCAGGTATCTCTTTTGATAATGTTGTCAAAACAGTTTGCTATCTTACGGATATGGATAGCTTTTCAGATTTTAATACTGTATATGAAGAGTATTTTGTTTCAAAGCCTGCTCGTTCTTGTGTTGCCGTAAAGCAACTTCCTAAAAATGCTCTTGTTGAAATTGAAGTGGTTTGTGAACTTTAATTTTTTCTATATTTTTACTATGATCCAGAAAGGTTAGTTATTCTATGTTACTTTCAGGCGCTGATATAATTGTCAGGACCCTTATTGACCAGGGCTGTGAAGTAGTTTTTGGTTATCCGGGTGGGCAGATTATTAATGTATATGACTCTCTTTATAAGTACCAAGATGAAATAAAGCATATTCTGACAGCTCACGAGCAAGGAGCTTCGCATGCAGCAGACGGTTACGCAAGAGCTACAGGAAAACCCGGTGTTGTAATTGCAACCTCAGGTCCCGGTGCTACAAATCTTGTAACCGGTATTGCTACTGCTTATCTTGATTCTGTTCCCATGATTGCTATTACAGGCAATGTTATGAGATCTCTTATTGGCTCTGACAGTTTTCAGGAAATAGATATTACAGGAATTACTTTACCTATAACAAAGCACAATTATTTTGTTACTTCAATTGAGAAGCTCCAGGATACGATTCGTGAAGCATTTGTTGTTGCAATGTCAGGTCGGCCCGGTCCTGTGCTTATTGATATTCCTAAGGATATTCAGATTTCAAAATGTGAGTATGAACCAAAGCCGGTTGTCGTTCCTGAAGAAAAATTCCCGGCAAAGGATATTAGAATAGAAGCAGCTGCCAAATGTATAAATGAATCAAAAAAGCCGTTCATTTATTTTGGAGGGGGTCTTATTAACTCGAACGCACAGGAGGAAATGTTAAGTCTCGCTGATAAGCTTGACGCTCCGATTGGGTGTTCAATGATGGGTATATCGGGTATTCCGACAGATAACGAAAGATATCTTGGAATGCAAGGGATGCATGGTCACTATGCCTGTTCTGTTTCGATGCATAATGCTGACTGCATAATTGCACTTGGGACAAGATTCAATGACAGGGTAACGGGTGATAAATCAAAATTTTCCAGAAAAGCAAAAATTGTACATATAGATGTTGACGGTGCGGAGTTATCGAAAAATATAACCGATACTCACGCAATGAGAGGAGATCTTAAGCTGACACTGCAAAGGCTCTTGCCTCTTATTAAAAAGCGCAGTAATGACGCCTGGAAAAAAGAGGTAAATAAATATAAACATGACGAGCTTAAAGCCAGCATAGAAAATAGCGATTTTACACCAAAGAACATTATAAAGACTCTTAACAGATTTACAAACGAAAACACACCAATTGCAACAGATGTTGGTCAGCATCAGATGTGGACTGCACAAAATGCTGAATTTTCCAAGCCAAGAAAATTTATTTCAAGTGGCGGTCTTGGAACAATGGGGTTTGGAATGGGGGCTGCAATCGGAGCTTATTTCGGCACGGGAGAAAGAACTGTGCTTGTAACGGGTGACGGAAGCTTTGGAATGTGTCTTGCCGAGCTTGCAACTGCTGTTACAAATAATGTACCGCTTGTTATTTTACTCATGAATAACGGTGTTCTCGGAATGGTACGTCAATGGCAGACGCTTTTCTTTGAAGGGCATTATTCTAACACTGTTCTTGAGCGTAAGACAGATTTTGTTCTTCTTGCAGGTGCTTTTGGAGCAGGTGGCGAAAGAGTTGATAGCTTGGATAAACTTGATACTGCATTGAAGAATGCAGTTGCATATGATGGTGTTTATCTTATTGAGTGTTTAATTGACAAGGATGAGTTTGTGCTTCCGATGCTTCCTCCGGGAGGTTCGATGGATGATATAATTGTAAAGGTAGGTGACTGACAGTGAAGAGATTTACGGTAGCAGTTCTTGTAAATAACCAATCAGGAGTACTTAATCGGGTTACAAGTATGTTCAGACGAAGACAATTTAATATTAATTCACTTACAGTTAGCGAAACCGAATCTCCGGATTATTCAAGAATTACAGTCATTTCGGAGGGTGAGGAGACAACAAAAAACCAGCTTATCGAACAGCTTTATAAGCTATCGGATGTATATTCCATTAAGGAGCTCAGCTCTGACGATACTATCAGCAGTGAGCTTTTGCTCATAAAAATGGAAAATAATCCTAAAAACAGAGAAGACGTCCGTGCCGCAGCTGATGCTTTTAATGCTCAAATTGTTGATTACACAAGGGACAGCATGATGTTTCAGCTTACCGCTGACAGTAAAAGAATTGACGATTTTATAAGCCTTATGAAGGACTATACAATTATTGAAATATGTAGGACCGGTGTTGTCTGCCTTGAAAAAGGTGCGACCAGTATAAGACGTGTTTCATATTTATAAATTTTAAACTTTAAAAAGAGAGGTATACAAAAATGGCAAGAATTTTTTATCAGCAGGATTGTGACCTGCAAAAGCTCAATGGAAAGACAGTTGCGATTATAGGCTACGGCTCACAGGGACATGCTCATGCACTTAACCTTAAGGATAGTGGAGTAAACGTAATTGTTGGTCTTTATGAAGGCAGTAAGAGTTGGGCAAAGGCAGAAGCCCAGGGACTCAAGGTTATGACAGCATTTGAAGCAGCAAAGGTTGCTGACCTTATTATGATTCTTATCAATGATGAAAAGCAGGCTCAGCTATACAAGGAAAGCATTGAACCTAATCTTACAGAGGGTAAAACACTTGCGTTTGCTCATGGTTTTAACATTCACTTTGGATGTATTAAGCCTCCGAAGAATGTTAATGTAATCATGGTAGCGCCTAAGGGCCCCGGACACACAGTTAGAAGTGAGTATCAGGTTGGTAAGGGTGTTCCGTGTCTTGTTGCTGTTCATCAGGATGCAACAGGTGATGCACTTGACATTGGTCTTGCATATGCTCTCGGTATCGGAGGTGCCAGAGCAGGTGTTCTTGAAACAACCTTCAGAACCGAGACCGAAACTGACCTCTTTGGTGAACAGGCTGTTCTTTGTGGTGGTGTTTGTGCTCTTATGCAGGCAGGTTTTGAAACACTTGTTGAGGCTGGCTATGACCCCAGAAACGCTTACTTTGAATGTATCCATGAAATGAAACTTATTGTTGACCTTATCTATCAGAGTGGCTTTGCTGGAATGAGATATTCTATTTCAAATACTGCTGAGTACGGTGATTACATAACAGGTCCTAAGATTATCACAGAGGAAACAAAGAAGACTATGAAGAAAATCCTGAAAGACATTCAGGACGGTACCTTTGCTAAGGACTTCCTTCTTGATATGTCTGATGCAGGCTCTCAGGTTCACTTTAATGCAATGCGTAAAATCGCATCTGAACACCCCTCTGAAGTTGTAGGAGAGGATATCCGTAAGCTTTACAGCTGGAACGGTGAAGAAAAGCTCATCAACAACTAATCTATAATAGGGGAATGCTTGTCATTCCCCTTGAATTTTTATTCTATAATTAACTTTTCTTACGGAGGAAAACAATGAAAAGTGATTCTTTAAAATTGGGGACACAAAACGCTCCTCACAGAGCTTTATATCATGCTATTGGTCTAACAAATGAGGAAATAGAAAGACCCATGATAGGAATTGTTAGCTCATATAACGAAATTGTACCCGGTCACATAAATATTGATAAAATCGTTGACGCAGTAAAGCTCGGTGTTGCTATGGCAGGTGGTACTCCGATTGTTTTTCCGGCAATTGCCGTTTGTGACGGAATTGCAATGGGACACACCGGTATGAAGTATTCACTCGTAACACGTGACCTTATAGCCGATTCAACCGAGGCTATGGCTCTTGCTCACGGTTTTGATGCACTTGTTATGGTGCCAAACTGTGATAAGAATGTTCCGGGACTTCTTATGGCTGCGGCGCGTCTGAATATTCCGACAATTTTTGTAAGTGGCGGACCTATGCTTGCAGGTCACATCGACGGACAAAAAACAAGCTTTTCATCAATATCCGAAGCTGTAGGTCAGTTTAATGCCGGAAAAATTGATGAAGAAAAGCTTTGTGAATATGAATGTAAAACCTGTCCGACCTGTGGTTCCTGTTCGGGTATGTATACAGCGAATTCAATGAACTGTTTGACGGAAGCCCTTGGTATGGGACTTCGTGGTAACGGAACAATCCCCGCTGTATATTCTCAGAGAATTGAGCTTGCTAAAAGAGCAGGAATGCAAATAATGGAGCTTGTAAAAAAAGATATAAAACCACGTGATATTATGACAAAAGAGGCATTCTACAATGCTTTGACTGTTGATATGGCACTTGGTTGTTCGACTAACAGTATGCTTCATCTGCCTGCTATTGCTCACGAATGCGGAATTGAAATAAACCTTGATATTGCAAATGAAATCAGTGCAAGGACCCCGAATCTTTGTCATTTGGCTCCGGCAGGAAGAACTTATATGGAGGAGCTTGATGAGGCAGGTGGTGTGTACGCCGTTATGAATGAGCTCTCTAAAAAGAATTTGCTCAAAACCGATTGCATTACTGTTACTACAAAAACTGTCGGCGAAAATATAGAAAACTGTACAAACAAAAATTACGATGTAATAAGACCTATTGAAAATCCTTTCTCCGAAACCGGTGGAATTGCTGTTCTTCGTGGTAACCTTGCGCCTGACGGAAGTGTTGTTAAACGTTCTGCAGTTTTGCCTGAAATGCTTGTTCATGAAGGTCCTGCAAGAGTATTTGAATGTGAGGAAGATGCGCAGGCTGCAATTAATGCCGGCAAAATTAACCCGGGTGATGTTGTAGTTATCAGATATGAGGGCCCGAAGGGTGGTCCCGGTATGCGTGAAATGCTTAATCCTACCTCTGCTATTATGGGCATGGGGCTTGGAAACAGTGTTGCACTTATTACTGACGGTCGTTTTAGTGGCGCTACTCGTGGTGCTTGTATTGGTCACGTTTCACCAGAGGCTGCAAGTGGTGGTGTAATCGGTGTAGTAGAAGAAGGGGATATTATCAGTATTGATATTCCAAATAATAAGATTGAACTAAAAGTATCCGAACAGGAGCTTGAACTGAGAATGAAGAAGTTTGTTCCGAAGCAAAAACAGCTCTCCGGATATCTTAAGCGTTATGCAGCTCTCGTTTCAAGCGGAGCTTCGGGGGCTATACTTAACTGATATGGAAAATTTAAAATTATTACTTATTAAGATAAATTCTCTCACTATTTTCAGAAATCTACTTTGTGACAAGGTACTTGAGAAGCTAACGAAATATCTTTCTGAATATACTTTTTGCGATGAAAGTGACGCTGTTTCTCTTTATGCTGATCTTGTAAGTACGTTGTTTAATTCGGGTTCAGATAATCTTTCAGATTACATTCAGAGAATTGTAAATTACGATGAGAACATTTATGTTACAACCGTTGGTAAGGGTGTTTTTGTAAAAGATGAAATGCTTTTTACTGTTAATCGTGAGCTTGATATTCTTCAGGAAATTGCTGATTTATCTTCGGATGACCTGATTTTAGATAGTCTGAAGAAGTATGACTTTTTGCCGAAATTTACAGTTAAAAAATCCAATATTAAAGACGAGTATTTTAACAGAGTAAATAATATTCAAAAATACGGTTACGGCATCTACACAAATTACCATATGTTCTACATTGGAAGTGATAATACTATTATTCCTGTTATAAATCCCGATTCTACAAGGCTTTCCGAACTTATTGATTATAAAGATGAGCAGAAGATTATAATTGATAATACACTTGCGCTTCTTTCCGGTAAGCCTGCTGCGAACATTCTTCTTACAGGTGACGCAGGAACGGGTAAGTCCTCGACTATTAAAGCAGTTGTTAACGAGTATTATAATATGGGACTTCGTATTATAGAAGTACGAAAGGAACAGCTGCGTGAAATACCGGCAATTCTCGATGAACTTGGCAGTAATCCACTCAAGTTTATACTGTTTATCGATGACTTGTCCTTTAAGAAGGACGATGATAATTACAGTTCACTTAAAGCTATTCTTGAAGGCTCGGTTTCTGCAAAAACAAAAAATGTTGTAATTTACGCAACAAGCAACAGACGTCACCTTGTTAAAGAGAGTTTCTCTGACAGAGACGGTGATGATGTGCATCGTAACGATACAATGCAGGAACTTATATCGCTTTCTGAACGCTTCGGAATAAGAGTTAACTTTCAAAAGCCCGATAAGAATACATATCTCGATATTGTTCGCCATCTTGCAAGTGATAATGGCATTGAAATCAGCGCAGATGAGCTTGAATTTGGTGCTGAAAGGTACGCACTTGAACGTGGTGGACGTTCTGCACGTGCTGCGAGACAATATATAGACAGACTTCTTACAAAGATTTAATTTATTTTTTGAAAATATCTTGACTATTTTCAAAATATGTGATAAAATAAATACATAATTTTCAGGTTGGTAAAACAGCACTTTACCAACCTGGATAATTTGATGTTTGTATTATGAATACAGACAGTATAATTGATATGCGGGTATGGCGGAATTGGCAGACGCGCTAGATTCAGGTTCTAGTGGTAGCAATACTGTACAGGTTCAAGTCCTGCTACCCGCACCAGTCGAGAGCCTCGACACGCATTATCGCGTACCGAGGTTCTTATTTTATTTCAATTTTTGTTCACGCGTTAAACATTGACACGTTATGAACATTCGTACTGTGGCGAAATGCCGATAAAATATCGAATGCTGATTTCCAGTTTTGAAATATTTTTATTTCATTATATCGGAGGACTTATATGACTTTTTCACTGGATTTTATTTTTAGACTTTTAATTGCAGCAGCTGTTGCTTTAGTTGGAACGGGACTTTATTATCTTAATTTTCTTACATTCCCCAAATATGCCAAGGAATCTGATGTCGTAATAGGGGAATTGTGTAATTTTAAGACTGCACATTGGACTCACACTTGCAGATTACTTGGATTCCTGTTTTTTGCAGGAAACCCGTTTGTTGAAGAAGCATATTATTCTTTACCAATGTATTTTCTTTATAATTTACAGTATCTTGATGAAATGGCTATTGAGCTTATTCTTTTTTTCACATTACCTTTTATAGCAGCCTTGATTTTTCGTACTTTTGTTTTTTGGAAAATGTTTGGGTTTTATGTTGTAAGATATATGTGGTTAAGATATATTAAAAGTTTGGGTATAGGAATGATTATCGGTCAGGGATTTGAACTGCTCGGAAGATTGATAGGTCTTGCCGAACCTCGAAATGGCAGCCTTCTTTATTTTGTATTCTTTGCACTTTTATTTTGTCAGATTACCTATATTGCATGGAATTGCTTTCATTTTGTAACAAGCTTTTTCTTCTCATTTTTCTCAGGCGAAGCACTCAGAAATTTAGCAGAAGATCTTAGAATGGAACGAATTAGGAGGCTAAACATGCCGTCTGAACCGGAATCAGGCTCCGGTGGTGGTTCGTCAGATTCTCCAAAAGGCTTTAGATTCCCTGAATCACTTGTAATTGGTGATGAGACTTACAGACTTGAACATTCGGATAATGAAAAAGCTCAATATTATTGCCCGAGGACAGGGGACAGACAGCAGGTGCGAAGAGAACAACTTGAGTAATAATTTGATATTACATAAAAAATGTAACGGCCTCAGAATCAAATTTGATTCTGAGGCTTTTAAAATAACTATATTCTTACTTATTAAAAGACGGGGCAACCGTTTCATTATTTGCAAAGGTATTCGGGCCGGGGTCTGAAAGGGAAAAGTACATTTTAGCAGCCTTCGTTGTTCCGAAATCTCTGTTTGAACTGCTGTTTTGGACTTTATTGAAGGCATCACTGAACATCTGGTTGTGTGCTTCTTCACGATTCAGGAGAAAATCTATTGTTTCTCTTACTTTTTTATCGTTAATCTGGCGGTATAGATATTCATATACTACCTTTGCACGCTGCTCTGATGCAATGTTACTGAGGATATCTGCACACAAATCTCCTGTTACTGTTACATAATCACCTGTCCAGGAGTAGCCGGATGAATTTATAAGACCTGGATTCAGACCTAAAAGAACGTGAGTTTGTATTTCTCCTGCCTGTACCTGCGTTGCATCTACATCATGGCCGTTGAGTAAATTTATGGTTTGAGCAACCATTTCCATATGACCGAGTTCCTCGGCTGCTATATCAAGAAACAAATCTTTGATTTCAGGGTCCTTGATACGAAAGCTCTGTGACATATATTGCATAGCAGCTTTCATTTCACCGTTTCCACCACCGAGCTGTTCCTGAAGCAGTACAGCATATTGAGGATTCGGTTTTTCGACACCTACCGGATGAAAAAGCATTTTTTCGTGTTTAAACATATAATTACCTCCTGTTTTAAAATCTATCTATAGACTTTGTAATTTCAGGTATATTATTCATTCAATAATAGTATTTTGAAATAATTGTGTAATTTCTATGCAATCTGTCTGCTTCTTAAGTTATATAACATATTGACAAAAGTAAAAGACCACCACAGTTAAAAATCCGTGGTGGTGGCATTGAGTTTAAAATATAAAACTAATAAATATTATTCAAAATAATAGCAGTAACGACTCCCAATATCGCACCACATAAAACCTGAAATGGTGTGTGTCCGACAAGTTCCTTGAGATTCTTCTGGAAATACTCGGGCTTGTAGTCAAGAATGTCATTTATCAGGTTGTTAAGAATTTCCGAATGCTTGCCGGTTTCCCGCCTTACACCCATGGCATCGTACATTACAATAATACTGAAAACGAAGGCTATTGCAAATAATTGTGATGCGACTCCGTTCTGAATACCGATTACTGTCGTTAAGGCACAAACAGAAGAGGTATGTGAGCTGGGCATTCCTCCAGATGAGACAAGGAGAGAAAGCTTTATTCTTTTATTTTGGATAAGATCAAAAAACAGCTTTATAATCTGAGCAATAAACCAGGCAAGAAATGCAGCAACAAGTGGAAGGTTGCTAATTATATCGTTAATAAGTTTCAAGTTTAACTCCTTCTTGTTATTAAGTAATCACATAAATCACACAGCGGTATAATGTCAGCTTCGTAAAATGCAGATTTCAGTACGTCTTTTGCTGAAGCAACCTGCTTTAGTGCCTCATTTTTCGCACCGTCAATTCCAAGCAGCGAAACAAAGGTTGATTTATGAGTTTTTTCGTCACTTCCAACGCTTTTTCCGAGCGTTTCTGTTTCTCCGATTACATCGAGGATATCGTCTGTAATTTGAAATGCAAGTCCGAAGGAAGCAGCGAAGGATGATGCAGCTGCAGTAATATTTTTATCATAATTATTTGCAGAAATACAACCAAGAAGACATGCAGCTTCAAAGAGTTTACCTGTTTTTCTGTTTTGTAATAAAATCAGAGTTTCAAGAGAAATATTACTATTTTCGCTTTTTAAGTCAATTTCCTGCCCGCCAATCATACCAAAAATACCGGCATTACAAGATAGGAGGCGTATAGAATCAAGCTTCGCCCTTTCGGTGATATTTGCATTTGAAATAAGAGAAAAAGCTTCAGTAAGAAGTGCGTCACCTGCAAGGAGTGCTGTAGCTTCGCCATATACCTTATGATTTGTAGGTTTACCTCGTCTTAAATCGTCATTATCCATACAGGGTAAATCGTCGTGTATAAGTGAGTATGCATGTATCATCTCAATTGCGATTGCATGAGGGAGCGCGTTCTCTTGTTTACCACCACAGAGCTTATTAAAGGTATATACCAAAAATGCACGAAGTCTTTTTCCGCCTGAAAGCAGAGAATAATCAAATGCGTCAAATACAGCGGACATCTCAGTATTGTAAAGGGGATTGTTCCTGAATTCTTTTGAAAATTCAGAAAGCTCCCTGTTAAAGTTTTGCGCAAATTCCGAAAGAATATCGGTAATTTTTTTATCCATTACTTTTATTGCTCCAAACTACTTTTGTTTACGGTTTTTATCTTGTTTTCAGCACTCTCAAGCATTTTATTGCAGGATTTAATAAGCGTAATTCCTTCTTTATATAAATCCAGGGAATTATCAAGAGTTATATTACCATCCTCAAGCATCTTGGTGATAGCTTCCAATCTTTCAAGTGCTGCTTCAAATGTAATTTTTTCGTTTTTTGTTGCCATGTTTATCTGTCCTCTTTTTCTGAATTTTTAATAATTTCATCAATAGTGGATATTACTTCACCATCCGACATTGATAGCTTGATTTTTTCACCGGTTTTCAGTTGGTTTACTGAGGTTATAACCTTATTATCCTCGCTGTAGGCTGCACTATAGCCTCTTGACAGGACAGAAAGGGGATTGAGAGCTTCGAGTTTTGCACTTTGTCTCACTAAAAGATTGGTTTTTCGTTCATAAATGCTTTTAAAGGAATTATTCAAGAGAATTTCTATGTTTAGTAAATCACTTTTCCTTTTATCAATATAATTCAAGGGCGATTTAAAGAATGAAAGGCTTGCAATTCCTGAAATTATGTTTTTTTTCTGAGTAATATTTGTTTGAAGTGCATACTCAAGTCTTTTTTGAAAATTATTTAGACCTTCAATTATTTCCTCCTTGTCAGGAACAGCAAGCTCTGCAGCTGCTGACGGGGTAGGAGCACGCAGGTCGGAAACAAAATCGCAGATTGTAAAATCGATTTCGTGTCCTACTGCAGAAATTACAGGAGTTTTGCATTTGAATATGGTTCTTGCAAGTCCTTCGTCATTAAAAGCCCATAGGTCCTCAATCGAACCGCCACCCCTGCCGATTATTATTGTATCGACCTTTCCATCAAAGTATAAAATGCCATTTATAAGGCTCTGTGGTGCAGAGTCTCCCTGAACAAGTGCAGGATATAGCTCAAGCTCACATATTGGGTAGCGTCTTGTAAGAATATTTGTAAGGTCAGCAATTGCAGCACCGGTAGGAGAGGTTATAATACCGATTTTCTGCGGATATTTCGGAATTGCTTTTTTATATTTGTCATCAAATAGTCCCTGTGCTGAGAGTTTTTCTTTTAATTGTTCATATGCAAGATATAATGCACCGACTCCGTCCGGTACAAGCTCATCGCAGTATAATTGATAAATCCCGTCTCTTTCATATACTGCAATTCTCCCATGAACTGTGACCTTCATACCGTTTTCGGGTGAAAATTTGACTCTGGAAGAATTTGACCTGAACATAACAGCACGCAGAGAAGAGTTCTCGTCTTTCAGAGTAAAGTAGAAATGACCACTTTTATAATGATTTGTAAAATTTGATATTTCACCTTTTACATAAATACTTGAAAGTAGCTCTGCAGAATCAATAATTGCACCGATATACTCATTCAGCTGTGAGACAGTTAAAGTAAGATTCTGTGACATTATTACCTCTTATAATTAAGTAAAGAATTGTGTTTATAATAAGCGAGCATTGAAATTCCAAAGGCATTGTCGCAAGAATAGCGGGGAAGAGCAAAGTGTACATTTGATAAGCCGGATAACTCATTTCTGATGTAAGTATTTGACATCACACCACCTGCGTATAAAACCGGTATATCAGAATAAGTACGTCTACAATTCTCTGTAATTTTTTTAAGAGTACTTGCGATATAAGAGAATACAAATTTTGAGATGTCCTCAGCACTATAAGCCTTGTTATTCATTTCTTTGCAGATATTTTCAAGTCCCGATAAGTTGCAATATGTACCCTTAACCGAAACCTTCGGGTTAAAGTGTGAAGGTGAAGCTTGAGACAGTATGTCCATTTCTTTTCCGCATGGAAAAGAAAGTCCAAGCATTACGCCGCACCTGTCAATTGCCTGACCTGCATTAAGGTCAAGTGTTCCACCTATAATTTCACAGGATAAATTTCCATCACACGGATTTACATGTAAAACCTCTGTTGTACCTCCCGAAACGTGAAAGGAAATAAAATTATTTTCAAGAATTTTCTCGCAATTTCCCGAAACAGCTGCTGCAACAATGTGTCCTGCCTGATGTGAAAATGTATACAGCGGAATATCCAGTGCTGAAGAAAATGCCGTAGCAAAGGAAACTCCTGCAAGAAAGCAGGGCATATAAGAGTCCTTCGCATCACGGGGAACGGAGGAAACTCCTACGGCAGAAATTTTACTTCTGTCAATGCTGCTGTTTGAGAAGAGTTTACTGCAAAGAATTGGTAAATTTCTTGTATGATGAAAGAGGGCATCGCTCTGACGAAGCCCGGATTCTCCTTTTTTTACATCAAGAATTTGTCTTTCTTCAGATATAATATTCTGCCCGTCGGTTATACAAAGGCTGGTTGTGTAATTACTTGTGTCTATACCTAAATAGTATTTTTCCATAACAGGTAATTATTCTTTTATTTCTTTGCCGGCGACAACGTTTGCCAGAATACCATTAACGTATATATAGCTGTTATCTTCATCAAAGCGCTTTGCTAACTCTATTGCTTCATTAATTGAAACCTTTTCCGGAATATCCTCGATGTACAAAATTTCATAAATTGCAAGGCGCAAAATCGAACGGGAAACTCGTGAAATTCTTTCCGGTTTCCAGTTTTCGGAAGCGTTTTCTATATAAGAGTCAAGCTCGGAAATTTTCTGCGTTACTCCAAAATATGTCTTTGAAATATAGTTATCGTTCCTGATGTCCTCAGGAATAATTCCGTTTTCAGCATCGGGAAAATAGTTTATATATAGTTCAAGAAGCTCCTCGGGTTTTTCCTCGGTATTGAAGCTGAAATTAAAGAGTAGGCATAGAGTTATTTCTCTGGCAGTATGTCTGTTCATTTATATCCTTTCCGAACATAATGTTCTCTTTTAATATATTTAATATATTATATAACAAAATCACTTTTTTTTCAAGAGAAAAATTAATAAAAGTAAAATTTTGGACAGAAATACTCTATAAATTCAGAAATTTATTCTGCATTTCCTCAATTTCAGAAAGAAAATCGTTGATTTCGAAGAGTTCCTTTGTAATCTCCGGGCTTTTTAACAGAACTCTGACAGAATGCTTCAGGTTTGAAAGAAAGAAGATATTTGCTCTGTATTTACTGTTGTATCTTGCAATCGGGCAGGTAAGTCTTGCTCTCGGGTCAACTTTAATTTGAATGTCAATATAGCCATCTTCACTCATTTTAAGGCTTGGATAGTATGGATATATTCTGCACGCAAATGGTCGCATATTTCTGTTACATTTACCATTACAAACTACCGTTTCAGTTCCATCACAGCTTTCGTGAAAGGTGTAGGTGTTGTATTTCTTCAACAGCTCCTTCTCGTCAGGAAGCAGCCACATACCAAGACCTTCGCCGTTATCACGACAACAAAGAGAATTACAAAGCTTCCCGCAATCATGTTTTAGTGGTGTTTCTTTATTTAAAATTAAGTATGCTTCTTTAATAATTTGAATGTTATTCATTATTTCACCCTTAAAAAATGTCCGACAATTACTTGTCGGACATAGATTTTATTTTTGCATAAGATGTACTGAGAAACCTGCAATATCGCCATCGATGTAAACAGCCTTGTAATTTCCTTTTGCATCAATTTTTTTAGATTCTTCAAGGAACTTAACACCCTGTGATTTACAATATGCTTCAGCACGCTTGATGTTGTTACAAGCGATAGCAATGTGACCCTTTTCGCCGTACCAAGGCTTTTTCATGATTTCAATATCCTTGTTAAGGAACATTCCACCCTCGTTGTCCTTGGTGATTTCAAGGCAGAAGGGAGCAAAACTGTTTGCTATTGAATATGCATTATCTGCATTACCTGCATTGATACCTACATGAACAACCTTGAAGCCATGCATTGCCTTTACTGTTTCTCTGGCGATTCTTGTGATTTCAGCAAAATTACCTTCCTTCACAAGCTTTGAGCTTGCGATAAAGCTTGCACCTGCACAAAGAACGCAATCAAGAGCAAGATAATCATTGAAGTTCTTTTCGGAAAGACCACCTGTCGGCATAAATTTTATATTCTTATAAGGTGCTGAAAGTGATTTAAGCATTGGTATTCCACCTGCAGCTTCAGCAGGGAAGAACTTAACGGTTTTAAGTCCGAGGGACATTGCCTTTTCGATCTCGGAAGCTGTAGAAACGCCCGGTACAACTTCAACCCCTATTTTGATACAATGCTGAACAACCTCCGGGTTAAGTCCGGGACTTACGATAAATTTAGCACCGTTTTCTTTTGCTTTGTCTGCCTGAGCAGTAGTTAAAACAGTACCTGCTCCGATAAGCATATCAGGGAAATTGTCGCACATAAGCTTGATAGCTTCAGGTGCTGCATCGGTCCTGAAGGTAACTTCGGCTGCCATGATTCCACCATCATGGAGTGCTTTTGCAAGGGGGAGTGCATCCTCAACTCTGTCAATTACCACAACCGGGATAATACCTGTTTCAAATAGCTTTTGTTCTACGTTTGTCATTTCAATTTCCTCCAAATTAAATATCAAAAGTATATTTTTTCTTAGGCTTAGGCTCGACCTTTAATAAATCAAACTCAAAATGCCTGCAGCAGTCGTCAGGCTTTACTTCTGCGATGCTGTTTTTGTATTTACATATGTATTGTGATTTAAAATCGAGACGCATAGAGTGTTCACACAACGCACAGCACTTAGAAATCTCGTTTGAAATTTTAAACATCACTTACCCTCCTGAATTTCATTGAAACATATTTTACCACAATCTTTTGCAAATTTCAACTGTTTTTTTAAAATAAATTTAATTTTTAATATATTTGTTTGATTTATTTCTTCTGGCAACTCTTGAAACTGTTACGGTAAACAGAATTAAGGCTGTTAAAAAGAATGTTCTTGCAATCAATACTTTATTTCTTCTGCCAAATAGTGAAACAAGATAGACCTCCGGAATAATTTTTATTAGCAGGATAAAAATTATTGGAGTTAATAATGAACAGAGAATTTTTGATAATAAATAATTTTTTACAGGTATGTCGGCTCTTTCACAAATAGCCGAAACCTGAGTAATTGCGCAAAAACCGGTGAAGGAGAAAAAAAAGCAGCCGAAAAGCACTTGCTTTGAAAATTCCAGAGTATAAATGTTCATAACACCACAGGTGATTTCTAGCAGAGATATAACTGACGATATAATAACAGGTGATAAACTAAAGTATAAGGAAAAAGAAGTAATAATCAGGTTCCCCATGCACATAAAAAAAGTAACGAATGCACAAATATCCAGCATAATTCTGCAGCAATCACAGATTAACTGAGGCAAGCTTAAAAAAGATATATTTTTATTGTTTAGAGTTATGGTATAACTTTTATTTTTTCCAAAAATCAGCAAGGTACATAGATTTGATACCATTATTGAAAGAAATATAAGTACTGCACAAAGAGTATTGTTCAGTATATATTTGCCGAAGTAAATTATACAGAAGGACGGACTTATACAGTCAGAAAGAGCAACAATTTTTTCTGCATCCTTTTTTGTAATAATTTTTAACTCGTAAAGTCTTGTTGCTATTATAGCGCCATTCGGAAAGCCTGATATAAGTCCGATGAAAATTGCAATTGTAACGACAAATGAGCTTTTATGGGCAAATTTATTGCTGCTTGTCAGAATATACTTTATTATCGACTCGGATAAAATCCTTGTTATTACAAGATATGGAAAGACCGACGGTATAAGTACATTATAGCAGGTACTTAGTGCTTTTTCTACGCTGTTTTTTATTATTGTCGGACAAATGTACATTGAAAGCAAAACGATAAACAGCATTAATATTAAAGCTATGTCTTTTGTTTTTTTTGTTTTAATAATTATCCCCCCTCTGAATTAATTTATTATATAAAAACGATATTTAGAATAAAAAATGTACTCATACGCATATCCTTATAAAAATATTTTCAATATTCTATTGAATGTTGAACAGGAGGTAGCCTTGAGTAAAAACAATTTATATCAAAAGCTTATCTGCGAAATTAAAAAAATACAAAAAGACTCTCTGATAAGTTTTTTAAATAAGCCGAATATTCAGATACTTGGTAATGATGAGCTTTTTGCCGAAGGGATAATTTCAATATATAAATACACGAAAGAAGAAATTTGCTTTAGCGTCAATTATCTTGCTTTGGAGATTTCCGGAACAGAGCTTGAAATGAGATTTTATACAAAAACTTCAATTAAAGTAACCGGGATTATTGATTCTGTGAGCTTTCTTAACTGTAAAAAGGAGTGAAAACTTGAAAAAAATACTTTATAATTTATTGGGGTATTCAAAATTTGAGCTTGAAGCGTTCAGCGCAACATATGTTACAACAAAGCTACTGAAGGAATTTACCGGGGGGATATTTGATGTAACGATTATCAATGACAAGAGATTTTCATTTTGTTGTTACTCATTTCTGGAAAAGAAAATACTTTCAAGTAGTTTTCTTAAAGAAACAATAATTTTAAATACTAATTATTTTGGCATTCCTGAGGAGTTAAAGAAGCGTAAAAAAAGATTTGGAATTGTAATCGGAATTATACTTTTCATACTTGTTTTACAGGTACAAAGATTGTTTGTTTGGGATATTGTAATCAGTGGGAATACAGAAATTTCCGATGAAGAAATAACTGAAACGCTTGAAAATGCAGGCTTTTCAAAGGGGACATTAATACGAACGCGGAAAATTCCGAATGTGTGTAACAAATGTATAATTCTTAACAAGAATTTAACGTGGATTTCGATAAACATGAGTGGAACTGTAGCGTTTGTTGAGGTCAGCGAAAGAATTGAAAAGAATTACGAAGATAGTACATCAATGTCAGGTCTTATGTCATGTTCGGATGGTGTTATTGAGCTTGTAAAGGTTACATCAGGGTCTGCTCTTGTTGAAATAGGGGACTCGGTTACAAAGGGGCAAATGCTTGTTTCTCCAGTGGCAATCGGCAAGGATGGAAACGAATATATTGTCGGTGCAAAAGGTGAAATTATCGCTAAGACCTATGAGAATTTTGCTGTTGCGATAAATTATACAAGTAGTATTCACAATAACATTGAGAGTAATATGTATCGGTATAAGCTTGATTTTCTTGGCAGGGAGACGGCATACAGATTTTTGAATTTCAGTAAGGAAAATCACTACTATATTGATAAATCAAGCGGCAGGTTGAAATTTCCGGGAAATATTACCTTGCCGATATCATATAAAAAGTTTTTAAGGACCGATTATGATATATCGAAAGTGACTTTATCTCAGGAAGAAGTGAAAAATGAAGCATATTCAAAGCTTTATGAAATTATGAGCTCTGAATTGATTAATTCCGAAATATTAAGCACAGATTTCAAAGAGGAAATAAACGAACACTGTTACATATTAAGATGTGAGGTTGTCTGCCTTAAAAATATTGTTGAAAATGCATAGATGATAAAATGTGGAGAATTTTTCATTAAATTGAATATTTATTAAAAAAGTACTTGCATTTATTATGAAAATATAGTACAATATATATTGAAATATTATAAAATTATAAGGAAGAGCCATGTTTGAATGTACGATTGATAATTTGAACACCGAGCAAGTAAGAAATATATTCGGAAATTTTGATTCCAATGCTAAAATTATTGAAAATGAATTAGGTATAACTCTTAATGCCCTTGAAGAGGGAATTAAAGTTTGCAGTGACGATAATGAAAAATGTAAGAAGGGGAAGGCTGTTATTGAGTACCTTGCCAGAATTTCAGAATTTAACAATAATCTCAATGAACAGAATATAAGATATGTCCTCGGTATGGTGCTTGACGGAGAAGAAGGAGAGCTTTCTGAACTCACCGGAGACTGTATTTGTATAACAATTAAGGGAAAACCAATCAAAGCAAAAACCGTCGGTCAGAAAAAATATGTGGATGCAATAAAAAAGAATACTGTTGTATTCGGAATAGGCCCTGCCGGAACCGGTAAAACCTTTCTTGCCGTAGCAATGGCAGTAAATGCTCTTCGTGAAAAACAGGTAAACAGGATTGTCCTGACGCGTCCCGCTGTTGAAGCAGGCGAAAAGCTTGGTTTTCTTCCAGGTGATTTGCAAAACAAGATTGATCCTTATCTCAGACCTCTTTATGATGCGTTGTTTGAAATGCTTGGTTCTGAAAATTTTGAAAAATATCGGGAAAAGGGTGTTATAGAAATTGCACCTCTTGCTTATATGCGCGGAAGAACTCTTGATGATTGCTTTATTATACTTGACGAGGCACAGAATACCACACCAGAGCAGATGAAAATGTTTTTGACCCGTTTCGGCTTCGGTTCAAAGGTTGTTGTAACAGGTGATATTACGCAGATTGACCTGCCGTCGGGCTGTCGTTCGGGGCTTGTCGAAGCAACCAGAATTTTGAAGAACATTGAGGGGATTTTTACCCACAGATTTACCGAAAAGGATGTTGTTCGTCATGCACTTGTTCAAAAGATAATTCTTGCATACGAGAGAAGTAATCATAACAAACAGTAGCTTTATTTATAAAAAGGAATTTTAAAAATGATTAAAAATAAAATTTACACAAAAAATGTTCAAAATAAAATTGATGTAACAAGTACTCTACGCTCACTCGTTAAGTGCATGATAGACTACACCCTGGATTATGAGGAATCGGATGTCGAATGCGAGGTTTCCGTGACGTTTACCGATAACGAAGGAATCCATAAGCTAAATCTTGAGTATAGGGGTAAGGATGCTCCTACCGATGTGCTTTCTTTCCCGCTTTTAGAAGATGGTGAGGTTCCTGAAGAGCTTTTCGAAAGCGGCAATCCAATTCCGATTGGTGACATTGTTCTTTCGGTAGAAAAGGCAGCAGTACAGGCACAGGAGTACGGGCATTCACTTGAACGTGAAATATGTTTTCTGACAGTACATTCTGTTCTTCACCTTTTGGGTTATGACCACGAAGAGAGCAAGAGCGATGAAGAGTATATGAATAACACTTGCGAGATCGTTCTAGATACTGTCGGACTTGCTGATAAAGAAAAGTTGAAGAAAATAGAAAATAACAACAGAACTTCGGTTGTTGAGCAAAAACAAATAAACAAAACTGCTTTTATTGCCCTTATCGGTAGACCAAATGTTGGTAAAAGTACTCTTATGAATACTATTATTGGAGAAAAGGTTGCTATTGTATCCAATAAGCCGCAAACTACCAGAAATAGAATTACCGGTATTTTTACAGAAGGTGATTCACAGTATGTATTTATTGATACACCCGGTATTCATAAGCCGAAGAATAAACTTGGTGAGTTTATGATGAAGTCTGCAGATGAATCACTCGCCGGTACAGATTTGATTGTTTATCTTATTGAAGCAGGTCAGGTGCCTGAGAAGGCTGACCTTCAGATTATAGAAAAAATCAAAAATACAAAAATCCCTGTAATACTCGCAATAAATAAAACCGATATCGGAAAGAAAGACAAGCTGCTACTTACAATTGACAAGTTTTCAAAGCTGTTTGATTTTGTTTCCATTGTTCCGATGTCAGCACTTAACAATGACGGTGTTGATATACTGATGAGTGAAATCAAACCATTCTTAAAGGAAGAAAGATGGTATTTTTCGGGTGATATTCTTACCGACCAACCTGAAAGACAAATCTGCTCTGAAATCATAAGAGAAAAGCTTCTGCGAGTTCTTGATGACGAAATTCCACACGGTATTGCAGTTGTTATTGAAGATTTCAAAGACGGTAAACGACTTGTTGAAATCAGAGCCGAAATATACTGTGAAAAGGCTGCTCATAAAAAAATCATTATCAGTAAAAATGGTGAAACCTTAAAGAAAATCGCAACTTTTGCAAGAGAAGATATCGAAGCATTGCTCGGCAAGCAGGTTTATCTGAACTTATGGGTTAAGGTTAAGGAAAAGTGGCGTGACAGCGAGTTATCACTAAACAGACTCGGGTTTGATAATGAACATATATAAAACGATAAAATAAATTTGAAAAGGATACTTTATTGTGGCATACGATTTAACGCTTGACGGTGTTGTCATCGGGGAAATGTCCCTGAACGATAATGATAAGTTACTTACGCTTATAACTTCAAAAAAAGGTAAAATGGTTGTGCTTGCCAAGGGAATCAAATCTATTCACAGTAAGAGAAGTGCCGGAGCACAGCTTTTTTGCTATTCTACATTTGGATTTGTCAAACGTGACAGTCGTCTGTTTCTTGATTCTATTGAGGTGAAAGATAATTTTCAAGGTATATCAGAAGATGTTGAATGTGTAGCGCTTGCTTCTTATTTCTCTGAAATAGCGGCAAGTATTTGCATGGAGGAGGCTGATGAATCTGAGATGCTGCGACTTTTGCTCAATTCCTTCTATGCTCTTGCAAAGCTCAAAAGTAAGCCGAAATGGATGATAAAAGCCGCTTTCGAGCTTAAGTGTATGTGTATTCAGGGTTTTTCTCCTAATTTTGATAATTGCTGTCTGTGTGGTGCTGCATTTTCCGAAAACAGAACGCACTTGATTTTCGAGATGCTGCAGGGCGGTTTTGTATGTGAAAAATGTATTTCTGATGAAGCCTTTGAACTGACAAAGGACGGAATTTCAATTAGTCCCGAATGCTATTTTGTAATTAAGCATATTTGTTCGCAGAATCAGGGGAAAATGCTTTCCTTTGTCCTGCCAAACAATAGAGTTCTTGAATTTTCAAAAATTTGTGAGCAATATCTGATTATACATACGGAAAAGAAGTTTAAAACACTTGATTATTATCATAATATCGTTAATTGATATTTTAGAAAGTAAAAAGTCATATGGATATAAATTTTGAAGAAAACCGGATTTTTACGTCCGACTCAATTAATAATTTATCCTTCGATGGTTTCAAGAAGGCATATGCAACTCTTGAGTTTGATAAAATTCTTGATTTGCTTGCGTCGCATTCACCGTTTGAAGGTTGCAGCGACATTATTAAATCAATATCTCCGTCTGTTTCAAGAGAATTTATAATAACAATGCAAAAACAGACTACAGAGGCGAAGGATTATATTGTCAAAAAAGGTGCCCCTTCCTTCGGGGGAATTCATGACATATCAAATGCACTTTTCAGGGCAGAAAAAGGTGCTTCCCTGAATACTGTTGAGCTTTTGCGTGTCGCTGATGTCTTAAGAACTACTGCAGCAATATCAAGCTATTTCGGGAATGGTCTAACAGAAGATTCTACCCTATACAGCTTTATCTCACGACTTGTTCAGAATAAATATCTTTATGAAACGATTACAAATTCAATCATTTCTGAAGATATGATAGCCGATACTGCAACAAGTGAGCTTTATGACATACGTCGTAAAATGAGAAATGCAGGTAACAAAGCTAAAGAAAATCTGCAAAAATATATTTCCAATTCAGAATATTCAAGATTTCTTCAGGAAAATATCGTTACAATGCGTAACGGAAGATATGTAATTCCTGTAAAAGCAGAATGTAGGAACGAGGTTAAGGGGCTTGTTCACGACACTTCAGCCTCCGGTGCAACGCTTTTTATTGAGCCGATGTCTGTAGTTGAAGCAAATAACGAGCTTCGTATGCTTGAGGGGAAGGAAGCAGCTGAAATTGAAAAGATTTTGTTTCATCTTTCAAGTGAAGTTGCGAGATTTTCCGATGTTTTAAAAATTAATTACCAGGTGCTTTGCGATGTTGGTGTGATTTTCGCAAAAGCCGAGCTATCCTTTCAGATGAACGCATCTCAGCCCATCTTATCTGACAGGCGTTATATAAATTTAAAAAACGCACGCCATCCTTTGCTTGATAAAGAAACAGTTGTGCCGATAAATGTTTCGATTGGTAATAAATATAATATGCTGATTGTAACAGGTCCGAACACAGGTGGTAAAACAGTTACACTTAAGACACTCGGATTATTCTCGTTGATGGCACAATCGGGTCTGCATATTCCGGTTGACGACGGAAGTGTTATTCCTGTGTTTACAAGTATTCTTGCAGATATTGGTGATGAGCAAAGTATTGAACAATCACTTTCAACTTTCTCATCCCATATGGTAAATATTGTTAAAATCCTTGATAAGGTTGATAGTAACTCTCTTGTGCTTTTTGATGAACTTGGTGCAGGCACAGACCCTATTGAGGGTGCAGCACTTGCCGAGGCAATTCTTGAAAGAATTAAATCTGTCGGTTGTTTGTGTGCTGCTACTACTCACTATGCCGAGCTTAAAACCTATGCACTTGAAAGTGAGGGTGTTTCTAACGCTTCGTGTGAATTCAATCTTGAAACACTACGGCCGACTTATAAGCTTACAATTGGTATGCCCGGTCGCTCTAACGCCTTTGCTATTGCCGAACGGCTTGGTATAGATAGTAATATTATTTCTGCTGCAAAAGACTACGTACCTGGTTCTTCTCGAAGATTTGAAAGTGTTGTCAACGAGCTCGAAAATACCAGAAGTGGTTTGGAAGCCGAACGAGAGCAGGTAAGAAAACTCAAAAACGAATTACAAGAATCAAAAATTCAAGCAAAAAAAGACAGAGAAGAGTTAAATAATAGAATTGCAGAACTTGAAGCAAAAGCTGAAAAAGAGGCAAGAAGATTGATTGACAGTGCCAAAGCTGCCTCTGATTATATTTTTGAAGAGCTTGATGCTATAAAGAAGAAAAAGGATGCCGAGGATTTTGCAAAGGCGCTTGCGGCATCAAAAGCTGCAGTTTCAGATAAGGTTAAACAGACAAGTGACAAACTTGGAATAAATCTTGAAAGAGCCGAGACAATCTATAAACCTTCAAGAGAATTCAAAGTCGGAGACGAAATCCTTGTTTATGATCTGAAAAAAGAAGGCAAAATCACCAAAATCGATAAAGACAGTTACTTCGTGCAAATAGGATTTGCGAAGCTTAAAACAAATAAGGAAAATTTAAGACTTCTGTCTGACCTTGAGGAGCAGCAAGAAAATAAAAACAAGAAAAAAACAGCAAAGCCACGAGGAGCTTCTTCCGGGCAAACGCCTCGTGTTTCAGCTACAATCAGTGCCGAAATTGATGTTCGTGGTATGATAGGTGATGATGCCTGGCTTACTGTTGACCAATACATCGACAGAGCAGTTCTTGCGAATCTTGGCTCGGTAACAATTATTCACGGAAAAGGAACAGGAGCTCTTCGACAAATAATTCAGCAAAAACTTCGTCGCGACAAGCGTGTTGATTCTTTCAGAAACGGCGCTTACGGCGAGGGAGATTGTGGTGTAACTGTAGTTACACTTAAATAAATAAAAATAAATAGCCGTAAGGCGAAATGGAGGAAAAATATGTCAGAACTAAAAATGCTTGCAATTGACCTTGGTGCTTCAAGTGGAAGAGGCATTGTGGGAAAATTCGATGGAAACAAAATTTCTCTTGAGGAAATCCACAGATTTGACAATAATGTTGTAAATCTTTTCGGTAATCTTCATTGGGACACTCTTGCACTCTTTACAGAAATTAAGAATGCAATCAGAAGCTGTGCTTTGTCTGATAACAAGGACATAAAGTCAATTGCTATTGATACCTGGGGTGTTGACTATGGTTTGCTTGATGCAAACGGAAAAATGATTGGTAATCCACATTGTTACCGTGACCCCAGAACAACTTTCGGTATTATGGAAGAAGTATTCGATAAGCTTGGTAAGAAGGAATTGTATTCAAGAACAGGTACACAGTTCATGAACTTTAATACTCTTTTCCAGCTTGCTACAGTTGCAAAAGAAAGTCCATATATTTTCGAAAACACAAAGGATATGCTTTTTATTCCTGACCTTCTTAAGTACTTCTTAACAGGTGTTAAGCAAACTGAATATACAATTGCATCAACAGCTCAGATGCTCGATGCTGCAAAGCGTGACTGGGCATATGACTTAATTGAAAAAGCCGGTATTCCTACAAATATTCTTGGCGAGATTGTACAGCCCGGCACAAAGTGTGGAAAGCTTCTTCCGGCAATCATTGAAGAGGTTGGTAATATTGATGCTGAGCTTGTCGCTGCTGCATCTCACGATACAGCTTCTGCTGTTATTTCAGTACCTGCCAAGAATGACGATTTTGTTTATATTTCAAGTGGTACCTGGTCACTTATGGGAAGAGAAATTCCTGAACCAATTACCAATGATAAAGCATTTGAATATAACATCACAAACGAAGGTGGTGCTGAAAACAAAATCAGATTCCTCAAAAACATTATGGGACTCTGGATTGAACAGGAATCACGTCGTCAGTGGGCAAGAGAAGGAGAAAAGCTTTCCTTCAATGAGCTTTCAGATATGGCTATGGCGTCAAAGCCGCTTCAGTGCATTATTGATCCTAATGATATGTCCTTCCAGACTCCGGGTAATATGCCTAAGAGAATTGTTGAATACTGCAAAAAGACCGGTCAACACGTTCCTGAAAACAAGGGTGAAATTGTAAGATGTATCTTTGATTCACTTGCACTTTGCTACAGAAAGACAGTAGAAGAACTCGATGATGTTACGGGCAGAAAAGCGCCGTTTATAAATATCGTTGGTGGTGGTACTAAGGAAGTTCCGCTTTCACGTCTCACTGCATCCGCTTGCGGAAGACCCGTATATGCAGGTCCCGTTGAAGCAACAGTTCTCGGTAACCTTGCTGTTCAGGCAATTGCACAGGGTGAAATTGCTAATGTCAAGGAAGCAAGAGAAGTTATTGCTAATTCATTTGAAATCAATATGTACGAGCCTGAAAAGTCAGATATGTGGGATGATGGCTACGACAGATATCTTAAGCTTATAAACAAATAATTCAGAAAATCAAGGAGAAATGAAATGTCATTAAAACAAAACTATGAACTAGCAAAACAGCAGTATGCTGCATATGGAATTGATACCGATGCTGTAATTGAAAAACTTAAGAACATACCTCTTTCAGTGCATTGCTGGCAGGGTGACGATGTAAACGGATTTGAAAACAATGGTCCACTTACAGGTGGTATTATGACTACCGGTAACTATCTTGGAAAGGCAAGAACACCCGAAGAGCTTATGGCTGATATGGATAAAGCTTTTTCACTTACACCCGGCAAGAAAAAGGTTAATGTTCACGCAAACTATGCTATATTTGAAGACGGAGAAAGAGTTGACAGAGACAAACTCGAGCCAAAGCATTTCAAGAAATGGGTTGAATTTGCAAAGGCAAGGGGAATGGGTATTGATTTTAACCCGACTTTCTTCTCTCATCCTAAGGTAGGACCGGATGGACTTACACTTTCAAGCCCAAATGAAGAAATACGTAAATTCTGGGTTGAGCATGGAAAAGCATGCATCAGAATTTCCGAATATTTCGCTAAGGAAACCGGTGTTCCTTGCGTCATGAACATCTGGATTGGTGACGGTCTTAAAGATGTTCCTGCAGACAGACTTGGTCCGCGTATGAGATATAAGAAGTCTGTGGAAGAAATCCTCTCAGAGCCGTTTGATAAGAATCTTGTAAAGCCTTGCGTTGAGTCAAAATTCTTCGGGATTGGTGTTGAATCGTATACGGTTGGTAACGGTGAATTCACAATGAATCTTGCTGCTATGAATGATGGCTGTTTGCCGCTTCTTGATAATGGTCATTATCACCCCGAAGAAATGGTTTCTGATAAGATTGCATCACTTCTTTGCTTCTTCCCGGAAATTGCACTTCATATCACTCGTGGCGTACATTGGGACAGTGACCATGTGCTTCTGTTTGACGATGAAACACGTGAAATAGCAAAAGAAATTGTCCGTAATGATGCAATTGAGCGTACATATATGGCACTTGACTTTTTTGATGCGAGCATCAACCGTGTATCTGCATGGGTAGTTGGTATTCGAAGCTGGCAGAAAGCTATCCTTAATGCACTTCTTCTTCCGAATAAGCTTCTCAAGAAGCTTCAGGATGAAGGTAACTTTACAAAGCTTATGGTAATGCAGGAAAATATGAAAACATTACCTTTTGGTGCCATCTGGGATTATTACTGTGAAGTTTCCGGTGTTCCTACTCGTGAAAACTGGTTCTGTGAAGTTGAAAAATACGAAGCTGAGGTTTTATCCAAGAGATAGTTTCTTCTGTTTCAGCTAAATAATAAGAATACCCACAAGTGTTTATCAGCACTTGTGGGTAATTTAATTTTATATAAAAATACCTCAGCTTTAAAAAAGCTGAGGTATCATTCTGGCTGGGAAATAGGGATTCGAACCCCAACAAACAGAGTCAGAGTCTGTCGTGCTACCGTTACACAATTTCCCAATATTTAATTTTGCTCTTGCGAACAAAAAAGATTATATCACTTTTATTTCATTTTGTCAAGACTTTTTTAACAAAAATATTTGAATTATGAAAATTGTTATTTTTTTAATGATTACCCGTGAAATATTGTGCAAGTTGCAAATTGGTACAAAATATCATATTTTTTTACTGTATTTACAATTATTACTTGACAATATCGAAAAAAAATTATATAATTATTAGGTATAGATAGAATTTCCAAAAGAAAGGTATGAAATTATGAGTGATAAGAAGAATTATATTCCATCTATGTTTGGTGAATACGTCTTTGGCGATGATGTCATGCGTGAAAAGCTTCCAAAGGACATTTATAAGTCTTTGAAAAAAACTATTGAAGATGGTAAAGATTTAGATATAACTGTTGCTAATGTCGTTGCCAATGCTATGAAGGATTGGGCAATAGAAAAGGGCGCAACCCATTATACTCATTGGTTTCAGCCTATGACAGGAATTACTGCCGAAAAACACGATAGCTTTCTTTCACCGCAAAAAGACGGCAGCATTATTATGGAATTTTCGGGTAAGGAGCTTATAAAAGGTGAGCCGGATGCTTCATCTTTCCCGTCAGGTGGACTTCGTGCGACCTTCGAAGCACGTGGCTATACTGCCTGGGACCCAACTTCCTATGCTTTTATTAAAGATGATTCACTCTGCATACCCACAGTTTTCTGCTCATATGGTGGAGAAGTTCTTGATAAGAAAACACCATTGTTGCGTTCAATGGAGCTTATCAGTAATGAAGCTATCAAGATTCTATCCTTATTTGGGATTAATGATGTCAGAAGAGTAAATGCAACAGTAGGTGCTGAACAAGAGTATTTCCTTGTTGATAAGGATATATATGAAAAACGCAAAGATTTAATATTTACCGGCAGAACTCTCTTTGGGGCAATGCCTCCTAAAGGTCAGGAGCTTGGTGACCACTATTTCGGAAGTATCAAGCCGAGAGTTATGTCTTATATGGAGGACCTTAACAAGGAGCTTTGGAAATTCGGTGTTTTTGCAAAAACTGAGCATAATGAAGCAGCTCCGTCACAGCATGAGCTTGCTCCTGTTTTTACAACTGCAAATATTGCAACCGACCAGAATCAGCTCACTATGGAGATTATGAAAAAGGTTGCTACTAAGCATAATCTTGTATGCTTGCTTCACGAAAAACCCTTTGCAGGTGTAAACGGTAGTGGCAAGCATAACAACTGGGCACTTTCTACAGGTAAGGGTGTAAATCTGTTTGACCCGGGAAAGAATCCGGCAGAGAATAAAATTTTCTTGCTTTTCCTTTGTGCAGTAATTCGTGCTGTTGATGAAAATCAGGATCTTCTTCGTATTACTGCATCGAGTGCCGGAAATGACTGCAGACTTGGTGGTCACGAAGCTCCTCCTGCGATAGTTTCGATTTTCCTCGGTGACGACCTTTGTTCAATTCTTGAAGCTATCGAAACAGACGGGGAAGCTAAGAGTTTCAAAAAACAGACTATGGAAACAGGTGTACATGTGCTTCCCGATTTCCAGAAGGATACAGCTGATAGAAACAGAACTTCTCCTCTTGCTTTTACCGGAAATAAGTTTGAATTCAGAATGGTTGGTTCTTCCTTCTCGGTAGCAGACCCGAATACAGTACTTAACACAATTGTTGCTGATGTACTTGAAGACTTTTATGATACTCTTAAGGATGCAAAAGACTTTGATGCTGCTCTCAACGAGCTTCTTAAGGAAGTTATAATAAAACACAAGAGAATAATATTCAACGGAAACAATTATACAGAAGAATGGATAGAGGAAGCTGCAAAGCGTGGTCTTTCGAATTATATGACGACACCTGATGCCGTTCCGCACTTTACTGACGAAAAGAATATCAGGCTTTTCACAAAGCACAAGATTTTCACAAAGGATGAAATAATTTCAAGAACGGAAATATTACTTGATAATTACGCAAATCTTGTTAATATTGAAGCTCTCACAATGCTTGAAATGGCAAAGCGTCAGATTTTGCCTGCTGTTTTTGAGTATTCAAAGAGTGTTACAGATACATATGCTCAGAAAGCTTCAATCGGAATTGTAGATGTGGCTGCCAAGAGTATAGTAAGTGAGCTTACCGGGCTTTCTGCCGATTTTGTTGATAGAATTGATGCTCTTGATGAAGCGCAGAAGAAATATACGACACTTTCAAATGCTTCAGATAAAGCAACCTTTTGCAAGGGTGTAATAATTCCCGCAATGAAAGAGTTGAGATTCGTTTCAGATAAAATGGAACAGATAGTATCTGACAAATATTGGCCTTTCCCGACTTATGATGAATTACTGTATAGTGTTAACTGATTTATAAATTAAATATATGAAGAAAGCAGATTATTCTGCTTTCTTTTATAAATTTTGAGGTGTATTATGAATCTTAAAGGACGTAATTTTTTAAAACTTCTTGATTTTACATCAGAAGAAATACTTTATCTTATTGAACTTGCTGCAGAACTTAAGCAAAAGAAGAAAGCAGGAATTCCTCACAAGCTTTGTGAAGGTAAAAATATAGCACTCATCTTTGAAAAAACAAGTACAAGAACAAGGTGTGCTTTTGAAGTAGCAGCGCATGAC
Organism: Eubacteriales bacterium; assembly: GCA_045652245.1. Lineage (GTDB taxonomy): Bacteria > Bacillota > Clostridia > Oscillospirales > CAG-382 > SIG622. The sequence continues at coordinate 112,194 of JAZRTY010000033.1, read as the reverse complement.
TTGGGTATGGGATGCACATATCTTGACCCACAAGGCTCGCAAATTGGTAAAAAGGAAAGTATTGCTGATACAGCAAGAGTTCTTGGCAGAATGTACGACGGTATCGAATATCGTGGTTTCGGGCAGGAAATAGTAGAGGAACTCGCAAAGTATGCCGGTGTTCCTGTATGGAATGGTCTTACAAACGAATTTCATCCAACACAAATTCTTGCTGATATGCTTACAATAAAGGAGCATTTTGGATATCTACGTGGAATTAACTTTGTTTATATGGGCGATTGCAGATATAATATGGGTAACTCATTAATGGTAGGCTGCGCAAAGCTTGGACTTAATTTTACAGCTTGTGCACCTGAAAAGTATTTCCCGGATGAGGCTCTTATTTCTGAATGCGAAGAAATTGCTAAAGAAACCGGTGCAACACTGCGTTTTATTGAAGACCCTATGGAAGGCACAAAAAACGCTGATGTAATATATACTGACGTTTGGGTTTCAATGGGAGAACCTATTGAAGTATGGAACGAGAGAATTAACGAGCTTTCTCCTTATCAGGTAAATAGTGCGCTTATGGCTAACGCAGGTGATAAGGCTGTATTTATGCATTGTTTGCCTGCATTCCACGACCACAAAACAGTTATCGGGAAGGAAATGGGTGAGAAGTTCGGCAGAGCCGATATGGAGGTTACAGACGAAGTGTTTGAATCTTCTGCATCTATTGTTTTTGATGAAGCTGAAAACAGAATGCATACAATTAAGGCAGTAATGGCAGCTACATTATAAGTGTTTTTTAAAATGAAACTTCTTTTTTTCAGTTTTTTTGTCTGAATCGTTTTTTCTGCAATAATTGAAGTTTACAATTATAACATCTTTTCCAATTTTTTGTATTTTGTCGCAGGAAATTCTGATTTTTTCACATTTCTTAAACGGAAAACTATCTTGTCTTACTATCAACGCAATTATTCTTAAATCGTCGCAGGAAATTTCAACATCACATACATTTCCGATAATACTTCCGCTATTACAATCAAGAACATCCTTACAAATTAGCTCTGAATATAATATAATCATATAAATCTCCATTCTGCTTATGTTTTATATTATATATCATTATATTAATGAGGTAAATTTTTTATGAGAATAAAGGTATTTGAGAGTGAAAAAACTCTCGCCGGAGCAGCAGCCGAGGTTTGTGCTTCGCAAATCAGAAAAAAATATCAGGAAAACGAAAATACCCCTTTTCACTTCTGCCTGGGTGCTGATAAAATAAATGTGGAAATGATGCGTGAGCTTGTAACAGAGGATGTTTCCTGGAGGAATGTTCATGTGCATTTTTCCTGGGAATTTGTGTACGAGCAGGGGATAAGTGCAATAAGCAGGCGTAAAAGAATTACCTATAACCTTACTGATAAGCTGACATCTTTTCTGCCTGATAATTTACATTTTTCTGACAGCGAGATTCTTGATACCAATAATTCTCTTGTAACACTTAATACTTTCAAGGAGAACTTTGATCTTATTTTTGTTGAACTTTTGCCCGGTGGTGGTATATGTATAAATCTTCCTCCGTGTAATTTTGATACAAGAACCGCATACATAACCTCAAAGGATTTTCTTGGTTCTGACTGTATTACTCTTTCTCCGTATAAGATACTTGCTGCAAAAAAAATTGTAGCACTTGCAAGTGGAGCTAATATGGCAAATACTGTAGGTCTTATGTTTGAAAGCGAGCTTTCGGCAAATGTTCCTTCAACTATTCTCAGAGAGCATCCCGATTTTATGCTACTTCTTGACAAGGATGCTGCAGCTAAGGTTCCGCAATATTATTTCTGACGGTAAAACAACACTCCCATTTTGCATATTATATAGCAATTGGGGGTGTTTTTTTGCAAAAACGGAAAAAGATTCTTAGAGTTTTTAGTTTTGTATTACTATTGCTTTGTCTGATTAATATATTATTGTTTCTTTTGTTCGACAAAAGTCTTTCATATCAGATAGAACAGTATTCGATGAACTTAGCTGCAAATAAGATAAACTCGATAATTAATCAGGTAGTTCTTGATGAAATTGATCGTAACGATATTTCATATAATGACCTGATTTCAATTGAAAAAACAGACGATGGGAAAATTTCGGGCGTTGGTGCAAATATGATTGTCGTTAATAAGCTTAAAAACTGTCTTGATGTTGCAGTTTCAGAAATTTTAGAAAGTGAAGATGAATATATTTCAAAAATACCTGTTGGCAATCTGTTTGCGAAAGGATTATTTTACGGCAGAGGATTTGACATTAAAATTAAATTCCGGCCAATAGGAAGGGTACAGAGCAAAATGACGGGAGAATTCATAGAAGCCGGTATTAACCAGACGCTTTATAGAATAAGCTTTAATGTATCTGCCGATATTGCAATTGTTTTTCCTTTTAAATATATTGAAATTCCACTTGAATGTGAAACTGTAATAGCCGAAACAATAATCGTAGGTGATGTTCCGGATTCCTTCACACATTTTGATCTGAACGGTGATATTACACCACAGGAATTCCAGGGATATGTAGAAGATTATATGGCATAAAAGTAAAAAAACGGCTTTTTAAGCCGTTTTTCTTCTATAAATAATCTCACTCTGACTTCCTTACAAAGCAGTCGCATTGTCTGCATTCCTGTTATATAACTTTACATAGATTTGTAAGTAACTTCGTTTTCCGAGTAAAAATTAGCTTTAAGAATTTTAAATTTTTTTATAAATTGTGATAATGAATTCAATTTTTGTTTGCAGAATTTCAAGATTGTTAAGCTTTGATGCGTCATTTTTTGAGGTTCTCCAGAAATATGGAGTCATATGAAATAAATTTTTTATATTTTCTCCGGTGACAGAAATCTCATCATGAACACAAATTTTATCTTCAGCTACAAAGCCGTCGTAATATTTATCAACAATTTCGTTATCGTATATATCCTCGTATAAAATACTCTTTAGTCCTTCAAGATGCTTACTACCCGGAGTAACAACAATCATAAGACCATTTCTACATAAAACTCTGTGAGCTTCTTCAAATGGTACAGGAGCAAATACCGAAAGTACACAGTCGCAGCTGTTGTCCATAATCGGCATATCAAAAATACCGGCTACAGCATATTCAATTTTATTGGCTTTATTTTTCTCAAGCCTTGCTCCAAGAATTATTGCTTCTTTTGCAAGGTCTATACCACAAAGAGCAAAATTTGAAGTGTTGTTTTTCTCAAGGGCTTCTCTTATTTTTCTGATATAGTATCCCTCTCCACATCCTGCATCGACAATGTTTCTTAAACCATATCGCATAAAAATTTCCGAAAGCTTGTCACAAAGTACCTTATAATAGTCACAAGAGTGAAAAGAGTGTCGTGCTGCGCACATTTCCTTATCATCACCGGAGCCCTTGGTACTGCCCAGCAACAGATTCAAGTAACCCTGTTTTGCAATATCATAACAGTGATTGTTTTCGCATTTGTATGTTTTTTCGGATATAAGCAGTTCATTTTTACACTTAGGACACACAAGTAGTTTCATAAAAATTCCGTTTCTTAAGTTTTTTAATTAATTTTATCATAAAAAGGTAATTTTTTCAATAAATACTTGTAAAATTGTTGAATTTTTAATTATTTAGTGGTAAAATTAATACAGCTGAGCTTAAGTTTGGATGGTGAAAATTATGGATATCAACGTAGCTAAGGATAGAATCGAATATTTGAGAACCACTCTTGAATACCACAGAAATAAATACTACAACGAGGATGCTCCCGAAATTTCTGACTTTGAGTTTGACGCTCTTATGCAAGAGCTTGAAGGACTTGAACGCGAGTTTCCTGACCTTTCAAGCCCAACTTCACCTACTAAAACAGTCGGAGGTAAAGCCGGAGAGAAATTTGACAAGCTGTCGCACAGGGTACCACTTCAAAGCCTTACTGACGTTTTTTCCTATGAGGAGTTATTTTCATATCTTGAAAAAACCAATAAAGCACTGGAACATAAGGTAGAATACGTTGTTGAATATAAGATAGACGGTCTTTCGGTTTCGCTTGAATATGAAAATGGTGTTTTCATAAGGGGTGCAACCCGAGGCGATGGTCTTGTTGGTGAGAATATAACCGAGAATCTTAAAACCATAAAAGACATTCCAATGACCTTAAGCAGCAAAGTGCCTTATCTTTGCGTAAGAGGTGAGGCATATATGCCAAAGGATGTCTTTTTGAAAATTAACGAGCAAAGAGAGCTTGAGGGAATACCGCTTCTTGCAAACCCAAGAAATGCGGCAGCCGGCTCACTGCGTCAGCTTGATGCGGAAATTACACGCAGCAGAGGTCTTTCTGTCTTTGTATTCAACATACAGTATGGTGAGGGATTACCGGAGCTTTCGTCTCACAAGGAAAGTCTTGAATACCTGAAAAAGCTCGGCTTCAAGGTTTCACCGTCAATTAATGCATTTACCGATTTTGACGAAATAAAGAACGAGGTTGCTTCATTTAACGAAAACAGGGAAAAGTTATCCTTTGATATTGATGGTGCAGTAATCAAAGTGGATAACTTCTCAATGAGAGAGGTGCTTGGTGAGACCTCTAATGCGCCCAAATGGGCTGTAGCTTATAAGTATCCGCCGGAAGAAAAGGAAACAAAGCTGCTTTCAATTGAAATAAATGTCGGCAGGACCGGTGTCATTACTCCGTATGCCGTTCTTGAGCCTGTTCGTCTTGCAGGTACTTCTGTTTCAAAGGCCACACTTCATAACGCTGATTATATTTCCGAACGTGATATTCGAATCGGCGATAAGGTTTTAGTCAGAAAAGCAGGGGATATAATACCAGAAATTTTAAGGAGCATTTCAGAAAAACGAACGGGTGAGGAAATTCGCTTTTCAATGCCTGAGTTTTGTCCTGCCTGTGGCTCAAGGGTAGTTCGTGAATCGGGACAAGCTGCATACAGATGTACTGACTCGAGCTGTCCTGCTCAGTTAGTACGCAGACTTATTCATTTTGTAAGTCGTGATACGATGAATATTGATGGCTGTGGTGAAGCACAAATAACACAGCTTGTAGATAACGGCATTATAAAATGCTCTGCTGATATATATTCAATTACATTAGATCAACTCCTCTCCTTGGATAGAATGGGTGAGAAGTCAGCAAATAATTTACTTGCTGCCATTGAAAATTCTAAGAATGCCGGTCTTTCGAGATTGATTTTTGCTCTCGGAATACGTCAGATTGGAAAAAGTGCGGCAGATGCACTTGCAAGACATTTTGAAACAATTGATAAGCTGATTTCTGCCTCATTGGAAGAGCTATGTGAAATTGAGGATATGGGAAAGGTCAGTGCTGAAAATGTTGTTGCCTTTTTTGAGAACGAGGATAATATCCTTAACATAAATAAGCTAAAAGAAGCCGGAGTTGTAACGACTGTTATAAGAAAATCTGTCGGAACCGCGCTTGATGGACTTTCTTTTGTAATTACCGGCACACTTCCGGGGATGAAGCGCGAGGAGGCTGCAGAAATAATCATGTCTAATGGTGGTAAAGTATCTTCCTCGGTTTCCGGTAAAACGGACTATCTTTTGGCTGGCGAAAACGGTGGTTCAAAGCTGCAGAAGGCTGAAAAGCTTGGTATTAAAGTTATATCCTTTGAGCAGTTTCGTGAGCTTTTGAAGTAATTATCTTATACTTGACAAAATATTGTAAGTAGTGTAATATATAGGTAACTAAAATAATACTTCATATTGGGTGTAATGGATGGAAAAGTATCTTGAAATTGGTAAAATTATAAATAAACGCGGAATAAAGGGAGAGTTAAAAGTCGAACCGTATACAAACACACCAGAAGATTTTTATAACTTTTCTGAGGTTTTTCTGTCAAATGACGGGAACAATCCTTTTAAGATTGAAAGCTGCAAGCCATATAAGGGATTTATATATTTGAAGCTACAGGGAATTGAATCTCCTGAAATGGCAGATAAGCTCAGGAATAAAGTTCTGTATGTAGACAGAGCTTGTTGCAGTCTTGATGAAGGTGAAATTTTTATTGCAGATATAATTGGACTTTCAGTATTTGATGCAAAAACAGGTAAGGACTACGGAAAGGTTATTGATGTTGTCAACTACGGAAGTCACGATACATACGTTATAAAGTCGGAAAGTGGAGAATATATGCTTCCTGCCGTAGATGATTTTATTGACAGTATTGATCTTGAAAAGGGTGTATTTGTAACGCCAATTCCGGGACTATTTGATGAGGCAGAGGAGATTCTTGAATGAGATTTGACATTCTTTCGGTTTTTCCCGGTATGTTGGGGGCAGTACTTTTTGAAAGTATAATAGGTAACGCTGTTAAAAATGAAATTATTGATATAAGGCTGCATGACATTCGTGAATTTTCTGCCGATAAGCACAGAAAAACAGACGATACTCCCTTTGGTGGAGGCAGGGGAATGGTGATGACACCACAGCCTGTTATTGATTGTCACAAATATGCTCTTGACGGGGAGGAACACGTACATACAGTTTATATGTCACCGCAAGGTAAAGTACTGACACAAGAAAAGGCACGGGAGCTTTCAAAGCTTCCACGAATGATTATTCTCTGCGGTCACTACGAGGGCTTTGATGAGCGAATTATTGAGTCAATCGTTGATGAGGAAATATCAATTGGTGATTATGTTCTGACAGGCGGTGAAATGCCTGCGGCGATTCTTGTTGATTGTATATCCAGAATGATTGATGGTGTTTTGCCTGACAACGAATGCTATGAAAATGAAAGTATCGCATCAGGACTTCTTGAATACCCTCAATATACAAGACCTCGAAATTATAATGGCATGGAGGTTCCTGAAGTTTTATTTAGTGGCCATCATGCTAAGATTGATGAGTGGCGACGAAAGATGTCCCTGAAAAATACGCTACTAAAAAGACCTGAATTGCTTGACAAGGTAGAGCTTTCAAATAAGGATCTGGAATATTTAAAATCAATTACCGAAAAGTAATACTCGAGAAGGAGGGATTATTTTGAAGAAATATTCAAATTATTTAAGTCGAATTAATTTTAACAAAACAAATGAAAATAGTCCCTTTAAAGGTAGCTTTTTTGCAAATTTCTTTGTTTCCTATGATTTACTTGAGGAATATTTTTGTAATTCTCTGATTTATACTTTTGTTTCGGGATTGTTTTCCAAACTTAAATTTTTCAATTTAATCAAGAAAGCCTTTTCGAGAAGCTGTGAAAACAGTAAAATTTTAAAATTTTTTGGCAAGTTAAGTGTGCGTTTTTTTGAAAAATCACTTCGTTATTATGGCGTTGGAATATTCTTTTATGGAGTATTTCTGATTGCTTTGAATTTTGTAAAGCTTATACTTGAAGACCAGGGTCTTCGGCATATTGGCAGCAATCACGAAATTTCCTCAATATTATTCGGACTTTTATCTGTAGTAGTGTCGATATTTCTTATGGCATCTCAGAAAAGCATTTCACAGAAGGTTTGTACGAGCCGTATATTGAATTTTGTTTTTTTTCAGACCTTCTTTTATAGCAAAAAGTCACTTGAGCAGATAAAGCCGGTCAAATCCTCTCATACTCTGCCGGTAATTGCAGGTATTATTTTAAGTGTTCTATCTATGGCTTTTTCTCCGTTCCTGTTACTTAATACAGTTTTTCTCTTTGTGCTTACTTGGCTTGTTTTTTTAAGTCCGGAAAACGGAATAATTGCTGTTCTTGTGCTTCTTCCATTTGTATCAAACGAGATTTTATTCTATTTTGTATTTTTGGTTTGCTCATCATATGTTATTAAGCTTATGAGAAAGAAAAGAGTACTAAGGTTTTCTCTGTTAGATACCTTTGTTTTCTTCTTTTCGCTGAATATATTATTTTGTGGACTAGCCTCGGTGAACGGTAGTCTTTCGATGATAGGCTCGATTAAAATTCTTATTTATATATTCTTTTCATTTGTAGTTTCAAATGTGATTATTACCTCAAAGCTTATCGGAAGAATTATTAATTCCATCCTGTTTTCGACATCAATACTTGCTGCAATTGGCATTTTGGGTCATTTCGAAACACGCTTTTCGGGCAATCTCCTTCTGTCAGGTGTATTTCAAATTATATCAGAAATTCCTTTTTCTGCTAAGGAAATTTACTCTGAGTTCATTCTGATTTTGTTTCCGTTTGCACTTGCAAAAAGCAAAATCAGGTCTTCTGAAAGCAATCAGCTTTCGGGAACAATTGCTCTATTGTTGTTTGCTGTTTATTCCTTGTTTACGTTTGAGCAAAGAATAATATTACCGGTGATTATCGGGTTCATCATATTTGCAATTGTCAATAAACCTGTTATAATATTTGTTTGCATGATTTTGTGCGCATTTTTTAATCTTATCTCTATTGCGATTCCCGGACTTTTTAATTATATTTATAATTTCATTGATAATGTCACAGGTGCCACTATAATTCGTGATTTTGTATCAGATTATGCGCTTCTTTCCTTTGATTATTCGGGATTCGGCTACGGTAGTGATGCAACCTTGCGTTATATCGGAACTGCGTTCGGGTATGGTGTTGCCGATAATACGGTTACCTCACCGTTCGTTGTAAGCCATATTCTTCAATGTGGTGTGATTTCTGCTCTTTTAATTGCCGTAATATTTTTGTTATTCTTAAACAAAGGCTTTAGTTATCTTTCTTCTAAAGAATGTAATTGTGCATCCAATTCAAAATATATGCTTGCCGCTATTGCTTCTGTTACATCGATTCTTATTAAGGCTATTCTGTTCGAAAGCTTTTTATCTGAACAAGCTATACTGTTGACCTTTGTAATATTCTATCTTACAACGTCATTAAAGCATGCCTCGGGTAGGGAATATGTGCCGGCAAGCGGTGAAGCTATGTATTAGGAGGAGAGTTGTATGAGCAAGTCAATAAAAAAAATTAAGCTTAATGCTGTTGATATAATGATAGGCGTTGTATTTATTATATTTGCCTTGACATTTATATTCTTTTACAATCACAGAAAGGTGAGCATTTCACGTGCAATAAATCAAAATGATTTTATTGAAGTTGAATTGTTAACACAGGTAATTGACAACAGATTTGCCGATAATTTAAAGGTCGGAGATAAGTTGATGAATCACGATGAAAGGGCTATAATTGGTACAGTTACAGAAATATCCGTGATTTCTGATGAGTGGATTTTAGTTTCTGAGAATAATAAAATTTCCAACACCAGGGGTAAAGTATTAAAAATCAAATATGTTGGTAATGCTATTTATAACGGGAACCACTATTTGCTCAATGACGAAAGAATGGTGATTGGTGAGATTTATGACTACGTTTCTCCGTTGCTTGAGTTTTCTGCTGAATGCATTTCACTTAATACTATTGGTAATGGAAATGATGATTTGGCTATCTTTAAAGATGAAACAAGTAGGAGTTGATGCTTTATGACGAATAAGAATAAAATAAAAATCAATATTCTTGATTTGGTAATAATTGTTGCACTTCTGCTCGTTTGTTTAACCTTTGTTGTCAGAAGAACAAATGTTATTGATTATTTATCAAAAAATTATGATCAGAGATCCGTGATTACAATATCAGTTCATGGGATTGAGAAGCATAACTTTGCTGCTTTCGAGATGAATGATACAATTTATGGAGAAAAAGACTCCCAATATGGAAAAATTGGTAAAATCATCAATATCAGCTCTACTCCTTCGATAGTTACCGAAATTGATGAGGGTATTGCCAGAAGTAAGCCCGACTTTAACAATGTAGATATGACTATTGAAATTTTGGCTGATTGTCTTGTTGATCAAAACGGATTTTTCTCAATTTCAGGAAAGTATATTACACCGGCAACGATATTTGCTGCTGATAACGGAAAAATCAAATTCGATTGTGTTGTTCTTTCTGTGAAAAAATATGAGTGATATATCGGTTGTGTTGTGTTTTTGCTCAAAATTGCAATCTGTTGCGTCAATTATTTGTGCAATAAGTGGTTTTTTTAAGAATGTACTTGATTTTATCATAAAATAAATGTATAATTAATATATATTTATTTTTAAAATTGCGAAAAGGAGATATGGTATGACATCTAAAGAAGTTGCAGTTAAAAGTTCACAGGGACTTCATGCGAAGCCGGCATCAGTTTTTATTCAGAAAGCAAATACTTATAAATGTTCAATTTGGGTTGAAAACGGTGATAGAAGAGCAAACGCAAAGAGCTTACTTGGTGTTCTTTCTCTCGGTATTGCAGGTGGAACAAACATTATGATTATTGCAGATGGACAGGACGAAAACGAAGCGGTTGAAGGACTTGCAGCACTGGTTCAAACGGTTCTTAAAGACTAAATTTCAATAATCTGTTTTTATAAATAAGTTAGTCAAAGAAGCCGTTAATTTCGGCTTCTTTTCTTATATATTAGGGGTGGAATTATGACACAAGGTGAACTTCGAGAAAAGGTTAAGCTGCTTCCTGAGGCTCCTGGCGTATATATAATGAAAAATAAGAATGGTAAAATCATATATGTCGGGAAGTCAAAGAATCTTCATAATCGAGTGTCACATTATTTTCAAGCGCCATCAATGTTAAATGCAAAAACGGCAAAGCTTTCAAGTAATATTGATGATTTTGAATGTATTTATACCGCATCCGAAGCCGAAGCATTAATTCTTGAAAACGAGCTTATAAAGTGTCATACCCCAAAATACAACATTAAGCTTAAGGATGCAAAAACCTATCCATATATAAAGCTTGATTATGAGAAGCCTTTTCCAAAAATTTTGTTATCCAGGACCAGGAAGGATGATAAAGCCGCTTATTTCGGCCCGTATACATCAGCAAGAGCTGCAAATGAAATAATCGACACAGTCAGTAAATCCTTCAGAATTGCAACCTGTAAAAGGGATTTTAAATATGGAAAGAGGCTTTGCAGGCATTGTCTTTTTTATTATCTCGGTCAATGTGTAGGGCCTTGCTCCGGAAATATTACCGAAGCAGAATACAGAAATATTTTTACTGATGTCGAGGCATTTTTAAAGGGCGATTATAAAGCATCAATGGATGAGCTCGAAAAGAAAATGACAGACTATGCCGAAAAGCTGGATTTTGAAAATGCAGCAAAATGTCGTGATAAGATTAATTCAATTAATCGCTTGCGCGAGCACCAGGGGATTGTTACAAATCCCGACAAGGAGTTTGACGTTTTTGGGCTATATATCGGTGAGACATCATCTGCAATGTCCATTGTTTTTGTAAGAAACGGTAAGGTAATCGACAAGGAGGACTATATTTTTTCTTCTGATGAATTGTGTGAGAATTATGAAATCTCAGACTTTATAGAGAGGTTTTATAAAAATTGTGCATATATTCCAAAAAACATTCTCTTATCCTTTCCGTTGGCGGATGAGGAACTTCTTAATTTAAGGGAAAAGCTTTCATTTAACAAAAAATCCGAGGTCAAAATTCTTATTCCTGAGCGTGGAGAAAAAAAGGCTTATACTATTATGGCACGCAGGAATGCTTCGGAGGCTGTAAGGCAAAAACTGGAAATGTTAAAAAAATCCGACGAAGCTTTAATTAAGCTTGCAAGCCTGCTGAAACTTGAAGTTGTCCCTGAAAGAATAGAAGCATACGATATTTCAAACAATGGCGTTGACGATATGTATGGTGGAATGATTGTAATTGAAAGCGGAAATTTTAAAAAATCAGATTACCGTATATTTTCTATTAAGGAATTGTTGGGGAAAGTTGATGACTACGCAGCGATGAGCGAAGTGCTACGTCGAAGATTTAGTTATTTATGTGACAGCCAAAAGAATAATCAATCCTTTTCCATACGTCCTGACCTTATACTCCTTGACGGTGGAATGTCGCACGTAAACACGATTTTGAAGTTGTCTTCTGAAATGGGTATAAATATTCCTATAATCGGAATGATTAAAGATGATTTTCATAAGACGCGAACTCTCACCGACGGAGAAAGAGAAGTAAGTATTGCGAATGACTTAAGTCTTTTTACCTTTATTTACGGCATACAAGAGGAGGTTCACAGATTTACTTTCTCGAAAATGGACGCATCAAGAACGAAAAAGGTTAAAACATCGCTGCTACTGAACATTAAAGGCGTAGGAGAAGCTCGCGCGAAAACGCTTATGAAAAGGTTTAAATCTATACAAAATATAAAAAACGCTACTATTGAGGAAATCTGTTCATGTGGTATCAGCAAGACAGTTGCCGAAAATATTTTAAAATATCTTAATCAATAACAGGAGTAAAATATGCGAATTATAACAGGAATAGCAAGAGGAGTAAAGCTTCAGACACTTGAGGGGGAAGAAATTACCCGACCTACTACTCAGCGAACTAAAGAAGGAATTTTCAGTGCAATTCAGTTTGAACTTGATGGCAAGAAGGTGCTTGACTTGTTTTCGGGCTGTGGGCAGATGGCACTTGAAGCATTGAGCAGAGGCAGTGAATCTGCAGTTTTAATTGACGAAAGCAGTGAGGCGATTGATGTAATCAAGGCTAATGCAAAAAAGACAGGTCTTTCCAAAAGCTGTAAAATTTCCCGTATGGATTACAGTGAATATTTAAAATCAGCATCGGGCAGGGAAAAGTTTGATATTGTTTTTCTTGACCCTCCTTATTCAAAGAGTATGAAAGATGAAATTCTGAAGAAGGTCTCCAGAGCAAATATTTTAGCTGATGGTGCTATTGTTGTTTGTGAAACTGATAAGGACGAAATCGATGGTGACATTTATTGTCTGAAGCTCCGTAAAAAATATAAATACAGTAGAACAATAACATACATTTTTGATTATTCTGAAAGTTCACTTCAGGAGGGTGATAATAATGACTAAGGTTATGATTCCGGGAAGCTTTGATCCGTTTACTCTCGGTCATCTTGACATTGTAGTTCGTTGCAGTAAAATATTTGATGAAATTATTGTGGTTGTAGGAAATAACTCACAAAAGAAGTATTTATTGTCTGCTGAAAGCCGCGTAAAATATATCGAGGATGCAACAAAGAATTTTAAAAATGTGAAATGTGTTCTGTGGGATGGTCTTATTGCCGATTTTGCAGTTGCGAACGGAATCAAAATTATCGTAAAGGGTATCAGAAATCAGGTTGATGTAGAATATGAGAACGAAATGACATTTGTTAATCGCAGTATAGCAGATACAAAGAATAACGCTGTTTTAGAGACATTTTATCTTGCTTCGCTACCCGAATATTCACACATTAGCTCATCTGTTGTAAGAAAGCTTTTATCGCTTGATTTAAGTGTTAATTCGTACGTTCATAATGAGGAGCTTTTAAAAAAATTGTGTTGACATTTATGTGATTTTATGGTATCATATTCTTGAATTTTATAATGTTTTTAAGGAGAATAAAATGTTTACAAATGAAAAAAGAGTTGAAAAAGTAATTCAATTCGGTGAAGGTGGATTTTTAAGGGGTTTCGTGGACTGGATAATCCAGATTACAAATGAAAATTCCGATTTTAATGCAAATGTTGTGGTAGTTCAGCCGATCGAAAAAGGTATGTGCGATATGCTTGAAGCACAGAATTGTGTTTATACACACATTATGCGTGGAATGAAGGATGGAGTTCCTACTGTTGATAAAAAGATAGTTAAGTGTATTTCAAGAACAGTACAGCCCTATAAGGATTTTTCAACCTATCTTGCCCTTGCTGAAAACAAGGATTTCAGATTTGTTGTATCAAATACAACAGAATCCGGTATCACATTTGATGAAAACGATAAAATCGAGAATGCACCAAATGTAACATTTCCTGCAAAGGTTACTCTTTTACTTAAGAGACGTTTTGAGCTTGGTCTTCCCGGATTTATTTTCTTGCCGTGTGAGCTTATAGACAAAAATGGTGAAAACCTCAAAAAGTGCGTTCTTAAATACGCAAAGCTCTGGAATCTCGATGCTGCATTTGAAAAATGGGTAGAGGATAGCAATATTTTCTGTAATACTCTCGTTGACAGAATTGTTACAGGCTATCCGAGAGATGAAAAAATCGAACTTGGTTACGAAGACAATATGCTCAATACAAGTGAACTTTTCCATCTTTGGGTTATTGAAGGACCTAAGTGTGTAGCGCAGGAATTCCCATTTGAAAAGACAGGTCTTAATATAATTCTTACTGATAACCTTGAACGTTACAGAACAAGAAAAGTAAGAATTCTTAACGGCGCTCATACATCAATGATTCCGTATGCGCTTCTTGAGGGTGTTGAAACTGTTGGCGATTGTATGAATGACGAGAAGATGTTAAGCTTTGTGAAAGCATGTGTTTATGATGAGATCATTCCTACACTAGATTTGCCAATTGAAGAACTTAAGGATTATGCTGATAACGTATTTGAACGTTTCCAGAACCCTTATATCAAACATATGTGTTCTTCTATTGCGCTGAACTCTGTAAGTAAGTTCAAGGTTAGAGTTCTTCCTTCAATTCTTGAGTATATCAAGAGAAAAGGGGAGATGCCAAACAATCTTCTTACCTCGTTTGCAAAACTTATTGAGTTCTACAAGACAGATATGACAAATGACGATCCTAAGGTTTGCGAATTTATGAAGAATTCTGATGTAGCTGTAATTCTTGCTAATAAGGATTTGTGGGACGAAGATCTCAGTTTCCTCGCTGATGAAATAAACAGGAGAATGTCAAAATGATAATTAACAAGCTAGATAATGTTGAAGTAAATCTTGAAAACGGACATAAATATGCACTTCGAGATATTAAAAGCGGCGAAAATATTATTAAATATGGTAATCCAATCGGACACGCAACCTGTGATATCAAAAAAGGCGAGCATGTTCACAGCCATAACGTAAAAACTAATCTTGAGAATACCTTTAATTATACATATAGTGGTGAATATGCGCCACTTCCGCGTATAGAAAGCGATAAAACCTTTATGGGTTATGTTCGTGAGAACGGTGATGTTGGTATTCGTAACGAAATATGGATTGTAAATACCGTTGGTTGTGTAAACAAGGTGGCGAAAAAGCTATCTGAACTTACAGGGGCAGTGTGTTTCGAACACCCGTTTGGCTGTTCTCAGCTTGGAGATGACCAGACAAAAACTCAGTATATTTTAAGAGGTCTTGTAAATCATCCGAATGCAGGTGGTGTGCTTGTTTTAGGCCTTGGATGTGAGAACAACAATATTGATGAGTTTAAGAAGGTTCTCGGTGAGTACAATCCTAAAAGAGTTCGCTTCATGAATTCTCAGGATTTTGAAGATGAAATAGCAGAGGGCATAAGGATAATTAATGAGCTTCGCGAATATGCTGACACATTTGAAAGAGTAAAGCTTCCTGTATCAAAGCTTAGAATAGGATTAAAATGTGGAGGCAGCGATGGCTATAGTGGAATTACAGCTAATCCACTTGTGGGAGCACTGTCTGATAAGATTATTGCTTCGGGTGGTTCCTGTATTCTCACCGAGGTTCCTGAAATGTTCGGAGCAGAGCATCTTCTTATGCAGAGATGTGTAAATCGTGAGCTGTTTGATAAAACAGTAGCACTTATTAACAACTTCAAGGATTATTTCACAAAGCACAATCAGGTAGTATATGAAAATCCTTCTCCCGGAAATAAAGCCGGTGGAATCACAACACTTGAGGAAAAATCTCTCGGATGTGTTCAGAAAGGCGGAGCAGGGGAGGTTGTAGATGTTCTTGACTATGGAGATACTATAACAAAGAATGGTCTCTCGCTTCTGAATGGCCCCGGAAATGATATTGTTGCCATTACAAACCTTACTGCAGCCGGAGTTCATGTTATCCTCTTTACAACCGGTAGAGGAACTCCTGTTGGTGGTCCTGTTCCAACTGTTAAGCTTTCTACAAATGCTAATCTTTACAATAAAAAGAACAATTGGATTGACTTTGATGCATCACCGCTTCTTGACGGTGTAACGATGGATGAATTGTCAGACAAGCTTGTTGATTATGTATGTGAGGTTGCTTCAGGAAAGTTAACAAAAAATGAACAAAATGGTTTTAGAGAAATTTCAATCTTTAAGGATGGTATTGTTCTTTGATATTCTGACAAACTGCTTTTTATAAAATATCGTCTTATAAAAGCATTCTTATTTAAATCCCAAAACAAATATCAAATAAAATTATATTAAAACAATAAATGCACAAATACGAGCTGATATTAATTTACAATGTTAGCTCGTATTTGTAAATTATGAAATACGGAAGTATTTATCCTATATAAGCTCGTAATATTACGGTGATGTATCTGTTTATACTACAAAAGTACTCGAAATTAAATTTTTGATGAATACTTGATAGGGAGTAGATTATCCCTCATTCATAATATCGTTATAGTAGAAATTATATAAAATCAAAATTTTATATAATTTGGGTGAGATGTTTTTAGTAGAGGAGTCTCAGTGTATGCCTACAGTAAAAGAATTAGAATTTCATTCATATGACGCAAATCCTGACAGTTCAGTACGAATTCAGAGTTTAATGAAATATTTTCAGGAGGTTGCTCGTGAGGATTTGAATTCATACGGCATTACGTACAATATGATGCGTGATGCTTCTCAGGTTTTTGTAATTATTAAGATGAAAATCGAATTTAAAAGAAAATTATCTATTTATGATAACTATATATTAAAAACTGTGCCAACAAAGGTTTCCGGAATTATTTTCTTTCGAGATTTCTTTTTATATGATAACAATAATAATCTCTGCGCAATTGCATCTACTTCCTGGGTACTGATGGATTACGCTTCAAGAAGAATTCTTCGACCATCTGCTCTCATTGGAAATGTTCCAGCCTTTCCTTCTGAGGCTAGTGGTGTTGTTCTCTCTCGAAATTTTAAATTTTCTGACTGCCCTATTTTTGAAAAAACAAATGTTCGTAAAGTTTTTTACAGTAATCTTGATGAAAATAATCATTTTAACAATACAGAAACTGCTGCATTCGCTTTAGATGAGGTCTACGACAGAATAATTGATGAGAAATTAGAAATTGAATCATTTGAGATACATTTTAATCATGAGTCGGTTTTAAACGATACACTTACAATAAAAACAAGTGATTATGATGATAAATCTCTTGTATGTGCTGTTAATGATAATGTTTCTGAAAATGCGTTTGATTGCTTGATTACTTATAAAAATACCGAATATTAATAAATATAAAAATAATATTATTTGGAGTTTATTATGAAAAATTTTAAGTATAATGTACCTACAAATATTATCTTTGGTAAAGATGAACATAAAAATGTCGGAAAAATAATTAATGAATATGGCTGCAAAAGAATATTACTTCATTATGGGTCAGGTAGCATTAAGCAAAATGGTTGCTATAATGATATTGTAGTTTCTCTCAATGAAAACAATATTTTTTTCGTTGAGCTTCCCGGAGTTCAGCCTAATCCCAAAGCCTCTCTTGTCCGTGAAGGCTGTGAAATTTGCAAAAGAGAAAACATTGATCTGATACTTGCAGTTGGCGGTGGTAGTGTAATCGATTCGGCTAAAGCAATTGCCTTTTCAGCTTTGGGTGATAATGACGTTTGGGATTATTTTGATGGTATTGCTAAGCCCTCCCCTGCTTTTCATATCCCTGTTGCTACAGTTCTTACAATTTCTGCATCGGGAAGCGAAATGAGCAGTTCCTGCGTTATTACAAATGATGAATTATTGCTCAAGCGTGGTTGTTCAACCGAGCTTAACAGGCCGATTTTTTCAATTTTGAATCCGGAACTTACCTACACTGTAAATAAATATCAAACAGCCTGTGGAATTGTTGATATTATGATGCACACACTTGAGAGGTATATGACTTGTCCCGGCTTCTTCTCCCCTACAGATGACATTGCAATTGCAATTGTTAAAAGCACAATGAAATATGGGGTTATTGCGCTTGAAAACCCAAATGACTATGAAGCAAGAGCTGCGCTTATGTGGAACGGTTCACTTTCACACAATGGGCTTACAGGTCTCGGGCTTGATTATTTTATGATTTCACATCAGATTGAGCATGAGCTGAGTGGTATGTATGATAATATTTCTCATGGTGCCGGACTTGCTGTCGTTTTCCCTGCCTGGTGCAGATGGGCGTATAAATATGATATTCTGAAGTTTTATGATTTTGCAACTAAAATTATGGATATTCCCGCTTCTGAAAACAAGGAAGAAGTAATAAACAATGGAATAGATAAGTTATATGAGTTTTTCAAATCTATTGGAATGCCGACTCATTTGTCCGAGCTTAACGTTTTTGAAAAAGACTTTACACAGTTTGCAGAAAAATGTACAAGATACGGTAAAAGAACACTTCCCGGTTTTAAAAATTACGAGGTAGCAGATATTATAGAAATCCTTAATATTGCAAAATGAATTTTATATGAAAGGAATGGTTTTATGTCTAAATATGTAATTACAATTTCTCGTCAGTACGGCAGTGGTGGTAGGTTTATAGGAAAACTACTTGCGGAAAAGCTTGGTATACCGCTTTATGACAACGAGCTAATTACACTTGCAGCAAAGAAAAGTGGATATTCTGAAGAAATTTTTAAAAATATCGAAAAAACATCAACAAGGTCTTTGTTGTACTCCATTTCAATGTTTGGTTCAACCTCGGGTGTCTATGGTCTGCCCCTTTCAGATCAGGTCTACATTGTTCAGGCAGATATTATTCGTAAGGTTGCTGCTGAAGGTCCTTGCGTTATAATTGGCAGATGTGCCGACTATGTTCTGAAGGATGAGCCGAATGTAGTAAATGTATTTATTCATTCGGGTTTGGAGGATAGAATCAAGAGAGCCGTAACTTATTATGGCATTGAATCGGATAAAGCTAAAAATATTATTATAAAAACTGATAAAAGACGTTCCTCCTATTACAATTACTATACGGGATTGAATTGGGGTTCAGCTGAAAATTATGATATTTCGCTAAATAGTGATAAGATTGGACTGGAAAACTGCGTTGATATTCTGTATAAGTATATTACTTCGATAAGCAAATAATAATTAATTATTGAATAAGGGTACTATTATTGAGAATAGTACTCTTATTTTTTTTGAAATTTTATTAAAAATCAATTTTATCCGGTGAATCAAAAATATCAAAAAACGACTAAATTGAATAAAATATCATAGCAACAATATTTTGTTGCAAAACTTTGAGAGGAATTTATTATATGAATTGTAGTAATAACAAATACGAAAACCTTGCTTCCTCTTGCGGAAAGTGTAGTAATAACGCTGATAATAATAGAATGAACGCAGGCTCCGATAACCGTTACAGTTTAGGTCTTGAAGGATACCCGTTAGCAAATGTATATGCTCCTATACAAGAATTTGTAAGCATATATGAAATTGATAAGGCTCTGGTACGGGGTACAATTTTCGGTGAGCTTGACCTGCCCTTTACTTGTGGCGGAATGACGGGAGGCAGAGTGTAATGATAAACAATTGTAAAGCGAACAGTTGTAGAAGTTATGGTACTAACAATAATTCAAGAAACAACACAAGCTGTAGTAGAATGAAGCTTCGACTCCAACAGTTGGAATTTGCCCTGGATGATATAGTGCTTTATCTCGACGCATATCCGGAGTGTAATCAGGCTCTTGAATATTATCATACTTTATTGGAAGAAAGAAATCACCTGCGTGAAATTATCAATGAAGAATGTGGTCCAATGACTAATTTTTCAAATCATTCTAAAGACACCTGGCTTTGGACAAATGGTCCTTGGCCTTGGCAAATTGAAGCGTAAACGAGGTGAGAGATTATGTGGACTTATGAGAAGAAATTACAGTATCCTGTAAAAATTAAAAATCCTAACCAAAACACAGCACAAATTATAATCAGTCAGCTTGGTGGTCCTGACGGCGAACTTGCTGCTTCAATGAGATATCTTCATCAGAGATATAGCTGCCCGTATAACAAAATTACAGGTATTTTAACTGATATAGGTACAGAAGAGCTTGCACATCTTGAAATAATTGCAGCTATTATTCATCAATTGACAAGGAATCTTTCTCCTGAGCAAATTTCCGGTACGCCATTTGCAACTTATTTTGTTGACCATACAACAGGCCTTTACCCCGTTGCAGCTTCGGGTGTACCGTTTGATATGAAATATGTTGGAATAAAGGGCGACCTGCTTACTGATCTTAATGAGGACCTTGCAGCAGATGCTACAATCTCATAAGAGCAACATACAAAACCGAATTGCCGAAAAGCCTTATTTTATGCGGTTTTTGTCGTTTTTTCTGTTGCGCTTGCTTTTTCATAGCTACGATGTTGTAAGAACAACCTGAGGCAAAAACACTAGTTTTAAGACTTTGCCTCAGAAGTTCCAATGGATTTCAACCGGATAATTTTTAGTTCCTTTGATGCGTCTGCCGACAACGATTTTGTCAATCATAGTGTCAACAGTTTCACGGTCAAGTTCTGTGATATTGGTGTACTGCTCAATCAGTTCACGACGGTTATCTCCGGCTGCAAGGCGCTCGTCAATTTCTGCTATCTGATTCTCTCCGTCAGTTATGACTTTCTCATACTTTGCCTTATCTGTTTTCAGCTCTCTGACAATTGAATTGTATTCATCAATATCAATGTCGCCCTTGACCTTATCAAGATAACATTCCTTAACAGCACGCGAAGTACTGTCGACAAGCTTTCTGTACCTCTCGACCTCGGATTCAAGCTTTTTCTTTTGCTCAGTAAGATTCTTGGCAAACTCAATTTTCTGTTCGAGCTCATCCTTATCAAGAAATTCTCTCGTCATACGATTCAGCTCATCAATTACAATGCTTTCAAGCTTCTTTACCGGAATAAAAGCTCCATCACAAGCGCCATTTGCCACGTGCTTGGTAGCACATTGCAGATAATGTTCACCACGACTTTTTGAAGAACGCATCGTGTAACCGCAATTCTCGCAATGCACTTTGCCGGCGAAAATACCTATATTCCCCGTAGTAAAGGGCTTTGTACGATTTTTTATCATATTCTGCACTCTGTCCCATAGATCACGGTCTATAATCGGTTCGTGTGTCCCATCGACTTTGTACCATTGGTCTTTAGGCCGTGGTTTGTTTTCTTTTGTTTTGTAAGATTCACTACCATATTTGCCCTGAACCATATTACCGATATAAATTTCATTCACCAACATATCGGAAATAGCAAAGTATCTCCAAAGAGTACTGTTTTTTGATTCCGGTTGTTTGTACCTGAGACCTTTCAGATGTTTGTATTCTGTAGGATTAGGTATTCCTTTCTCATTAAGCCACCTTGCTATGGCGGTTTTACCCATTCCCTGCGAAAACAATGTAAACACCTTACGAACAACCTCTGCAGCTTCTTCATCGATAATCAGATGCCCTTTCTGATTTGGATCTTTCATATATCCATAGAGTGCAAAGGAACCGATGTGCTGACCATTCTGTCGTCTGATTGTAAGTGAGCTTTTGATACTGTCAGACATGTCCTCAAGATACCACTCATTAACGAGACCGTTTATCTGCCTTGCCTTTTTATTACCTTTGTTGTCAGTATCAGCGTTATCAACAAGCCCGATAAATCTGATTCCCCAAAGCGGAAACAATCCGTGTATGTACTTTTCAACAAGCTCAAGCTCACGTGTAAATCGCGACTGAGTTTTACAAAGCACAATATCGAATTTTCCTTCCTCGGCATCATGAAGCAACCGATTGAATTCAGGTCTCTTTCGATCTGCACCGGCATAATCGTCGTCGCTGTAAATGTTATAAACTTCCCACCCTTGTTGCATCGCATACTTCAATAGCATTGATTTTTGATTCTTTATACTTTCAGAATCGTCTGTTTTGTTTAGTTTGTCTCTGTCTTCTTCAGATAAGCGGCAATAAATTGCTACTTTGTCCATCGCTTTCTCTCCTTTTGGACAGAACAAACCGCTGCGGATTTATTATATCGCATAGCGTATCGCCTTGTCTATTTTTTTACAGACTTGGAATTTTCCAGTCTGTTAATCAGTTGTATCCACTTTTCGGAGAACTGACGCTTATCAAGACAATCGCCGCTTTTATAAACATTTTTTACATAGTCTTTCTGGGTTTTCTTTTTGTCCATAACTGTCAGCCTCCTTTAAGTGGATTATGCTATTACAGTAATATGAACAAGGGCAGGTCCGTTATTACAGTTTACTTTACAATTATTCAGCTGATTTCTTCAGCATACCATTTATCCATTTGCTGCATTATTAATCTTATGTGCTTTTCTTTTTCGAGAAGTGTGCTGGCTTTGGATATAATGTTTATTCTGAGCTTATTAAGCTCGTCCACAACACACCATGGAGTAAGACGATTGTGCATAAGGCCGGATATGTCGTTAGTCAGAATAATTTGAAAATCTCCATTCTTAGCAGAACGAAAAATCTTAGAAACAATGTCACGATTCATCTCATTTTCATCATCGTCATATACATCAACATACACATCTGTTACTTTTACATTCGGAAGTGTGGCAATAAAGTCTCTTAATTCTCTTTCAACTTCATTGTTGAACATTTTAAATTTGTTTTCATTTCTTAAATAAATAATAGCTTTTTTCATAATTTAATTTCTCCTTAAAATTTTTCATTTTTAATTTTAAAATACGGAGATGTGAAATCAACACATCCATAGGAATTCCACCTTCCCGGCATCCGCCCGGACTGTCCCCATTGCCTGCGACGCTCTTAACGCTCGGACTGTGGCTGGACAGAAGTATCATTATCTGTTTCCGATTTTTTGTTATACTGCAACGCCGTTATCTTGCGTGCTTTCTTTTTCAAGGTACAATTGAAATGCATTTCATAATTTAAGCTTAACATTTTTGATGTCAAAACCTTACCAAACAAGAAATTTTTCTGTCTGTACTTTTATTAAATCATATCTGACATCCAAACCTTAAGTTTTGAACAAAATTTTTTAAAAATCTGTCTTCCTGCTACTATCATAGCAGCCAAACCACCCAAATTATTGGTAGTTTCAAAAAGATTTTTAATTTTTTCTAACATCATCATAACAGTGAAACTATGCAGCTTACCGTATGTTTCAAAAAAATCTTGAAAAAACTTTTCGACATTATTTTTCTGCTCAAACTTATAATAACAGTGAAAGGTTGCTTCACGCCGTACCTTTCAGAAAAAATCTTTTTATACGGTGATAATAACAGCCAAAGGTAACAAAAACTTATACCTTTGAAAAAAATTTATATTTTTTTCTTTTGCGACTTTATCTTAGCAGCCAAAGGGTTCATTTTTTGACCCCTTTGAAAAAATAATTTGATATTATTTTGGCATCCTTTTCTGTTTAAGATGATTATATCAGTCAATGGTATAGAAAACCTTTACCATTGAAAAAATAGTTTCAAAAAATTAAAAGTCTTTTATATGTAAGCACATAATAACAGTCAAACGTCAAAGAAACCTTTACATTTGAAAAATTCTTTTATAAGAACACCCCTCATAAGTAAGGATAAAAAACAGCCATTTTTCAACCCTTTTTTGAAAAATTCTTAAAAAATCGTTCGACACTAATCGCCATTTAAATAACAGCTAATAAAACACCCTCTCATATATCACCAGAAAAAACGGTAATTTTTGAAGCCTTTTTCTGAAAATTCCTTTAAAAATCGTACGACAAAATACGACATTTATAAGTTTCTTCTGATTTTAAGCATAAAAAAAGACCGGCATAAGCCGATCTTTAGAAGAAAAAAGCGACAAGCTTTCGCTCGCCGCCGTTTTCATATTCTCTTTACATTTTATATTATACATAGTCAAATTATCATAGTCAATTCAATTATAGTACAAATTCAGTACAATTATTGTACAATTTTCAAAATTTACACAAGTTGTCATACCGATTTGACTCGAAAACACATCTATGAAACAAATGCACTCAAAACAAGCGTGGATCTACATTTGGTTTCAATCCCTTTGTGATATAAGCAATTTTATGCAATAAATACATAATTTCATTCAAATAAAAAAGAGCAACAATGTTGTCATAGCACAAACAAGCAAAATCCACAAGATATACCTTTATTTCCTTT
Source organism: Eubacteriales bacterium (assembly GCA_045652245.1). Classification (GTDB taxonomy): domain Bacteria; phylum Bacillota; class Clostridia; order Oscillospirales; family CAG-382; genus SIG622. The sequence continues at coordinate 88,109 of JAZRTY010000033.1, read as the reverse complement.
TGCTTCCCGTTAAAATTATCTCTGAAAAGAATCTCTTGTGTAATAGAATCAAATTCATAATCATAATGAGCAATTGCATTTCTAATATCTTTTTCCAAATTTAATGGTCTACTATAAGGTTCGCCATCAACAATACATTTTAATTTGTTAGCCTTTGAAGCTTTTTGATAATTTTCAAAGTTTTTTACTGTAGAATCGGAAGGAAAAGTATCTATATTCCCGCGAATCGAAATGTTGTTTAAAGCAACTACTAAATCTATTAAATCTGCGATTATTTCATAACTATCGGAATAAAAGCTCAAGAATTCATCCAGACTAGTTGTTGAAATTCCAAATGTATTTTTATCAATTTTATTTTTTGCATTTCCTAATGAAAGCATAACAATCGGAGCAAACTTTTCAAAATTATCAATCCATCTGTTGAATATTTTGACAATTCGTTTTGTATTTTTATTAAAAAATTCTTCTCCACCAATTCTATGAATTAACTCTATTACTTTTATCAATGTTTTTCTCTCATTAATTTTTTTACTTGTATCAATAAATTCATTTAAAGAATCTGGAGGCAAAATTTTAAAAAACATTTTAACTAGTAGTTGGTGCAATGACATTCTTGCATCTAGTTCATTGATGATATTATATGCTTTTGAATATATTTGTAATTGAGGCTTCATTAACTCAATTTGTTTATTAAAAAACAAATCATATAACGGTGTGATTTTCGGCCAAAATTCTCTTTTTAAATTCAAGAAAAGGCTAATACTTCTTGTGATTGATTCGTAGTTATCACCGTATAGTTGGCTTGTCATCAAAAACGGGCTGAACCCCTCTCGTATTATATCGTCGTAAGATGTGTACTTACTAATCTTCCTGCTTGGCAATTCTACTGATAAATTTAAATAATAATCAGCTACAGGTTCTTTTGTTTCTATTATACTTGCATTGTGTATTTCTATATCTTGGTTTTGAACAGTGTTTTGAAACCCATTAATATGAACACCACAATTAGGACACACAAAATCAAACGGGATATCGAAATATCCCATTTGAAATCTCATAAGTATAGTTGTATTACAGAAATTACATTTTACAATTCTAGGACTAATCATTATTTACTCCTCAGTTTTAACTTCGGTTATAGTGCCATTTTTTATATGATATGCTATATTGCTTTCTTCACAGAAATCAATAACCGCCTTAGCTGTTTTGTTAAAAAACTCTTTATGATTTTTATATTCCGAAGCTTTTTTATTGTAATGGATTCTTCCAAAAATTATTTTATCACAAAAACTGACAGACTCAAGGATATCGTTAATATTTTGCTCTATAAAATTTGGTGTAGGATATGGTTCTATACTCACCCAAGTCTTGCACCCCAATTCATGCAAAGCTCTTAAAGCGCGAATTCTTTCATCAAACGTTGCTGAATTAGGCTCATACTCTCTTCTAAAATTCTCATTCAATGAAACCAAAGTTATTCCATACTCGTTTTCTGAAGATAATTGTGCCAATTCTTTAGGTAAAATCCCTTTAGTTAAAACCGTACATTTTATGCCAAACTCATTAATCTTTTTAATTGCCGAGATACTTATTTCTGAGATGTCATCATATCCATACATAAATGGATCTGTTGTAAAACATAAATGCACTGACTTGATTTTGCTTTTCAGCTTAGGAATTTCTTTATCTAATAATTCTAATGTATTTGAAACTAAATATGGTTCCGTCCACTTATCATAGCCATCGACTTGTCCAAAACGTTTTTTTTGCAAATATGCATAACAAGGATATTTACAACCATGTGCGCATCCAAACACATGATTCATTGTATAATCACCATATTCCACGCCAGTTACATAAAGCATGGATTTTCGCTTTATATATCCTTTAACTTGTTTCACAATTTACACCTCCTTAATGTTACAGTTTTGTCTTTGCTTTCTTCCCAAAATGTAGATTGCTTTCCGTTTTTTGTATATGCTGGATTCCGTAAAATCTTTATCTCATTTTTCTGTGCTAAACTATTTAAACTGTCGTATATCATTTTAAAATCACATATTAAGCCATACTCATTTACGAAAGCTGCTATGTATTCAGTCAATCCTATTTCGTGATAATTGTCAAGAAGTTGTCCGACTTTTTGGGTAATTTCTTCTATTGTTATAAAATCTCCTTCTGCCGTGGAAGAACATCCTGTCATCATGTCAAAAAGTGTAAGTTGTCCACCTTGCTGAATATTTAAAAACAACTCATCTTTTCTCTTTTGCATATTTTGGGCCATTAGAAAGCATCCATCTTTGTGATCACAAGCATGTATCATTCGATATTTAGGTCTTTGCCCTGCTTTCAAGCGAATAGGCAAATCAAGTACATACGAATAATGCTTTTTTAGTTGCTGTTTATATCTTTCGGATAATATCTGTTCTGCCTTATATCCATCAAATTTACCGTTATTATAATCTTTCACAATATCTTTCCAATAGTCTCCGCCAGCAATTGAATTTAAAAGTGTTTCTGATTGTGAGTTTGTGTCAAAAGTAGTGGGTTCATATTCAACCAAATCATCCAATGAATTCAATGCTTCATCATTACTATAATTGACACTCATAACTCTGCAAGCATCACGAAAAAAACCAAATGAATTAAAATTAATTAACATTTCGAATGTATTAAATCCTAATGTTTTAAATTTTTTAAACAACTCAAAATTTAATGCTTTTATTCCATATGGATCTATGTATAGAAAAATATTATATTTGTCCTTATTAGAAAGACAGTCTAAAATTGTTTCTTCATATTTGCCTGATATAACATTAGCGTTTCCGTAATTGGAAGCGAACGTGCTAATGTTTTTCTGCAATTCTGCAGCATGATTTAACTCAATAAAGCAAGGTTGTATTGCACCAAATTTCTGAAAAACATTAGCCCTATTCAAGCAATCCTCTCTAACTCTTAATGCAATTAGAGGTGAACCGTCGTTACCATCTTCAAATTTTCCTTTACCAGCAAAGCAATCTACATAGAATATAGGTTTCTTTGTCATTAGAACTTTTTGAAAATAAGGAGGCAAATAACAACCCAAAAGTTTATCTTTAATAAAAGACCAGTCATTTTTTTCTTTAAAAAAATTTGAATTATTTTTTGACATTAATAATCTACTCCTATATTAAATCTATCTCATTTCCTTTCCATCACTAAACGCCTTGCCAACATTCTCACCAATTTTACGATAAGTATGGTGCACTGGATCGTATGTAATAGGACTGAATTTATTCAAATCAATCTTGTCGTTTTCGTCAAGGATTCTTTCGTCCGCGCAGACATTTACAATTTCACCAACAAGTCTGCAGGTTTCTTCGTCATAGCTGATGAGCTTGCACTCAAGTGCCATAGGCAATTCATCAAAAAGTGGAGCATTTACAAACTCGCTATTTGTAACGTGCCAACCTGCTTTTTCTATTTTATCAGGTTCTTTGTTGCCTGAAACAATGCCAACATAGTCACAAGCAATAACATTATCTGCATCTGCAATACTTACGGTAAATGCACTGGTTTTAACAACATTCTTTGCAGTCTTATGTCCGTCGTCCACGCAAATAGATATCTGTGTTTCCTCGCTGATGCCACCCCAGGCAGCGTTCATTGCATTTGCTTTTCCGTTTTCGTCATACGTACCGATAATAAGCACCGGCATTGGATATAAAATCGCTTTCGCTCCTAAATTCTTTCTCATAACTTCTCACTCCATTCTACATTTTAATCTTCAATTACAATACAATTAACCATTTTTGAAACCGGTGTACATGCGTCGAGAGCAATAATTCCTTTACCGTAATATGGGGTGAAGTTAGGATTGTTGTCAAACTCGCCACCATCACCCTCGTAGTGAGCATGTCCAAAGGAGCAATGCCAATGTCCGCACACAATAGTCTTTCCGTTTTCTATGATTTCGCTATGAGCTGCCTCCATACCATTCGTCCATCTTGCATTATCCCAAGCCCGAACGCCTGCATTGCGCCAATCCTCAATAGGAATATATCTTTTAGAATGACTATTGCCTATAATATCGCAAGGAATCCAGCCATGCGTAAATATGTAATGTTCAGTTTCATAAAAGTCAACCATCGCAGGGATAATTTCTTGTATAAATGGATTCTTGGAAAATCTCCTATAAACCTCATCTGAATCGACTGACAGTTGTCCAATACTTGTTTCTGTAAGCTGACAGACAGTATCTAAGGCGCCATTAGAATAATGATAGCGTTGCAAAAAGCTACTTTTATCCCAGTTGTTTAAAAGATCTAATGCTAAATCTTCGTGATTTCCTCGTATAAGAATAATTTCATCCTTTGACATCAAATCAAGTATGAAATTTTGTAGTTGTAATGCCTCGGTACCTCTGTCATAAATATCTCCGCATATAATCAATTTATGAGGCTCTTTATCTTCAAAAAATCCTTTTTCAGCTAATGCAGATTTCAATTCACTAAAATATCCATGCACATCCGCCGTTACATAATATCGCATAGAATTACCTCTTACAGTTTCTCATTCCATTCGCTTTCTTTAAATCCAACCAAAACAAAGTCTTTGCCAACTACAAGTGGACGTTTTACAAGCATTCCATCTGTTGCAAGGAGTTTTAACTGTTCTTCATCAGACATAGTAGGTAGCTTGTCCTTAAGCTCCATAGACTTATACAAAAGCCCGGAAGTGTTAAAGAATTTCTTAAGTGGCAGTCCACTCATCTTATACCAAGCGGTCAATTCCTCAAGACTTGGATTATCTTCCTTTATATCACGAAGTTCATATTCGATTTTGTTGTCATCAAGCCACTTTTTCGCCTTCTGACAAGTAGTACATTTAGGGTAACAAATAAATTCGATCATATCATTATTAGCTTTCACATTATAAACAAAATCATCATTATCAACTATGTCATACTCTTCGGTAGTAATTGTTGAAGGTTGCGCGCATAATAAATCAATTCGGCTTTCTTTTTCGAGCAAGAATCGCTTATTATAAAAAACGTCAGCATACTTCAAAATCTGGACCATCTGGGCTGTATCGATCGTTGCACCAATGAATGCACCTATCTTAGGAATAGCCTTTCCAATTGATTTTTGTGTTAATTTCTTTCCTAATTGTTCAAAAACTTCTGAAAAAACAGTTTTCTCGAGGCCTTTCTTGCCAGCTTTTTCTAACGCCTTTTTCGCTGCGCTATTAGCAAGTGCTCTCATCTGTGTTATTAAAAGATGTACGCCGCCTTTTTCAGCCATCGCTGTCCATCCTTTTTTCACAGTTTGCTTTACAGAGGTTGTAGTTGTCAACAACATAACTTTGGCTATTGCACTTGACAATTCACTATCATTATTGTTTTTAGGGCTCATAGCATTCATAAATACTTCAGAAGCTATTTGCAATTCAGCAGGATCGTTCTTTATATCATAGCCATAGAATAACGCTGTAGATTGAACAGCTCTATAAAATAAAAAAGTACTCGCAACTAAATTAAACGGCAAACCAACGAACCCGGCATATCCTGTAACGCCACCTTCAATTAAAGTTGCTATTATATCAACAAATTTTGCTTTTCCAACAAGCTTTGATATATCATAACCCCTTGCCAAACAAATTTCATCCAGTGATGTTATTTCGTTATCAACAACTATTGGGTTAACCATTTTTATTATATCTTTTTCGCTTAAAGTAACTTTTGCCGCAAACTGTTCTAATGTTTGAAAGGACTTTCCAAGCAATTCTAAAGATTTAATGATCAATTCACTATCTGTAAGTTTTTCTTTTGCGGCATTTGTAAAATCTTTTATAGGTTGAGGTATTTTATCACCAACCTTGCTTAACGCCTTGCTGGCAATACTTGGCTCTATCATTTTATTATATGTATCTGTTAAAGTGATGAGAGATTTCTCCTCTTTAGCGTCTATAATTTGTTTTGGAACAACATAGTTTTTAGTATTCATCAGAATCAACCTCTCTTGAAATTTCATTACATTCAATCACAGAACTTAATATATCGGCGATAGATTTCTTATCATACAAATCAACAAATTTCACATTAACTATCACGCCGTCATCCGATTTAAAAGTCAGCTTGTCTTCATCAATATCCTCTGAGGTTTTGGGATATAACAAAGTAATATTTTTAGCCTCATACTTTTTCTGATATGCGTACATCTGGTACATATCAGATTGAGATATTCCGGCATTTGCTTTTGACAACGATAATAATTTCCACTTTGTATCCATAACAAATACCATTTTATTAATCTTCTGTTTTATTACAATATCAGGTCTTAACATAAATTTTTTAGGGCTATCAAACAAATGATATCCTTTGTCCTGCGCAGAAAATGAATAATCTGTACCTTGAAGTTGTTTTCTCATAATCGACGCAACATAGCTTTCAAACAATGTTTCCATTGGGAACAACAGCGCAAAAGCAACATTCGAACCAGAAAACGATGTAAAACTCTTGCCTTGTAAGAACACCTTACTCCATAACAGTGCAGTTGTATAACCCTTCATATTTCTATCTGCTATGCACTTAGAAAAATCATCATCGTAATTCTTTGATTCGTTGACATCAACAAATGAATTTAACAATGTTCGTATATCATTTTTATTCTTATTCGATGTGGTTTTCTTGTAAAGATACAAGAGTGTTGATTTTAACAACCTGTTTTCAGCGCGATTTGTATTGAACTCGTCATACTCCACGAAGAACTTTTCTTTATGCACGACGTTATATTTTAGCTGTTTCGAAAACAACATTTTACCTTTGAACACATTAAGATTATCTTGAATGCTCTCATAATTACACTTCAAACCATGCTTTACTATAATAAATACTTCATCGAGAAACATTCGTATAAAGATCTCAAATATACTCAGTTTGTCAATATTCACATTTGTCTTTTGCATTGTTTTATACGGAGCTGTTCTCAATGTCTTCAGCATTTTTATGAGAAGTCTTTTTGCTTCGGCAATATTGTCTTGTTCTGAGTATATTTTGGGTAAAATTTCTATTGTTGTACCATCGTTCATAGAAATAACGCCCACATAATTTTTTGCTGTTATTACTTTGCCTATTCCTTTTCTTGCTGTAATTCCCATAAATTCCAAGACTTCGGAATCTTGGCTGCTATTCGCAAGTATAAACTCTTCTAAATTCTTAAAAGTGCTCTCAGGCAAAGAAATGTGTCCCGGAACATTTTTATTGCAAGTAAAAGATTCATATTCACGCACTGTGATGGTCTTTGCCACGATAACACCTCCTCAAATCATCAAATCATTTTTTCATATGCATCTATAACGGTAAATGCCTCTTCATTTACGGAGTACTTATATGCATCCTCAATAACATCAGTATCTTCGCCAAATAATTCAGTTTCATCAACTTGCTCTTTAAGTATAAACTGATATTCCTCTGTCTTTTGATTATCTCCCAAAACAAGTCTAATTTTTTCGTAATCTTCATAGAAATATTCCTGCAAAAGCGGTATTATTTTATCTTTGAAAATATCAGCAAGACATTCCATTGAGTTGTCATATTGAAGTGGCATAAAATATGCATGTCCGATTGTATGCTCACGGTCGTATAAAACTTCAATACGTCTGTTCATCTTTTTAAGCATTCCAGAAACTGAAAGACCCTCTACTTCAATACCATCTAATACATCAGCCTGAGGCAGCATTTCTCTGAAACTGAATCTGCGACGAAGTGCCGTATCGATGGCAGCAATACTTCTGTCTGCAGTGTTCATAGTGCCAATGATATAAACATTGTCGGGAACCCCAAACTCTTTTTGAGAATAAGGCAACTTTGCCTGCATCTCTTCAGGCTGTCCTTTTCTCTTTGTAGGTTCAATCAGAGTAATGAGCTCACCTAAAATTTTCGAAATATTGCCTCTGTTTATTTCGTCAATGATGAAAACATAGTTTCCTTTATTTTCTGTTTCAATAACCTCAGGGGAGTATTTTTTTACTATATCCATAACATCACTCAATGTTATATTAACGCGATGTACTGTCGGATTAGAAAGTTTCTTTCCGTTGTTTATTTTTACTATGTTCTCATTAATGCCTTTAACTAACCACTTTACTTTTCTTAATCGTTTATAGTACTCATATTCATCATGCCATTCATACTCACCCGTCACAACGCCTATTGCATCGATGGTAGATGCTGTATAGCACGAAATAACTACATCTCCTACGGACATTTCATTGATAAATCTATTTAATACTGAATATCCTATTTCTTGGTTTTCTATAACCTCCGTAGCATCTTCGCCACACTCATCATAACCAACACGTATGTGATCATTATCTAAACATTCTCTACGTGTAGGATTATCGCCGGTTCCTTCTAAAGACACTTTCCATACTGTAGGATATTCATTTAATTCTGTATCCACTGTTCCCTTTATTCCTGGTCGTTCTATCTTATCGCAAAAAGCTTTGAACACACCGGGAACAACCTCGTAAACTACTTCCTTATTATCTTCACTCTTATCGTTTATAACAGGTTTTATTCCTTCAATAAACTCTTCATATCCATATGATTGATGGAAAGTTGTGAATTCAATTTTTCCGGCTTTTTTATATTCATTATACCTTTCAAGTACATCAAAATAATCTTCAGAAGAAACTTCTTTTAATGATTTATTTTCTATAATCGCTACGGCGTATATAGCAGTATTATATGTTTTACCGGTTCCCGGAGGTCCGTAAAGAATTATGTTTTTATCAAATTCTTTCTTGTTTGCAACATCAATATTTACAGTTAAATCCATTCCTTCTAAAGCCTCCTTTAACTCATCTCTGAGTTTCCAAGAATAATGTGTTTTATTATCTTCTATAATATCTCTTCCAACAAACGGAATTGTATAATAACGCATTCTGTCATATTCACTATCATAACAGTCTGGAATGTTATATCGTTCTTTTACACGCTTTCCGAAGTTGCTACCCATTGCATTATAGTAATTGTGAGTTTTACCATAAACTTCCGCCATGTGATAGCATGTGCTTTCTCCGCCGATTTCCAGCATTTTAGCCAGAATATCTAACATTTCGTCAGGAGTAAGGGATTTGTCAGATAAGATCTCTTTCCACATTTCAACTGTAATTCCCGGATCGTATTCTTCCAATGACGGCCAGTATGTAATTCCTTCTTCACCGAAGAACTTTACTTTATCTTCTGTTGATTGTTTCCAAGCATCATATGAAAGTTCAGGGAAACTCGCATACTCTGACATAACTTCTTTTACTAATGTAATGATGTTCAGATATTCTTCACCGCTCGGCACTTTCTTCAACAGCTTTACAATATCCACCTTTGGCAGGAACCTTTTATTGTTATTTTCTAATAATTTTCTGTTTCTTGCATCAAGATTTACATATGTATAAGGTCTAAACCAATACAAGCCCATTGTAATATTCCAGCTTATTCCTTTTTGTTTTGATACAGTATTAAACAACTCAACAAATTGATTGCTACTATCCATTTTATTGTCAGCATACTTTAGGGCAACTTCAAAGAATTCCCATAAATTATCTATATCCTCATCGTTTCTTTCGCCCAGAAAATAATAAAACGTAGCTTTCATCGGATTAACAACAGGGATTCCGTCAAATTTTTCTGGTACAACAGCAGAGATTTCTAACAAATCTTTTATTACTGTCAATAACAGAATGCGATTGCTATCCTTAATCCCCTTATTAAATAATGCAAAGAATGTAAAAGGATCAACATCTATGATGTTATTATCCTTTTCGAGCGTTGGTAATTTGAGATTCGCCTTAATAAATATATCTTTGATGATTTGAATCAAGGCTATTCTGTCATTTTTATATGTAAGCAACTTGTTTGCAAGTTCCATATAAAACTCTACCCATTCATACACTTTCGTTGTCTTTGTCCATTTGCCGGCAAACTCAAAAAAAGGTTTTAGCGCTGCTCTAACAAAGCCACCCTCTAAATAAGATTTCTGCCTACGTTCTGTCAAAAAAGCCAGCAAATCTTTGTAAAAAGAACTATTTTTATCACTGATATATTCCTCTGTAGTTCTGATACTATCAACAGCCTGAGGAGTTATCTCACTAATTTGCATATAGGCACAAAGATATTCAATAGCTTTCGAATATGCATTAGCCTTGTTCGAATTAACTTCTGGATTCTTACAATATTGTTCAAATTGGGCAAGGAAATCATGCATTTTCTGACACCCCTTTCGTTATTGAGTATTATTATTTTGCCGTTATCTATTCATTTTTTCATATAGTTCTGCTGCTTATTTTGTTTTACTAACAAATTAAATCGTAGTCGTTTAATTACTATTGATAGTAACATTTTAGCAATGGGTTAACTCCCATATTTTGCGTTCTTTGTTATATCTAACTATTTTCATTTTCACTTTCTGTCCAATATACAAAACATCTTCAATTTTATAAACATATTTAGGAGATATTTGTGATATATGTACTTGTGCTTTTTCATTAATACCATTGAGGAGAACTTGTCCTATAGCGTAATACTGTCGAATTTCTTCAACAGTAAATTCTACATAATCAGGTTCAAATCTACTAAGTTTGTCAAAGATTCCAATAAATACTGAAACATTCTTTACAAAATCCTCATTTTTATTTTTTAATAAATATTTTGTACATAAAATCTGGTTATTTTGAGCTATTTCTCTCATACCATTTTTTTCGTCATCTGACATTTGAAAGTAAAACTTGTCAAATATTCTGGGATAGTATGAACTTGACATTTTATAACAATAATATTCGTCATCATCTTTAGAAGATGTTGGCTTTAACATCTCGTTTATTTCAACAAATTCTGTATAAGTTTTTTCATTATACTTGTATTTTGGAAGGAGCATAATCTCCATTTTTAATCGAGCATACTGGTTGTTAATTTCAAATGGAATATTTTCCCCGCCAATTTTTATTAAAGCAGCGTTAAAATGTTGTTCAGCTTCTTCATAATCGTTCAATTCCAAAGCAGAGATACCATATTGCAACCAAAAAAAGTATTTATCTTTATAATAAGCAATATTTTTAATACGCTGATAAAAATTATTTATCAAATTTAACTGTTCGGAGACGCTATCGCTTAATAATGTCAATATGAATTTTAAATGTTTATATGAAATTATGTTTCCCAAAAACTTCTCATATTTTTTATTTACTCTGGAACCAATATCCGCCTGCACTGCACATTCAACTAAAATGTCGATGATTTTCGGACCTACATTTGAATTTTTAATGAGCCACATACATATCGTAACAGATTTTATTGCCGTGGATGCGTTATCGAAGTTGACCAATTCGTTAACGCTGTTATTTTTTTCGAATTCATAATCATATGAGGTGGCTCCAAGTAAATCAAGAATATCAGTAAAATTAAGCTCTAAATTCATAACTTTTGAAATAATCATAAACAAAAGAATTTTTTGAGATTTTTCATCTAAAGCAGAAATATCATGCAAAATAGTCTGAAGTGAGTTAATTATACTTTCATTTTCAAATATTCCTAAAATTGCAGATTGTAGTTTCCGATTATATTTTTTCTTAATGAATATGCTATAATCCTTACCTATATTTTCTTTGGGATAGTAACCATATTCATTGAATATTCTGACTAAATTTTGAATCTCCATATCATCTAATCGGTTTAAATCATGTACAGTTGTTTGAGCAAACCTAAATTGTTCACACCTTGATTTATAAATAGATGTTCTGGCAGTGAAAATAAAAGTAATATTTTTATTACTATTAAATAATTTAAATTGTTCATAAATATCATAGTAGTTAAAAAAGTTCTCTATAATTACAATTTTTTTATCTGTACCTTCACATATTAATTCAATTTCCTTAGTAATTTTTTCATTGTTATTTATTAATCTATATATACTATATTGAGATGAAAGATGATAACAAATCTGATCAATGACTTCTGTTTTGCCATTTCCTATATCAGAATGAATAAATATAGCCTCTGTGCCAGATTTTACCTCATTAATTATCTTATCAACCTCACTTCTTTTAACAACTGCTTGATATCCATTATCTTTATCACAGTATAACTCATTAACCTTTTTACCTACTTTATAATATTTTAGAACATCTTGATCATTTGGCAAATTTATCGCAGGAGTATACGAAAATTTTTCAAAATTACTTAATGGTAATATCGGAGGTTCCTCATAATCAAAATTGTCTTCTACTTCCAAAACTTTATCAAAAAAACCATTGAGTCCAATGCAATATACACTACCATATTTTTGTAATGTCCTCACTGTGTTAGAATCTTCATCAACACGTACAACAAAAATACATTTGTCTTTAGTAACAGTGCTAACTATTCTTCTAATATCTAAATCATAATTCATCGTGAATCCGATGAAGATTGTCACTTGGTATGCATCCAAGTCACTTTTAAAAACCTTTCCCCATTCATTGGAATTGAAAGCACTTGTATTATAGCTAGAATTAGTGAGCTTAAACTGATTGTTTAGTGTTTCTTTGTCTAACTTATCTATAGAACCATTTATGTGCAAATAAACAAGTTCATCACTTCCTAGATATTTACTTGCAGCATCATCAACTGATAAACTTCTTATATACTTCCCACTATCTAAATAAGCTTTTTCAACAACATTATCATAGTTAGTTGTATAAATACGTTTCCAAGGAACCGAAGCAATTAACTTTTGGTGTTCGGAAATTTTTTTTGCTCTAAATTGTTTTTTTAAAAAATTTATAAGTTCTTGTTTTCCGTCAACATTTTCTTGTTCCTTATCCTCACAGAAGAATTCAGCTGCTTGATCCAGATTTGTACATCCAGGATACAATCTTTCGGCCAAAGTCTTTCCAATTGGAAACTCTTCATCATTTTGATTAATAGCACCGACTGAAGCTCCTGATCCTAAAAATAAAATTGCATCGCCCATCAAAGCGTATTCTATAGCCTTTTGTAAATCCATAATTATACCATCCTTTTGTATTTCTTTAATATTTTTACAGAAAACTGTATATTAACAAATAAAACTAGCTTTCATTTTAAATATTTTACAACAAACAGAATATCTGATTGTTTATACAACATAAAATCGCCGCATTTATCAGCTTCATCCAGTATCATCGGAACTTTTATTTCATTCTGCCCGTACTTATGCCTGAATATGTTCTTGATTTTCTTAAAATTCCAAGCACGCTTTGTATCGGTAAACAGAGACACAATATATTTTTTGCTTTTATGAACAATCGTGATATCTGTTCCTTTGATGTCATCTGCGCATGAATATGTAACTTTATCAAAAGAGCAGCATTCTTTAAGCATTAAATAAAAATGAAAATCTCTCAACAAACTGGGATATGTTCTTAATATTCTGGCCTTTAATGCGTTAAGATTGTAGCTTATTCCGCCCATTTCAGCACTTTCTTCAGATACTTTAATTTTATCTGAGTACAATTCAAAGTATAGCTCCAACACCTTTTGAGGGGAAGGTATGCTGTCGTTTTCAAAAACAAATTTATAAAACACAAAGTTTATTGGAGGAAATTGAGCTTTTTCTACACCGTCTTCATCTTTATATTCTCTGTATTTACTGTACAAATTATTGTAATCAAATGATTTAACCGTTTCTTTTAATTCTTCAGAGGTTACAGTACATGATTTCAATAAATACACACTGTCTCCCATGAATTTAATATCTATTATGTTCATATCACTTTATAAACCTTATCTGCAAATTAAGTTTCAAATAATACTTTCCGTTTTCTTTATAAATGCTTCCGAATTGGTGTCTGCTTGTACTTGCAGTTTCAAACTTTGTGTTCAAAAGCAAATAGTTTTCAAACTCATTGCGATTAAACAGGTGATAACACAATACTTCTCCATCTTCTCGCACAATAATGTATCCGCCTGTTGCATCTGCGGTTCCATCCCACGCTTTAGACGGAAGCATGCCGAGAGCACATTCGGTAAGCATTTTCTTAAACTTATAACTGTAAAAAGGATGGCCTTTTGAAAGGTTGTATCCTAATGGATTTTTTGTGGTTATAACCCCGATAGCTTTCTCTACAGTATTGACACCTGTAGAATAATAATCGACAAGCATATTGGCACAAATCTTCGGTAAATCACCATCTATTAAAAGTAAATTGCTTTCAAATATCTCATTTTCCATGCCAACATATTTTACATCACAATTAACATAGTCGCGAAGATATTCAAACTTGCTCTTGAACAACTTAGAACAGTTATTAAAAACAGTCATTACATTATCATTCACATTGCCGGTCACTTCAAAAATAAAGTTAGTAGTTTTACCTGCATTAATTAAAGTCGAAGCACTGCCCAGCCTGGATTTAACGCTAAAACCTTGAACTGCTTCATACCCTGTATTAATATCATGGATTTTAATTCTTATGTCAGCTTTGTCAGTAGATTTCGCCTTAAGAGTTCCTATATTTAATTCATTCAAAAAGTCTTCTGTGCTTTCAACATAGAATGAAGATGTTTTTGCTGAAATAATTTCATTGTATAATTCGTCTGCTTTTCTCTTAAATTCATCAATCGGCATTTCTGTAATTACTTGATTGCAAGTAGTGTTAACTACCGAGATAGTGCCCTCAGTACGATTTATTCTGAATTCTAAAGCACCTGCATTTTCTTCTCTTACTATGTTGATAATGTCATAAAACACATCATCAATTTTATTAAGGTTAGCATCGGCAGCATACAACTTTCCAAGTTCAAGCAAACGAAGAAATACATAAATTTCGCTCCATTCACCTTTGTTGCCTGACAGCTTAGGCATTATCAAGCACCTCCTTAATTCTCTCGGCTATTGCCTCAATTACATTTACAGTTACACTGTTTCCGAACTGCTTATAAAGATGTGTGTCCGCAAGCGGCAATTCAAAACTGTCCGGGAATCCCTGCAACCGAGCCCATTCACGAGGTGTCATTTTTCGTACACCCTCTTTATTTATTTCACCTTTGATATGAGTTGTGGGAACAAGTTTCTTTTGACGCTTGTCAATTATAAGATTCCTTTCACGTCCCATGCCGCCGCAGACAATGGCTCCTGCGACATCATCCCAATCACGGATTTCATAACCAAATCCGTTACCTTTTGATTCATGACGTGCTTTATGTTGTCTTAAAGTTTCCAAATAAACGTCACTCAAATAATATTTAGCGGGTACGGGTTTTTCTTCAACAATATCTTTAATGCGTTTAGTATCATCGGTCGTTTCGGGGAAAACGAATTTATCCGGGGCGATATCTTTTCTAAAGGCAACGATATAAATTCTCTCTCTGTTTTGAGGAACACCAAAATTTTTACTGTTCAAAACTTCATGAAAGACTTTATATCCTAAATCTTCAAATGTCTTACAGATGATTTTAAATGTTCGTCCCTTATCATGGATAACTAATCCTTTAACATTTTCACAGAAGATAACAGCAGGTTTATGTTCCTCACATATTCTTGCAACGTCCATAAACAAAGTACCCCTGCATAATCCTTTGTAATCATCCTCAAAACCTTGACGCTTTCCTGCAAGACTGAACGCTTGACAAGGAAAACCGGCTAAGCATATATCAAAAGACGGTATTTCTTTTTCATCTATTTTGGTTATGTCACCGGCAATGCCAAAATCATCTTTAAAATTTGTCTTATATGTCTTTTGAGCATATTCATCCCATTCGCTGACAAATACGGTTTTAATTTGATTTTCAAATGCATTGTCAAATCCCATTCTTATTCCGCCAACACCTGCAAACAAATCAATGGACTTGTAAATTTTCATTTCTCTTTTACCGCCTTTTCTATTATTAGTGCACATTTCTCAGTTTCTTTTTTTATCTCATTACCCCAAAATCGTAGAACAGTCCATCCTTCTGATTCTAACTTTTGAGTCACTTCTATATCTCTTTGCATATTTCTCTCAATCTTCGGAATCCAAAACTCCTGATGAGATTTGAAATCTTTTTTTCTTTCCTCCCAGTTATAGCCATGCCAAAATTCGCTGTCACAGAACACTGCCACTTTTTTTCCTTTGAATACAATGTCGGGTTTTCCAAAAACATCATTTCTGTTTTTTTGATATCTTAACCCTCTGTTCCAAAGCTCTTTTCTGAGAAGTAATTCTATTTTACTGTCTTTATTTTTAACAGCTTGCATGTTCTTTCTTCTTTGTTCAGGAGTATGTCTGTCCATATCAATCTCCTTAAATTACTTCTCTGCTGCAACGCCCGATTTCATCCACGCGTCAACTTCACTTATTTTAAACTTCCAAAGTCTGCCGATTTTTGCTGCGGGCATTTCTCTTTTTTCGATCCATATGAGGACAGTGTCACGGCTTACACCAAGATATTCTGTGATTTCCTTCATCGAATACCAACGTTCAATATTGTTTCCCATAGTTAAACCTCCGTTTAATTACAAAAATCCAAGTATAATTATATAATATTTTTTTAAATTTGTCAATGATTTATAGGGATTTATGAGGAGTTTTGACGAAAAAAGTTGGGGCAGAACCTCAAATTCGAGATTCTGCCCCGCGTTATTACATTTTTGCTTTTAAGTAATCATACGTAAGCTTGTAAATTATATCTTCTCCGACAAAGTCAAGATTCATAACAGCACCACGACGATTTATATATTTAACACAATCACGCCATGGCTGAGACAATCCTTTTTCAGGAAATTCTTCTTTAATCGTTTTCAAAGCCAAAAGCATCGCTTTAACAACAGTCCTGTTACTACTATATGATTCATCAATTAAATCTGTACAAATTTGCTGAGCCGACAGAAGTACTTCAGTTAGATGATATGGATTTGGTGCTGTTTCATCATATGATATATAACCATACCACCATAATCGAGCAATAGCATTATCAAACATACCCGCTTTTCCATCCATAAACAATCTCGTTTTTATAGTCTTTGGAATATCTCTCGAATTCTTCAGCCATCTTTCTGCAATGTATTCTGAAAATTCTTTGTGACATAAACATGACCACATATATTTGTTCGTCGCAGTTAAGGGAGATATCTGATCTTTATAAGCTGTATAAATACTCTTTACACTATGTATATCATCTTCCGGCTTTATGAAATCCATAAGATTTACCCTCTGAATCTGTATTGTAGATTCTTCGATATACGGAATCCCTTGAAAATATTCGTCCAGCCAATTTTCAGCCGAAAAATATTTTTCAGAGTTTTTTGAAATATCCGATGATAATTTATCATATGCAGCTTCTTCAAAATACGGAATCAGCATTAATCGTTACCTCCCATCACATTAAGACTTGTACCATCAAATTCCCTCGCAAACGTTTCATCGAGACTGCCCAAGGAACTGTTGATTATATTCCCCAAAAGCAAATTAGATAATTTGACCGTGCTTTCCATAGGTATATCTTCCTCTTCAATACCTTTTTCAACAATTTTCTTTTTAATGACTCTGTACCATGTCTTCCCTGCAAGCAACTGATCCGATTCACCATCAAGTAAGTTAGACTTGATTTTGTCAACGGCTTCATTTAATGCTGGCATTACTACTATTCCGGCGATATATTTCTTCAACTCTTGTTTAGACCGCAGGTTCCAATACGCGCCATACGAATCTTTATCAAGAAAGACCTTAATTTTGTGTTCATCGTTCAAATCAACAATAATTAACTCGTTTGAAAAATCATTTTCTGCAATAGTGATTATTGAAGATACCGGCTTTTCCAATTCACTCGCATCCAAGAACAGCCTGTTGCCGGGTTCATACGCAAGAACTTCGCCAACTTCTATTGTATACGGAATAGTAAAATAATCTTTATTGTGTTCTTCGAGCAAAAAATTATCTATCTTCTCATTTGCAACGATTTGAGCTTTAATAACAAGTTCTTTCGCAACATGATTTCTCTTAATAAGTATTTGTTTTTGCGTTTCGTTGCAATCAAAAATTTCCAATTTTCTGTAGGAAGCAAAAGGTGATTCTATTTTCGCGACAACCGCAGCTTTGTTGTTCGCTATAAGGTTTTGCAGACCATTAGATGTCAATGTATAAGTGATTTGCAAGCAAAAATCTTGTCCGTCTTCAGTTATATCTTCAGTTGTAATGGAAAATATGCTGTCAATATAATCATCATTTCCCTCAAACAACACCGGGTGAGGAAAATCAAAATTCGTTTTTTTCATGCTTTATCACTACCTTTCCTCAGTAACACTCATTTTGACAACAACTTTTTCGTGACAATCAAATACTAAAGAAATATCGGTAAATTCACCTTTTTTAACTGATATTGGTCCTATTTTTTCAGTATTTACATTTTTATGACTCTCTCCGTTAGCTACATAAGTTATAACTTTTATGTCGTCTTGCCTGTAATCAGCATCAACGGTAGAGAATTGCAAATATATATTATCACTGTCTTTTTCAAGTTTTAAAACACCATGATAAACACCTTGGTTGTAATTACGTGGCGAAACTCGTTGTCCCAACACCTTGGGGAAAGAGATTGTTTTCTTACCCGAGCCTTTTCCTACACCTTCATCATTCCCATCAGCATCGGGATCAACTACCGGAGGCTTGGGGTTAGGTGACACCGGAGGATCCGGAATCTTATCATCATTACGTGGCTCAGCTTCAACCTTTTTACCCTTTGTTTTTCCCGCTTCTTCTGTTGATTTAGTAACAATAGGAATCGGCTTTACCTCAGAAATCTTTTGTTTAACCTTTAATTTGTCTTTTCCTTCACTGCCGGTGCCGACAGCTACATCACCAATTTCATAAGGTAAGTATTCTCCCATATCCGAATCCACGGATTTGTCCATTGGCACGGCAAAACGTTCATTCAAGATTTTCTCAATCCATGCATTTATTGCATTGATCGCATCTCTGGCCGCTTTTTTTCTATCCTTATTATTGATGATATTGGCATCCCATTTATTGTGTTTTGCAGGTTCGGCGTCCTTTAGTAATGTTCCGAGCTCCTTGCCTCTTACTACAACAACCGCAGAAAAACGCTGTAATGTATTTTTTCTACACTGTCCGACTAACATACCTGTGTTTCTGAAGTTACCGATATTACGGTTATAGTTGTTGTCAACCTTTAAATACATTTCTATATCTTTAACATTCTCGTTGAGAATACCGCACTCATAGATTTTCCCTTCATCAGGAGAAATAACAGCGGAATACATCTCATAGCTTATAGCAACTTTTTTGTCATCAAGATATTTTTTAAAGGTTTCTTCAAGATTTGAAGCTTTTATTTCAACACCGTTTACGTTTACATTTAATTTCTCTTCTTTGACAGCTAAGAAAAAGTTCTTTAATACAGCTTTGATAATATTATCTTCCCAATTATCATACGCATTAAAACCTACAATACCTACATCTGTCCCGTATTCCGACCTATTAAACATATCACGAATAAGGCAATTATCATCGGGAGTTACAGGCGTAGCGATATCTTCATCAGTTATGTCATCGTCAATTACTTTATAATGACCAATGCTTTGTGTGGATTTACCGTTTTGTATTAACGTTGCAGCTCTCGCTACTCCTTGAAACGCACGGACATCATCAACAGCATATGTATTGTATAAAACCATACTTAGCGAAGAACAAGCGAAAGGAGCATTTTTTCCTATACCATATGAACCTGCACTGTCTCCATCCTTAACAGATGCACCATCCGACTGAACCAAACCTCTCCAAACAGATTTTTGTTCACGAGTGGCATTTACACCAGTCAAACCGCTTGTATTACTGTCCGAAGCAATTAGCATGGTAATAGTATCGTGTGACAAGGTTTCTTCGGCACCGGAAATAAACATCTTTAATTTATCATCCATTCGAGAACCCCAATATTGTTTACATCCCTCTATGCACTCAGTATACTCTGCAAAAATCGGATATTTACTTTTTTCAAGTTGAACAAGATTAAAATCAACCACTACAGGACCGGTTGCATCTTCTCTTCCGGCATCTAAAGAGTTTTGACAAATTTCACGTGTCAAGTTGTCAATCAAATCTTCACCTTTGAAACCTTCTATACCTTGATTAGTATAACCCGTTTCGTTTCCGCCATTGCGCGGAGGAAATAGCCAGCCGATTCTTTTCATACAAGAGTCCTCCTTACTTTAAAGTAAACTTATCTGTTGTTGATGTTTCAAACTTACTTTTACAGTTTTTCATTTCTTTTTCTATAACTGTAAATATTTTTCTGATGTCTTCCTCAGTGTACTCATAATTGTTTCTGTTCGAGCAATTACTTAACAATCTTAATTGCTCAAGTATACGGTTAGTTCGTGCTTCTGCAATACGAACAAATCTCTCTTTTTTTGTCTCCACAACCAATAACCACCTTTCAATCATCACTTTATTTCGACATTATTTGATAATATATTACCATATGTTTGTCATTTTGTCAACTATATTTTTAAAATATAGTTGTTATTTTCAAATTATATCAAACATAAAATTGGGGCAGAACCCAAAAAAGAGTTCTGCCCCTTACAAACTCATACAAAATCACGAATCAATCGCATTGCATCATCTCGTACATCCTGAATATCGCATATTTTATCCCATGCAATTTTGGGATCCTCTGCATAACGATATAAGGACATCAGGCGAATCCATCCGATATCATTTATGTATCTTAGTGTATCATAATATGCTTGCGGCTTTTTAATTGGAACCAATTCTCCTAGACATAATCTTTGAATTAGCGTATTCTGACTTACGAACGTTCTTGTCAGGAGTTTATCTAGCTTTGCTTTTTCTTCGTCGCCAAATCTTATGCTTAACCTATGTTCTATTCGTTCTTTGTTCATCCACTTATACCATTTCGGAATCTTTTTTGAATTACCAAGCGAATCTTGCATTTTGTGATAATGTTTTATAACATCTTTTATTTGAAGATTAAGTTCCAAGGATTTCTCCAATGTTTCCATCGGCAAATACATTTCATAACTCACTTGTTTTTCCATATTCTTAAGCATAGAATGGAGTTCGCCAACCCGATGACTCATTTCAATATACTCCTCGTCCGGTAAATCATAGAACTCTGCTTTCATAATAGTCGTTCTGATAAATTCGCTGATATTCATATCCTCTTTTTCAGCTTTTTTCTGAAACTTTTTATAATGCTTCGGGTGTAACCTTATTGTTATCTGATTATTTCTTTTTCTCACTAAAATCATCCTCTCTTAAATTGGGGTATTAGGGGCTTGCCACTAACAAGGGGAGTTTTGGCTGCCAAAATTCCGTGCTTGCTAATACAAAACCATTGTTTTATTCTTTCTTTCAATCAAAAAGAACACCCATCACAAGACAGGTGTTCTCTCCGCTAATATTAACTTTCGCGCGATAGTAAATAGACTGTTATCTACTGACGGAATATTCCGATAGCAAGTATCCTTTGCAAATTCTGTGTCGTAGTCGAAGCTTGCATCGACCGACTGATATATCTTCTCATAGGCTTGTTTCTTTGCGTCGTTATAATCGATTCTGCCAAGCTTATATTCTCTGAGCACATCAGATATCAGATTCCGTACTTTGTCTTCGTTCTGAGTGTAAAATTCAGGTCTGAGATACATATCCCGATATTGAAAGATTGCATTGCTTGCAACCTCACTTAATTGCGAGAAACTATATCCGTTTGACTGACCACTGACTACGAGGTTAAAAAATCTCTGCCTTGCTTGTGCCTGAGCATCTGAAAATCCGAGACCGTTCTGAACCTTATCAAGAATATCCGATATAAGCGATTCGGTATATTCCATACATTCAAAGGTTGCATTTGACGGCAGGGATTCCGGTGAAATTTCTGCGGCTGATACTGTGGTTGAAACCATAAGAACCAATAATAAAACAATTAACGTTTTCATAGACACCTCCTATAAACTTAGCGGATACAGAATTCCGTTTTTATACTTTTCAATACGAGCGTTAATTTCGGATTTATAAAATCCGGTTGCATGTTTTATGTTGCCAAATTCATAAACATATTCTGTGTCATCGGCATCTGTGACAGTAACCACATATATAAATTCATCAAATCCCATATCCGCCTCCTATAAATCCTTGAATATTCCATCGTCGCAAATTAGACTATCACAAATCATCTGAACGCCAAGACGGAATCCTATTTTGAAGTTTTCTATGCTTGTTATAGCGATTACATTGTCGCTCGCATTGACAAGTTCGATAAAGAGATGTAATGGTTTACCTTTCAGCATTTCATTAAGCTGCTTTTCATTCTCGCAGAACTTGCGCATTGCTTTTGCATAGTCGGCGTTTTTGTCATATCGTTTTTCATTGGGATTGATATTACCGTAGTAGAGTTCTTCAATAAAGTTCATTTCAATTCCTCCTCGGCATATACAATTTCGTGCATCAGTTCCTCACGGACTGAGTTTTTAATATTGTTCATTAGTCCCGTCCATTTGAGCATATCTTTTGCTTTTAGTTCTTCTGTGATACCTTGCGCATCCGACATTGCTTTGACACGGATTTCAAACTCCTCGTGACAGATTTTGTCTATCTCGGCAAGGTGATCGTGCAATGTACCTTTGAGCATCATAGCAGAGTAAATACTGCGGTGATTTTGTTTAAGATAATCTCTTCTCATTCTGCCATAAATACCAAGTGGGCGATTTAGTGGTTCGGGAACAGTTAAATTTGGGATAAGAATATTGCCTTCGTTTCTGTAAGTGATTTTCATTTATTTCAACTCCTTTCGCTATTATTTTATCGTGGCTGTCATTAACTTTCAAAAAATTATCAGCGCTCATTTTCTTTTTCCCGATTTTTGTGCCACTTCTGAATCAGTTTCATAACAGTATCTTCAATTTGTTCCTTAGTATAACTTTTAGGAAAGTAGCGGCGGAGCTTGTCCTCATAGATAACAAGTTTTATGCTTTGGGGCTTTGTTGAGGTGAGAATGTATTCAAGCATCGCATCATCAAGACTACCTTCCTCAGCGGTTTTACGTAGCTTTGCTGCTTGTGCAATTGAAGGTGCTGTTGATTCACGTTCTACGATTTTACAAATCTTCGCCTGGTCTCTCGTACCAAGATATGAAAGTTCAACACCTGCACTCATTGCCATTTCGTTTTTATCAACTAAGTCAAGTAAAGGATCAATGAGATTTGTGAGTCTTATGTAGCGTTGAATTTGTCTGCCACTTTCGCCAATTTCTTCGCTTAAAATATCTCTTGATTTATCGTCTGAAAAATTGTGGCCAATTTGTCCACCATTTTCTTTTGAAGGTCTGCCTGCTTTTCTTTTCATCGCTTCAAGCTTCAGTTTATAAGCAAATGCTTTTTCACTCGGAAGTATGTTTTCCCTTTGTAAGTTGCTGTCCACAAGAAGAATTGCGGCAGTATCATCGTCAAGAGTTTTAACAACTACCGGAATTTCTTCAATCCCTAAAAGCTCACACGCCTTAACTCTTCTGTGTCCCGAAAGTATTTCATAGCCACCATCAGTATGTGGTCTTGCAATAATCGGAGAAAGTACACCGTATTGCTGAATACTTTCACAAAGCTCGTCCATACTGTTATCAAGTAAAACCTTGAATGGTTGTTCTGCATAAGGCTTTAGCTCTTTAATGTCCATAGGAACAACTTCTTCGGTTTTTCTGCCTTTGTCATCCTTGAATAAATCGTCCAAAGCATTTTTGCCTAAATTGATTTCGTATTTCATATTAACCCTCTTTTCATATCATTTTTAACCCAACGGTCATAGAATGCATCCATTGTTACGGGAGCGTTGTAAAGTGTGGTAATAAAAAAAGCCCGTATATTACGGACTTCGGAATCACACATACGCAGAGCATCGTCAACATATCTTATATGCATATCATTTATTGACAGATACCTTTCGCGCACCTGCTCAATAGGTATGTTTGTTTTGTTTATTCTTATTGTTTTACTGTCAGAGCAGACAACATCAAGCATAATCTCTATAATGTTATCAAGCCAGTCATCTTTAAAATCAAGCTTTAAAATATCGTATTCAATATTTTCTTTTATAATTTCCTCGTAATCCTTTCGGCTCCTTTGAGGATAAGATATGATTGAATCAGTATAAATCTTTTCAGTATTATTTTTATCAGTATTATTAGGTTCTAAATTCTGAACATCTTGAAATTCATTATCTGAACTTTCAGAAGTACAAATTTTGGACTTCTTGAAGTCTACTTCCATATCTTTATCCACAAACTTCTTAACATAGATATAATCCGGATTTCCCTGACCGCGTTTCTTGCGTTCAATTAGACCGATATTTTCAAGTTCTGACATAAATTTTACTGCTGTGCCTCTACTGCAACTTAACGATTCAATAACCTCATTAATCGAGTAAATTATAAAGGCACGATTTCTATCATCATACCATTTATTTAGAATAGATAGTCCCATTCTGTCAAGAAACACACCGTAAAGAAGTTTTGCTCCATAAGATACATTTTTAAACCTTTTATCAGTCACAAGTATCTGTGGAACTCTGTAAAACTTAAACTGGTCTGCTTCATATCCATAAAAAAATTCACAATTTAACTTCATAAATATTGCCTCCTTAAACTTAAATTCTTGCAACAAAAAAAGACGCCAAAAGCGGCGTCGTTACGGCAATATTCGGTTTTTGTGCAGCGGCTTGTCCTGCCGTTTATTTTATCTTATGTCGTTCATTTGTGATTGCAGCAGAGCAAAAGGCGAGAACAACCTACGATAATATTTTGCGACTTACTGACGATCCTGATGTTCGCGATCCGATTAAATTCCTTCGTGAGCGTGAAATTGTCCATTATCAGAGATTTGCTGATACAATAAGAATTGCGCAGGAACAGCTTGATTCTAAGAATTTTTACGCATTTAATCCTTCCTTCGACAAAAACGGTAAATGCGTTAAATAATCAGAAGTAAAAATATAAATTTATGCGTCGAAGAAAGTTCTCCGACGCATATTTTATTTTTATGATTTTTATAGAGGAATAATGCTTCCAAAATCGTAAACCGGCTCGTTTGAAAGCGAAATTGCCTCGACTCCCCTATTATATAGAAATTTGTAGATTTCTGAGTATTCCGGGTGAAGCTTAATGTTTCCGAAAAAGCACAGCTTATCCGGCGATATTTTTCCGCTTGCCCCGCCAATAAAGCCATATGGATACCCATTTAGCAATACCGAGTGACGTTTAAGCAGCAATGCGTTAAAACCTTGCTTTAACATTTCGTTATATATTCCGATATCTTCAGTTATAATTGAATTTTCATCTACGACACAGATGTTACATTTTGTGTAACCCTGTCGTACATTAATTATGTTGAAATTTCGATTATTCGCGCAGTCAATGATCTCCTTACTGACATTTTTTACATTACAAATTAAATTATTATTCAATATCACACAATTTAAAATCGAATCGTAAGGATATAAAAGGACACCCTCAGAATTTATTGTTGAGATGTTATGCAAAAAATTATCGAAATCAATTCTACCACATAGCTTATATCTATCAGTTATAGAGAATAAGGTGCTTTCATCAAAATGACAAATATACAGATCCGGATGGTTTATTATTGACTTATTGATATTTAAATTTCCATATAGCTTGCTAAGTGCTATCCCGTAGTTATTTAGTGAATATTCAATTTGTTCGGAAATTTCAGATGAAACAATTACATTTTTTACTGTTCTGTCCGGTAGGTTTGGTCTTATCACTTATTTATCCTTTTTATTATTAAAAATCTTTAATGCTTCATATATATTACGAACAGGAATAATTTCAGTACCATTTGAATAGGAATTACTCTTCGAGAGCTTTGTATAGTTAATATATGGAATCATTATCCTGTTAAGTCCTAATCTGATTGCTTCACGAATTCGTTGCTCAATAGATGAAACTCCCCTGCATTCCCCTGCAAGACCAAGCTCGCCAATTGCCACAAAATTCTGTGGAACCGGAATATCCTTTAAAGAGGAAATCAGAGCTATCGCTGTTGCGAGGTCACTTGACGGTTCATCAAGCCTTAGTCCCCCCGCAACATTGAGATATACGTCCTTAGAGGAGAATCCCAGCCCTAAACGCTTTTCAAGAACAGCACAGATCAAATTCATTCTGTTGTAATCAAAACCGTTCGATGCTCTACGCGGTGCAGGATATACAGTTGGCGTTACAAGAGCTTGAATTTCGGCAAGAATAGGACGAGTACCCTCGATTACACACAAAGCGCAGCTTCCAGAAGCCTCTGTTTCACGTTGTGATAAAAGGTATTCTGATGGATTTTCAACTTCACAAAGACCTTCTTCCTCCATATCAAAAACGCCAATTTCGTTGGTAGAACCAAATCTGTTTTTGACAGCACGAAGAAGTCTGTATGTATGTTGTTTGTCACCCTCAAAATAAAGAACAGTATCAACCATATGCTCAAGTACCTTGGGACCTGCAATAGCTCCGTCTTTATTAACATGACCAACAATTATAATTGCAATATTCTTGGTTTTGGCAACACGTATTAACTCATTTGCGCAAAGCTTAACCTGTGAAACAGAGCCTTGAACTGTTGATGAATCAGAATTATACAGTGTCTGAATTGAATCAACAATTACAATTTCCGGACTTGTCAGCTCGATTTCCGAAAGAATTTCCGAAAGCTCGGTCTCTGAATATATAAGAATGTTATCAGAATCAATTTTAAGCCTTTCTGCGCGTATTTTAATTTGAGAGGGCGATTCCTCACCGGAAACATAAAGCAGTCTGGATGAGTCTCCTAAACAACCACACACCTGTAATAATAATGTTGACTTACCAATCCCGGGTTCACCACTGACAAGAACTACTGAACCGTTTACAATACCCCCACCAAGGACCCTGTCAAATTCCCCGATGCCCGATTTAGTTCTTATTTGAGAGGGCATTGATATGTTGTTTATAGGATACGATTTTTTTTCGCTTCGTGAAGATACAGGGGTTCGTACAGTCGAGATTGAGCTTTTCTTGGTTTCTTCAATGATAGATTCCTCAAGACTATTCCAAACACCGCAGCTTGGACATTTTCCATACCATTTTGAGTTTTTGCTGCCACATTCTCGGCAAACATATTCAACTTTGTTTTTCATATATTTCCTTTACCAGTTTTATAATTTTCTTCAATAAATTCAACAATTGAAGAATATAGCATAAATGCAATTTTCTTTTGATATTCAACTGTTGATAAAAGCTTTTCTTCCTGTGCGTTTGAGAGGAATCCACATTCAACAAGAACAGCCGGACTTTTGATCTTATCAAGTATATATATTTCTTTCCCCGCAACCTTTATGTCTCTTTTGTTTGTATTATCAACAAGTGACTGATTGTTTTTTTTGATTTTTTCTGCAAGTTCTCTGCTTGTGCTGACATTTTTTGAGTAAAACACCTGAAGTCCTTTATACTTGCTGCTTGGGAATTTATTTTGATGTATACTTACAAAGCAGCAGTTTTTATATTTTTGTGCAATGTCTACTCTTGCCAGTAAGTCCGAATGCTTTTTTGTAAGACTTTGATTTCCTTCAAAAATCAGTTCGCTATCATCATTTCTTGTCATAACGCAATTAAACCCCGATAGCTTTATCAGCGATGACAGGTATTTCGCTATCTCAAGGTTGAGCTCTTTTTCAATTTTGCCGGAAATGCCTGTTGCACCACCGTCAAAGCCGCCGTGACCTGCATCGATAACTATTACAGGTAGATTGTCAAAGGAGGCTGAAGCAGAAATGTTTTGCTTTTTGTCTATGAATACTGACAGTATGACAAAGAATAAAACTACTATAGTATAGATAGCAAGATAAAATGTAATTTTTGTGATTGTGAAAAAAGACTCAGTTTTTGTACGCATTGTGCTTCCTCCGAAATTTTTTTATTTAATAATATTCAACAGGAGGAAGAAATATTTTATTTTATTCAGCTTTATCGCTTTTCGTTGATAAAAGATTAATTCCCTTTACACCAAGAAGATAGAATAAACCAATGATAAGTACAGAAATAATCTCATAAATCAGGAAGGAATAACCATTAAGCGAGAACGGTAAAAACGAATCGCCACTTGCGAATAAATATCTGTCAAAGCTTAGATACATTCCACATGACAAGAGTCTTATAAGTATAGAAAGTATTTGAGTCAGCGCATTTTCCAAGGAAAAGAATCTAAGAACAATATAAATTACGGTAATTGCAAATGTAGGAATATATGATATAGCTATGTATTTTAGTCCCAAAAAAACATCTTTTTCTACACGCCCTGCTTTGATTTTTAAATAGTCCTTAACTCCGTCCTCATTAACTGCTGCCCCGATAAGAGCAAAATAAAAGAGAAAAGAGAATATTCCGGCAACAAGAAGAAGCTTTTCGTTTATTGCAATTACAGAAGCTGAAAGCATCATACCAAAAAGCGACATTGCAATCTGGAAAATAATTGCTTTAGATATCATTCCTGTTTTTTCTTTAATTGAAATTTTCATGTTAGGTCCCTTTCTGAAATACTTGAATTTTTTTATTATTTGTGTTATAATGAATTAGAATTAAAAAATAATTTTATATAGGAGAATTCGCTTTGATTAAAATAGAATACGAGGATGCGCCTGAAAGCGTGCGTGAATTTCTGAAATACAAATTAACAATTCAAAACAAATCAGAAAAAACCTGCTTTCAGTATTATCACGATTTACGTGGCTTTTTCAGATTTATGCTTGTGTTAAAGCACAAAAAAAAATATGAAGGCTATGCAATCGGAGATTTAAGCTTTAACGAGGTCACAGATAAGCTGGTATATTCGGTAACCGGAAGGGATGTAAGCGACTATCTTGCATATTGTGCAAAGGAATTGCAAAACGGTGAAGCTGCCAGAAACAGAAAGCTATCCTGTCTTCGTTCTTTTTACAAATATCTTTGCTCAAATTTGAATGAAAAGAAGCTTGAGAAAAACCCACTTGAGCATATTGAATCGCCAAAACGCAAAAAAGCACTTCCAAAATTTTTAACACTTGAAGAGTCGAAAAAACTACTCGAATGCATTGAACCTGGAAAAAATTTCGAGAGAGATTATGCTATAATTACAATTTTCCTGAACTGTGGGCTTAGAGTTTCCGAGCTTTGTGGTATAAACCTGCGTGACATACATTCCGACTTTGAGGCAATGCGGGTAGTTGGTAAAGGTAACAAAGAAAGAGTTGTATACTTAAATGACGCCTGTGTATCAGCAATAAAAGCATATCTTGCAGTAAGACCAACTAACGCACACAACGCCGACAAAAATGCGCTGTTTATATCACGTAATATGAATAGAATCAGTGATAAAACCGTACAATGGCTCGTGTATAAATATCTGCAGGCAGCAGGACTTAATCGTCCCGGAATGTCAGTACATAAGCTAAGACATACTGCTGCTACTCTTATGTATCAATACGGTAAAACCGATGTAAGAACACTTAAGGATATTCTTGGTCACGAAGAGCTGTCAACAACTGAAATTTACACACACGTAAGTAATGAACAGATGAAATCAGCAGCACTCAGTAATCCACTATCACAAATTAAAGCTCCAAAAAAACGAAAAGATTTAAAAGATATAATAGAAAATGATGAGGATGAGGAGATCTGACTCCTCATCTTTAAATTTACCCCCTATCAACAAATATTGGTTCGTCAGAAGAGTCTTTCTTGCTTCCGTCATCGTTATAATATGGGTCAATCATATAACGCTTAATTACAGGATACGTTGCAAAAGCAGAGATGAACATTCCGGTTATAATTGTAATTATTACGGGAAGCGCTACACCAAGAGTCGGAATTGCAAAGAAAATATAGAAGCTGAAAATACTGATTAAAATAAGTGCCAGCCAGACAACGAAATTTCTCTTAAAACCGACAAGTGCAAATATAAAGGAATTTTTCAGAATCTTAAAAATACTCAAATCAAAGGTAATCATAATCATATACATATAAAAACGCATGGTAAGAAACAGAACAAATAATAAAATCTCAGCAAATAGCATCACATTTATCATATAAGTACCTGCGTTTATATAGTATGTCATTATGCCATAAACAAGTGCAAACGTAAACAGACAATCGAGTATTCCCAAAATCAGTCCTTGCTTATAATTCTTTTTAATAGCATCAATGAAATCTGATAATACGTAAACCGGCTCACCACGGACAAAACCACGAAGTACATACGTAGCACCGGTATTAGAAAGTCCTACGGTAAAAATAAGTAATAAAGACAAGCCCCATAATATTTTTGTTGTAAGCGACGGAACGGACATTACGGTATCTGAACCAATTACTGAAGACAATGCGCTTATAAAAGGTGTTTCACCATATTGCGAAATACCAAAAAGCGGGGCAAGCAGTGGTGAAGTCGGAGCTGTTGTCTCAAGATTAAAATTTCCGGTAAATGCCGCAATAGCGAAGAAAATCGGAAAATTTGCAGCGATAAATAGGAGATTAAGTGATGAAAGTGTCCAGAATCTGTCCTTGTACATTCTGAAAAAGCCGGATAGACCATCATTATCTGTCATCTGTGCCTGTGCCTTTGTAATTCCTTTACCCGGCTTATTAAAATTAAATAAACTGCGTTTTTTCAACTTTATACCTCCGTTATTTGCCAAGCTCATGCGCACGAGTTGTACATGCAGACATAGCTTTAAAAATTATTTGCTCTAAATTATCATTTTTGAAACTATCGAGAGCTGCTTCGGTTGTTCCCTTCTTGGATTTTACCATAGCAATCAGCTCTTCAGGGCTTTTATCTGACGAAATCAGCATCTTTGCAGCACCGAGCATAGCGTTTTGTGCCATATTGCGTGCTACCTTTTCATCTATCCCCTGCTGCTTTGCGTATTCTATCATAATTCTGATAAATTCATAAAAATATGCAGGACTTGAAGAATTAACAGATATAATTGCGTCCATTTTATCCTCAGGTATAGATGCTACCTCACCGCCAAAGGAAAATATACCACACACCTTTGAGTAATCCCTGTCAGAAACAAGTGTATTTCTTGAAATTGCCGTAGCACCTGCTCCGATCATCATAGGAGCATTTGGCATAACTCTTACTACTGGAACTTCAACTCCAAGTTGTGTACAAATGAAGCTTGTCGATATACCTGCACATATCGTAATATATTTCTTTTTTTCGTAATCAGACGAAACAGCTTTTATTTCAGAAATAAGCTCCGGTAAATCCTGTGGTTTGATTGCAAACAAAACAAACTCTGCTCCGTCAAGTGCATCTGCAAGATTATATGCCTTATTTACACCTGTTTTTGAAATTTTATCAAGCTGCTCCTTGAATTTATCATAAACACAAAAGGTTTTTATATCCATTCTGCCGGATTTTGCAACCGAACCTACAATCGCCGTACACATATTACCGGCACCAATAACTGCAATTTTCATAAAATACCTCGTTTTTAAATTATCTACTCTACATTATAAAACATAAAGATTTCAAAACAATATAGAATTTGTATATTTTTAAGAAAGTAGTTCATATTTTTGAAACAAACTCCGAAGCTTGACTTTTAACGCAAAATATGATATACTTTCTTCGAAATAAAGTATAAAAAGGAATAAATTATATGTCATCACTCGCCGATAAAATCAGACCTCAAAATCTTGACGAGGTTGTCGGACAAGAACATCTTTTAAAGAAAGGTAGTCTGTTTCGCAATCTTATTGATAACGGAAATATAACTAATATGATTTTCTATGGGCCTCCCGGTACCGGAAAAACAACAGTTGCAGAAATTATAGCTAAAAACTGTAATAAAACAATCAGAAAGCTGAATTGTACAACCTCTTCGTTATCTGATGTCAAGGCTATATGTGAAGAAACCTCATCGGTTTTCGGTGCAGGTGGAATTCTTCTTTATCTTGACGAAATCCAGTACTTTAACAAAAAGCAACAGCAGTCCTTGCTTGAGTATATGGAAAACGGAAAAATCACTCTTATTGGTGCTACAACAGAAAATCCATATCATGCAATTTATCCTGCTGTAATCTCACGTTCTAATATTTTTGAGTTCAAAGCCGTAAGCTCAGACGAAATATTAAAGGCGATAAAAAGAGCATATTCCCTCTTGTGTGATGAATATAAGACTGAAGAAAGAGATGATATCTCTGACTGTTTATCAGCGATTTCGGAAAGATGCAGTGGAGATGTCAGAAAAGGCGTTGGAACACTTGAAATATGTTTTTTGGCAACAGGTGGAAATATAACTTTACAGGCAGTCGAACAGGCAATTTCAAATTTCGGAATGAGGCTTGACAGAGACGGAAACGAACATTATGACCTGCTTTCTGCGCTTCAGAAATCGATAAGAGGTTCTGACGAGAATGCAGCGCTGTTTTACCTTGCAAGACTCCTTGAAGCAGGAGACCTGCTCTCCCCTTGCAGACGACTAATGATAATAGCGTGCGAAGATATTGGACTTGCATATCCGAGTGTTATACCGATTGTTAAATCTTGTGTTGATATAGCACAGCAGGTAGGACTTCCCGAAGCGTGTCTGCCACTTGCAGATGCAACAATACTTCTTGCAACTTCACCGAAGTCAAATTCAGGGCACGATGCTTATTTCAGAGCTGCAGCTGACGTGAAAGCCGGCAAAGGAATATACATACCCGATTATCTGCGAGATTCAACGCAGCCAAGCTCAAATCACAATAAAGACTATAAATATCCACACATATATCCAAATCACTATATTAAGCAACAATATTTACCTGATGACATAAAAAACAGAGTTTATTATGAATATGGTGATAATAAAACTGAGCTTATAGCTAAAAGTTATTGGGAAAAGATAAAAAAATAAGAGATTACTATAGATAATTTTTAACACATCAAATACAAATATAAAACAGGATGTAGACCTATCTACATCCTGTTTTATCATTATATTATTTTCCTTGCTTTTCAGCGTCCATTTTACGAAGCTCGCTTCTTCTGATTTTGCCGTTAAAGGTCTTGGGAAGTGCATCAACATATTCGACAACTCTCGGATATTTATAAGGTGCTGTGTTGTCTTTTACATACTTCTGCAGCTCTTTTGTAAGCTCCTCTGAAGGCGTGAAACCGTCATTCAGAACAATAGTAGCTTTAACTGCAAAGCCACGAACTGGATCAGGAACACCTGTTACGGCGACCTCGCGAACCGCGTCATGCTCAAGGAGTACACTTTCTATTTCAAACGGGCCAATTCTATAACCTGATGACTTGATAACATCGTCATTTCTGCCGACATATCTGAACATACCCTTTTCATCACGATATGCAGTATCACCTGTATGATAGAATCCACCAAAGAGTGCTTGTTTTGTGTCTTCCTCGCTGAAATTATACGTATCAAGAAGTCCACATGCTTTTCTCTTCATACTTAAAACTCGAATACAAATTTCACCTGTTTCGCCACGTGAAACGATATTTCCGTCATTGTCAAGTATCTGAATATCAAAACCCGGAACAGGAAGTCCGAGAGTCCCGGGAGTAGGCTCTGTCCAAGGATATAATGTGCCAATACAGAGGCAGGTTTCGGTCTGTCCGAAGCCCTCATATATTTTGTGGCCTGTTGCATCAAGCCATTTATTATATATTTCTGGATTCAGAGCTTCACCTGCAGAACAACAATGTGTAAGTGAACTTAGGTCGTACTTTTTAACATCATCCTCAAGCAACATTCTATACATTGTAGGTGGAACACAGAAGGTTGTAACACGGTACTTCTCCATTACAGAAAGTATGTCTTTTGCACAGAACTTATCAAAATCGTATACAAGTACTGCACTCTCGCCAAACCACTGTCCGTAGATTTTTCCCCAAAGAGATTTTAGCCAGCCGGTATCAGAAATTGTAAAATGCAAACCACCGTCAACAACTCTATGCCAGAACACGCCTGTCATAATGTGTCCGAGTGGATATTTAAAGTTATGGGTGATAATTTTAGGATAGCCTGTTGTACCCGAAGAAAATGCCATAAGCATTATATCATCAGCTTTAACTGCATCCTTACCTGTGGGTCTTTGCCACTTATCACTTGCCATTTCAAAGCCTTCAATAAAATCATGCCAGCCGTTCCCGGTTTTTTTGTGATCTGTTACAAGCTTAATTTCAACTGTTTCGTAACCTTCGCCTTCATCGAAATATTCTGTTGCATTTCCGTATCCCGTACATACGACACACTTGATTTTGCCGACATTACATCTGTAAACGTAGTCCTTAGCTTTGAGCATATCGGTTGCCTGAACTGCAATTGCACCGATTTTATTAAGTCCCAGGAGACAAAACCAAAAATAGTAGCTACGACGAAGAACGAGCATTACTCTATCGCCCTTCTTAATACCAAGGTACTTGAAATAATTGGCAGCCTTATTAGACCCAAGCATCATATCCTTGAAGGTGAACTTCTTTTCTTCACCGTCTTTTGAGACCCAAATCATCGCAAGCTTATCGGGTTTAGTCTTTCCTAAAACATCAACGACATCATAAGCAAAATTAAAGTTTTCGCTGAATGTTAATTTGTAATTCTGTTGCGCATCCTTAAGGGAGAGAAAGTCATCTCTTGAGGCACCAACAAATTTTTCATATATTGCCATTTAAATACACCTCTGAATTGCGATTATTTGATAACAACTGCAATAAACTGCGCTTCCTTATCACCAAGAGCAATTTCGGCGTGTGGTACACTTGCATCGAAATATACACTATCGCCTTTAGAAAGCTCATAAGAAATATCACCTATATAGAGCATCATTTTACCGGAAATTACGTAATTGAATTCCTGACCATCGTGCTCGTGCATAACAGGAGTTTTATCTTCAGGAGTGATTGTTACAAGGAATGGCTCTGCCTTTTTGTTTCTAAAGGTATATGCAAGGTGCTTATAATCATATTCATCACCACGTTTTACAGAATAACCCTTTCCCTTCTTTACCATACAACACATAGAAAGAGTTGGCGCACTACCACTGATAAGGTCGAGAACATCTACACCGAGAATTTCAGCGGCATTGTAAATGAAGCTAAAGGAAAAATCCATATTTCCGTTTTCATATGCTTCATATGTACTTTTGTCAACCTCGAGCTTTGTAGCCATTTCTTCAAGAGATATTTCCATATCCTCACGAAGAGAACGAAGTCGCATACCTATATCTTTAATCTGTTCGTTCATATATCCTCCTTTACACCTCAATGTAACGGTGTTTTTATCAGTTTACAAAAGCTGCTCCCATTTCAAGCGCCTTCTTGTTAGGCTCAAAAAGCTTTACCTTTGTAGGGGGTACAACCTTTTTCAGAGAATTTTCAACATTCTCGGGAGCTGTAATATTACACTTCTTGATTAAAGCTCCTGTAATAATCATATTAGCAAGACCTTTAAGGTTATTTTCGTTTGCCATTGTTGTTGCAGGAATATACACAACATCAACATCAGTTCTTGTTACTTTTCTTGAAATAAGTGCGCTGTCGACAAAGATAACGCCACCCTTATTAACTGCATTTTCGTATTTATCAAGTGAAGGTGCATTCATAGCAACAAGTATGTCAGGATTATCAACGATAGGAGAACCTATGTTGCTGTCACTAAGGATTATACTGCAATTTGCAGTTCCTCCACGCATCTCAGGACCGTATGACGGAAGCCAGCTAACCTCTTTCCCGTCGATAAGACCGATATTAGCAATAAATTTACCTGCAAAAAGGATACCCTGACCACCAAAACCTGCAATTAAAATCTTGTTTTCCATCTGTCAGTCCTCCTTTTCGTCTGCATCCTTATAAACACCGAGAGGATAATAAGGAAGCATATTTTCTTCGAGCCATACGAGTGCATCTTCGGGAGTTTTACCCCAGTTTGTCGGACAAGTTGAAAGAACTTCAACAAGCGAGAAACCTTTTCCGTCTATCTGATTCTGGAATGCTTTTTTTATGGCAGCCTTTGCTTTTTTTATATTTTTAACATTGTTTACCGCAACTCTTTCGAGATAGTAAGCACCGTCAACCTGTGAGAGCATTTCACAAACCTTTACAGGATAACCTACCTTTTCGACATCTCTGCCGTAGGGTGAGGTCTGAGTAACTTGTCCCGGAAGTGTTGTAGGAGCCATCTGACCACCGGTCATACCGTAGATTGCGTTATTTACGAATATAACAGTAATATTTTCACGTCTTGCTGCAGAATGAACAGTTTCAGCAGTACCAATTGCTGCAAGGTCACCGTCACCCTGATATGTAAATACTATATTATTACTGTCTGAACGCTTAAGGCCGGTTGCAACTGCAGGAGCTCTACCGTGGGCTGCCTGCACCATATCACAATTAAAATAGTTATAAGTAAATACCGAACAGCCTACAGAGGCAACACCAATCGCTCTTCCTCTGACACCGAGCTCTTCGAGTACTTCAGCTACAAGCTTATGAACAATACCGTGTGTACAACCGGGACAGTAATGAAGCGGTGCATCGGTAAGTGCTTTGGATTTTTCATATACTACCATTAGTTTTGTCCCCCTGTAATTTCAGAAATTTTCTCAAAAATCATTTCAGGTGAAGGAATCATTCCTCCAACTCTGTTACAAAGATATACCGGCTTCTTGCATCTTGTTGCAAGCTCGATATCTTCAATCATCTGTCCCATATTCAGCTCAACTGAAATGAAAGCTTTAACCTTATCTGCAGCTTCATTGAGAACCTTTTTCGGGAACGGCCAAACAGTTATTGGTCTTATCATACCAACCTTGATTCCCTTTTCTCTTGCCATGTCAATAGCATTCTGTGATACTCTTGCTGCAACACCAAAGGCAACTACACAATACTCAGCATCATCCATTCTGTATTCTTCGTACATGGCCTCTGTTTCTTCGATAAGTCTGTACTTTTCGAATCTTGCAAAATTTTGCTCTTCAAGCTGCTCAGAGTTCAATGAAAGGGAGTTTACGATATTAGGCTTTCTCTCACACTTTGTTCCTGTAAGTGCCCATGACTTATCGTAACTGTTAATTTTTACATCATCAAAAGAAACAGGCTCCATCATCTGACCCATTGTACCATCTGCAAGAATCATGGAGGTCATTCTGTATTTGTCAGCAAGGTCAAAACCGTGAATCGTAAGTTTTACCATTTCACTTACAGAAGATGGTGCGAGGACAATCATATGATAGTCGCCGTGACCTCCACCACGTGTTGCCTGAAAATAGTCTGATTGCGACGGTTGGATGCCACCAAGTCCCGGACCTCCTCTTTGTACATTAACGATAAGTGCGGGAAGGTCACAGCCTGCAAGATAGGAAATACCTTCACTTTTAAGTGAAATTCCGGGGCTGGAGGAAGAGGTCATAACTCTTTTTCCTGTTGCTGCAACTCCGATTACCATATTAATGGCTGCAATTTCACTTTCTGCTTGAAGAAAAACGCCACCGTCGATTTTTGGCATTCTCTTTGCCATATATGCCGCAACCTCAGTCTGAGGTGTTATAGGATAACCGAAGTAATGACGGCAGCCGGCCATAATTGCAGCTTCTGCCAGAGCTTCGTTTCCTTTCATAAGTACTTTTTCACTCATAATATCCTCCAAATTTGAGATTTATTTTTCTACTGTTATAATACTGTCCGGACACATAGTTGCACAAAAAGCACAAGCTATACATTTGCTGATGTCGCTTACTGTTGCAATTTTATATCCTTTAGAGTTAAGTCTGTCACTAAGGACAACTATTTTTTTAGGACAAGCGCAAACGCAAAGTCCACAACCCTTACACATATCCTCGTTAAAGGTTACCTTTGACATATTTTTGCCTCTCTTTCAATCTGATTTTTATTTTAAAATGATTGTTTTACTAGTAGTTTTATTGGAAATAAATTATCAATTTTGCCATCCAGATCGCTATAAATTTTCTCGGAAACAGATGTGAACTTAATTGGAAGATTCGTAATATCTGAAACTTCTTTTGCATAATTTACACTTTCCAAAATATTCTCTGCACTCGTTGTATCACCGATGTTTGAATTATTTACAATCCCTGTAAATTTCAAAGCAGCCGCTTCTTCAATTTCACGCATAACCTCAATTGTACCTGAGACATTCTTCGTAAGATAACGGTACTGATTTATTACAAAGAACATATCGTAATTATTTTCTTTTATTATACTTGGAGTGTATCTTCCAAGCGCATATGCTCCCCTGTCATCGCCGCCTACGTCAATAACTGCATATTTACTCATATTTTCAACAAGCGAGTAAGCTTCTGCAGGAAGTGCCGGAGTATCAACGTTTGTGTTAGCCATAACAGATGAAATGAGCCTTATACCGTTACTTTCTAAAAATTCAGAAGCGTCCTTAGTTCTGAAATACGGGTTTACAATATCAAGGTCAGCAATTTCGACCATATGACCGAGCTTTCTTATGTGATAAGCGAAATTAACTGCAATATTGGTTTTGCCTGAACCGTAGTGACCTGCAAAGATTGAAACTCTTTTTATACCTTTAAAATCCATCCGAAAGTATCCTCAACCTTACCCCACTGAATTCCGGTAAGAATATCATACAGAGTCTGTGTAACTTCTCCGATTTTATTTTCATTGATTATGTATTCCTTACCTGCATAAGCAAGCTTACCGATAGGAGAAACAACAGCAGCTGTTCCACATCCCCAAGCTTCTTCAAGCTTTCCATCTTCAAGTGAAGCGATAAGCTCATCAATTGAGAGAAGTCTCTCGGAAACCTTATAACCCTTTGACTTGAGAAGCTCAATGCAAGATTTTCTAGTAATACCGGGAAGAATTGAACCTGTAAGCGCAGGAGTTACGATTTCACCGTCAATTTTGAACATAACATTCATAGCGCCAACTTCTTCAATATACTTTCTCTCAACACCATCAAGCCAAAGTACCTGTGTATAGCCTTTTGTTTCAGCTTTTGCACCTGCTCTGTTTGCTGCTGCATAGTTACCACCACATTTAGCATAGCCTGTACCACCGCGAACAGCTCTTACGTCTTCGTCTTCAATCATAATCTTAACAGGGTTAATGCCTTCCTTGTAATAGCTTCCACTCGGAGATGCGATAATTACAAATTTTGCATTTACAATACTGTGAACACCAAGTGCCTCGTCATTACCAAACAGGAAGGGACGAAGATAAAGTGATTCACCCTTGCCATATGGAACCCAATCCTGTTCAACCTTTACAAACTCAACAATTGTCTTGAGCATATCTTCTTCAGGCATTGTAGGAAGCTGAAGTCTGTCAGCAGAATTATTCATTCTTCTTACATTTTCAATTGGCCTGAAAAGCTGAACGCTGCCATCCTCGCATCTGTAAGCCTTAAGGCCTTCGAATATTTCAGCACCGTAATGGAATACAGTTGCCGCAGGGTGAAGAGAAAGATTTGCGAACGGTACGATTCTTGCATCATACCAGCCCTTATCTCTTGAATAATCCATAATAAACATATGGTCTGAAAAAGATTGTCCAAAGCCAAGATTTTCAGTAGGCTTTACTTTTGGAGTAGTAGTTTTTTGAATTTTAATTTCCATTTATTTTTACCTCTCTTTATTAAATTTAATTTTACTTATATCATATGGTGTTGTCTGATATACATAATAGTTGAGCCAATTTGAATAAATCAAATTTGCATGTGAACGCCATGTACATAATGGTGTTTTTTTGTCATCGTTATCAAGAAAATAATTTATCGGGAGTTCAATAGTAAGATTTAAATTTTTATCTCTGAAATATTCCTTGGCAAGAGTTCCTGCATCATATTCAGAATGTCCTGTTATAAAAATCTGTCTGCCGCCATCTGTTGACACAGCATAAACTCCGGCTTCGTCTGATGACGAAAGAATACGAAGTTCCGGAACCTTCTCGATATCCTCACGCAAAACTGTCGTATGTCTTGAATGTGGTACTAAAAATTCATCATCAAAACCACGGAAAAGCATTGATGACTTTCGCTCAACGGTATGAGTAAATACCCCAAACATCTTTTTGTCAAGCGTATACTTCTTAATTCCGTAGTGATAATATAGTGCTGCCTGTGCCCCCCAGCAGATATGGAAAGTACTGTGAACATTGGTTTTGGTCCATTCCATAATCTCACAAAGCTCCTGCCAATAGTCAACATCCTCAAATTCAAGTAGTTCAACAGGCGCACCCGTTATTATCATTCCGTCAAACTTCTTGTCTTTTACATCATCAAAATGCTTATAAAAGGAAAGTAAATGTTCTTCAGGAGTATTTTTTGAATTATGTGATTTTGTACATATCAGCTCAAGCTCTACCTGAAGTGGAGAGTTGCCGAGAAGTCGAGTGAGTTGTGTTTCAGTATCAATTTTGAGTGGCATAAGGTTTAAAAGCAGAAGCTTTAACGGTCTTATGTCCTGCGTCATAGCTCTCGTTTCTGTCATTACAAAGATATTTTCTTCAAGTAATGTCCGAACAGCAGGAAGCTCGTTTGGTATTCTTATCGGCATGTGTCACCTCTTAAAAATCAAGCGCATTTGATAGGTCTGAAATAATATCCTCGCAGTTTTCGATACCACAAGAAAATCTTATCATCAACGGTGATATACCACAAGCACGAAGTTCATCATCATTCATTTGTCTATGTGTTGCACTTGCAGGATGAAGAACACAAGTGTGCGCATCAGCCACGTGAGTTGCAATAATTGCAAGACGAAGTTTCTTCATAAACTTTTCAGCATCAGCACGAGTACCGTTTATTTCAAAGCTTACAACGCCACAAGAGCCGTTAGGTAAATATTTCTGTGCGAGTGCATGATATTTATCATTTTCAAGTCCACAATAATTAACTGATTTAACTCTCGGATGCTTATTCAGAAACTCTGCAACAGCCTGAGCATTTTCACAATGGCGCTTCATTCTGACATGCAGACTTTCAAGTCCGAGATTCAAAATAAAGGCATTCTGTGGCGATTGAATTGAACCAAGGTCACGCATAAGCTGTGCAGTTGCTTTTGTAATGTATGCACCCTCAAGTCCGAATCTTTCGGTATATGTAATTCCGTGATAGCTTTCGTCCGGAGTGCAAAGTCCGGGGAATTTATCAGGATATTTTGTCCAGTCGAATTTGCCGCTGTCAACAATACATCCGCCAACACCCGAAGCATGTCCGTCCATATATTTGGTAGTTGAATGAACAACGATGTCAGCACCCCATTCAATAGGTCTGCAATTAACGGGTGTTGCAAAGGTGTTGTCGATAATCAGAGGAACGCCGTGCTTGTGTGCCATGTTTGCAAATCTTTCAATATCAATAACAACAAGTGCAGGATTTGCAATAGTCTCTCCGAATACAGCCTTTGTGTTAGGTTTGAAAGCAGCTTCAAATTCCTCATCAGAACAGTCGGGAGACACGAAAGTAAAATCAATTCCCATACGTTTCATGGTTACAGCAAAAAGATTATATGTGCCACCGTAAATACAAGAGGAAGCAACAACGTGGTCACCACAGGAGGCAATATTGAAAACACTGAAAAACGAAGCAGCCTGTCCTGAAGAGGTAAGCATAGCTGCAGTTCCTCCCTCAAGCTCGCAAATTTTAGCCGCTACATTATCGTTGGTAGGATTCTGAAGTCTTGAATAAAAATAACCACTTGCTTCAAGGTCAAAAAGCTTTGCCATATCCTCGCTTGTGTCGTATTTAAATGTAGTACTTTGTACAATCGGAATTTGTCTGGGCTCACCGTTTCCTGGAATGTAACCACCCTGAACACATCTTGTTTCGATTTTTGAGTTTTTCATAAAATACCTCCAATTTAAAAAATCAAGCGGCTTTGCAAAATACAAAACCGCATAACTGTTATACAAAAAATATCACATTAAAGGTTTTGACTTATTATATTAAATTTTCTTTTTAGCATAATAATTATGGAACTAATTATGATTGCATAAATAATTATCGAAAAGCCGTGTATTATGATGCTGTTAATAATAGCGCAAATAATGGCAAAAAGAAAAGCAGACATTGTTATAGCAACGCCTGCAAAAATGTTATTTATAAAAAGAACAGAATTTTGCGCAGAAAAAGTTGAAGGTGCAGAGTTACTTGCATCTTTTGAAGCACAATTACATTCATTATGAGAATATGAAAACATTGCTTCCACCTCCAGCGTAATATGTAATATTTTAGCATATAATGCTATTTTTGTCAAGTAAAATTTTATCAAATTAAAAAAATTTGCAGAATGAATAAAAATGCATAGTTAATATGAAATTTATTGTATAAATATACAGGTTATATAAATAATGACGGTTAGTCTAATCAAAAAACTTAATTTGTTCAAACATAGTAGGTACAATACTCTTTATTCTTGATGTATTGACTACAACATTATCAGCATACAACTCCACTTGGTAACAAAAATAAATATGGTGCCGAAAATATTGTAAGCAAAATACTTAATAGTACCCTGTGTTTTTTTAAGTTTTTTATTTTGTTTAAGCCAAAAAAATAACTTAATAATAAGCTTAAGATCATCGTAACCGATAAAGCAAATAGACAAAACATTGTATAATGGGCATAATAGATACTAGCGTCAATAGTCGTTTCACATAAACAAAAAACAAGAATACCGAAAAATTCAGCAAATACTGATAGCAAGAAAATTTTTATATTATCCGTAATTTTAAAAATACCACTACGATTTGAAGCTTTTGAATATAAGAATAATATAAAATAAATAATACCATATTTTATGAAATAATTTATTGGGAAAATTATTTGAAACCAGTAAATTATCCAAATCGGCATATACATCATTCTTACGAACTCCTTATAATTTGTTTACTAATCAGTAATACACAGCTCTCATCTGTAATTCGTTTAGGTGGGAAAACTTCCTCCTCATCATGAACTACAATCGTGCCTGTTTCCATCTCTACTGGTGGCAAATCGTCCTCTGGGTTGTATCCATTGAAGTTGCCCTCCTCGTCCAAGATGTCTGGATGGGTGTCCCAGATACTCATAGTCTGTTTGATTTCATCACCACTCAGCACAGGGAATGAGAAGTGGATGGTTTTCAAATATCCGTATGCTCGCTTGGTCGGGAAAATATCAATGCTCTCAATGAGAACATTTGCAATTTTCTTTTGCTCTGCCTCCGGCAATGTCGGGTACATTTGACCAAACTCCAAAAGCAGTTGGATGGCATCCTCTTTGGTTTTCTTGGAATTGGTGGCAGTACGGATTTTGATTTCTATGCTTTCAATGACCCTTTCCACCTCGCGCAGTTCATCAAACACTTTATCAAGAGAATCAGTGAAAGAATCAAATTTCATATCGAAATTTCTGTCGAGTGGGTCAAGGGCATCTCTTGCTTGCTCGAGTTTCTTTTTCCTTGCGAGCAGGACTTTTTGGTTCTTCTTTACGGTTTCCAGTTTTGTCTCTAACTCGCTGACATCGTATTCACGGTTCATTTCCGCTCGGATTCTCTCCACAATCTCTGGGGTGATGAAACACATGGAGATTGCTGTGGAGACCTCTGCATCAATCTCACGGCAATTAAACTGTTTATTGAATGTACAGTCAATGCCAGTCAGATTCTTGGACTGTCGGCACTTATAGGCATAAGAGACAGGGTAAGGAGTGCCATCCTTTCTCTTTTTCCTTGATGGTATACCGTACATCGGTTTACCGCAAGCAGGACAACGGAGCAGACCAGAGAGAATGTACTCATGCTCTTTTTCCAGTTTCTCCTTTTTGACACCTGTGCGGATTCGCTTTTCGTGTGCCTCGTTCCAGACTTCCTCGGAAACAATGGCATCATGTACACCCTCGGAAATGATGATGTTGCTTTCGTCTGTTTCCTTGACAATATGGGTCCTGCCATCTTCGCCAGAGACCTTTTCAGTCTTGCGACGTCCGTATGCGATTTTACCCATGTAAACAGGGTTATCAAGGGTTTTCTTTATGAAATCACCAGTGAAAACGGTGTGTTTGCCGTTTGGTCTTTCGTTCTTTGCAATGCCCTCGGCATTCAGTCTCTTTGCAACACCGTTTGCACCCAGAGGAGTGGTGGTGAACAATTCAAAGATATAGCGGACTGTTTCCGCTTCATCCTCAACGATGGTCAAGAAACCATCAACGAGTTTGTAACCGTATGGAGCAAAACCACCGTTCCACTTGCCCTCTTTTGCTTTCTGTCTGCGACCTGCCATTGTTTGGGTGTGGATGTTCTCCAACTCCATTTCTGCAAATGCAGACATGATGGAGATTATGAGTTTTCCAGAGGTCGAGGAGCTGTCCATGCCATCCTCAGTGCAGAGCAGGTCAACACCGCAATTCTGCATTGCTCGCAGGTTCTCCAAAGTGTCCGCAGCATTACGGGCGAATCGGGACAACTTGAAAACCAGGACATATCGGACATCATCTTTCTTTCGCTTGATGTCAGCAAGCATCCTGTTGAACTCGGTTCTGTTTTTGGTATTCTTGCCGGACTTGCCCTCGTCGCAGTATTCTCCAACAATATCAATTTTCTTTAACTCGGCAAATCGTCTTATCTCGTCTCGTTGTGCATCCAGACTGAATCCATCAACCTGCATGGCAGTTGAAACACGAGTATAGACATATGCCTTTGCTCTTGGTTTCTCGCTCATATCTTTTTCCCACCTTGGTGTTGTTGTTAATCATCGTGAGTATAGTATAACTCCAGAATGTGAACTTTTCAAGGCTGTACGGGAAACAGGTCCACCATTCTACAA
Organism: Eubacteriales bacterium; assembly: GCA_045652245.1. Taxonomy (GTDB): domain Bacteria; phylum Bacillota; class Clostridia; order Oscillospirales; family CAG-382; genus SIG622. The sequence continues at coordinate 43,290 of JAZRTY010000033.1, read as the reverse complement.
AATTCTCTCATATGTATTTTGGACAGATAACTTTTCCCACCTAAATTACAGTGCAACAAAAATTATCGCTGTATCGCTGAAATGCTAAAAAGTTTCTGTATATAATATCGGTAATTTACTGTATATAATATCGTTGGGTCATCGGATGAACAAATACACAAATGCGATTCCGCTGTGCGGTTTCCGTGTTATTGGTATTATATACAGAAAAACTTGTGAGGGAATTTTTATATTGTCTTATGCAAAAAGCAGGACCGGTGGGTCCTGCTTTCTATGTAGGTTAATCCCCACTATTGAATTTGATGAGGGTGTCCCAATCAATGGAGCCATCTTCTTTGCAGTATTTGATGGTGAACTCACGAACCATGCGGTTCTCTGCCTTGCTATATGCCTCTTCAAATTCCTGTGCATATTCATCGGGTCTGGTTCCCATAAAGGCAATGATTTTTGTATAGAAATCGGCATCACCTGTCAACCATTCCCAGAAATCCTTACCTGCCAGCTCGAGATAAAATTTCTCATGTCCTGCTTTGGTTTTCTTTTTGCCGTAACCATAACCAACTACAGGCAAAAATGCTTTTCTTGCTTGCTGTGCTCGTTTCTGAGCGGCCTGGAAATTTTGTTCCTGTCTCTTTCTGCTGTCAGCATTAAAAACGGATGTGCCACTCTTTACGGCGATACTGTAAATGGTGTTGTCTTTATCAACGGTAATGTCTACACCTTCAGTAACTGCCTTTTGACCGCCTGCAACAACAATGGCGATAGGTTCAAAGAAACAATTTCCAAACAGTGTTTCCTCACTGGATGATACATAAGCGGCCAGAATGCCATCAACAATCTGTCCTGCGCTGTTGATACCTTTTGCACGGTACAGGTACGGATTCTTTCGTTTCAGAATCTTATCAACATCAATGTTATCAAGGGTTCTGGTCAATGCAGTATAGAAGTCGGTCAAAGCAGTGCCGATAGCAGCACAAACCTCCTGCTCGTTATATTCGCTGTTCAAAGGTTCAATGTTTAACATTTGCTTGTACCTCCCATTCTGATTGCATTTTGAATCTTATCATGGACACTGGTTCCTCTGGTTCTCTTGACCACAATCTCAGCATCCTTGTTTGCTACGGCAATCAGCATTTCTCCGATTGCTCTTGCCAGACCGACAGGAACGGCATTTCCAATCTGTCTGTATTTATCACTGGTTGTTCCCATGAATGTCCAATCATCGGGGAACTGTTGGATTCTTGCATATTCTGCAACACTCAGTGGTCTATCCTGTGTAGGATGGCACATCATGGTTGCTTTCTGCACAGGACTTGTGACTACTGTAGGAGATGGTTGTGCATAAGACAAACGGCGATAAAAACCAACCTTACCACCACCAGAGGTAAAAGCACCGCCCATTGCCTCCTGTACAACATCTTTCGGCAGGTCTTTCCAGTTTCCACCCTCTGGAACCATGCGGAGGAAATCCAGTCTGCTATCACTAAAAGATGCACACTCTCCCTCAACATCCTCCAGGTCTCTGATTGTATCACCGAGTGTTGTCCAACGATATGTAGGATTTTGGTGGATTCTAAAATGGGTAGGAGCAGGCAGGAAAATGTCCTCTCCATCTCTGCTGCCAATCAAAACAAATCTTTCACGGAACTGCGGAACACCATAATTCACGGCATCCAACAGACCATAAACGGTTTTATAATTCAATTTGCGGAACTCATCCAAGATTACATCCAATACTTTTGTGTCAGTGTTTTCGCCGTTCTCGTCTTTCAGAATGGAACTCATAAGTCCTTTGACATTTTCCATTACAAAGAAACGAGGGCGAATTTCATCAATCATACGGACAAATTCTTTGAACAAACTTCCGCGGGGGTCATTGATTCCAAGTCTCTTGCCAGCTGTAGAGAACGGTTGGCATGGAGGACCACCGCAAATCAGAAAAGGCTCTCCGACCTTCATGTTGACCTTTTGCAAAATTTCCTCAGAAGTAATATTGCGAATATCTCCGGCAATGCCTTGGTGTCCATTTGCTTGCATTGTCAGAATGCAGGAATTATCAAAATCCTGTCCTATTTGTATGTCAATCCCTGCCTGCATAAGGCCAATATCCAGACCCATTGCACCAGAGAAAAGAGAAATTGACCTTGTGTCCATAACTATCTACCTTCCGCTGAACATAAATATTCATATTATATTGTACTACAGGAAAGTCAATTTTTCAAGCCAACCCGACCAAAATTCACAAATAAGTTTCAAAACCAACATCGTGAGCATAGGTGGGAAAAGAAAAAACGGTATGAGGAGATTCCCTCATACCGTTTTTATAGGTCAAGAATATCATCCGCTTCGCCCAGATGCAATGTTCCTCTCGGAACTTCCGGCACGGAATTGTGGTCACTGAATACATACTCTGTGAGTTCTCTTCGCTTTTTGGCAATCTCACCACTGAGTTTTTCGGAATCTGCTTTGAGATTGAGGTAACGGATTCTCTCTTCCTCTGTTGCTTTTTGCAGGTCCTCAATTTGGGTGGTGAGCATTTCCTTGCGACCTGTCAGAGTCGCAACATCTTGCTGCAGTGTTTCAACTTGGGCATCAAGTTTTTTCTTGGTGCCTTTTTTGCTTTCCACCTGCTGATGCAACCTCTGCAATTCTCGGAGTGCCTTTTGTTGAGATTCGGAAATCTCTGGCAACTGCTGTAACTGCTCCTGCATTGCTGAGATTTGTTTCAAGAGCTCGGACCTCCATGCTCTGAGTGGTTTGTGGCGAGTAATGTCGGAGGTTGGTTTCATCTTGCCGTTTTCAACCTCTGCCCACCTTGTGTTGCCTCTCTCGAGTCCGAATCGCTCCATTGCCTTTGCATATCGGTCTTGCATTGCCACGAGTTGCGAGATATGCCTAACATTCTTCTTGAAATTGAAGTTGCCCTTTTCATCAAGAGGTGATACAAAGGCATGGAGGTGTGGGGAGGACTCATGAAAGTGCATATCAAGTCGGAGTAGATTCTTCGCTCCAAACTCACGGTGCAACCAATCCACATTCGCTTTGAACCATGCACCCATATCTATTTTACCAACCATCTCCGGCGAGAAAGTGAGCACAAAATCAACCATCACGGTTGCATCTTTTCTCACCATGCGACCAGTTCTTTCCTGTTGTGCTGCCATCAATCGCTTGGTGGTTTGTCGCAAGGTTTCATCCTCAAATTGCCTAAAAGTAAAGTTCTGTTCTCTTAACTCTGGATGCTCGCAATTCTTATGTAATTCGGTTCGTTGGTGGTACTCAGCATTTGAGACTCCATCGAACTTTATTTTACCCCATCTCATGATTGCAAAGTTGCCCATGATGATTCCTCCTTTCTTTTTGGGGTTGGAGATTTTACAAAATTGCCTCATAACAATTTTGTGAAAATCTCTGGATATGCTCCAACGATTTCTGTAAAAATCCTTGGGCATATCCTGGCAGAACTGCGGTTCTGCCTTGTTTGCTCGTTCCAAAAATTGCTGTAACAATTTTCTTCACTCACAAACCGTTTTTTCTACATTCCAAAACACCGCAAGTGATTGCGCTGTTTTCTCATTTCGCAAAAACTCCAGAAAAAATCTGTCGCCCCTTTTGGTGTCGCAGATTTGTTTCCGGCCTTTCCATCTGAACGGACAAATACAGTATGATGTATTTCGCCCGTTTTCAGATGAAAAAGGACTCACTCCCCTTTACGCTGTAAAGTCGTGAGCCAAGGCGCCGCCTTGGAACTGGTTTAAGGTGCTTCGCCCCTTAAAAATCCCCATCCAAAAGAAACAGTGTAATACACCTTTTGAGTTGGTGTATTGCTGTCTCTTTTGTTAGGACAAATTGCCTAACTCGTTTAGGCGGTGTTCGCCAAAACTTCGTGGCAATTATGTCCTAATGAGCAAGCATGGGATTTTGACTTTGAAAAGTCAAAAACACCATACTTGCTTTGACCGAGTTGCACCTTGATGCACTCGCAGCGGTTTAGGCATCATATCCTAAACCGCCATGCCAAAAACCGCCGTACCGCTTTTAGGCACTCTTACGGCAATACGAAAGGAGCGAATCTTATGGCAAAAAAGGATTTTCGCATTTACTGCGAAGAGGATTACATTGAGCATCTAAAAACGATTGCTGATGAAAAAGATACTTCTGTTAATCAGTTGGTTATGACCGTGTTGACTAAAAAATACCCAATGCCCAAACGAAAAAAGGACCAGACCACTGCAGGTCCAGCCCTTGATATTGAAGCAACCAAAAAACACTATGAGGCAATAAATCAGTTTCTTACTGACGCTGAAAGCGGTGGTGCCAAGATTAAACCGTTTGCACTCTATCAGCATCTTGCGGAGGAACGAAACAGATTGAAGAACCTACTCGACACCTCGTCACATACCTAAACCACGAAAGGACCGTCTCGGTCCTTTCTTTCTTTTTGGATTGCCGCCGTAATAACTAACAAACTAAAACGGACCGTTTTACAAAACGGTCCGCAATAAAAAACACACAGGAACATCTTGTGGCAGATTGCCGGCAACTCGTGGAAAAGAAAACCCCACTGCATGTTTAGAATCTTCTCGCCACATACACGAGCAGAAAAACAAAAAGAAGCATGGTACCAGGGCGAAGCATGCTCAGATGCCAAAACTTAAAAATCCTCTCATAACTATTTTGCAAAACCTGCTGTTTCGCAAATGCCAGTCGCCGTTACCCTTGGCATTTGCTTTTCTTTTCTATCTGTCCGAACGTTACAGGAAAAATATCGGTATTGAATATAAGAAGAGAGGGAGCAACTTCCGAAAACACTGAAAAACCCATATAGCACAGTGATTTTTGACACTTTTGCTACAGGTAAAATATTACCTCTCTTCAGGTAAAATCTTACTTGTTTAGGGGCAAAATTTTTACCTATTTTCGCTCAAATAAAAAACCTTTCCATCATATTTACCATGGAGCAGTTGAAAACCACACGATAAATACAATGGAAAGGAGGACAAAGGAGGATGAGCCGAAAATATCAAGATGCATATGCAATTAACCGTGAGACAGGCGAGGTCATGGACCTCGTGATTGACAAAGAGGTTTCAAGCCAGAACTTCTGGAAAATCTGGTTGAGCGATATTCTCACCATTATGGGAATCATTTCAAACAGTAAGCAGTTGGATGTTGTTCTTTACATCATGCAGCACATCAAACAGAGTGACAATACATTTATCGGTACATATGGAGAGGTTGCCAAGAAAACTGGAATCTCGGAAAAAACCGTTGCTACCGCTTTTAGGACACTGTTGAAAAATGACTTTCTCAGAAAAATCCATAGTGGAGTATATCAAGTCAATCCAAAGTACATTGTCAAAGGCAACGAGAACAAGCGCAGAATGATTATAAACTACTATAACACTCTGAATCTCTATGCTAAGGATGATGAAAATACCGAGCAAAACGAAAAATGATATGAGGGAATTTATAAAACCTCAAACTTAAATTACAAATAAAAACAAGGAGGATTCTAACATGGATAAAGAGACTTTAAGCAATTATGGATGGATTGTGATATGTGTTCTTGTTCTTGCAGTTATGTTGGCACTTGCAACACCATTTGGTACATTTGTGGCAGATGCCGTGAAATCAACCACACAAGGACTTTTTGATGTCAACCAGAATGCTTTGAACAGCACAGGTCTTATCAATATAGACCGCCAAGAGTTTGAATCATGTGACCACGATTACGAGGTCACATCAACAACTGCCAACTGTACAACGACAGGCACAACTACTTATACTTGCAAACTCTGCAACAAGTCATACAGCGAGGAAACATCGGCACAGCACAAAGTAACAAATGGTGCCTGTGAGTATTGTGGCATTGCATTAAAAACAATGACTCTTGACGGTGTTGATTATTACTATGAAAATGACATGACTTGGGGAGAATGGTTGGAGAGTGAGTATAATACAGATGGTTATATAGTAGTAAAAGGATTTAGGGATATAGTAAATGGATATACTCTTCCTAACTGGACCTATTTTATGAATCCAACTAAAGATAAATTCATAGCATCTGGAACTGAGGCATCCCGCTATATTCCATCAGTGACAACCCCGATAGGAGACACTGAGTGGAAGACATGGGACATTTCTACATCCAATTATAGACCAATCGAATAAAACCTTATGAGCAAATTTTTATAAACAGTGAAGGCAGGACCCGCAGGTCCTGCCTCTCTTGTTTTAATCTCTCAGCATCCCGAAATGTCTGAATGCATCCATGATTGCCTGTTCTTTTTCTGGTGGGCAAATCAACTCTTTGCTCTTGCCCTCACCAATGTTGTAATTGTCTCGTTTCTCAAATCCGCACTTGTCCTTTATCTGGGCAATGTACAGAGAGGAAACCTTCAGACCGTATTTCTCCAAGATGTATGCCTTTATCTCGGAATAGGTGGCAGTGGATGATGCTCTGCCTTGCAGGTCCTCAACATTCACATCGAACTTGATTCGCTCGTAGACATCTTTCCGACTTAAAAGGATTACAGTCTCCACATGCCCCGTTCTCGGAAACATATCAACTCCAACTGCATCGGTAGCCTTATAACCAAGCTCATCGAACTGCTTTAAATCTCTTGCAAGTGTTGCAGGATCGCAAGATATATATACTATTCTTTCTGCATTCAGTGACGCAATTCTTTCGACAGCTATTTCTCCACAACCCTTGCGAGGAGGGTCTATTATTATAACATCCGGCTTTAAGTCTTTAATTCTTTCAGAGTTAAGTGCTTCACCTGCAGCAAGCGCTATAAATTCTCCGCTTACATCGTTAATTTCAGCATTGTACTTTGCATCAATTATCGCTTCTTCCGATATATCAACACCATACAATTTGCAGTTTTCCCTTGCAAGACATATTCCGATAGTCCCCGTACCGCAATACAAATCGAGAATTGTTTGATTCTCCTGAATATTTGCAAATTCACCTGCTAAACTATACAGCTTTTCGGCTTGCTTTTTATTAACCTGATAAAAGGAAGCAGGTGAAATTCTGAATTTATTTCCGAGTAATTCGTCATAGATATATCCATCGCCGTAAATTGTTCGCCAGGTTTCACCAAGTATTGCGTTGGTAACATCTTTATTTGTGTTCAGTAATATAGTCACACAATCCGAAAAAGCTTCGGTAAATACCGTAACAAATTCCAGCTCGACATTTGTGCTTACAAATTTATTTTCGTTAATAACAAGTGTTAACGAAAACTTGTCATTTTCTGTACATCTTATATAGATGTGACGAAGTAACCCCTTCCCTGTCTCCTCACTATACGCCGGAATGTGATTTTTGTTACAGAAATCAATTACAAAATCACGCACCTTTACAAAATAATCCTTACCAATAAGGCATTTATCGTGTTCACAGATTCTATGTGAATTTCTTGCATAAAAGCCTGAAATCATTTTCCCTTGAACGTCGGTTGAAACAGGATAACTTGCCTTATTTCTGTATTCGCAGATACTGTCTGACGGATAAAATGCTGACGTACGAAGCTCAAGTCCTGCAATTCTCTTTATGTCATTATCAATAGTTTTCCTTTTGAATTCACACTCTGCCTCATATGAAATATTTTGAAAAATACAACCGCCACATTTTTGAGAAAATTCGCATTCTTCTGCTATACGCAAGGGCGACTTTTCAATAATTTCATCAATTATTGCTACAGAATAATTCTTCGTAACCTTTATAATTTTAGCCTTAGCTCTGTCGCCTGTTACACCATTTTTAACGAATATCACATAACCCTGCTCATCTCGTGCGAGGGCATTCCCGTTACCACATAAATCTTCAATTGTCAGATTTAATACATCATTTTTCTTATAAATAGCCATATTACCTCGAATTTACATATTATTCTGTTTACCGATGAGAATTTTCTTTAAATAATTCGCAATACTTGTAAGACACATAATAACCGATACTATAAAAACACCCGGTATTATTATAATCCACCATGCACCGGTCAACAACGACTCCTGTGCAAGAGAAAGCATACTTCCCCATGAAATAATTTCTATGGGCAGGCCTATTCCCATAAAGCTAAGTGTGGATTCAGCGATTATTGCGTTTTTTACATTCATAATTATCATAAAGGTTATGGAGGAAATATAATTTGGTAGAAGATGTCTTATAAGAATATGAAAAAATCCACCACCCACACATCTTGAAGCAATTACAAACTCACTTCTGTATATTTTTTGCACTTCGGTCCTTATAATTTTAGCCATATCGCACCAGGAAACAATCCCAATGGCAACTGAAATCGAAATAATACTTACTTCCCCGATAATTGCCTGAACAAAAATTGTAATAAGAAGTGATGGAACACTAAAAAATATTTCCATAATTCGTGTGAGTATAGTATCAACAGTTTTGGAAGCAACTCCACAGATAGAACCATAACTTATTGCAATAAAGGTTGAAATAAGAGTTGATATTACCCCAATCATCAGTGAAATCCTGCCTCCATACAGAATACAGGAAAATATATCCCTTCCCAATGAATCGGTACCAAATATAAATTCACGACAGGGTGCAATAAAACACTTTTCTAAATTCAGAAATGAGGGAGAATTACTCATAAAAAGCTCAGAAAACAGACAAAGAAATACAATCAGAGATAAAATTGTTATTGAGAAAACAGGTAACCTTTTAGTGTTTTTTATAGGTAACAGATGTACGGTATCCTGTTTTTGAATACCAACTACCTTAAACAATTCTTTATCTGTCATGGTCCTCTACCTTCCCGACTATTACAGCTTCCTTAGCTTTTAAGCGTGGATCCAGTCTTTCGTTTATTATCTGCCCTACAATACTGAAAAAAATAACACAAATTCCTGTCATTATACATAAAAGCATAAGTAGGTTGTAATCTGACATCTTCGCACTTTCAAATGCAAGAGTACCGATTCCCGGGTAACTGAAAACCGTTTCAACAATATAAGTGCCACCAATTATATGCGGAACAGATATTGCCATAATGCTGATATATGACGGAAAAATATTTCGAAGGATGTGAGAAAATACAAGCTTTCCTTTCGGAACACCACAAGATTTCGCAAGAAGAACATAGTCCGAACTGAATTCATCAATAATTTTGTTTCTTACGATATATGCATAATACCACAAATGACCGGTAATTACAACTGTTATCGGTAAAATTAAATGTAAAATTCTGTTAAGGATGTCAGCTTCCTTGCCTATTGAATATGCTCCACTTACCGGCAGTAGATTTAATGCAACGCCAAAAATAAAAATTAAGAACAAAGATAGCCAGAATTCGGGAACACAGCTTAAAAAGGTTCCGAGCTTATTAAGCAATATGTCTATAAAGCTATCCTCATATAATGCACAAAATATTCCGACAAACAGTGCGATAATAAAAATTAGAATAAAACTTGTAACACCAAGAACAATAGTATTCGGAATTCGGGGAAGGATAACATTTAATACGTTCTGTTTGTATTTGTAGGATAAACCGAAATTGCCCTTTATTGCATTCTTAAACCAGTTGAAATATTGTACATGTATACTATCATTAAGACCTAACTTCTCTCTTGCGATTTCTTTTTCTTCGGTAGTCATTTTTTCAAGTCTGTCGCCATAATAAGCCATAAGCGGATCGCTTGGAGTCAATCTTGAAATATAGAAAACTGCCGTTGAAAGCAAAAGGACACTGATTATGAAAGTAATTAACTTTATTACGTAATATAAAAATGGATTATTTTTATTATACACAGTTATTCTCCTTTCATATCAGAACAAAATGCCCCGGTTCAGCTTCTGTCATTTTGCTTGAAAAATTAGAAACAGTATTTTCATTAAAATCATCTGCAGCAGTATATTTGACATCTGCATGATAATCTGAAAAAGCAGCAATCAGTTTTCTTGTATATGGGTGAATTGGATTGTTGAATAAGACATTGGTTTGTGCAAGCTCTACAAGCCTTCCTTTGTACATAACACCTGTTCTGTCACACAGGTACTCAACTACTGCAAGATTATGAGCAATAAACAGTATCGAAAGTCCGTGTTCGTTTTTAAGAAGCGAAAATAAATTGATTATCTGAGCCTGAACAGAAGCATCAAGTGAAGCTACGGGTTCGTCTGCGATAAGGAGTTTTGGATTAGTTGAAAGAGCACGTGCAATTGCAACCCTTTGTCTTTGTCCTCCGGAAAGCTCGTAAGGAAATTTTGAAAGATTTGTTTCATCAATACCAACATAACGAAGTTGCATTTCGGCTTCGTTATTATATGAATTACCGTGTGGCTGAATTTTGTGAATTCTCATAGGCTCGCTGACAATGTCAACAATTTTCATTCGTTGATTGAGTGCCGATACAGAATCCTGAAAAATAATTTGTCTTTCAGTTTGCAGACGCCTTTTGAATGCTTTGCGTTGCCTACAATCTGTCGTTTCTATGCCATCATAGATGATTTTTCCGCTTGCGGGCGTATATATATTCATAAGGCAACGGGCAAGAGTTGATTTACCAGAGCCTGATTCACCTACAAGTCCTAATATTTCACCTTTATAAATGTCGAAGGAAATATCATCCAGGACTTTAAAAGGTTCGTTATTGTTAACTTTAAAGTAATGAGTAAGATTGTTTATTTGAATTATTGGTTCAGTCATATAACCTACCTGCATGGTATTGCTTATACCTTTCATCGAGTAGCCATGTTGCAGAGAAGTGCGTATCTGTTACCTTAAACATTGGTGGATGCTCAAGGTAATCAATTTTCAGTGCACTTACGTTTCTTTGAGCAAAAGCATCTCCTTTTGGAGGATTAATAAGAGATGGCGGCATACCGGGTATGGTATACAGCTTTTCTTTACTATTTTTAAATTTCGGTATTGCATTTATAAGTCCGATAGTATACGGGTGAACGGGTGACCTGAAAATCTCCTGCGTATTTCCTATCTCAATAATTTTTCCGGCATACATAATTGCAACCCTGTCAGCAATTTTTTCGGCAACCAAAAGATCGTGAGTAACGAGTATTATGGAAGTATTCAACCTATTTTTTAAATTCTTCAAAAGAAGAAGAATCTGAGTTTGTATTGTAATATCAAGGGCAGTTGTAGGTTCATCTGCAATCAGCAACCTGGGACTTCCCGAAAGAGCAATCGCTATTGCCAGTCGCTGACACATTCCACCTGAAAACTGATGTGGGTACAGGTTGTATTTTTCCTGAGGATTATCTATTTCGACAAGCTTCATAAGCTCTATGGAATAATTGTAAACCTCTTTTTTGGACAGATTTTTATTATGCATTCTGATTACGTTGGCTAATTGTACACCAACAGGTATTGTTGGATTTAAGGATGTGGAAGGGTTTTGAAATATCATTGAAAAAAATATTCCACGAAGCTTATTCATTGTTCTTTCAGAATAATTTGTTATGTCTTTCCCGTCAACAATTATATTTCCTTTATCGATATTTGCGTTTTTTGGTAATAATTTCATTAGTGATTTACATAAAACACTTTTTCCGCTGCCTGACTCTCCTACTATTGCAAGAATTTCACCGGAATTTATATCAAAGTTGACATCTCTTACTGCTTCAACGATGCCAAGAGAGGAATTGATATTAACATGTAAATTTTTAACCTCGAGTAATTTTTTCAAAATCTCACCACCCGTCAAGTGCAATACACATTAAGAATAAATCAGTAAACTAATAAATTATTTCCCAGTCGCATATATTTCTGAAAATTCCGACACCGTGATGACCGAGAATTATATCAGGATCGATTCCAAGAATTTTCTTGTCGGCTACATAAATTGCATCAATATAGCAGAAGAAAGTATACGCCGGCGATTTTGCAAGCTCTGACTGAAAATCGGAATATGACAGAGCACGACTTTCATTATCCGACGTTTTTCGTGCTTCTGTAAGATATTTATCAACAAGCTCATTGGAATAACCTGAATAGTTAGCACCCTTGTTTGTGCCGAATACTTTATAGGTATGGTCATCAGCATCAAATGGCGAACCCCAGCCGATTATGCAGCATTCCTGATTTCCCCAGTCGATTCCGTTGGCAGGAACATTTGCCTGCACATCGAATCCTATGTCTCGAAGCTGTTGTGCTGCAATCTGAGCCATATCAATGCGTACACGATCACCCGGCGTTGCGTTAATAGTAAAGCTTAATTTCTTGCCGTCCCTGATCCAATGTCCATCGCTATCCTTGATACACCCAAGATTGTTTAGTATTTCAATTGATTTTCCGGGATTATAATCGTAACGTTCTACATTTTCATTGTTATAAATATTTCGCTGAAGCGGACTATAAGCAACCTCGCCCTTGCCAAGCAGAACTGCGTCAAGAATCGCTTGTCTGTCAATTGCGTAATTTATAGCCGGAATAATATCAGCATTTATTTGCCAGAATTCATTATTAAAATTATAAAGTATTCCGCGATAATCTGAGGTTTTCATTTCATAGATAGCAAAATTCTCATTACCATCAAAAATACTATAGTCCTTTGGGGTTATCTGTGCTATGTCAAGCTCGCCGGCTTTAAGAAGCATTGCTCTTATGCTGTCGTCGTTGACAATTTTAAATACAATCCTGTCTATTTTCGGAACCGATAGGAAATATTCGTCATTTTTATCCATAATGATATTTTGACCTATATCCCATTTATAAAGCTTATACGGACCTGTGCCGACAGGATTTCTGAAATAGTCGGATTCCCACATATCTTCACCATCGAGCAAGTGATGCGGAAGAATTGACATTGTCATGTAATCAAGGAACGCGGCATTAGGCTCAGACAGTACAAAAGAAATTTTATAATCATTAATAATCTGTATTTCAGAAATTTCCTCGTAATTTGGCATATTTTCAGAACCGTTATCGGGATTCATAATTGCTTCAATTGTGAATTTTACATCCTGTGCTGTAAATTTTTCGCCGTCATGCCAGAGAACATCGTTACGAAGTTCAAAATTATATGTTAATGTTTCCTCGTTGTAGGTATGACTCTGAGCAAGTGAGTAAATAAGATTTCCGTCATTGTCACGATCCATAAGTCCGTCGAACAAAAGGTGCTGAATTTCGCAATGTTCGTTCATTATAGGGTTAATTGAAGTATAATCGGCACTGCCATAAACTAAGGTAGAAGTAGTATCTTCAACATTGTCGCAGGAAACAATAATAAAAGTAAAAAATAACATTACTAAAAATATTGAAATTTTTTTTAAAAAACTGTACATTATATTTTCCTTTCGATTACAAATATTATTGCTTGATATCTTTCATAACTTCAGAAAATGACTTATTTTCGCGTCGGGCAATTTCAGCAATATCTTCATACTCATATTTTTCACGCACAACCCCGTAGCCTTTTGAAACTTTTTTATGTACCATTCCGTATTTTGTGTTCTCGGCTTGGATTTCACGGTTTAGAATGTAACGTTTACAAATTTTTTCACGAATGCCAAGCGTTGTAGTATGCTTGAATATTGCCTCAAGAATAATCTCTCTGTCCGCGACCTCACACATAACGGATAGAAGAATTCCGGGTCTTGACTTTTTCATGCCAATCGGTACGGTATAAACATCAAGAGCACCTGTTGAAAACAGTCTTTCGATTGCAAAGCCTACGGCTTCAGAGGTCATATCATCAATGTTACAAGAAAGTTCAAGAACAGAATCACCGAGCTCATTAGTTTCACCAAGAAGAATTCTTACGCAGTTTGCTACTTCAAAATCCTTTTTTCCCATACCATAACCAATAGATTGAGTTTTCATAACCGGCATATCAGAAAAGCTTGTGGCAAAATGCTTGAGAATTGCAGCACCGGTCGGAGTACACAATTCACCCTTAATACTTCCACCGTAAATCGGTACATCACGGAGTATATGCGCTGTTGCAGGGGCAGGCACAGGCAATATTCCGTGGGCGCATTTTACTTTCCCGCTTCCGACATGAACGGGAGAAACTATAATCTGTTCAGGTGCAATTTTTTCCATCAAAACACATACAGCTGTAATATCTGCAACGGCATCAAGTGTTCCGACTTCATGGAAGTGAATTTCTGATACAGGCACTCCGTGAGCGTGACTTTCAGCCTCAGCTATAAGCTCATATATTGACATTATATCATTTTTTACCTTTTCAGAAACAGGTAGGTGTCCTCTTACTATGTGTTCAATATCTGCAAGACTATTGTGACTATGAGTGTGACTGTGTGCACTTTCGTCATCATGTGAATGGTTATGTTTATGAAGATGACTGATTAAATGCCCAATCCCCCCCATAATGGAATTATTATGCTCATGACTATGTCCGTGAGTGTGATTATGAGTGTGTGAATGCTCGTGACCGTGTGAATGATTATGTTCATGGTTAAAATCAGAGCTTTCTTCTTCTTTGCCGTCTACCGACACAGAAATATGAGTACCGGTAATACCACATTTTACTGATTTTTCACTTTCAAATTTAACTTTCGGGATTCCAATATTATTTAATTCTGAAATAACATCTTCAGGATTGTCAAAAAGCTCAAGCAATGCTCCTGTCAGCATATCGCCTGCAGCCCCCATACCACAATCGATATATAAAGTCCTCATTTCTTTACCTCCATATGGTTAATCATACTTGCAAGATAACCGGCACCAAAGCCATTATCAATATTAACTACAGAAACACCGCTTGCGCAGGAGTTCAACATTGATAAAAGAGCAGATACTCCTCCAAAGGATGCGCCGTAACCTACGCTTGTCGGAACGGCAATAACCGGACAATCTGCAAGTCCTCCGATAACGCTTGCAAGTGCACCCTCCATTCCGGCTATCGCGATAATTACAGTTGCGCTCATGATTTCGTCCATATATTTAAGAAGTCTGTGAAGTCCTGCAACGCCAACATCATAAAGACGTACAACCTCGTTTCCGTGCGCCTCGGCAGTAAGTGCAGCTTCCTCGGCTACAGGAATATCCGAGGTACCACCGGTAGCTACAACTATTTTTCCAATTCCATATGGTTTCGGCATATCACCAATAATGCCAATCTTTGCATCGTTACGATAGTCCAACGTAAATTTCTTACCGATAATTTCAGCTGATTCAGGTGAAAGTCTGGTAATCAGAATTGTTTTCTGGCCGTTTTCAAGCATTCTTTCGACAATTCCAATCATCTGCTGTGCAGTTTTACCTGCACCGTAAATTACCTCGGCAGCTCCTTGTCGAATATTTCTGTGAAAATCAACCTTAGCATAGCCTATATCCTCAAAGGGTTGTTTTTTTATCGCAAGCAGAGCTTCATCTACAGAAAGCTCTCCGTTTTTTAGCGCCTCTAATGTTTTTTTTATGTCTGTATTCATTTTCTAACCTCCAGATCAAGAAATACACCTGAAAAATATTTTTTGAATTCCTCTAAAATTTCTTCACGGTTCTGAACTAAAAGAGGAATTTGCTCATTTCGAATTTGCAGTCTTGCATTATCAGCATTCATCCGTACACGAAAATCAGAAAAACCCAATTTAAAAAGGAAGTTTTCCGATTTTTCAATGGCTTCTAGCTTTATCTTTGTAATTTCCTCGTTAGTTGTAATTCTCGTAGCAAGACAAGAATATGAGGGTTTATCCCAGGTAAAGAGGCCAGCTTCTTTTGAAAGCTCACGAATTTGAGCTTTTGTAAGACCACATTCACGAAGAGGAGAACGCACCTGAAGCTCACGTAATGCTTTCATTCCGGGTCTGTCTGCCTCAACATCCGAAGCATTGGTACCGTCAAGCAATATTTCGAATCCATCCTCAGCTGCTGCTTTATAAATTGTATTGAAAATCATTTTTTTACAAAAATAGCATCTGTTACTTGGGTTTTTTACAATTGAATCGCAAGATAATACATCCAGCGAAATAACCGTCATTTCAGCACAGAGCTCATTTGCAAGTCTTGTTGCATCATCAAGCTCAAATTGTGGTTGAAAATCCGATTTTACATAATATGCTCGTACTTCTTTTGCATATTTACTCGCAGCATATAAAAGGTAAGCAGAATCAACACCGCCGGAGAATGCAACTGCGACTTTAGGATTTTCTTTGAAAAAATCTTCTAAATTCATTTTAACCTCCGAAAATATAAAAAGGCATACGATTTTCTCCTGAAAATCATATACCTTCATAGTACACATACATAATTCTTTATTATTAAAAAGACAAATTAAGCAACACTTCAGGCTGCAATGTCGATTTCATACCGACGAATGTATAAAGTATAGCATAAATTGCATTACTTGTCAATAGCTTACACCATTTTTTTAAGCTCTTTTATCATTTCATCAACAAGATTTTTGATTGTTAAATCAGAGACCCCTAAAACAATATTATTGCAGTGATTTATCGGGAATAATAACTTTTCAGCAGTACTCTGTCCGACTGCAACAGCCATTGTAGGAGTAATCTCACCAAGGAGTGCATCAGCAATTGTAATACCAACAGGACCAATAATAGCATCGGCGCTTCTGCAGGCGACTACAACTGCATTTTCTCCTGTTGCGGCATTAGTAGCACCTGCCTTCAGCATGGCGGCGGTCGCTGCGCTGTTTGTGCCTATTGCAGTTATTTCAAGCTTCGGTAAATTTGCTCTGATTGAAGCTATTACCTGTTTTCCGACTCCCCCACCTTGTCCATCAATTACAACTATTTTCATTTATATCACCCAATTAAAAATTATTTCACCTGTATTTTACCATATCTTTCTTCAATTGTCAACATTTTAAGGACTTAATAAATAAAATTATAACGCCCTCCTTTTACAGGACGGACGTTATTAAAAATGTTAGAAATTTAATGTTGAGCCTTCCGTAACACCATTTGAATCATAGCTCATGTCAGCGTTGTTTGAATAATCATTATCAGCCGTGTCGTTAGTTTCCCAGTTATCGATTCTATTACCCTGATATTCATCGACATTTTCGTTTCCGAAATCATCCATGGTATCATCGATAGCTCTGTTGACATCGCTTGCCACTCCTCCGTTATTACCATTTACACCGGTGTCACTTCCGTTATTTGTTGAGGCGTCTGTGCCACCACATGAGGTAAGGAATGTTGACAGAGAAACAGCAAGTGTGAGAATAAAGATTGTCATATATTTTTTCATATGCTTTTTCCTTTCTTTTGCACTTGTTGTGCAATAATATTATTTCTAAAAAATATTTTTAAATACACAAATTCTAAGGGAATTTTTGATAGTTTTACAAAAATAGTTTATTTTAAATAAATTTGCATATAATTTTATTAAAATTAAAAGTGTGAGGTTTAAATATGAAATTCAATCTTAAAAAAATATTAGTACCGATAATTGTTGCAGCATTGTTATTTAATATAAACGCAAACGCAAGACTCTACAGTGAAATAGAGACGATAGGAAACATTGTTGATTTAGGTCTGAAGGGCGGTTCTGCGTGTCTTATGGATTATGCTACAGGAGAAGTATTATATGAAAATAATTCACACGAAAGACTTGAGCCTGCATCTGTAACAAAGGTAATGACACTATTGCTTATTATGGAGGCGCTTGAAAATGGTGCAATTAGTCTTGACACTAAAGTCTCCGGAAGCTTAAAAGCATCACAAATGGGAGGCTCTCAAATCTGGCTTGAATTTGGTGAGGAATTAACTGTTGATGAAATGCTAAAGGCAATCGTTGTGGTATCAGCAAACGACTGTACGGTTGCTATGGCTGAGCATCTGGCAGGAAGTGAAGAAGCCTTTGTAGCATTGATGAATAAGAAAGCTCAGGAGCTTGGAATGGCTGATACCTGTTTTAAAAATTCAACGGGACTTCCCGAGGAAGGTCATTTTACAAGTGCGTATGATATTGCTCTTATGACAAGAGAATTATATAAATATGATACAATATTCAATTATACGACAATATGGATGGATTCACTCAGGAACGGCGAGATGGGGCTTTCAAACACAAATAAGCTTATAAGATTCTACAAAGGTGCAACAGGTATGAAAACCGGTTTTACTGCAAGTGCCTTGTATTGTCTCTCGGCGACGGCTTCGAGAGATAATCTTAGTCTTATTGCGACAGTAATGAAGTGTAAAACCTCTGATGAAAGGTTCGAGGATGCGAGAAAACTTCTTGATTATGGTTTTTCCAATTTCGCCAACTATACAACAAAGGTAAATGAACTTGAAGATTTACCGATTATAGGAGGAAAGCTTGAATCTGTAAAAATCGGATATGAGCCCTGTAGTTTTCTTTTGACAAAAAATAAAACTGCAAATGTACAGGAAGAAGTAGTTTTACCTGAAAAATTACATGCTCCTGTAGCTGCAGGTGACAAGGTAGGAGAAATAATATACAGTATAAACGGCGAAAAGCTTGGTGTCGCTGAAATTACCGCAAAGGAAAGCTGTGAAAAAACGAATTATCTTGACCTGCTAAATAAAATTTTCAAAAATTTAATAATAAAAAAATAAAAGGAAGTTGGTCAATAAGGTGTGCCAATGTATACAGACAATATATTCAATTTCGGGTGGTTAATAATATGGCTATTAGATGCAATTCTAAATTTTGTGACAATTTTATTTCTAAGGATGATATTAACGCAATTCTTCCTGAACTTTTAGACGCACACAATAAAATCATAAGTAAATCAGGACCAGGCAATGATTTTCTGGGTTGGTACGACCTGCCGTCAAATTATGATAAGGCTGAATTTGAGCGTATAAAATTTGCGGCAGAAAGAATAAAAAAAGATTCAAAGGTTTTAGTTGTAATTGGTATTGGCGGTTCATATCTCGGAGCCAGAGCTGCTATTGAATTTATAAAATCACCAATGTACAATTCTTTTGCAAAGGATACACCCGAAATTTATTTTGCAGGAAATTCTATGAGCTCCTCTTCTCTTTGTGAGCTGTTAAAAATTATTGGCGACAGAGATTTTTCTGTTAATATAATATCAAAATCGGGTACTACAACCGAACCCGCCATAGCTTTCAGAATCTTACGTGAAATGCTCGAAAAAAAGTACGGAAAAGAGGGCGCTGCTAAAAGAATTTATGCGACAACCGACAAGGAAAAAGGCACTCTGAGAGAATTTTCAGACAAAGAAGGTTATGAGACCTTCATAATACCTGATAATGTCGGTGGCAGATACTCTGTGCTTACTGCTTGTGGACTTCTTCCAATTGCAGTTGCCGGTTGTGATATCGATAAAATTATGAATGGAGCACTGAAGGCTGCAAATGAACTGAAGATATGTGATATTGAGAAAAATGCAGCATATAAATATGCAGTTTTAAGAAACGCACTTCTTCGCAAAGGAAAAGCTATTGAAATTATGGCTTCATATGAACCGGCATTTATGTATATGAATGAATGGTGGAAGCAATTATTTGGCGAATCGGAAGGAAAAGACGGAAAAGGTATTTTCCCTGCTTCTGTTATATACTCGACAGACCTTCATTCTCTTGGTCAGATTGTTCAGGAGGGCCAGCGAAATATCTTTGAAACCGTAATAGATATCGAGAAGTCAAACGACGAAATTATTATTCCAAACGACGAAAACAATATTGACAAATTGAATTTCCTCTCGGGTAAATCCTTGCAGTTTGTTTGCGAAAAGGCGTTTAAAGGAACACTCCTTGCACACATTGACGGTGAGGTTCCGAATATAATCCTCAGCATTCCTTCAAGAAACGAAGAGGATTACGGATATATGGTATATTTCTTTGAACTTGCATGTGCTGTATCAGGTTATATACTCGGAGTAAATCCTTTCAATCAGCCCGGAGTTGAATCATACAAGAAGAATATGTTTGCTCTTCTCGGAAAGCCCGGCGAGGAAAACGAAAAGAGAAAAAAAGAGCTTGAAGCGAGAATGTAAAATTTAAATGTAATCACCTGTAAAATCTGCTTTTACAGGTGATTTTGCTTTAATGAAAAATTGTTTTCATGTTATATTAAAAAAGTATTTGTTATTATCAAAATTAGAAGATTACGCACAAAAAAGTGTTGACAAAGCGACAAAAGTATAGTATAATATAGTCAGATAAGAGATTTAGTTTAGTCTCCTATTTCAATCTTTCACAACGGAGGTATACACTATGATTAAAATTTTTGCAGGACTCAAGGGTTCGGGAAAAACAAAAAACCTGATTGAAATGGTTAATGCAGCAACTTCTTCATCAAACGGAAATGTTATTTGTATCGAAAAGGGTGATAAGCTCATTCACGAGATAACACATAAGGCAAGACTTGTTGATGTTGATGCTTACGGTATAGATACATGGAAGAAATTATATGGTTTTATCTGTGGAATGCTTGCAACAAACTATGATGTTACAGATATCTTTATTGATTCAATTTATAAGATAGCTCCTGAATCAAAAATTGAAGGCTTTGTAACATTCGTACAGGTACTTACCCCTATTCTCGAAAAGAATAATATCAATCTTGTAATGACTGCATCAACTGAGGTAGACCACATTCCTGAGCCTCTCAAGAAGTATCTTAATTAAATACTTATAATAATTAGTTCCAAGGGCATTTTGCTCTTGGAACTTAAATTTTCTTACAAATCAGACTTTATTTAATTTTTCCTTTTTCTAAAAGATTCAGAATTATCGAAAATACGACAACGAGAGTAACGGTACAGATAATATTTTCAAATATAAGAACAGCTCTGTCAAAGAAAAGCTGTGAATATATTTCATTTTTTGATTTGTCGGAAATATGTAATAAAAATGCTACTATGTAGTTTAATATTACAAATGTAGAAATTTTGAAAAAAGTAACTGATTTGTTAATCGCTTTGATTTTTTTGATAAACATTTTAATTCTCCTTAAAAAATTAATAATTTACTGTTTACTTATACAACATTTTGTTGTATAATGAACTAAATAACACAATTTATATTGCGAAAGGAAATTAACTATGAAATGTCCTTCCTGTGGTTATACTGAAAGCAAGGTTCTCGATTCAAGACCAAACAATGACAGCTCATCCATCAGAAGACGTCGTGAGTGTATGCAATGTCAGAAGAGATTTACAACCTTCGAGACTATTGAATACATAACCTTTTCCGTTATAAAGAAGAACAAAACCAGAGAAAAGTTTGATAAGCGCAAGCTTCTTGACGGGATGATTAAAGCCTGCGAAAAAAGACCGGTTCCAATTACTGAAATTGAAAAGGCTGCAAGCGACATCGAGCAGACACTTCAGAGTACAATGCGTGTTGAAATACCGTCTACAGAAATCGGAGAGCTCGTTATGAAAAAGCTTAAGGTTTTAGATGATGTAGCATATGTAAGATATGCATCGGTATATAAGCAATTCAAAGATATTAATACCTTTATGGAAGAGTTAAAGCAAATATTAAGTGAAGAAAACAAGTAAGAAAACACGGGAGATTGAAATTTGTCAATCCCCCGTTGTCTTTTAGTATAGAATTAATTTAGAATGTAACGCCATATTTAAATTGAGTAGCCGGATTAATGAAGCATCCGTTTATCGCATTTGCATAATAGAGAGTATCATTAAATGCAGTAACACCGGATGTACCGATTTTAGCAATCGTCGAGCCTTTTGTAACAGAATCACCTGTCTCGCACTTGATTTCTCCAAGATTGAAATAGTATGAATACAGACCAAGTCCGTGGTCAATGACAATCATATTACCAGCATAATCGTTAGCGCCGGCATAAAGAACAACGCCATTGTTTGAAGCCACGATGTCAGCACCATTATCTTTTGAAATGTACATTCCTTCGACTATTTTACTTTCAACACCTGTAATATTCAATGTAGAACCGAAGTTACAAACGATTTTTCCATCATTTACGGGATTTACGAATTTACCGTCCCAAAGCATTTCATTGCTACCCTTTTCAAGCAAGCTGTCCATGAGCAAATTAAAGTCATCCTTCGCCTTAGTTGTATTCATTACAATAACTTCAGCCCGGTAATTTGCGTTTTCAGTATCAAAGGTTGCCTTTTTAACATTAAATTTCAGTGTTGCAGGACCTGAAAAAGCATTGATGTTTATTGTATGTTCGCCAACTTCTGCATCGGGCTTTATTGGTATATATATGTACTTTTCCCCGCCGTTCGAGAATACAGACGTATCTCTTTGCATCATATCGGATGAAGCAGTAATAACCTCGTCATCATTTCCGTTTGTAACACGAATAATAGTAAATTCACCCTGCTTGAGGCTCTTATTCACGAGGCTGAAGGAGGCAGGAACATCATAAAGAAGCTCAAATTCATATTTTGCCTGCCCGAAACTTGAGACACCCTCTGCTTCGTACCATTTAGCTTCAACAGTAGCATTAAGTATTGTATCCTGATCGTAGGAAACAGCAGTAGAAAGACCACTCGGCTCGCCTGAATAAACAACCTGACCATCTTTTTCACACTTTAAAAGGATGTAGTCCGGGTTGTTGTCAAAATTGAGAGTAAACAGCATATCATTAAGGAAGGAAACCCGTTCACGAGGGCTTCCGCTATCTTCGAGAAGCTCCGAAGAAAATTCGCCATTGACCTTCTTAAACCTATAATCATATGAAATCGGTGAAACATACTTGTCGTTCAGAGAAAAATAGATGCTTGAAATTTTGCTCTCCGGATACGCAGATGAAAATTCATTACGAAGAAGCAGTTGATATGCATCATCATTTGTCAAAAGAAACATCTCACCGTCGATGTTTTTATATACACAAGTAGATGTATCGAGAGAATTCATAAAGAAGGTATAAGTTTTTTCGCTATCAGAACCTGAATAACTGACATCAAAGGAAACAGAGTTTTCAGGTGTCTGAGAGGTAGAAAGCTTTACACTTCTTTCTATTACTCCATTATAGAAATCTATTGTATCGGCATCAATAAAATCATAGCTTTTTCCGTCAGCAGAGGAAACGGACACTTTAACAAGTTCATTTTTTATGTTTGGGCTTATTGAGTTATCAACCATGCTGAAAATTACTGCAACAATAAGTGGAATACACAAAACCAAACATAAAATGCCTTTTGTAATCTTATTCATCAGAGCCTCCAATATGTATTAAAATTAACTATTAATATTTTACACAAATAATATAAAAAAGTCAAGGCTTTTGATAAAAATTTAATATAAAACTATAAAATTCGCCCTTGACAAATTTTGCTCTTTAGAGTATCATATTATTAACAGAAAAACAAGGAAAAAAATATGGAAATTATATACGCTAACGGTAAAATATCATACGAAAAAAACAACACTTACATTGCTCTTGGAAATTTCGACGGAGTCCATATCGGACACCAAAGTATAATCAAAGCAACAGTAAACGAGGCAAGAAAGCATAATTTGGTTTCCTGCGTCTATACATTTGCCTGTCATCCTTCAGTGATTTTGGGTGTTGCAAAGCCACTTTTAACGACAAATGATGAAAAATCCGAGTTGCTCGACAATTTGGGAGTTAATACACTTATTTTTGATGATTTCAGAAGGGTTAAAAATTTAAGTCCTGAGGAATTTTGTAAGGAAATTTTAGTTGACACACTCGGTGCAGCTCAGGTTTTTTGTGGCGAGAACTATCACTTTGGTAAAAACGGAGCTGGAAACACGAGTATCTTAAAAGAGGAATTATCAAAATATGGCGTTAAAGTCAATATACTTCCCTTTACAACTATTGACAACAAAATTGTTTCCTCAACCGAAATAAGAGGTGCGCTAACAACTGGTAATATAGAATTATGTAATGATATGCTAGGCAGAAATTACTCCTTTTCCGGAAGAGTTGTTCACGGAAAGCGACTTGGAAGAACTCTCGGATTTCCGACTCTGAACATTTCAATAGAAGAAAATAAGCTAACACCGGAATTCGGAGTCTATCTTACCACAACAATTATTGAGGGGAAAGAATATAATTCAATATCAAATATAGGAATCAGGCCCACAACTGACAAGATTAATAATTCATGTGTAAATTGTGAAACCTATGTGCTTGATTATAACGCAGATGCTTATGACAAGGGAATTAGAGTTAATCTAATCAAAAAATTCAGAAATGAAATTAAATTCAATGGTATTGAAGAATTAAAGGTACAGCTGTCAGAAGATGAAAAATTTGCAAGAAAGTATTTTAAAAATTTATAAATGGTGAAAAAATGAGAATAATCACGAAAACAATTAAAGTTCTTATAGTGGCAATATTGGTATCAATGTTGTCGGTAAATGTACTTGCAAACGAGACATTTAAGGAACAATATTTAGCAAATAAAACCTTATCGGAATATAGCGGCATCGAAATACCACAAACGACAAGTGGCAGTATTCTCCTGATAAATCCCGAAACAGGACTAGTAATATATGAAAAGGATGCAGATAAGCTTGTATCTCCGACATCAACCGTAAAAATAATGACAGCGATAATTGCATACGAAAATATTGAAGATTTATCTGTTCCTATTGAAGTAACACGAAAGGTTGTAAATGAGTCAACCGGTGCAAAGCTTGGGTTACAAATAGGAGATATTTATTCTGCAGAGGAATTATTGAAGGCAGTAATGATTTGTGGTTCCAATGATGCAGCAAATCAGCTCGCTGAATACGTGTCCGGTGGTGACAAGGCTGCCTTTTTAAAATTAATGAATGATAAAGCAAAAGAGCTTGGGTGTACAAATACCAATTTTACAAATGTGACAGGAATTCATGACGATAATATGCATACAACTGCAAGAGATATAATGAAGATATCACTGTATGCATACAATATTGAAGTTCTTTCTGACTTTTCTAATTTAGCCTCATATTCCTTCGCTCCTCAAAATGATCCGGACAATTACAGATTGAAATACAACAGAAATTATTTTATTTCAAGAAGTGCCTCATATGAATACTATTATAAAAATGCGTATGGGTTAAATTCCGGTGGAACGCCACAAGCAGGCAATTGTCTTGTTACCTCGGTGTTAAGGAATGAGATACGTTATGTATGCGTTATCATGGACTCCCCTGTTTTCAAGAATGATGAAACAAATTATGCTTACGTTGATGCGAAAAAATTATTTGATACCTGTTATGCTTCCTTGACATATAAAGAGATTTTGTCGTCAGATTCAATTGTTCATGAGGTACCGCTAAGACTATGTACTGACACAGAACATATTTCTCTTTATCCTGAAAACGAAATTTCCTTTTTGCTTCCTGAAAATCTTGATGCTCACAAGGATATAACCTATGAAAAAATTATCTATAATGAGTCATATGATGCACCAATAAATTCAGGAGACGAATTCGGTGAGTTGATTGTAAGATACAAAGGAGATTATATTCTTGGGAAAACGCAATTGATTTG
This sequence comes from Eubacteriales bacterium, assembly GCA_045652245.1. Lineage (GTDB taxonomy): Bacteria > Bacillota > Clostridia > Oscillospirales > CAG-382 > SIG622. The sequence continues at coordinate 17,917 of JAZRTY010000033.1, read as the reverse complement.
TAAGGAGACTTACACAAGAAGTAATATTTTGTTCGTTATTGATAAAATACGAAGCTTTGTTACAAGCAGCTTTTTTATTGTTTCTTTAGTTTCGGCATTGATTCTCTTTGGAGTTTACGCTTATTTTTCATTTAAAAACATAAATAGATTTTTCTCATAATATAAAATCCGAACTCATTACAAATTCGTAAAGGGTTCGGATTTCATATGTAAAAGATAAATCGACAAGACTCTGTCGAATCTTGTCGATTTTGGTCGGAGTGAGAGGATTCGAACCTCCGGCCTCTTGGTCCCGAACAAATACGCCATCGTTTTTTGACTACTTTTGTTGACTTTTTGGTGCTTTTTAGTCCGAAAACGATGCTTTCCGATGCTCTTGTAAGCACTGTTTCCACGTAGTCCAAAGCCGTAGATGGTCAAAGGTGTGGTCAAGACGAAATCTCCAACCGCAAAACCAAGCAATATATTCGCAACTCGTACCGTCAGGCGACTAAACAGTTCACCCCGTGTCGAGTTTTTTCTTCTGCCGTTAGTATACCATACTTTCACAGAATAGTCAACCGCCTTTCCTCGAAACGCAAAATTTGCATCGCTGTAAGCAAAGAAAACGCCCGGCGAAAAAAGTTAGATTTATTTTCGAAAAAGTGCTGGACTTCTTCTCTCTTCTGTGGTATGTTGTTGTGCTAACAGGAGGTGCAACATATGAAAAGTATGATAAAAGAGCTATGGCACGGAAACATTATTCCGCAAGAGGACAGCAGAAACAACTCGAAGGAGATGAAGGAGCTACTCGGATATATGGCAAGGCATCATGAGGACTTGGCAAAGACCTTCACCGACCAGCAGAAGGAGATCTTCGAAAAGTTCCACGACTGCTGGGACGAGTACGTAAGCCTTGCCGAAGCAGCCATCTTCGAATACGCTTTCAAACTCGGGATGCAAATTGCTATTGAAACTTTAACCAAATAAAGAACAACCGCTGAGGAATCTCACGAAACCTCAGCGGCGTTTTTACGTTTATCTGACTACCGAAGAATGCCTATAGATATAGAATTCCTCTTGACTCGGCATCCACTTCTTTTCTTTCGGTGGGAAGGTAGAATCGAATGCCGCGACAGCGGCGGTGTCCTCGCAGCAGTCGGCGGCGGTGGAGGGGATATACATCCACTTCCTACCGTCAAGCGCGTTCGGGACAAGCTCTGCCACAAGTAAAGCCGTCGGAAAGTTGCCTTCTCTGACAAAGCTCACGTTCTTCTTTTTGCAACTTACAAATCCACGGCTGACATAGTTGCCCGGATTGCCGAAGTTGATGTTCACATCGTAACCCATTTTACGTGCTACCTCAAAGGAATGCTCAATCAGCATTTTGCCGAGCTTTTGCCTCTGATATTCGGGAGCAACGCAAAGCGGCCCGAAGGAAAGTATCTCCTTTCGCACACCGTGCTCGTCCTCAAGCCACGCCTTCGTGTACATGATGTTGCCGACAATTCTGCCGTCAAGCTCAAGCACGAACGCAAGCTCGGGGATGAAGTCGTGATGATTCCGCATCATATGTACGTAATAATGCTCGTCTGCGCCCGGCTTGTAGACGTTCCAAAATGCCTCGCGAGTAAGCTCTTCTACTGCTCTGTAATCTTTTTCGGTTTCTAAACGTATCGTCAAATTATTCATTTTTAATCCTTTCATATCTGTTGACGCTCAGGCACGAGAGGAATGCCGAGAATGTATTTGCAAACCTCTCGTTTACAGTACAATCTCCAAGGTGGTGGTGTTTTTCAAAAAGCACACTCCGATAAAAATATTCAAGCCGAAGCTTGTAAGGATATTATATCACAAAAATGTGAATAGTTCAAGTTTGTTGCCTTTTTTATACCATAAGATATTGACAAAATGTGCAACTTGTTGTATAATGTAAATGCGCAACAAGTTGTATATTGGAGGTTAAGTAATGAAACAAAATCTTTTTGGAGAAAAAGTCAGCTATGAGGATTTTGCTCCCCCTTTTGTTCTAATTGCCTTGATGAGCCGCTTTGTCAATCGCTATCAATCAGCGGCAAACGCTTTTTTTAAAGAATTAAGTTGGCAACAGATGTTTTTCCTAAATGGCGTAACACTTTTCAAAGAGGCTCCTTCCATAAAAGATATGGCTGATTTTTTAGGCTGCACACATCAAAATGCCAATAAACTATCCGCAAAACTCTTACAGGACGGCTATATTGTTTCGCAACAAGACGAGAATGATCGGCGTAAGCAAAGACTTTTTTTAACGGATAAAGCCAAAGTCTTTCTTGCCGACAATAAGGTGGGATCATCGGAAAGTGTAAAAGAAATTTTTAGTGTTGTATCGGATGATGAAATGGAAATTCTTATTGATGCGATGGCGAAACTGACAGAATCTGTGGGAGGAAAATGATGATTATTGAAACAGAACGTCTGTCCCTGCGAGAAATGATGGAAAGTGATTACGATGCGCTATATGAAGTGTTGGCTGATTCGGATATTATGCAACACTATCCCTATATTTTTGATGAAGGCAGGGTAAGAAACTGGATACAAAGAAATATAGAACGATATCGGATATTTGGATTTGGACTGTGGGCAGTATGTTTGAAAGAAACAGGAGAAATGATAGGTGATTGCGGTTTAACCCTGCAGCTCATAGACGGTCGGATTAAGCCTGAAATCGGATACCATATAAGAGCCAATAAGCAAAGAAACGGATACGCCAAAGAAGCGGCAATTGCAGTCAGGGATTGGACGTTTAACAACACGCCGTTTCAGATCGTCTATTCTTATATGAAGTACACCAATGAGCCATCAGTAAAAACTGCGATTTCTTATGGATGCAAACAAGTTGATGAATATCAAGATGACGAAAATGAAATTACGAAGGTGTTTGCAATTTCAAGAGATCAATGGGCTGATTTAAATAGGCTATTATTGGATAAACAAATTTAATGAGGTAAATCGAATGAACAAACGAGTAAGACAATATGTTGGATTGCTCTCAGCCGTCATTGCATATTATCTGATACACGAAGGCGCACACATGATATACGCCCTATTTATAGGTGCTTTTAAGCAGCTTAACTTTATGGGGTTGGGAATGCAAATTGATATATATGCTGAAAAGCTGACGCAAACACAGATTGGTGTATTCTGCCTGTTGGGATCTATTACGACCTTACTGGCGGCATATATACTGATTGCATTGATAGATAAAATAAGGGGCATTTCATCAAAAGCAATAAAAGCGTGCTTATACTATATTACAATTGCAATGTTATTGATAGATCCGCTTTATTTAAGTGCCCTTTGCGGATTTTTTGGTGGCGGAGATATGAACGGTATCAAGCTGCTCGTTCCGGAAGTCGTTGCCCGAATTTTATATGGACTTATATTGATAGTTAATGTCTTTGTGTTTATAAAAGTTGTACTGCCAAAATACAAGTTAGCATTTTCAAGCGAAGTATGACATAATTAACTCACCGACAAATAAGAATTTGATGGAGAAAATGATGGTAAAGCGATTATCGGAAATGACTTTGGAAGAACTGTGGCAGTTGTTTCCTATCATTTTAACAGCACATCAGGAGTGTTGGGAACAATGGTATTTGGAAGAAGAAGCCCTGTTAAAGAAGGTTCTTCCGCAAGCCCAAAGGATAAGTCATATAGGAAATACGGCGATTTCTTCCATTTGGGCAAAGCCCATTATTGATATTCTCGTGGAGATTCCCAAAGAAAGCAATCTGTTTGATTATAAAGATTTGGTTATTAACAACGGATATATTTGTATGTCGGAAAGCGATAAAGGCTTGTCCTTTAACAAAGGGTACACAGAGAGCGGTTTTGCCGAGAGAGTGTTACATTTGCATTTAAGATATACGGGCGATAATGATGAATTGTATTTCAGGGATTATCTTAACGAGTTTCCCGATATAGCAAAAGAATATGAGAAATTAAAACTCTCATTATGGAAAGAATACGAACATAACCGAGATGCTTATACAAATGCTAAAACGGTGTTCGTGAAGAAACATACCGAACAAGCTAAAGAATTGTACGGCGAGAGATATTGATAAATTCCAATTTGAAAGTGAGTTGAAATAATGTACCATTTAAGATTTAAAGGAAATCATTACGAAATCGGTGTTAAAAGAGGAAACATATTCAAAAAGTGCAATATTGTGTTTCCGCTTAATATGGATGACTTTCAAATGAACCATGGAAAAGAGAGTGAAAAGCTCTTGAAAGAACACTTTAAAGAAGTATGTGACGAAATAAAAGGTATTACAGATACGTTAGGAATTGATTATTATAAATTTGCATCGTGGCTTTTAGCTATGGGATGCTGTATGTACAACTTAGAAGATAATTTTCCCATAGAAATAAGAGGTTGTACTGCTTTTGCAATAAATTATAATAATCATGTTTATTATGGAAGAAATAATGATTTGCCTCCATACCTAAAAAACGGTTCAAAAAGTGAAATATATAAAATAACCGGGAATAATAAATTTAATATTACTACATCATCATTTATCAATGGAGAGGAAGGCATAAACGAAAAAGGTTTAACTGTTGCAATGACTTTTGTCGGAACTAAACTTGAAGATATAAGGCCGGGATTTAACTCGGTATTTATTGTCAGATATTTGCTCGAAAAAGCTGATAACGTAAATGATGCAAAAGAATTACTGTTTAAATTACCCGTATCTTCTAATTGTAATATTTTACTTGCCGATAAAAGCGGAGATATGTTTGTAATTGAATGTACACCTAATAAAAAAACAACTCGCGAACCTATTAAAATAAATGATAAATTAAGTGTAATATGTACTGTAAATAATTTTGTATCTGAAAGTATGAAAAAATATGAGTGGGATGAAATAGACGAATATAACACAACTGAAAGATACAATAACGTAATTAACGCTTTTGAAAAATATAATGATGAAGATATTATAGAATACATAAAGGAAATTCTTAAAGGTAATAGAGGTTTTATGTGTCAATATGATAAATCATTAAATTTTGAAACGGTATGGAGCTCAATATTTGATTTGGATGATTTAACAATATATAGGTCAGAAGGAAATCCAAGAAGATGCAGATTTATAAAGGATGAGAGATTAAAAAAATAGTAAATTCCAATTTATGAAAAAATATATTGCAAACATTATCACGGGCTCGCGCATTGTATTTAGTCTGCCTCTCTTGTTCCTTCCTCTATCATCGTCATGGTTTTACGCGCTCTATCTGCTTTGCGGACTTACCGATATGATAGATGGAACGATAGCGCGAAAGACGGGCGCGGTCAGTCAATTTGGAGCAAGCCTTGATACCGTCTCTGACTTTGTATTTATGTTCGTATGCGCCATAAAGATACTGCCCATTTTGCACATACCCGTATGGCTATGGGTATGGATTACGCTTATTGCACTTATTAAGATATTTAATATTACGCTCATCTTTATTCGCAAGAAAAAACTAATATCAATACATAGCGTGTCAAATAGAATAACGGGATTTGCCTTGTTCCTTTTGCCGCTAAACGCTGATTTTTCCCCAACCACCTACAGCGTTGCAATAGTATGTGTACTTGCAACCGGTGCGGTAATGCAAGAAGTTTATTTTATTGCGAAAGGACAAGAGGTTTTATAGACAAATTCCAATTTGTGGAGGTAATGAAAATGATCGATATAACCGTATGGATGGACGGCTTTTTGAAAGCCTTACATGAAAATTTTGAAAATTGTGTGTGGTTTGTTGGACTGCAAGGAAGTTACGGGCGCGGCGAAGCAACCGAAACAAGCGATATTGATATTGTTGTGATACTTGACGAGTTATCCGCTTCTGACATTCAAAAATACAATGCAATGTTAGATACCCTGCCTTACAGAGAGTTGCTCTGCGGTTTTCTTTCGGGAAAGAAGGAGCTTCTTAATTGGGAGCCTTCTGACCTTTTTCAGTTTTGTTACGACACGACACCCATAAAAGGCAGCCTTGATGAATTGCTTACGGTCATTGACGAAGCGGCTGTCAGCAGAGCAATCAAAATCGGTGCTTGCAACATCTATCACGGCTGTGTACATAATATGCTACACGAAAAGAGCGAGGACATTTTGCGCGGGCTGTATAAATCCGCATCCTTTGTTGTGCAGGCTATTACTTTCAAGCAGACGGGAAAATACATCAAGCATCAAAAAGACCTGCTTGGCGTGGCTTCTGCCGATGAACGAGAGATTGTTGAAATCTTTTTGAAGTTGAAGAATGGCGATGCTGTTGAGTTCGGCGCAATGTCAGAGGTTTTGTTTGCTTGGTCTAAAAAGTGGATTGAAAACACGAAGCAGTATATACAGGACGATTATGGAATTTAACGAAAAACTTCAAGAATTAAGAAAACAAAAGGGGCTTACGCAAGAGGAACTTGCTGAAAAGCTTTACGTATCTCGAACTGCTATCTCAAAATGGGAGTCAGGCAGAGGATACCCGAATATAGAGTCATTAAAAGCGATTGCGAAATTCTTTGGGGTGACAGTTGACGAGCTGCTTTCCTCGGACGAGGTGCTGACGATAGCCGAGGAAGATAACAAACGAAAAGAAAAGCATTTTCGTGATTTGATATACGGACTACTTGATCTCTGTATTGCTATGCTCCTTTTTCTGCCGTTCTTCGCCGAAAAAGCAGACGGAATCATTCAAAGTGTGTCGCTCATCGCACTTGACGGCGTTCAGACATACTTAAAAATAGCATACCTTGCCGTAGTCATCGCAATGACCGTAATGGGCATTCTGACACTCGCATTACAAAACGTTCAAACGACGGCTTGGGTAAAAAGCAAAACGGCGGCTTCACTCACACTCGGAGCAATCGTGGTACTGCTTTTTATGATAAGCTCACAGCCGTATGCCGCCGTGTTTGCGTTCGCACTCTTGACAATTAAGGCTTTAATGCTCATAAAACACAGGTGACACGAAACGTATCACGCCCGTGACGGTTCGTTTCTTGTATATCCCCGTGCCTTCCGTTAAAATGTATTCAGGCGAAAGCCAATACACAAAAGGAAGGTTAAAGGATAATGGAAAAGAAAAACAGAAAGTTGTTTTGGGTAGGAGTAGGCTTGCTTGCGGCGTTTGTGTTATGGACGGTGTTAGTTCGCTTCGTTGACGTGCGAGCAATCGGCCCCGAAGGTTCGTCGGTTGGCTTTGCGACACTAAACGGATTCGTACACGAGCTTACGGGTGTGAAATGGCTTCTTTACACTGTAACCGATTGGTTGGGGCTTGTTCCGATAGCCGTGGTATTTGGATTTGCCATTCTCGGACTTGCGCAGTTAATCAAGCGCAAAAGTTTGTGGAAGGTAGATCATAGCATTCTCGCGCTCGGTGTGTTTTATATCGTTGTAATGGCGGTATATATCCTCTTTGAAACGGTTGTTATCAATTACAGACCTACTCTCATTGACGGATATCTTGAAGCATCCTATCCATCATCAACAACTATGCTTGTGATGTGTGTGATGCCTACGGCAATGAAGCAGCTCCGTGCCCGTATCAAGAACAAAGCCTTCAGTAGGTGTGTAATGATTGCGATTGCCGCGTTTATTGCCTTTATGGTCATAGGCAGACTTGCATCGGGCGTGCATTGGATCACCGATATCATTGGTGGTGCTTTGTTGAGCACAGCGATTGTGTTGATGTATTATGCTATCAGTGACATAGCAACAAAGAACCTCTAAACAAATTCATGTTTGTCAATCGAGATAGAGCCGCTACCGTATATTGGGTGGCTCTATTATTTCAGCAAATAAAGTCGAGAAAATCCTTTCGGATTGTTCTATAATATTTGGTATAAGGAGGTGAACAGAAATGGATGAACATATAGAAGCGGTTCAAAGAATGCAAGACTACATTGAGGCGCATCTTGACACGAATATTACGATGGCCGACCTCGCAAACTTATCAAAGTATTCTCCGTGGTACTCATATAGACTCTTTGTGGATTTGCTCCATATGACACCTGCTGTATATATCAGGCGTCTGAGATTATCCAAATCCGCGCTTCGATTACGGGATGAAAAAGTAAAGATCATTGACGTTGCATTTGATTACGGATTTGAGAGCGTGGACGGATATCAGCGAGCTTTTTACAAAGAGTTTTGTTGTAATCCTTATGAATATTCTATGCGTCCTACTCCAATCTATCTGTTCAAGCCTTATGGTATCAAGTATGCAAACAGAAAGGAAAGCAAAAAAATGAGCGAAGTAAAAAGTGTTTTTGTTCAGGTAATCGAGAAGCCCGAAAGAAAGGTTATTATCAAGCGAGGAAAAGAAGCCATCGAATACTTTAAATATTGTGAAGAGGTTGGTTGTGACGTATGGGGACTGCTCTGTAGTATGAAATCTATCTGTGGTGAACCGGTGTGCTTATGGCTTCCTAAAAAGTACATCAACGAAGGAACATCTGAATATGTGCAGGGTGTAGAGGTAGCAGCAGATTATTCGGGTGAAATCCCAGAAGGATTCGACGTTATCGAATTGCCTAAATGCAAATATATTATGTTCCAAGGTGAGCCTTTTGAAGAGGAGAACTTCGGTGAAGCTATTGAGCAGATTTGGTATGCAATCAAAAAATACAATCCCGAAGTAATTGGATATGAGTGGGATGATAGCAATCCTCGTATTCAACTTGAACCAATCGGAGCAAGGGGATATATTGAGTTGGTTGCAGTGAAAAGTATTTGATATAAAACAGCAAAATCCATAAGAAAGGCATATGCCCCCGATCCGAAATGGAGCGAGGGCTGATTTTTAAGAGCCTTGCACTATTATAACCGATAAGACACGAAAAACGACCGAACAGACAAAAATCAACAATTCTTCGTTTTTATTTGCTATAATGTTATCCGTAAGCAAAATGAAATGGAGGATAAACAAATGCAAGCAATTAAAACGGTTGAACTTATTAAGCAGTATAAAAATATTACTGCCGTAGATAAGCTTGATTTAGAAATACGGCAAGGTGAATTGTTTTCTCTGCTCGGTGTAAACGGCGCAGGAAAGACTACGACAATAAAAATGCTTTCTTGCCTAACAATGCCTACAGACGGAGATGCCGTTGTGGGTGGTTACAGTATAACGAAGGAATCAGAACAAGTAAAGCGGTTGATTGGCGTATCTCCACAAGAAACCGCCATTGCGCCTAATCTTTCCGTGAAGGAAAACCTTGAACTGATTTGTGGTATTCACGGCTTCCCCAAGGAAAAAACGCAGGCGAAGATTACAGAGCTTTCCGAGAGGTTTGGTTTGGATACTGTGTTGCAAAGAAAGGCAGGTAAGCTATCAGGAGGTTGGCAACGGCGTGTCAGCATTGCAATGGCACTGATAAGCGAGCCTAAGATTCTATTTTTAGACGAGCCTACTCTTGGGCTTGACGTTATAGCAAGGCACGAGCTTTGGGAAACCATTCGTTCATTGAAAGGCAAAATCACGATTATCTTAACTACACACTATATGGAAGAAGCCGAGTCACTCTCCGACCGTATAGGCATTATGAAAAGCGGAAAGCTTCTTGCACAAGGGACGGTGGAAGAACTTAACGAAAAAGCCGGAACAAACGATTTTGAAGCAGCATTCGTTTCTATCGTAAAGGAGGGTGTGGTATGAGAATGATCACTTTTGCTAAAAGATGCACGAAGGAGATCTTGCGCGATCCGATCAACCTTGGTTTCGGCCTGGGATTTCCGTTGGTATTGTTATTGCTTCTCAGTGCTTTACAGGCAAATATTCCCGTGAGCTTGTTTGAGATTGATACATTAACTCCCGGCATTACTGTGTTTGGACTATCGTTTATGACGTTGTTTTCAGCAACATTGGTTGCTAAAGACCGTGAAAGCGCGCTCTTGCAAAGACTATATACAACACCGCTTACGGGATTTGATTTCATCATAGGATACATGCTTCCGCTTCTGCCCATTGCTCTCGGACAGACGGTTATCTGCTATCTGTTTGCAATCCCCTTGGGGCTTACGCTCAGTGTGAATATTATCTATGCGGTTATCGGTATGATACCTATGGCTGTTTTCAATATTGCGCTTGGACTTTTGTGTGGTAGTGTTTTTGGAGTCAAGCAGGTCGGCGGCATCTGCGGAGCGTTACTTACCAATCTCTCTGCGTGGCTTTCTGGCGTGTGGTTCGATTTGAAACTCGTGGGAGGCTTCTTTGAGAAAATAGCCAATGCACTCCCGTTCGTTCACGCAGCAGAAATGGAAAAAGCGTTGTTTAGCGGAGATTTCGGGCTTGCTGCCACACATATTTTGCCGATTGTTCTGTATAGCGTAGCAATAACGGCGATTGCCGTATTCTGTTTCCTCAGACAAATGAAAAAACAGTAAGGATATTGAAAATGAAGTACAAACTCATCATTGATAAAGAGGCTGAAGAAGAAATAATAGCAATCGTTCACGCGCCTTCTTCTCTGACACAAGAGATAGAGGATCTCGTGCATAGCTTTTCAGGAGCAGACTTTATTATAGGACACCGTGAAGAAGAAATACGAAAGCTTTCTTTCGGAGAAATAGAATGCATTACTGTTATTGATAGAAAGGTAATTGCCATTGATACGAAAGGCAACCGCTTTTCGCTCAAAGACAGACTGCGAGAATTAGAGGATATTTTACCATCTTACTTTATCCGCATTAACAAGTCAACTCTTGCCAATGAACACCGAATTCAAAGATTTGACGCAGTATTCAGCGGTGGTATCGATGCCGTATTTCAATGTGGCTATCGAGAATATGTTTCAAGGCGATGCTTTGCGGAAATCAGAAGGAGGTATGAAGGAATATGAAAAAGTTTGTTTTGGAGTTTTTGCGCCGTGGCTTCATTGCCGCGGGTATCGGTCCGATTGTTTTAGCAATAACATATCTGATTTTACAACATTCTGCTGACGTAAGCACTTTAACCGTTAATGAGGTCTGCATCGGTATATTTTCACTCACCACTCTTGCTTTTATTGCAGGTGGTTTGAACGCCATCTATCAAATTGAGCGTATGCCGCTGATGACGGCAATCTTGATACACGGTAGTGTTTTGTATGTTGGCTATCTCGGTACGTATCTACTCAACGATTGGCTTGACTTTGGCATAATACCGATAATAGTATTCACGGCAGTTTTTGTCATCGGATATATCGTAATTTGGGCTATCATTTATTCGATTGTCAGAAGAAACACAGCCAAACTCAATGAGTTGCTGAAGAAAAAACAGCAAAATCTATAAGTAATAGCATCAGCCCTCGTTCCAAAATGGAGCGAGGGATTTTATCTATATTCTTGAGCAGCTCATAAAATTGTGATATAATATACTAAAAATACCGAGAAATACGAAAACTCAACTAATAGTCGAGAATTTTTCAAAAAATCCCCTTGCGTGAGGTATTGCTCGTTACGCTGCGTAATGTTGTATAATGGGGATCAAGGAGGTGATAAGCTATGTCAAAATATACGACGGGAGAAATTGCAAAGCTCTGTGGCGTATCGGTGAGAACGGTTCAATATTATGATGACCGAGGCATTCTCGTGCCGAGTGAGCTTTCCGAGGGTGGTCGCAGGCTCTATACAGAGGACGACTTGAAGCGTATGCACATTATCTGTTTTCTGCGCGAAGCCGGACTTCCCATTAATAGCATCTCTGCTTTGTTTGCCGAGAAAAATCCCGAAAACATCATTTCAATATTACTTGAACAACAGGAGCAGGTTCTGAGAGAAGAACTTTCCGAGCGTCAAGTCAAGCTTGACTTGATTGAGGGTATTAAGCGTGAGTTAAAGGAGCTTGATACTTTCTCCGTTGAATCTATCGGTGATATAGCACACGTTATGAAACAAAAAAACAAGTTGAACAAAATGCGCCTGACTATGGTGCTTACGGGAATTCCCGTGACCGCACTGCAATTGACGTCGATTGTTCTGTGGATCACAAACGGTCTTTGGTGGCTGTTCGTGATATGGGCTTGTGTGGCAATTCCGTGGGGAATTTGCGTGTCTAAATATTATTTTAATCACGTTGCCTATATCTGTCCTGAATGTCACGAGGTGTTCAAGCCTAAAATGAAGGAAGTATTTTGGGCATATCACACACCGAAAATGCGCCGTCTGACTTGCGTGACGTGCGGACGTAAGGGATTGTGTGTCGAAGTATACGCGGAAAAGGAGGATAAGAAATAATGGATAAGATTATGGAAGTTCTTCCGTTTTTAATTCCGCTTGTGATTGTACAGTTTGCGCTGTTTGGATATACACTGTATCATATTTTAACTCACAAGACATATAAGCGTGGTAATCGTGCTTTGTGGCTGGTTATTACCATCGTGATGATAAACTTTGTCGGGCCGATCCTTTACTTCCTGCTTGGCAAGGAGGACACGTAATGGATATGCTACGCATCACCGGTCTGCATAAGCGGTTTGGTGATAAAGAGGTTTTGAAAGGACTTAATCTGTCTGTGCCGGAGCATAGCATTTATGGCTTTATAGGAAAAAACGGTTCAGGCAAGACAACCACTATGAAAACAGTTCTCGGACTTCTGAGGGCAGATTCAGGCGAGATTATTGTTAACGGAGAAAAAGTGGTTTACGGGCAAACCGATACCAACCGTTATATCGGCTATCTCCCCGACGTTCCCGAATTCTATTCGTTTATGACGGCGAAAGAATATCTGCGTTTTTGCGGCGAGATTACGGGAATGAGCCGTGAGGAGATAGAAGAACGTACAAATGAGTTGCTCACTCTTGTCGGTCTTGCTGATGAAACGCACCGTATTAAAGGCTTTTCACGAGGCATGAAGCAACGCTTGGGTATTGCACAGGCTCTCCTCTCTCGCCCGAAGCTTCTTTTTTGTGACGAGCCAACCTCGGCGCTCGATCCTATAGGCAGAAAAGAAATACTCGATATTCTCTTGGCTATCAAGGATCAGACAACGGTACTGTTTTCTACGCACATTCTATCCGATGTGGAGCGTATTTGTACCGACGTGGCTTTTTTGAAAGACGGCGTAGTGAATATTGGGGGCAAGCTGTCCGATATCAAAACGAGATACAGAAGCAACGAATATATGATAGAAACCGAAAACGACTCGGATACTGTCATTCTGAAAACCGCCTTTCCAAAGGCGAAGGAAATCGACAGAAACAAGGTAACATTCTCGGAGGATAAGCATTCTGCATCCGAAGTTTTACGCTTTATTGCAAATAATCGCATATCACTCTTGAAGGTGGAGCGTTTAGAACCGAGTCTTGAAGATCTGTTTATGGAGGTGACGGAAAAATGAAATCCTTGTTCGCCTTCATAAAAAAAGAATGTATGGAGCAGCTTCGCAGCGGCAGATTGTGGATAACTCTTGCTCTGCTTGTTCTGCTTGGAATTATGAATCCTGCGGTGGCAAAGCTCACGCCGTGGATGCTTGAGGTTATGGCAGACTCGCTTGCGGAAAGCGGTATGATTGTGACCGATGTGAAAGTCAGCGCGATGGATTCTTGGATGCAATTTTTCAAGAATATGCCCATCGGATTGATTGCCTTCGTTTTGCTTCAAGGTGCGATCTTTACCAAAGAGTATAGCTCGGGTACGCTGGTACTTTCCTTGACGAAAGGACTTGAGCGCTACAAGGTCGTTATTTCAAAAGCAGGTGTTCTCTGTGCGATTTGGTCGCTCGGGTTTTGGCTCTGCTTTGGAATCACGTATCTTTATAATTCATATTTTTGGGACAACTCGGTAGCGCAGAATCTTCTACTTTCGGTTGTGTGTTGGTGGTTGTTCGGCGTATTCGTCATTTCTTTGATGACTCTCTTTTCTACGATATCCACTTCAAGCACAGGAGTGCTTCTCGGAACAGGAGCTATCGTTCTTATTTCCTATATCGTTGGTTTGCTACCAAAAGCTAATAAATATCTGCCGACATTGTTAACGGACGGTAATTCTTTGATATATGGTATGGCACAATCAAAAGAATATATCGCAGCCATTATTGTAACGGCTATTGCGACTATAATTTGTTTTGCCGTCAGCATACCGATATTCAACAAAAAACATTTATAAACTAACTCAGCCCTCGTTCCGCTTTGAACAAGTCCGTTAAAAACGGACTTGTTCAGAAATGGAGCGAGGGCTTTCTCAAACCTCAATATCTGCATCGCTGTAAGCAAAGAAAACGCCCAGCGAAAAAAGCAGCAACCGACGGTGGTCTGTCCCAAAATGTAGGACAGACCACTTTTGCGTAAAAAGCTTGCACAGATTTGCAAAAATGAAGCCGAAATTTACAGATGCTTCTTTTCTGCCGTGTATCAAAAGAACGCAAAAGTGTAGATAAATCAAGGGCTTTCGTGATTTTGCATTCGCTCCTATGGTCTTGCGTATATGGTAGGCGTATCAAAAGCGGAGTTTTTTGCAAAAATCCTGTGCCGTTCATATTCTCTTACTTGAAAAGAACCGAAAAATATGGTATAATAAATTACCAAAAATTCTATGAAAGGAGGCAAGCCAATGGCAGAAAAAAAGAAGAAATATGAATTTGTGCAGATCATAGCGCTTGACGGCAGTACCATTTACAGAAGCAAGGGGCTGACCGCGCTGAAGGATGGCAAGACCGATCCCCACGCATTCTCCGGCGTACTCGACGAGAGCCTTGATACAATGAAGCTCGCAGAGATATACGGCGATTTTGAATCCGAGATAGGATATCCCTATCTTGAAGATAAGAGATTCTGCCGAGCCATTGTTTCGGTCTCCTTCGATTACGCAATAAAGCTTTACGAAAAGCACGGACGGCGGTATGTTCTTGACGGTTATAACGTGACTACCGAGGATATGACCGACCACGTGTGCATTCGAACGATTGACAGCAAACCAACGCTCGTTGCCATCGAAACACCGCTGAATCAGGATAAGCGCTATGCTCCCGTAGAACATCCAATCTCCGCAAAGCTTCTCGGCAAATACTTTGTGTACGATGCGAAAAAGCGCGAGTATAAGAGAAGCGGCAAGGAAATCCCCTCCGTTGTGAAAAAGGAAGAAATCCGTAAATCTCTCTACTGCAACGGCTTCGACGTTGATGGAGTCCATTATGTTCGCTATAAGCGAAGCGCAGGCTCAAGCCGCGGTGGACGGTGTTTGTTCATTGCCGTGCCACTCTATCAGGCTATGATGGATTGGAGCGCCTGCGGTCTTTCTGCAGATACAGTTTCGGATCAAGCATCGTGGCAGGCGTATATTGCCTTGACCTTAAGTAGCATCGAAAACACCATCAGGCTCCCGAAGAAAGCGATCCTTATCATTCCCGATAAGGTGAGTAAATTCAAGACCACCGCTGTGTGCGTAAAGGAAGATAAAGCACTCGGACTTACGGCAATCGAGGAAGAAACCGAGATCGAGAACGTAATATGGGATGGTGAAGCCCTCCTTGATGTAAGCGAATTTGAGAGAGCCGGATACGCAGACAAAGGTATGATGCTCCTTCGTAACCGCTTCTTCAAGACCTGTGCGTTTAGTACGAATCTGCAGAAATGGTTCAAGAACAAGGGCATCACCACCGTCGGACAGCTCGCAGGTTACACCACCGCGCGAAAGGTCGAGGACATCAAACTCGTCATCACCGAGAGCAGCCTCAAATACCTCAAATTTATGCCGAAAGGTCAGCCTCTCAAGAAATCCCTTGAAGATTGGCTTGATGCAGTATACTGTGGCAAGACCACATCAGAGTTCGGTGTTGTTAAAACGGATAAGCCTCCGTCAAATATGGAAGGTCGCTTGGCGTACACCAACTATCAGCTGATGAACACCCTTGCCATCACGCCTACGGGAATGGAGCAATTGCTTGATGCTTCGCTCAATCACCTTTACAAGATATACGCAAGCGCGATGCACCTCCGCTATCAGATCAATTATTTGTCGGAAACAGAACCCGATGACCTCGCGGTTATGACAGCAGATAACTATCGGCGCAAGGTCGTGATGGAGATGCTGTTCAGAACGCCCGAATTCGAGCATACGGAATTTTATAAGGATCTGAAAACCGACGTGTGTTATTATTTCAAGCGTAGGCTCAAAAAAGGTCGTGTGCTTGTGAACGGTAACAACCAAACCATATTCGGAAACCCCTATGAATTCTTATGTGCCGTAACGGACAAGACCTACGAGCCGACAGAGCCGATGCTTCTCGGCGACGGCGAAGTTTATACCACACGCTTTAAGGACGGCGAGATGCTAACCTGTGCGAGAAATCCGCACATCACCCTTGGTAACATCCTCATAGGAGTCAACCACAGAAAAGAAGAAATAGACACCTATTTCAATCTCACGAAGGATATCGTCTGCGCCAATGCAATCAATAGCAATCTACAGCAAAGGCTCAACGGATGCGACTACGATTCGGACTCCATGCTTGTAACGAACGATCAGTTCCTCTACCTTTCGGCAAAGAGCTGTTATGAGAATATGGGTGTTCCCGTATGCTGCGTTGCTCCCGTCGGCAAAGCGGAATATTCTTCTTCTGCCGTGGATCTCGCAAGGCTTGACCTTGCCATTGCAGAAAACAAGATCGGAGATATCGTCAACCTCTCGCAGTTCCTTAACAGCCTCTTATGGCATAATGTGAACGACGGCGCGAGCATCAACGATATCCTACCGATATACAATGAGATCTGCATCTTGGCTGTGCTGTCGGGAATGGAGATCGATAAAGCAAAAAGAATGTACGCTGTGAAAACGGGCAAGGTGCTTCATCGCTTGGAGAAGCGTAAGCAAGAATTCAAAAAGGCAAACGGCGGCAAGCTCCCGAACTTCTACTATTTCATCACAGGACAAGAAGAAAAGATCGAGAAAAATAATACCGCAACGCTGAACTGTCCGATGTCGATCATCTATGATTTCGTTACCAAATACGAGCCGTACAGATTGCCGAAAAGAAAGGTAAAGCTTTCCGATGTCTTCGCTCTTGACGAAAGCGACGGCGACAGCAACGACTACCACCGCAAGAAAAATATCATCGTCGCCGTACAAAAAGCCGAGGATGATATCCGCCACCTGCGTATCAGGGAAAGCAAATCCTCCGACGATGCGAAAGCAATTTTCCGCGCCGAGATGCAAGAGATACTCGATGAATGCTTGAAGGTCGTCGCACGCAACGTATCCAACGACCGCGTGCTTGGATTGCTTCTGCGAGAGCTTGATTCGGGAGAGAAAAAAGAGATATCACAAATCAAAAGTTTCCTCTTTGCCTGTCTTCTGTTCGAGAAGAACGGACGGCTTCTCTCAAAAGTTAAAACGCCCGAAGATTATCATTACACCGAGCTGAAGCTCGCAAACGAGGAAAACATTGAGCATGACGATATGATCGAAATCATCTACGGTTATCCCCACGTGATTGTTGTTGACGGCAATACTGTCTTGGGCAGCCACGGAAAAATTGAAATAGTCGATGGCAAGGTCGTATATTACGATGCCAACGGCAACAGAGTTCCACTATCAATATTGGATTATTAAATCCACAAACACCATGAGTGTCGAGAAATCTCGGCACTCTTTTTTTATTCTCAAATCAAAATTAAATTTTATAAAAGGAGTTCTACTACCATGAAAAACATTCAAAATGCAATCAAAACTTTACGAAGGAGGTACTGCCTTGAGATACTACGATCCTAAACGCAGAGATAACCCCGGCGATTATTTTCCTCTGCCGAAAGCTGTGTTCCGCCTCGGACTTGACTACGGCGAGATCGCCGTCCTTGCATTCCTCATGTACTGCGAGGACAGAAAAACCTTCACCTGCCATCCGAGCTACGCTACGATTGGTAGTGCCATCGGCATGAGCAACAATACCGTCAAAAAATATGTAGACAGTCTTGAACGTAAGGGCTTCATCT
>JAZRTY010000032.1:0-1868 GCA_045652245.1 Eubacteriales bacterium | reverse complement strand
TGTTCTGGATAATCTGTAGTTGTCCCATTTGAAAGCCTTGTTTATATAGCACAAATATAAGCAATTAATGCTCTCCATACAAAGCATTGGCTATTTTTTTGTTTTTTACTGATAATCGCTTACCAAAAAGCAAATAATCTGGGGATAGTGTGCAGTATATTCAAAAGATTTACTACTTTTGCACCGATGAGGCGAAAGTCTCGTCAAGACATTTTGGTAAAATAGCATTTCGCTATTATTCTTGCTTGAAGAAACTACCACTTTCAAAAAAGCATACAAGAATGATAGACACGGAATGCCCGCGTTATGCGTGGGTTGAGTGTATCTTGTATGCAGGTATGTGGTAGTACCTTTCAAGCATGATATCCAATTCACGCTTTTTTTATTGTTATGCGTGAGTAAGAATGTCTCAAGAAGGTATTATTAACTTATGTATAACTTATAAAATAAAGCAGTATGAAAAAATGTTTTCTTTGGATGAATTTTATTTTTATTTCATTTTCTTTTTCGGGATGTAGCAGTCTTTTTTGGGAGCAGTATGCAGCAAATTTGTCAGCAGCAATGCCTGGAGTATTAGAACAAATTGAGGCTAACAATGCAATGGCTGCTCAACAAAAGGCTGAAAAAGAAAAACAATGGGCTGCTGAACTTGCATCCCAACGCCAACAGGCTCAGCAAAGAGCCCAAGCATTGAATCAACAGAATGTACAAGTAACTTCATCTATGTCAGTGCAACAAAATTCTTCTTCGTATAATAGCCAAGAAGACATCTCTGATTTATTTACTTCTGACCCTACGTGGAATCGTCAAGTACAATTATGGGCACATCAATATGGTTCCGCAAAGGCGCGTGAGATGGCGATACTGCATATGGAGAGTTCTAGAAGTCAATCAAATTCGAGAACTGTAAGTATAGAGAGTACAGAGCGAGTTATTTCTGCCATAACCGCAAGTCGTCAGCAAATAAATATTAAGGTTCGTGGCAATCTTGTTGTCGCCTATAATGAAGGTGGTTATAGTAATAGCAACGTTCTTGAACAGAAATGGGAAAATCTTATTCCTGTTGCTAGCATTCAAAAAACGAGTGAAAGAAATGACCTTGATAGTCGTTTAAAGGCAGAGTTCACTCACACAGCAGAGATTGGAAGTACTCGAATTTACTTTAACCTAAATCAGAGTCAACAATATACTTCAATGAATTCAAATCCTGTGGAACGGGTTATTTCTGCCATAACTGCAAATCGTCAGCAAGTAAATATTAAGGTTCGTGGTAATATTATTGTTGCCTATAATGAAGGTGGTTATAGTAATAGCAACGTTCTTGAACAAAAATGGGAGAATCTTGTTCCTATTGCAAGCATTCAAAAAACGAGTGAAAGAAATGACCTTGATAGTCGTTTAAAGGCAGAATTCACTCACACAGCAGAGATTGGTAGTACTCGAATTTACTTTAATTTGTAATTGATTATGTTACAAAAATAAAGATATTCAAGATCTCGAAACTATAAATTTAATCCCAATTATTTTTCCCGACCGACACCACCACACACACCGGGGTGTCGGTCTTTATTTATCAATATAACAGCGCATTACAAGCAACTACCGACACCTCAGCCAAAATCCTCAAACTTAAAATTATCGGTGGTTATTTCCTTGTATATCCCGTTGCGCGACCTTTGCCGACTTTTTCAATAAATCCCGCTTCTAACAACTCCTTCAGGGTGCGCTCAATGGTCGTTTCGCTAATGTCGGGACAGAGAGTGGCGATATCTGATTTCTTGACTATGCCGAGCCGCTTCTCAAACACGGCTTTCACTCTGTCTGCCTTTGAGAGTTTGCGATACTTCAGATGTTCAATACGGTCTTGA
>JAZRTY010000031.1:0-21650 GCA_045652245.1 Eubacteriales bacterium | reverse complement strand
TTTTCTGGCTTGTTATTGTAGTACGGCACAGGATGGATAGTCTTTTGCGTTATTTTCGTGCTTGTGTTATTTTTATAAAAAAACCAGGCCGACCTGGTGTGCGAAGCACGATTGGTCGGCGTAAAAGTGTTAAAGTTTTTGGTCAAGCTTTTTTCAAAAAGCTTGGCAGGTGTGGGCGGCAGCCCACGAAAACGAGGGGTTTGGGGACGAGTAGTCCCCAAAAAAAGGAGTCAGGGTGCATTACTCAATATTCCTGTACTCCCTTTTGAGCGCCTCAAGTACGGCTTTGTCAATCTCCACATTTTCACCGAGCTTTATTCCGCATCCGACTCCTCCGAGTCTTGACAATATAATATTCTCAATATATCTTATCGCATATTCGGCTTCTTTTCCGGAAAGATTTTCGCACAGAATATAAAATTTATATCCATGTTTTTTGTTTGACAGCAAAAGACTGAGCTCAAGAATGAAAAAAACAACCCCCATTGCTGCAAACATACAAATAAATACGGTTATTATGTCGTAAAGCATGGCTATCCCCACTTTTTATAATATATAGTCTATCTTATGCGCAGAGAAAGAAATATGTTTTACGGTTCAGGGAGGGTGGATTTTCAAAACTTACCAAAACTTTAAATTTACTATGTCAAATTCGACAAAAGTTTCCTTAATTGCACAAAAGTTAATAAAATCTGTTGACAAAGTACACTTTGAATGATATAATAATAGGGAATACAGATTGTTTTTTATGCGTGCTCCGATTGTCTTATTGATAATCGGTTTTTACAATGACAAACCACACTCGGAGGTTGCTTGCGTGAAGGCTCTTGAAGAAAAAATTTTAAAAGAAGGTAAGGTCCTTCCGGGAAATATACTCAAGGTCGGTAATTTTTTAAATCACAGACTTGATGTGAATTTCCTGTGTGAAATGGGAAAGGAAATCGCACGTCTTTATGAAGGCTGTGGCGTAAATAAGATTCTTACAATCGAGACCTCGGGTATTGCAATAGCTATGGGTGCCGCAATACATATGAACGTTCCGGTGGTTTTTGCTAAAAAGAACAAATCGAAAAACGTTTCGGGTGAGGTTTACTGTACAGAGGTCGTGTCCTTTACCCATAAAAACGTAAGTCAGGTTATTGTGGAAAAGCAGTTTCTCGGAAAAGATGACAAGGTATTGCTTGTTGACGATTTCCTTGCAAATGGTGCTGCTCTTATGGGACTTATTTCAATCTGCCGTGAGGCAGGAGCCGAAATTGCAGGGGCTGCAATAGCGATAGAAAAGGGCTTCCAGAAGGGTGGCGAGGAAATTCGCAATATGGGAATCCGTGTCGAATCGCTTGCTATAGTTTCCGGAATGACGGATGACAGTATTTCCTTTCGGGAGCAGTAAAAGATAAAACTTTGGTATGCAACCGAAAATGGCTTCCCCGGTGGGGAAGCTGTCGAGCAAAGCGAGACTGATGGGGGATAAAGTATAACTTTGATGTCGTTTGGCGTTTTTGCTATGTTTGGGTTGTGTAAAAACAAGCCCACGGAGCATCGCTTGCGATGCGAATCGAACACAACAACAAAATAATATAATAAATTTGATGTTGACTGTGTTGTTGTGTGAGTAGAAAAAGGATTGTTAAGGGAAAAAGCCTTTTCCCTTGACTTGGGCTCTTTTTGATTACTTTTTCCAGCTCTAAGGTGGGAAAAAGTAATCAGGGGGTACAGGGGGACAAAATCCCCCGTATAAAAGATAGGGGTAGTAGGGGGCATTAACTAATTCCCCAAACCCCTCATCCGTCAGCTTCGCTGACACCTTCTCCCCGAGGAGAAGGCTAATAAATGAATTGACACTTCGTGTCATGAATTGAAGTCTTACGACTTCATGAATTGGCTACGCCATGAATTGAAAACTTCGTTTTCATTAAAATTTGATGTAAATTTATTTACATATATTAAATTTTAAATTTGCCAAAAGGCAGGAGGACTAAAAAATGAAGAAAATTTTTGCACTTCTCCTTGCTGGTGTTCTTGCAATCGGAACACTTGCAGGATGTGGACAGCCCACAAACGACGTTGAAAACAACGAAGAAAACAACGTTGTTGAAAACCAGGAAGAAGAAAACAAGTATGCTGATTTCAAGATTGGCTTCATCTTCCTTCACGACGAAAACTCAACCTACGACAAGAACTTTATCGATGCTGCTAAAGCAGTACAGGAAAAGCTCGGTCTTACAGATGAGCAGGTTATCTACAAGGTAAATGTTCCGGAATCAAACGACTGCTACGAAGCTGCAGCTGATATGGCAGACGCAGGCTGTGATATCGTTTTTGCTGACTCCTTTGGTCACGAAAGCTTTATGATTGCAGCTGCTAAGGAATTCCCGGAAGTTATTTTCTGCCATGCTACAGGTACAAAGGCTCACACAGAGAACCTTCCTAACTTCTACAACGCATTCGCTGACATCTACGAAGGAAGATTCCTTGTAGGCGTAGCAGCAGGTCTTAAGCTCAACGAAATGATCGCAAACGGCGACATCACAGAAGACCAGACTAAGATGGGTTACGTTGGTGCGTTCCCGTATGCTGAAGTTAAGTCCGGTTACACATCCTTCTATCTCGGTGCAAAGTCTGTTTGCCCCACAGTTACTATGGATGTTAAGTTCACAAACTCATGGTTTGATATAGCTAAGGAAAAGGAAACAGCTAACGCTCTTATCGGTGACGGTTGCGTTCTTATTTCTCAGCACGCAGACTCTGAAGGTGCTCCTAAGGCTTGTGAGGAAGCAGGCGTTCCTAACGTTGCTTACAACCTCAACACAGTTGAATGGGGTCCCAACACAGCTCTCGTTTCTTCAAAGATCAACTGGGCTCCTTACTTCGAACATATCATCAACGCAGTTGTTGACGGTACAGAAATCGAACAGGACTTCTGTAAGGGTCTTGCTGACAGCTCTGTAGAGATTCTTCCTATCAACGAAAAGGTTGCAGCTGAAGGAACAGCTGAAAAACTCGATGAAGTTAAGGCTCAGCTTATAAACGGCGAAGTTCGTGTATTCGATACAGCTACATTCACAGTTAAGGGTGAAAAGCTCGAAAGCTATCTTGCAGACGTTGATGACATGGGCGACTATGTTGGCGAAACAGAAGTTGTTTCTGACGGTTACTTCCATGAATCCGAATACAGAAGCGCTCCTTACTTCGATATCGATATCGACGGTATTACAATTAAGTAATAAAGCAGCGTAAAACACGGCGGGGCAAAAACGCCCCGCCGATTTTGGATTTTACTCTTCATTTTTGTTCTTTAAATTTAATAGTAGGGAACGCCCTGCGTGGCGTTCCGTGAAATGATACATAGGTCATTCCCTACGAATTTTCCCCTCATCCGTCAGCTTCGCTGACACCTTCCCCTCAAGGGAAAGGCTATAAAATGAATTGCCACTTGCGTGGCATGAAAACACCTCATCCGAGTTTTGCTATGCAAAACCCACCTTCCCCTCAAGGGGAAGGCTATTAAGAAATATGTATTGGAGGTACAGACTTTGAGCACCAATGCGGCAATAGAACTTAAGAATATAACCAAGACCTTCGGAAAGGTCGTAGCTAATAAAAATGTATGCCTTACCGTTAACAAGGGTGAAATTCTCTCTATCCTCGGCGAGAATGGCAGCGGAAAGACTACCCTTATGAATATGATATCGGGCATCTACTACCCGGATGAGGGTCAGATTCTGATTGACGGCAAGGAGGTTGTTATCGCCTCGCCCAAAGACGCATTTGACTACAAAATCGGTATGATACATCAGCATTTCAAGCTGATTGATGTGTTTTCTGCTACCGAAAATATCATTCTCGGTCTTGACGACGACAAAAAATTTGATATAAAGCTTGCCGAAAAGAAGGTCAGCGAAATAGGAAAGCGCTATGGCTTTGCAGTTGACCCGAAGAAAAAAATATACGAAATGTCGGTTTCCGAAAAACAGACGGTTGAAATTATCCGTGTACTTTACCGTGGAGCTGATATTCTCATTCTCGACGAACCGACGGCAGTTCTGACACCTGCAGAGACCGAAAAGCTTTTTGACATTCTTCGCCGTATGCGTGATGACGGAAAGGCAATTATTATTATCACCCACAAGCTTCACGAGGTGCTTTCCCTGTCTGACAGGGTTGCAGTTCTGCGTAAGGGTGAGTATATCGGAACAGTCAAAACAAGTGAAGCTACAGAAAACAGCCTTACCGAAATGATGGTAGGCAAAAAGGTATCCCTTAATATCGACAGAGATGATCCTGTCGACTCTGTCGACAGACTTGTTGTAAAGGATGTAAGCTGTGTCAGCCGTGACGGAGTGCCACTTCTTGAAAACGTTTCCTTTAGCGCACGTTCGGGTGAAATTCTCGGTATTGCAGGTATTGCCGGAAGCGGACAGCGAGAGCTGCTTGAAGCAATCGCAGGTCTTCAAAAGCTATATGGTGGTGAAATAACCTATCTTTCCCCGGACGGAAAAGTGGAGAATCTCAGAAATAAAACTCCTATGCAGATTCGTGATATGGGCGTGCGTCTTTCCTTTGTTCCTGAGGACAGACTCGGAATGGGACTTGTCGGAAATATGGATATTATCGACAATATGATGCTGCGAAGCTACAGAAAAGGAAAAAGTGCATTTCTTCACAGAAAAGAGCCGAGAGACCTTGCTCAGGAGATAATTTCACAGCTTGAGGTTGTAACACCGAGTGCACAAACCCCTGTACGCAGACTTTCGGGTGGTAACGTACAGAAGGTACTTGTAGGCAGAGAAATAGCCTCGGCGCCGACTGTTCTTATGGCAGCATACCCTGTTCGTGGTCTTGATATTAACTCCTCTTACACTATATACAATCTCCTTAACGAGCAGAAAAAACGTGGCGTTGCCGTAATCTTTGTCGGCGAGGACCTTGACGTTTTGCTTGAGCTTTGCGACAGAATTATGGTGCTTTGCGCAGGAAAGGTAAGTGCGATTGTTGACGGAAGAACGACTACAAAGGAAGAGGTTGGTCTTTATATGACAAAGCTCAAGGACACCGAAAAAGACACACAGGAGGTAGAAAACGATGAAGAAAAATAAACCGACTCATACTCGTGAGCCTCTTTTTCATATAGTAAAACGTGATGCAATTCCACTTTACAAATCGGTGACAATAAGAGTTATTGCTATTATTCTTGCTCTTTTAAGTTGTGCTTTGTTTATGTTTATAGTTACAGGCTGTTCTCCTTACGAGCTTATACAGAGAATGCTTGCAGGAAATTTCGGCACAAAGCGAAAGGTCTGGACAATGCTTATGAACCTGGCGCTTTTACAATGCGTTTCACTTGCAGTAACACCTGCATTTAAAATGAAATTCTGGAATCTGGGTGCTGAAGGTCAGACACTTATCGGAGCACTTGTATCGGTAATTCTGATGCTCCGTCTCGGTGGCAGTATGCCACAGTGGTTAACTCTTATAGTTATTGCAGTCATTGCAATGCTCGCAGGCTTTATCTGGGGTATTATTCCTGCGTTTTTTAAGGCGCAGTTCGGTACTAACGAAACGCTCTTTACTCTTATGATGAACTATGTTGCAATGCAGCTTGTTCTGTTCTTTATTCCCTTTATTGATAAGAGTGGCTCGAACGTTATCCGTTCTATTGCAAGTCCCTGGGGTGCATTCTGGTTCCCTGAAATCTTCGGCTCCCGTTACGGGCTTGTAGTTATTATATCGGTGCTTCTTACGGTATTTATGTTTATATATCTGAAGTACAGCAAGCAGGGCTATGAAATTTCGGTTGTCGGCGAGAGTGAAAATACTGCTCGCTATATCGGAATAAACGTAAAAAAGGTTATTCTTCGTACAATGGCGATTTCCGGTATGCTCTGTGGTCTTGCAGGCTTTATATTTGCAGTCGGCAAGGATGCGACGGTAAATGTTGACACGGTTGGCGGTATGGGCTTTACTGCAGTTATGGTTTCCTGGCTTGCAAAGTTCAATCCGGTTATTATGACTCTTGCTTCCTTCCTTATAATTTTTATGCAGAACGGTTCAAGTCAGGTTATTGAGGACTTAAAGCTCGGAAACTCAAGTATCGGTGGTATTATCACGGGTATTATGTTGTTCTTTATTATCGGCTGTGAATTTTTCGTTCAGTATAAATTACAACGTCATTCGTCTAAAAAGGAGGTAAAATAATGTTTGCTACTATTATAAATAAAGCGATAGTTCAAAGTATTCCACTCCTTTTTGGTGCGACAGGTGAAATTATAACAGAAAAATCCGGGAACCTCAATCTCGGTATCCCCGGAATTATGTATGTCGGTGGAAATATGGGTATTATGGGTGCGTACATTTACGAACGCAGTGTGCAGACTCCAAATCCCGTGCTTTGTATTCTCATTCCCCTTATCTGCTCGCTTCTGGGCTCGGCGTTATGTGCGTTGATTTACAGCTTTTTAACGATTACACTCAGGGCAAATCAGAACGTAACAGGTTTAGCGCTTACGACCTTCGGTGTCGGCTTCGGCGACTTCTTCGGTGGCTCGCTTACCAATATTTTCGGTGATGGCGGTAACATCTCTGTTATGACAACGGCAGGGTATTTTAAAAAGACCCTCCCCTTTGCAAAGGATCTGGGGAAATTTGGTGAAATATTCTTAAACTACGGTTTCCTCGTTTATACAGCTATTATTATTGCAGTACTTTGCGCAATTTTTCTCTCCCGTACCCGTCACGGACTTTGTCTTCGTGCAGTGGGCGAAAATCCTGCAACGGCTGATGCTGCAGGTATAAATGTTACAAGATACAAATATCTTGCCACAATTATCGGTGGTATGATTGCAGGTCTCGGTGGTCTTTACTTCATTATGGACTATACAGGTGGTTCCTGGACTAACGGTGGCTTTGGTGACAGAGGCTGGCTTGCAGTAGCACTTGTTATCTTCGCTGTGTGGCGTCCTTTGATGGGTATTTTCGGCTCATTCATTTTTGGTGGCCTCTATATTGCCACTTCTTATATCCCCGGCGTTTCGGGTAACCCCTCGGCTGTTGCTGTCTTTGATATGCTCCCGTATCTTGTTACTATTATCGTTCTTGTCTTTACAAGTATCAAGAATAAAAAGGAAAATCAACCCCCGGCGTCCCTCGGACTTCCCTATTTCAGAGAGGAACGGTAGTAATGTGGGGCTTCTCGCCCCACGCCCTCGCGAGCTTTATTGAAAAAAGCTCGGCAAAAAAAGCATAAACACTGCGTGTTTATTTCCCGGAAGAAATTGCTTCGCAATTTTTCCCCTATAAGTGAAATTTTGTAGAAATTTCAACACTTAAAAACCGAGAGGTCGTTGTTTGACCTCTCGGTTTTTAAGTGTTAAAGTTTTTGTCCAACTTTTTTCAAAAAGTTGGCGATGGGGTTTGGGGACGAGTAGTCCCCAAGAAAGAGGGGCGAGGAGCCCACGATTAAAGCTCTTCCCCGAGCAGAGTTACAAAAATCGGGTCACGGGAAAGACTTGGGAGAAATTTCCCGAAGATATCCGATGTACGGATTTTAAGGCTTGTAGTGTTGATACAGGGGTGAGCGACGATATATTCTGAGCTTTCGATATCCCTGTCGATAAGGAGTCGTACCCGAGTGTCCTTATCGTTTATAAGTCCGAGAATTGTAAGAGAGCCGGGAGTGATATCGAGTAATTGCTCCATATGCTCACCACTTGCAAAGGAGAGTCTTGCGCTTCCGATTTGCTTTGACAGCTCCTTTGTTTTGAACTTTTTGTCACCCGGCATAAGCAGCATATAAAATTCTGTTTTCTGGGAATTACAAAGAAGTAAATTCTTAACTGTTTCGACACCGAACAACTCGTCTGTCTCGTGGCAGTCCTGCATTGTGTCAAAGCTCTCGTGGTCTATTCTTTCATATTCAATTCCGAGTGCATCAAGATAATCATATGTACGAATTTCCTTTGCGAGTCTGCCTTCACAGCTTTCAGGACGCCCCTGTTCTATTTTAAGTGACATTTTATTCTCCTTTATTATAGTGGAATTTTATTCCTTACGCAGCTTCTTGTCGGCAAAATAAGAGGCAAAACCACCGAGCAACAAAACTGCAAGACAGGAAATAAGTGAAAACATGGATTCGTGCTTTATCGGAATAATGACAAGAGTCGAGGAGATTACAACCCCGATAACGGCATAGTAAGCTTCTGTATAGAAACGCGCGAAAATTCTGTTCATAACCCGCGAAAGAGTCAGAATTACAAGCAGAATCCCACATCCCATAGGGAGTATCACATTAAAATCAAGACTTGCAATACCGCTTGACATAGGCTCATAGAGACCTAGCAGCATAAGTATCGAGGATGAGGTCATCCCGGGGATTACAAAGGAGAGTCCCCAAAGCAAGCCACAGAAGCCAAACCACCAGAAGTTAGGTACAATCTCTACCGAGCCTGACTTGCTCATAGCGATAAAAGCGAAAAGCAGCATACTCAGAATAAAGGAAATACCCATAGCATAAAAGCGTGCGTTGCCATGCTTTACGGGCGGCTCTTTCGCATTTATTCCCTCGCCACTTGAGGCTTCCCTGAAGAGAGAAGGAAGAGTTCCGAAAATAAGCCCTGAAAAAAGAGCCATTGCAATGCCTGAAGAAGCTTTGAGCAGTACCGTAACCCCAAAAGCAAAGCCGATAAAGCCGAGAGCGAAGCCTGAAAGCACGAATGCCCACAGACGAAAATTACGCTTTAGCTCACGAAAGGGATGAGAGGCAAGCTGCATAAGAGGCATATAAAGTCCGAAGGCAGCGCAAAGCACACCACCCGAAACACCGGGCAGAATCGCACCACCACCGACCACAGCTCCCTGCAGGAGTCGGAAAATATCCTGTTTTAACTGTTTTTTGTTAGTCATTTTTGTTATTCCTTTTTTCGTGCCTTTTGCAAGGCTCGCTAAAATACCCTTTAAGATTAAGTTGCAGTACTCCGTTTTTTTCATAAAACTCAAGGAGTGTTGCAAGCTCCATATCCTGCGCTGCATATTCCACAGCCTTAAAATTCACTCTGTCAATAAAATTAAGAGTTGCCTTGCCGAGAATGAACATGGCTTCCTTGTCGTAGGTGTCGCATTTCGGCTTTATATCGATAATTACGGCTTTTTTTGGATAAAATCTGAAAGCACACGTACCAAGACAGTCTGTTTCGTTTTCAAATATAGCATAATACAGTAAATCTGCGTCGTGCGTCATTCCGCATATGTCGCAGCACTTTTTCTGCTCGTTCAGGTCTGTAATCGCTCTTGCTGTCAGCATTTTTATCTCCTTATTTCAGTGATTTTAAATATTCCGTTTCGTTGTGATTTAAGTATTTCCACTTGCCGGGAGTCAGCATTCCGATATTTATATTGCCGATGGCAATTCTCTTAAGTCTCTTTATTTCAAGTCCGACAGTTTCACACATTTTTCGGATTTGTCTGTTTCTGCCCTCTGTCAAAATGAATTTAAGTGCAGTTTCCCCGTCACGACGGGAGATAATCGAAACACGAACCGGTGCAATTTTCACGCCGTCAAGAGTCATCGGGGAATTGAGTGCCTTGAGCTTATCGGGTTCAATTTCCCCCTCGACCTTTACGTGATAAATCTTTTCAACGTGGTTTCTCGGGTGCATAAGTTTTTGTGCTACCTCGCCGTCGTTTGTAAGCAGCAGTAACCCTTCCGAATCCATATCAAGTCTTCCGCAAGGGTAAACTCTTGTGGGAATATCCGAAACAAGCTCGGGGATAGATTTTCTTCCCTGTTCGTCGCTCATTGTAGTAACATAGCCACGTGGCTTGTAGAGCATAACGTACAGCTTTTTTTCGGTATTCTTTCGTACGGGTCTGCCACGGTACATAACTTTGTCAATACCGACAACTATTTTTCTGCCGACCTCGACCTTTTCGCCGTTTACCGTTATGTTGCCTGCTTCAATTTCCTTTTCGGCACTGCGTCTTGACATAAGTCCGCAATCTGAAATATATTTGTTAAGTCTTATTTCTTCCATTTTTATAAGCCTTTGATATTATTCTGTTAAAAGTAACCATTTATAATCGTGATAGTATTCCTGACCAAGACTTTCAAGGAACCATCCAGGAGATATATTTGATATTACATTGTTTATGTACAACGTTTCGGTATAGGTGTCCATGTCGAAGTGTGTGCGAGCTGACATCAGGAACTGTTTTCTTCCGTTTCTGAAGATATAATAATCAGCAGCCATTCCTGTACCGTCAGGGGTATCCTTGCTAGTTATAATTGTCCAGACACTTGAAAATTCTTCACTTGTCAAATGGTTTGAAACAATACGTTCACCCGGTAGGCATTGATAAAGAAGAACGACCTCGCCATCCATTCTTGTATAAACCCTGGGGGTATCAGGTGCATCGAACCACCATTCGCCACCCGGAACAACAAGCATATCAAGTTCGCCCACGCCGTCAAAATCTATAATTTCAATTCCAAGCTCTGCAGGATAATAGGAACTATTAGGTAAAATTAACTTTTCGCCGAAAGAGAACAGATAATCGTAATATGCTTTTCCAAGAGTTTTTTCAATATAGTTTTTGTGTTCCTGACCTACACACACAACCTCTGTAATATATGAAGTGTAACCATGCGTGAGCTCAACTGTGTCAATGATACCTGTCTCGGAATTTTTGTTGAAGTAAACGCTGTAACCACAGTAATTTCCAACAAGAACAGTACCCTCTTCTCTTGAGTAGTAATCGTCCGGCTCATAAAATTCAAGGAAGAAGTCTTTGAGTTGTCCGACAGCCACGTTTTCAGGACAGTTTGAGAAGAACTTTGTAATCGGCATTGTCATAGAGTAGGGATAAAGCCCCTTGTAGTCAATGTTATCGCCGAATAGTCCGCCGTAATGGAACTGAACGTCTCCCTCGTAGGTTGCAACGCCGCTTCTTACCATCATAACATATTTGTCGGGTTCGCTAAGTACAAACGTACCCTCACCGAGTCTCTTTTCAACCTCTGTAGCAGGGAGTCCCGAAAGAGAAATGTAGTATGGATTTATTGCCATAACGCCGGGGGTGGGTTCGGGGAATACGTATTCGGAATTTGTATCAATACCAACCGTATTTGTAGCTGCATCCCAGGTAACACCGAAATTAAAGGCAGCAGCAAGGTCACGGAGCTTGAAGAAGTTGTTGCCGTTTATATTATAGGCATTAAGAAGAATTTTTGCTCCGTCCTTCTTTATTGCAACAGGAACATTTCTCGCAATCGGATTTACAATGGGAGTTGCAACGATTGAGTCGGTACCTGTGTAGGCAGTGCCGGAAGTGAGAAGAATGGTTGAAGTACTTTCATCCCAACCCACATCAAACTGCGCCTTTGTGCCTGATAAGAGCATCGCAACCTCACGGAGCTTGAAGTAGTTGTTACCCTTTATGTTGTAGGCAACAATGTCTATTGGCTTTGAGTCTACGGTAATCTGAGCAGCCGACGCCGAAAGAGCGAAAACGGCACAAATACAAAAAATGATTGCGAAAGAAAGAGTAAGAAGTAGCTTTTTCATATAAATCTCCTTATTTTTATTTTAGAGCAATACGATAAATACAAGATACATAAGAGGTATTGTGATAACTGCAAGAGTAGAGGAAATTGTGGTCATTGAAGCACCTGTCTTAGGGTCGCCACCGTAGGCTGCAGGATAAACGATGGTGTTAAGTCCAAAAGGAGTTGCGAAAGCAATAAGAGCAAGTGTCATAATATCCTCAGGAGTACCCAGAGCCTTGAGTACAAGCATAAGAAGTGCAGGAAGAACAATAAGTCTCATAGCACTTGCAATATAAACCTTTTTATTAAGGAGAATTTCGCGAAGATTATAACCACCGATAACAAAACCTGCAAGTACCATCGCAACAGGACCCATACAAGCGCCTGCCTTGTCAAGCACGTTTGTTGCAAAGGTAGGCATATACTGATTAACATTGAGAAGCCCTGCGATAATGCCGACAACAAGTGCAATCATAGGGGGATTTATAAGCCCCTTTTTAAGACCTGCAAGTCCCTTTTCCTTCGGGATGAGAACATAAAGTCCCCAGCTGTGAACTACAATACCGATTACAAACTGGAACAAAAGGTACTTAAAGAAAACATCGTTCCCCCATACACCCTTGACAATAAAGTTACCCATAAAGCCGTAGTTCCCGAATGTCATGGCATATGTATATATATTTCTCTGATAAACCTTGTCGGGTGTATCGGCTTTTCTTACAAAAAGTCTGCCGAGAGGATATGCAAGCAGGAGTGCTGCAAAAATTATCACGCCGCCGTAAAGCATAAGTTTCCAGTTTGCAATAAAGGAAGAAACTGTACAGCGCTGCAGCATTCCCGAAAGAGTGAGTGCGGGTACGAATATGTAGGTTTCGAGCTTTGCCATTGTGGTGTTGGCGTTATCCGGAAGAATGTGTGCCTTTCTGAGTATAAAGCCCAAAAGGATAAGTGTAAACATCATAAGCATCTGGGATAGGGTGAGATAAAAGATTTCCATGGTGATTCTCCTGTATGTTTTTGTGGGGTGAAGAAGCATTTTTCGAGCCTTCCTCAACTTTTCAATTATAGCATACATACAGGTGGAAGTCAAGTAAAATTTACCAAGTATTATATACCGGAAAGCATATCCGTGCCGGTGCAGACAAAGAGTGTTGCGTGTTAAAAGCTACAGGAGTGGTCAAAAAAGCGCAAAAAGGGCAAGTTTTTGGTGAAAATAGCACAAAAAAGAATGTAAAAATTTATAAATTTCGGAAAAAATACTATACAAGAGCAGAAAAATATTGACAAAATGGAAAATATATGTTAAAATGGCAGTAGTGATATTTTTGAATGTAAGCTTTTGTGTCGGTGATTTGCGAGAATGAGAGAAGAGAACAAAAAACTCGAAAATGGGAAAAGGTACAGCGAAAGCTCGGAAAATCTTGCACTGAGTGCAAAGGACGGCGACAGTGGCGCCTTTGAAGAGCTTGCGGGGAGGTATGAAGCGCCAATCCGTGCAATAGCTGCCTCCTTTAATGTTCCCGAATCGGAACGTGAGGACTTGTATCAGGAGGGGCTCATAGCCCTGTACCGTGCAGTATGCAGGTACGACGAATCGATTGCGAAGCTCTCAACCTTTGCGACGGTCTGTATTAAGCGTGCCATGCTCAACTGGATACGAGACCATGTGGCAAAGCACTCTGTCGACGGCTCTGCAATTGTGGAGGTTTCTCTTGACGAGGAGCTTGAGGGGATTCTCTCTGACGGAGCAAATTATCCGGAGGAAAGCTATATTTCAAAAGAGGCACTGGCTTCTACGAAAAAGAAGGCTCTGATGAAGCTGTCGCCTTATGAGAAATGTGTATTTCTTCTGTATCTTGAGGATATGTCGGTGCAGGAAATTTCCGAGTCGCTCGGAAAGAGCAGAAAATCGACGGAAAACACTCTCGGGAGAATCAGGAAGAAGCTTACAGGAACAAAATAGCGCTCTGTATGTCCGGGCCGAGGGCAACGCTGAAAAAACAGCGCTTGCGGGTTATCCCCGTGCCGGATGAAATTATTATTTTATTATTTTGCTAAAAGCGAGGGGAAAATCATGTACGAAAACAAGACATTAGTATGCAAAGACTGTGGACAGGAATTCATCTTCACAGCTGGCGAACAGGAATTCTATGCTGAAAGAGGCTTCCAGAATGAGCCCCAGAGATGCAAGGAATGCAGACAGGCAAGAAAGAATGCTATAAAGAGCCAGAGAGAGTATTTCACAACAACATGCGCAGAATGTGGCAAGGAAGCAAAGGTTCCTTTCCAGCCCAGCGACGACAGACCTGTGTTCTGTTCAGAATGCTTCGCAGCTAAGAGAGCTGCAGAACAGGAATAATCATAGTTTTGTAATGTAGGTTTGTTTTTCTTTCGAAGATAACACGGAGGATGAATGAATTTATGTTTTGGTATACCGATTTTTAGAAATGATTTTTCACCTTTTTTTGATGATTAGCAATTCTTAATCTTTGGTAGTCCGCAAGTTCAAATCTATGTGACAGTCACTCTTTTATCGGAGTGGCTGTCTTTTTTTGTAAATATAGATATTGCACAAAAAAACACAGGCAATCTTTGTGCAAATCTACAAAATAAAAAAATATACTCAAAACTATTGAAATATTTAGAAAAATAGTGCATACTAAAAGCGAAAAAATATTGGAAAAATCTGCCAAAAAACAAGAAAGGATGTGGAAAATGTTACCTCTTGACAAGCTTTCGGATAAAGCAGAGAAGATACTTTCAGAAAACGGCCTTTCGGAAAAGGATATTATAGTCTGCCTGTCGCTTGATATGGCAAGTAACGGAGAATTTTCCGACGACTTTCTGTGTATAACACAGGATAAAAAGAGCCTTGTTTACATATCGACACTATCGGGAAGTATAACAAAATACGAAACGGCAAAAATTCTTGAAATGTATATCGATAATTATACAACCTCAAATAAGCTTATGCTCCGTATGGGAGAGGAAGATGCGCCAAGAAAGAGCGAGGATATCTCCCGTGAAGAATTTGCAAAGCAATCGGAAGAATATTCAAAGAAAACAAAAACCGTACCCGTTGCCTGCTGTACTAATGCAAAAAAACGAAAATTACTTGCTTTTGTAAGTATCTTCGATAAATTCTGTCAGGACACGGAAGTTACCGAAGATGACTCGATTTTCGAGCAGTTCTACGCCAAATGCCCGAAATGTGGCAAGGTGTATTCTGACCAGCAGCGTAGAATCTGCGAGGATTGTACCGATAAAAAGGGTACGTTTATACGGCTTCTTGGTTATATCGGCTCTTACAAAATGAATTTTGCAATAGCTCTGTTTTGTCTTATTGCAATTGCAATTTTAGCACTTGCGCAGCCGGCTATCAGCGGTAAGCTTCTGTTTGACCAGGTAATAACCGAGCCGACATACAATGAGGCAGGAGAGCTTATTGCCGGAAGATTTCATTCGCTGACCTATCTTGCGCTTACAATTGCCCTCATTATCGGTCTTGAGATACTTTCACAGGCACTTGTAATTCTTGGCGACAGAAACCTTGACACCCTCGGAGTACATATAACACGCAAAATGAAGATGGGCGTTTTCAGTACGATGTGTGACCTGTCTCTTTCATATTTCAACAAAAACCCTACCGGCAGACTTATTACAAGAGTTGACTATGATGCCAACAAAATACGAAACTTCTTTGTCGGAGGTATTCCTCACCTTGTAGTGAATGTGCTGAAATTTGTCGGAATTGCGATATTCCTCTTTACGATAAACTGGAGACTTACCCTTATTGTGTTTATCCCTGTTCCGATTGTCGTTTGTATTTTTAAGTTTATGCTGCCGAAGCTCTGGCGGAGCTATTCAAAGCAGTGGCGTCGTTCCTCAGCGCTCAATGCTATGCTCGGGGATTCTCTCTCGGGAATACGTGTTGTAAAATCCTTCTCCAAAGAGCAGGACGAAACAAGCAGGTTTGAGAAATATTCCACAAGACTTTATGAAGCAAATCTTCGTACAAATCTCATTTCAATCTGTATTTTCCCGATTGTGTCACTTCTTATCGGCTTTTCAAGCCAGGCAATCTGGGGCTTTGGTGGTATTCAGGTAATGCAGCAGCATATGTCCTACGGTGAGCTTACCACATATCTTGGATATGTCGGAATGATTTTTGCGCCTCTTGACTTTTTTACAAACTTTACAACAATGCTCACAGATGTTATAAATGCTGCAGACAGAATGTTTGAAACTCTTGATACCGTTCCTGAGGTTGCAAACAGCAAAAATCCCGTGTATCCTTCGGAAATTAAGGGGGAAGTAGACTTCAAACAGGTGTCCTTCCACTACAACCCCAACAGACCTATACTTAAAAATGTGACCTTCCACATAAATGCCGGAGACCACATAGGGCTTGTCGGTCATACGGGAAGCGGTAAGAGTACGATTGCAAATCTCATTACGAGAATGTATGATGTTATAAGCGGCAGCGTTGAAATAGACGGAATAAACGTAAAGGATATAGACCTTCTCACACTTCGTAAGAATGTAGCAATAGTATCGCAGGAAATATTCCTTTTCAGGGGTACTGTTGCAGATAATATCCGGTATGCAAGACCCGATGCTACTTATGACGAGGTAATAGCTGCTGCAAAGAGTGCCAACGCCCACGACTTTATAATGAGTCTTCCCGAAGGATATGAAACAGAAATCGGAGTGGGAACAAGGTCGCTCTCGGGTGGAGAACGGCAGAGAATTTCAATAGCTCGTGCGCTTTTGCTCTCCCCTTCGCTGCTTATACTTGACGAGGCAACAGCTGCTATGGATACCGAGACAGAAAAGCAGATAAGCCAGGCAATAGAAGAGCTTATTGTCGGAAGAACCACAATAACGATTGCCCACAGGCTGTCAACCCTTAAGAACTGCAATACCATTATTGCAATCGAGCATGGCGAGGTGGCAGAGATGGGAACTCCACAGGAATTACTTGAAAAGCAGGGTGTGTATTATAAACTATATACTCTTCAGGAAGAACAGCTGCAAAAGGTAATGAGTGGCATATAGAAGAAAGCGGAAAAGTACGAAAGGATGTGGAAAAATGCCAAAGGAAGCAAAAGAAAACGAAGAAAAGAATTTCTTTGAAAAAAGAAAATCAATAGATTTAACACCGGAAAACGCTATTTTCCGGAAAAACGAGGGCGGACTTATCTCTCTGACTCTTACGGTAGATGAAAATGTCGAGGAATTTGAAAGAATAGTTCCCGTCAGAGCTTTCCCGATAAGTGAGCCGAGCGAGTTTATTGCAATAAGAAAGCCGGATACCCGTGACAAGGGCAAGGGCGAGGAAATAGGAATGATAAGACGCCTTTCGGATTTTGACGGGGAGACGGTGAAAATAATAGAAAAAGAGCTTTCCGACAGATATTTTACGCCGGTAATCGAAAAAATCTACAATGTAAAGGAAAAATTCGGTTACATTTATTTTGACGTAAAGACAAGTGCCGGTAAGGTGAGCTTTGTAATGAATAACCCCTCATCAAATATAAGGGTGCTTGAGGATAAGCGTTCTTTACTTTATGACATTGACGGAAACTGTTTTGAAATACCCGAGGTATCAAAATTTGATAAGGCAAGCTTCAGAAAAATCGAAATATATATGTAAATTACATTTTGAGTGTAAAGAGCGAGGTTAACTTATGAATTTGTTATTTGAGCTCCCACAGTCTGACAGGGCAGCTCTTGAAGGGGCATGGGACAAGGGTGAAAGACTCCTTTACTGCGTTCCCTTTGACTTTTACGAAGAAAAACGTGTAAACGGCTTTATGGCGTTTACCGAAAAGAGAATATATAAAATCCTCGACGGGGAAATCCTTGAAAAGCACGATTTTTGTACCCTTTCGGATTTTTCGGTGGAGATAATGCTCGGTGTCTGTGGCTTCTATGCCAAAAAGAACGGAGTGTCACGCAAGCTGTGCGATTTTATATCCGGCAGAAACCTTACAAGATATTCTGTAATGGTAAATGCGTGTGAACGAATTTGTCAAGGACGGCTTGAGTTGGTAGAAAGTGACGAGCCTGAGAGCTACTGCCCGAAATGTGGCAGACCTTTTCTTAAAAAAACAAAAGTGTGTCCGTTCTGCCAGAGCAAGAAGGAAGTATATAAAAAGCTGTACGCCCTGACTGCAGGAATGCGCTTTATGATGCTTTTCCCTCTTATTGTAACTGCAGCGGCGCTGGTTATAAGATTTATCGTGCCGTTTTTCCAGAAAAGTGCCATAAATAATTTTATTCTCAATGAAAATCTGCAGGACAATTACCTTGCGCACTTTCTTCTGATTATTGCGGCGATACTCAGCTTTGACCTTTTACACAGAGTACTGAATGTAATAAAAAGCAGACTTTCGGCAATAGCAGGTAATAAATTTACAAAAATGATGAGAGTGTTACTTTTTGAAAAAATACAGATGCTCTCACTCGGCTCGGTATCAAAGAAAGCCGAGGGTGACCTTATGGGCAGAATCAACAGCGACGTTTCGGTGGTGCAGGATTTTATCACTCATCAGCTGCCAAACTACTTCTCGCATCTGTTTTCCTTTGTAGTGGCGCTATTGCTTCTTATCTGGATTTCTCCCGTTATGTGTCTGTTTGTTTTTGTACCGCTTCCGTTTGTTTTTGCAATAGTGTACAAATTGCGTTCAGGCTTCCGGAGAAGATATCGCTTCCTTTGGCGTGCAAATCAGAAAAACAACCGTTATATCCAGGATGTTATAAGTGGAATAAGAGTTGTAAAAGCCTTCGGAAACGAGGAGAGGGAAAAGAAAACCTTTAAAAAGAACCTTGACGGAGTATTTGACAGAGACCTTAAGAACTGTATGTACTTTGATACGGTTTTCCCGATACTGAGTTTTATTCTGAAAATTGGAAGCTATATGATACTTTCTGTCGGAAACTACAGACTGTTTTCGGGGGCTCTTGACGTCGGTACTCTCAATCAGTTTACAAGCTACTCGCATATCGTCTACGAGCCTTTAATGCAGATAACACAGATTCCGAGAGTTATATCAAACTTTGTGACTTCTCTTTCAAAGGTGCTTGAGATTATGGAGGAGGAGCCCGACATACGTGACGCCGATATTCCTACAGTACATAAAATAAATGGAGACGTCAGCGTAAGGAATGTTGTTTTCGGTTATGACAGCTTCAATCCCGTTCTTAAAAACATAAATGTTGAAATCAAAAAGGGCGAAATGATTGGAATTGTTGGCCATTCGGGTTGTGGAAAAACTACCTTTATAAATCTTCTTATGCGACTTTATGACCCGAATGAGGGTAGTATAAAAATCGACGGTGTCGACCTTCGTGATATATCACAGGAGCAATTGCGTTCGCAGATGGGAGTTGTGCTTCAGGAAACACACCTGTTTTCAGGCTCAATCCGTGATAATATAAGGTACGCAAAACCGTATGCCACAAATGAGGAGGTAATTGCCGTTGCGAGAATGGCGAATGCTCACGATTTTATTATGAATCTTCCCGAGGGGTATAACACAATAGTCGGAGAAAAGGGCTACAGCCTTTCGGGTGGTGAACGTCAGAGAATTGCAATAGCAAGAGCGCTCATTCACGACCCTCGGATACTGATACTCGACGAGGCAACGGCAGCGCTTGATACCGAAACCGAAAAGCTGATACAGGATGCTATAAACAGGGTGACGCAGGGCAGAACTACCTTTGCTATAGCGCACAGACTTTCTACCTTGCGAAATGCCGATAAAATCCTCGTGATTGACCACGGATGCGTTTGCGAATACGGTACACATAAAGAGCTTCTTTTGCAAAAGGGAATTTATTATAAACTTGTAATGGCTCAAGCGCAGGCAGCTCTCGGACAAGGGCAGGGACAAGGACGCGGCGGCAGGGGTGGTGTTTCGTGATTTTGCGTTATACTTTCCGACAAGTGCAGAGTGAAATTTAAAAACCGAATAAATCTGTAAAAGCAACGACTCTGATGTAAGATACGAATCCGGAGTTGTTGTTTTTTTGTCTTCTGACTTAAAAAACACCTTGCTTTTTGCGCTTGAGAAATCCGGAGATTTCCATAAAGTTCATAAATTCCATAACTGCCTGGTAGCGGAAGTTATGCTTTAAAAATCGGGGATTTGTTTGGAAAATTATGGTAAAGGGGTTTGCCGACCGTGCACAAAAATCCATATTTTTAGCACAAAAATCCATTTACATCTATATACTTCTATGTTATACTAAAAATAATGATAAGGTATGCTTTTATGAGTTATTTACTAAAGGTTAAAACATTAAAATAACCGAAAAGTCATACAAATCAAATTAAGAAAGGTAGGTTTTCAAAATGAAAATGAAAAGACTGGTGTCCTGCATTATCGGAGCATTGTTGCTTATTTCAAGCATTGCAATAGTTCCCGTAAGCGCAGAAGATCTCAGCTTCGATTACAGCTCTCTTTACTGTGATATCACAGGTGGTTATAAGAGTGCAAAAATCGAAAAAAATGTAAGCTTTAATGGCAAAAATGCCCTTAAGGTTACACCCGACCCGGCTACTACCCACGAAAAGACAGTAGCAAATTCTCCGGCTATTAAGCTCGATAGCTATTACAAGATTAAGGGCGTTGACCTTACAAAGATAAGAAGTGTAAAGGTCGAATACTATATTGATGCGCCTGAAGCACCGGCAAGACGAATGGTATTCAGTATAGTAGATAATCCTACTGACGTTCTTCTGAAAGAGGGAAGCATTGAAGCAACTGCAACGCAGGAGCTTGTTACAGGACAGTGGGCAACAGCTACTTTCGATCTTTCTGCACTCAAGGAAAGAGCAAACCCCGACAATGCAAAGGGACTTCAGCACTTCCAGATTGCTCCCTATGGCATGACAAAATACAAAGAAATAAGCCAAAATACTGTATTCTATATCGGAAATGTTATCTTCAGTACAGATACAGTTTCCTCAGGTACAAGTGAGCCTGTAGAGGTTGAAAAAACAGAGGATATCGTTTCTTCTGATTACAGCGCAGTATACTGTGGCATCACAAATGCAAGAAAGACTGCAAACATTGAATTGAATGTATCCTTTGAAGGTAAAAATGCTACTAAGGTTATTCCCACTCCCGATACAACCGACGCAGCTACCGTTGCAACAACGAGTGCAATAAAGCTCGACAGCTACTTCAAGCTCAAGGGCGTTGACCTGACTAAAGTAAGATATGCTTCTATTGATTATTACATAGATGCAGACACTATTCCGCAGGAACGTATGCAGTTGTTTATTGTTGATAACCCCAAGGGAACTTTCCCGGACGGAAACGGCTCTCTTACTGCAGAAGCTATGGAGAGTATGGTAATAGGCAAATGGGCAACAGCTACCTTTGACCTTACCGACCTTGCATCAAGAGCAACTACACAGCAGCCTATGCTTCAGCATTTCCAGATTGCTCCTTACGGTTCAACCTCTTATAAGAAGATAGCGGCTTCTGATGTATGCTACATTTCAAGTATAACCTTCTTTAAGAACAAGCCCAACTTCGATAAGCGTGAAGCATATATGCAGGGCTACACAGACGGTACATTCCTCCCCGGAAACACAATGACAAGAGCAGAAGCTTGTACTACTGTTGCAAGAATCGCAGCAGGTAACGATGCTCTTGTTCCCACAGATAAGACAACAGCATTTACCGATGTTACTTCTCACTGGGGTAAGAAGTATATAGCATACGTTGAAAGCCTTGGATATCTTAAGTCTTACAGCGGTGCATTCCTTCCTGACCAGCCTATAACACGTGCTGAATTTGTAGAACTCGTTTACAATATGGGACTCCTTCAGGATGCAGGCAAGCCCGCTTCCTTTACAGACGTTGACGCATCTCATCCAAGATACAATGTAATTACAGCTTCTGCAAAAGCTGGACTTGTTAACGGTTACGATAACGGAGACGGAACATTCTCCTTCAAGCCCGATAACACAATCACAAGAGCTGAAGTTGTAACAGTTATAAACCGCGCTCGTGGCAGAGACACTCTTGCCGATGCAGTTCTTGGTGATATAAATGTAATATTCGTTGATGTTGACAGATCACACTGGGCATTC
>JAZRTY010000030.1:0-4099 GCA_045652245.1 Eubacteriales bacterium | reverse complement strand
AGCCGCAAATCTTGACAAGATTATTGCCGCACACTGCGAAGTCAACGACCTTCTTTTCGGAGGTTACATACACGACGGCGAATACGCACGTATTCACGGCCACAGAGGTATTTGCTCCGAGAGCGAATGGAAGCAGATTGAAAGGGATATTGCCCTTGCAAAGAAGACGGGGGTAAAGTATCATGTCTGCCACATTTCGACAAAGGAAAGTGTTTCGCTTATAAGAAAGGCTAAAGCCGAGGGCGTTTCGATAACCTGCGAAACTGCGCCTCATTACCTTATATACAACGATATGGATCTTGAGGAAAATGCAAGTTTCAAGATGAATCCTCCCATCAGAAGCGAAGAGGACAGACTTGCGCTTATTGAGGGTATTTGCGATGGCACCATTGACATGATAGCAACCGACCACGCACCCCATTCACAGGAAGAAAAGAGCCGGGGGCTTAAAAAGAGTCTTATGGGAGTTGTGGGAATTGAAACGGCGTTCTCTGTTATGTACACACATTTTGTAAAGAGTGGAAAAATGACACTTCAAGCATTGATTGAAAAGATGTGTATAAATCCGAGAAAGAGATTTTCTCTTCCGGTGTTTGAGAACCGAGAGGGAGAAAAAGCAGATTTTACACTATTCAATCTTGAAAAAGAATATACTGTAGACCCCGACGAGTTTTTGTCAAAGGGTAAAAGTACACCTTTCCGGGATGAAAGACTCTTTGGCGAATGTCTTTTGACGGTATGTGGTGGAAAAGTGGCGTATGCTGCAGAAAAATTTAAAATTTTAAGTGAGTAAAAAAAGATATATAAATTTTGGAGGATGTAAAAATGGCAAAGAGAACTGACATTAAGAAGATTATGATTATCGGCTCAGGTCCAATCGTTATCGGACAGGCTGCCGAATTTGACTACGCAGGAACACAGGCGTGCCTCGCGCTTAAAGAGGAGGGCTATGAGGTAATTCTCGTAAACTCCAATCCTGCAACAATTATGACAGATACAACTATTGCAGACAAGGTTTATATGGAGCCGTTGACACTTGAATATGTTGCAAGAATACTCCGTTCCGAGCGACCTGACGCAATAATTCCGGGTATCGGTGGTCAGACAGGACTTAACCTTGCTATGCAGCTTGAAAAGAAGGGTATTCTTCGTGAATGTCAGACAGAGCTTTTGGGAACGAGCAGCGAAAGTATCGAGAGAGCCGAGGACAGAGAGCTTTTCAAGGAGCTTTGCGAGCAAATCGGTGAGCCGGTAATTCCGTCAAGAATTACTTATAACATAGAAGAAGCAAAGGCAGCTGCAGCCGAAATCGGCTATCCGGTAGTTCTGCGTCCTGCATTTACCCTCGGTGGTACAGGCGGCGGCTTTGCGTATAACGAGGAAGAGCTGATAAGTGTCGGCAGAGGTGCATTCCAGCTCTCTCCGGTTCATCAGGTACTTATCGAAAAGAGCGTTAAGGGCTACAAGGAAATAGAATTTGAGGTTATGCGTGACAGCGCTGATAACGCAATAACTATCTGTGGCATGGAAAACGTTGACCCGGTTGGTGTTCATACAGGTGACTCGGTGGTTGTAGCTCCGATTCTTACTCTTTCGGACGCCGACAGAAAGATGCTCAATGACAGCGCTATAAAGATTATCAAGGCACTCAAAATTGAGGGTGGCTGTAACGTACAGTTTGCACTCAACCCTACAAGCTCGGAATACTTCCTTATCGAAGTAAACCCCAGAGTTTCCCGTTCTTCAGCGCTTGCATCCAAAGCAAGTGGATATCCGATAGCACGAGTTACAGCAAAGATTGCAGTAGGTATGCTTCTTTCTGATATTGCAATTGCAAATACAACGGCAGCATTTGAGCCGAGACTCGATTATATCGTAGCTAAAATGCCGAGATTCCCGTTTGACAAGTTCGCAACTGCAACCAACAAGCTCGGAACACAGATGAAAGCAACAGGTGAGGTAATGGGTATCGGCAGCAGCTTCTCGGAATGCTTACTCAAGTCTGTTCGTTCTCTTGAAATCGGTGTTTACCATCTTTATATGGCAAAATTTGACGAAATGAGCGAGGATGAGCTGTACAAGTACATTTCCGAGTTCCGTGACGACACAATATATGCAATAGCTCGTCTTTTCAGAATGGGTGCGAGTGTACAGAAAATACATGAGATAACTGCAATTACACCTTACTTCCTTGAGGAAATCAAGAAGATAATTGACTTTGAAAAGGTTATTGCAGAAAACGTAAACAATGTGGAAATCCTGAAGGAAGCTAAAAAAATCGGATTTTCGGACAAGTTTATAGCAAAGCTCTGGAATACAGACGAAAAGTCAGTTCGTGACCTTCGCTTTGAAAATAAGATTGTTCCTGTTTACAGAATGGTTGATACCTGCCACACAAATGCGTATATTCCGTACTTCTACTCAAGCTACGAGGGTGAAAATGTATCGATAGTTACTGACAGAGAAAAGAAAGTCGTTCTCGGTGCAGGACCCATAAGAATCGGTCAGGGCGTTGAATTTGACTATTCAACAGTTCACGCAGTAACAACAATCAGACACGCAGGCTTTGAATCAATTATTATAAACAATAACCCCGAAACAGTTTCAACTGACTATACAACGGCAGACAAGCTCTACTTTGAGCCGTTGACAACTGAGGACGTACTCAATATTCTTCACTTTGAAGGTGCAAAGGATGTTATCGCATCTCTTGGTGGACAGACTGCAATAAATCTTGCAGCATCCCT
Source organism: Eubacteriales bacterium (assembly GCA_045652245.1). Classification (GTDB taxonomy): domain Bacteria; phylum Bacillota; class Clostridia; order Oscillospirales; family CAG-382; genus SIG622. The sequence goes on along the minus strand of JAZRTY010000030.1, from coordinate 1,352 downwards.
TTCTGATAACGGAATGAATATTATCGGTACAACAGTTGAAGCTATTGACAACGCAGAGGACAGAGATAAATTTGAAAAGATACTCCACAAGCTCAAAGTTCCCCAGTCACAGGGAAGTGCCGTTCTTACAATCGAAGAGGGTATTAAAGTTGCCCGTGAAATCGGCTATCCCGTACTTGTTCGACCGAGCTTTGTGCTTGGAGGTCGAGCTATGGAAATAGTATCGGGTGAAGAAAGACTCAAGAGATATCTTGCAAACGCATTCTCGATTGATGCTGAAAAGCCGGTACTTGTTGACCACTACATTCTCGGAAAAGAGGTTGAGGTTGACGCAATCTGCGACGGTGTGAATGTTTTTGTTCCCGGTATTATGGAACTTGTTGAGAGAACAGGTATCCACAGTGGTGACAGTATCAGCGTATATCCCTCTTTCAGTATTTCAAAGAAGGTTAAGGGAATTATCCTTGACTATGCAAAGAAGCTCGGTCTCGGACTTGGTATTGTAGGTCTTTATAACATTCAGTTTATCGTTGACAAAGACGAAAATGTATTTATAATTGAGGTAAATCCACGTTCTTCAAGAACTGTACCGTTCTTGTCAAAGGCAACAGGCTACAGCCTTGCAGATATTGCGACAAATGTAATTCTCGGAAAGAGCCTTCGTGAGCAGGGTATATTTGAAATGTATCCTGATGAAAAGAAGCGCTGGTATGTAAAGGTACCTGTGTTCTCCTTTGCGAAAATCGGAGGACTTGATGCGTACCTCTCTCCCGAAATGAAGTCAACAGGTGAGGCAATCGGCTATGACGATAAGCTCAACCGTGCGCTCTATAAGGCACTTCAGGCGTCGGGTATGACACTTCAGAACTACGGTACCGTTCTTGCAACTATCGCAGATGCAGATAAAGAGGAAGCGCTTCCTCTCATTCGCAGATTCTATAACCTCGGCTTTAATATTGAAGCTACAGAAGGAACTGCAAAATTCCTGCGTGAAAACGGAATCAGAACAAGAACAAGAAAGAAGATTTCAGAGGATGACTGCGATATTCCGAGTGCTATGCGTCAGGGACATATTGCGTATGTCGTAAATACCACAGATAAAGGTTCTCAGGAACACGCAAATGACGGTCACGAAATAAGACGTCTTGCAGTTGAGTGTGGTGTTACTATGTTTACCTCTCTTGATACAGCACGTGTGCTTCTCGACGTACTTGAGGAAATTACAATGCCGGTTTCTACCATTGATGCAGAGTGAATAATTGTGGGGGCTGCTCGCCCCCAAACCCCCTTTTCGCAGGGCTCCTCGCCCTGCACCTCGCCCTCTTTTTTGAAAAAAAGAGGGGCAAAAAACT
>JAZRTY010000029.1:0-14880 GCA_045652245.1 Eubacteriales bacterium | reverse complement strand
CTTCACGGGATTCGTATAAAGAAGTTCTACCACTCTTTCGAGTGTAAGAATTCCGCTTCTGACAAGATAAGTGTAAAGAACCGGGAAAGCTGTTTCAAGTCCGACAATGCCGAATGCGCTCTTTTCAAGTCCGCGTGATTTTTCCTCATCAGAATGAGGTGCGTGGTCGGTTGCTATCATATCAATTGTTCCGTCAAGAAGTCCGTCAATGAGTGCCTGCCTATCCTCACGGGAACGCAGAGGTGGGTTCATTTTAAATCTGCCGTCCTCTTGCAAATCCTCGTCGCAAAGTACCAAGTAGTGAGGTCCCGTCTCACAAGTTATCGGAAGTCCCTCAGCCTTTGCACGTCTTATCAAATCCACACTTTCCTTGGTAGATATGTGGCAGACGTGATAGTCACAGCCGGTCTGTCTTATAAGTTCTATATCCCTTTCTATCGGTTTCCATTCGGATTCCGAGCAGATACCTCTGTGACCGTTTTCTCTGCAGTAAACTCCGTCGTGGATGTAGCCTTCAAAAAGCAGACTGTTGTCCTCACAATGTGCTGCGATTATTTTTCCACATTTTTTGGCGTTTTCCATAGCGACTTTCATCATTTCTTCGCTCTGCACGCCACGTCCGTCATCAGAAAAAGCAACACAGAGAGGAGAAAGTGACTCGAAATCCACAAGTTTTTCACCCTGTTCCCCCTCGGTGATTGTCGCATACGGGTGAACTCTGATTTTTGCGTCGTTCTCAATTGCAGTCAGCTGGATATTTATGTTTTCCACACTGTCAGGACAAGGACTAAGGTTCGGCATAGAGCAAACATCGGTAAATCCACCATGTGCACAGGCACGTGTACCGGTTGCTATCGTCTCTTTATAAAGAAAACCCGGCTCACGCAGATGAACATGAACATCAGCAAGACCGGGAAAAAGGAAAGCACCGCCGCAATCAATGATTTTTGCGTCGGAAATATTATTCATTTGTTCGGGAGAGGCTATGACACCGTCGAAAACGGCTAATTCTGAAAGGACAAAAGAGCCATTTTTGTAAATATTACAATTTTTCAAAATGTAATTCATAAAAATCCTCCCTCTCGCAACACCAAGGATATGAAATGATACTGTCAAAGTGTTCGCAAGCTCGCTTTTATCCAAAAAAAGAGCCCTACGAACAAGGCTCAAAAGTACACAAATAAGCAGACGGATGCTACTATTGCATACGTGCGTATTTTCCACATAAAACCTTGTCGGCATCTCTGTACCGAATTAAAAATTTTATACATATTCTTATCCTTATTATGATACCACAAAAGAGGAAATATGTCAAGTGGGATTTTCCACAAAAAAGTAGTATATTTTGTTAATTGTAAGTAAAAAAGTATAAAAAAGCACGGCAAAAAAGGGAATGAGCGAATAATCCTTTCAAAAACGGGAATATATAGTGTTACATACAAAAGAATTGAAAAAACCGAAAGGAAGAAAACAATGAGAAAATTTTTAAACCTTATCTACTCCATGCTTTCAGCTTTATTTATATTTCAACTATCAGCTGCCGCTTCCGATACCTTTTGCTCACTTGACATAATAAGAGAGGAATTGACTCTTGAAAAATGCGTAAGTGTACAAAGTCCCCTTGTTTTTACAAGCGATGATTTTGAAAACACTCTCGGCACCGAGCTTGAATATATCACAATTACAGCTTTGCCCGACCCGTCGGTAGGGGTTTTGAAGTTTGCAGGAAGTGACGTTTACGAAAATCAGTCAATTATCCGAAAAAACATTTCACTTCTGAAGTTTGTACCGACAACCGACAGTACCGAAAAGACTGAATTTGGTTTTTCGGGCATCGGTGGAGATATTTCCTGCAGTGCTGTCTGCAATATAAGTATTCTCGATACCGAAAACAAGGCACCCCTTTGCCATAACGGTAGTTATGAGGCTTTTTCGGGTATTCAGCTTACCGAAAAGCTCCCCTGCAGCGATTTTGAGGGGGACACTATGACAGTTGAGGTTTTATCCTACCCGAAAAACGGAATACTGAAGGTAAACGGCGAAAGCTTTACCTACAAGGCACAAGGCAATTTCAACGGCAAGGATAGCTTCAAGTACAGAGTCAGCGATATATACGGTAACTGCTCGGACTCTGCCGAGATTATTCTGACTGTAAGTGAGCCGAGTACCAAGGTACGCTATGATGATATGGACAATCATTGGGGCTATACAAGTGCAATTTCAATGACAGAGCTTGGTCTTATGAGTGGAAAAAGTGATGGAGACAAGCTTTTATTCTGTCCTGAAGAAGAAATTTCACGGGGCGATTTTCTTGCTATGTCAATGATTATCTGTGGCTATGAGGAAAATATAAGTCTTGGCTCTGTTTCTGCCTTTGCAGACGATAAAAATATTCCTCATAATATCAAGAGCTATGCTTCGTATGCGCAGAGTGTGGGTATCGTTTCAGGCTATGAAAGTGCTGTCGGACAGATTTTCAGCAGTACCGAGAGTATAACCAGAGCCGAGGCTGCAAGTATGATTTCAAGAATGCTTGAAAACAAAGGATTCGACATTCTTCCGATAGATTATGCCGACATCGATGCACCTGCATTTGCAAAAAAGAGTATGGGACATCTTTTGAGTATCGGAATTATTAGTGGCGATGCAGACGGAAATCTTATGGCAGAAGGCAAGCTTACACGTGCGCAGGCAACGAAGATGCTGACAAATTTATCCGATTATGTGGAAAAAGCAGAGGAAGCAAAGAAAGAAAAGGGGTTCTTTGCAAAGATACTTGATTTCTTTAAAGGGGAATGAAACGTGGGGCTCCTCGCCCCACACCCTCACCCTCTTTTTTGAAAAAAAGAGGGGCAAAAAACTTTAACATTTTTAACGCCGGACTGTTTTGCGAAAAGGTGAATAATTTATGTAGGGGCGATTCACGAATCGCCCGTTGTGTCTTCGGTAATGTATGGGATTTCGTCCTCTACTACCCCGACTTTTATACGGGGGACATTGTCCCCCTGTACCCCCTAATTACTTTTTCCCACCTTAGAGCTGGAAAAAGTAATCAAAAAGAGCCCAAGTCAAGGGAAAGGTTTTTCCCTTGACAATCCCTTTCTTGCTCACACAACAACACAAGCAACATCAAATTTGTTATCTCGTTTTGTTGTTGTGTTCGATTCGCATCGCAAGCGATGCTCCGTGGGCTTGGCAAGAGGTACTTGTTATATTGTGGAAACGCTATACGACATCAAAAGCATAACTTCACACCTCATCCGTCAGCTTCACTGACACCTTCCCCTCAAGGGGAAGGCTATAAAAAAACACGCCGACCTGTTGTACGTAAGTACAATTGGTCGGCGCAATAGTTAAAGTTTTTGCGTCGCCTTTTTCAAAAAGCGACCGAGGGCGTGGGGCGAGGAGCCCCACAAAAAAGGGGTTTGGGGGCGAGTAGCCCCCAAATAATTAAGCCTTAAGGTTAGCTTCGAGCTTTGCAAGTTCGTCCCAGAGAGCCTTCGGGAGTCTGCCACCTACAGAATCGATAGTATTATAGAATTCCTTGATATTATCGATATCTTCGAGCCAGGAAGCGTTATCAACCTTGAGAAGCTCTTGGATAGTTTCCTTAGAAATATCAAGACCTTCGATATTGATATCTTCTGCCTTCGGCACATATCCGATTGCAGTTTCAACTGCATCTGCCTTGCCTTCGCAACGAGCGAGAATCCAGTCGAGTACTCTGAGGTTATCACCGAAGCCGGGCCAGATGAAGTTGCCTTCGTCGTCTGTTCTGAACCAGTTAACGTGGAAAATCTTAGGAGCATTCGGAATCTTCTTGCCCATTTCAAGCCAGTGTGCGAAGTAGTCGCCCATATTGTAGCCACAGAAAGGACGCATAGCCATCGGGTCACGACGAACAACACCTACTGCACCTGTTGCAGCTGCAGTTGTTTCGGAAGCCATAATAGAACCAACAAATGTACCATGCTGCCAGTCTCTTGACTGATATACAAGGGGAGCAGTCTTAGCACGTCTTCCACCGAATACGATAGCAGAAAGCGGAACGCCTGTTAGGCTATCAAATTCAGCTGATACGCAGGGGCAGTTCTTTGCAAGTGCTGTAAAACGAGAGTTCGGATGAGCGCCGCAGGTGCTCTTGTCCTTCTTGTCGTATTTTGTATAATCCCACTTGTTACCCTTCCAGTCGATAGCGTTTGCAGGAGGATTGTTGTCAAGACCTTCCCACCAAACTGTGTTATCGTCAAGGTTGTGAACAACGTTAGTGAAGATTGTATCACGCATAGTTGTGTGAAGTGCGTTGGGGTTGGACTTTTCGTTAGTACCGGGAGCAACACCGAAGAATCCGTTTTCGGGGTTAACAGCCCAGAGTCTGCCGTCCTTACCAACTCTTATCCATGCAATATCGTCACCTACGCACCAAACCTTATAGCCCTTCTTAGCATATACTTCCGGAGGAATGAGCATAGCAAGGTTAGTCTTACCACAAGCAGACGGGAATGCAGCAGAGATATACTTGATTTCGCCATTCGGGAACTCAACACCGAGGATAAGCATATGTTCAGCAAACCAGCTTTCGTGCTTACCGAGGTAGGATGCAATTCTGAGTGCAAAACACTTCTTACCGAGAAGAACGTTTCCGCCGTAACCTGAGTTTACAGACCAGATTGTGTTGTCTTCAGGGAAGTGAACGATATATCTGTTGTTTTCATCGATATCAGCTCTTGCATGAAGACCCTTGATAAAGTCTCCGTCAGGACCGATAGCGTCAAGTACGTTTGTACCAACTCTTGTCATAATGAGCATATTGAGTACAACGTAGATAGAGTCTGTAAGCTCGATACCGTACTTTGCAAAGTCACTTCCTACAACGCCCATTGAATAAGGGATAACATACATTGTTCTGCCCTTCATTGAGCCACGATAAAGCTTTGAAAGCTTTTCGTACATTTCAGCAGGAGCCATCCAGTTGTTGGAAGCGCCTGCGTCTTCCTTCTTTGAAGTACAGATAAAGGTTCTGTCTTCAACACGGGCTACGTCGTTGATTGCTGTTCTGTGAAGGTAGCAGTTAGGGAGCTTTTCCTGATTGAGCTTAATCATTTCGCCTGTAGCGCAAGCCTGCGCTCTGAGTGCTTCTGCCTGTTCATTTGTGCCGTCAATCCAGACAATTTTGTCGGGATTTGTCATAGCTGCCATCTCATCAATCCAAGTGAGAATTTTCTTGTTGTTTGTCATGAGATTATTTCCTTTCTTATTTATTTACTTGAAAATATGATTTTTTCAACGCAGATATGCAAAAACAAAAATTTCCGCATATTATCGTATACTACAAGTATAACCTATAATTTTGAATAATTTAAGTATAATTATAAAACATATTTAAAGAATGTAGAAAAATTAACAATTTATTTTGAATTTTTGTTTTATTGCGGGGGACATTGTCCCCCAGCACCCCCTAATTACTTTTCCCACATTGAGTTGGAAAAGTAATCAAAAGAACCCTAGTCAAGGGAAAAAGCTTTTTCCCTTGACAAACCCTTTTCCCGTAAGTCATTTTCGAAAAAATATAATGCTTTAGTTCTCGCAACAAACTTTGGCTCGGTCAATTCTTCGAATTGACGCCTCGCAATACAGAAAAAACACCAAGCCATTTTTATAAAAAACACGCCGGACTGTTTTGCGAAGCAGAACAGTCCGGCGCAATAGTTAAAGTTTTTTGCCCCTCTTTTTTTCAAAAAAGAGGGCGAGGGGTTTGGGGGCGAGGAGCCCCCATAAAAACGACTTAATATGCGATACCCTGAGCGAGCATTGCGTCTGCAACCTTAAGGAAGCCTGCGATATTGGCACCTGCAACGAGGTCACCTTCCATGCCGTATTCCTTTGCAGCCTTTACAGAGTTTGCGTAGATATTCTTCATAATAGTATGGAGCTTTTCGTCAACTTCTTCTGCTTCCCAAGAATATCTCATAGAGTTCTGGCTCATTTCAAGACCTGAAACAGAAACGCCACCGGCATTTACTGCCTTTGAAGGAGCAATAAGCACGCCATTTGCCTTAAGGTATGCTAAAGCATCTTCTGTTGTAGGCATATTAGCAACTTCTATGTAATACTTAAGACCGTTTGCAACCATATTCTTTGCGTCCTCAATACGAACTTCGTTCTGAGTAGCACAAGGCATACAGATGTCAACCTTAACTCCCCACGGCTTCTGGCCTGCATAGAAGGGAACGCCGAACTTTTCTGCGTAATCCTGAACTCTGTTTCTGCCGCTGCTTCTCATTTCGAGCATATATGCAGCCTTTTCTTCTGTTACGCCGTTTTCGTCGTAGATATATCCGTCAGGACCTGAAATTGTAAGCACCTTACCACCAAGCTGATTGATTTTAAGAACTGCACCCCAAGCAACGTTACCGAAGCCTGAAACTGCGAATGTCTTACCCTTGATTTCTTCACCTGCGCTCTTTAGAACTTCCTGAGTATAGTAAACAGCACCGTAACCTGTAGCTTCAGGTCTTACAAGTGAGCCACCGTAAGAGAAGCCCTTACCTGTGAGAACTGCGTTGTCGAAGTTGTTGCAGATTCTCTTGTACTGACCGAAGAGGTAGCCGATTTCACGAGCACCAACACCGATATCACCTGCAGGAACGTCAACGTGAGAACCGATGTGTCTGTAAAGCTCTGTCATAAAGCTCTGACAGAAACGCATAATTTCGCCGTCGCTCTTTCCACTCGGGTCGAAGTCAGCTCCACCCTTACCACCACCCATAGGAAGACCTGTGAGGGAGTTCTTGAAGGTCTGCTCAAAGCCGAGGAACTTCATAATAGAAGCATTAACTGTCGGGTGGAAACGAAGTCCTCCCTTATAAGGGCCGATTGCAGAGTTGAACTGAACTCTGTAGCCACGGTTAACCTGTACGTTGCCGTTATCGTCAACCCAGCTTACTCTGAAAGAGATCTGGCGTTCAGGCTCTACCATTCTTTCAAGAATGCCTGCCTTAACAATATCAGGGCGTCTTTCGATAACAGGCTCGAGGGATTCAAAAACTTCTTTAACTGTCTGTAAAAATTCAGGCTCGTTGGAGTTTCTTTTTTCAACTGATGCGTAAACATCATTGAGATACTGTGATTTAAACATTTTCTTTACCTCCGAAAAAATATATTTTATTTTAAAAAAATCTGCCCTATTTTAAAATATAGAATATTTTAGCATATTTTGCAGAAAAATGCAATAGTTTTTCGTAATTTTTTAAGAAGAGGGGATATTTTGGGGATTTTGTAGGGTGAAGCCCTACAATGACAACGCAGTTGTCAATTCATGGCGAAGCCAATTTATGAAATCGCAAGATTTCAATTCATGACACGAAGTGTCAATTCATTTAATTGCCTTCTCCTCGGGGAGAAGGTGTCAGCGAAGCTGACGGATGAGGGGTTCGGGACATTCGTGAATGTCCCCTACCACCCCTACATACTTTTTTCACAATCGTGCAAAAAAAGTATGCAAAAAAGCATAAACACTTCGTGTTTATTTCCCGGAAGAAATTCCTTCGCAATTTTTCCCTGCACAATGTAATTTTACTTGAACTTTTCCATTAACAAACCCATTCTTGCTCACACAACAACACCGGCAACATCAAATTTGTTATTTTATATTGTTGTTGTGTTCGATTCGCATTGCAAGCAATGCTCCGTGGGCTTGTTTCTGCGTACTTGTAATATAGAAAAAACGCAGAACGACATCAACTTTCGTATTTCACACCCCTATCCGTCAACTGCGTTGACACCTTCCCCCTCTAAAGGGGAAGGCTTTAAAAAAATCCCCTCTCCCCCTTGAAAATTGTAAAAATATATGTTATAATATATTTGCGACATAAATCTTAATATTTGACATTTCTCATATAAGTGTGTATTTTTTATCTTTTGGTAAAAATGCATGCTCTATTTTCGCATACTTGTATGAGATGTCGAGATTTGTGTCGCAGCAAACGGAGTTGTGCATTTTTCGTGCATCAACTTTTGTTGATGCACTTTTTTATACTCTGTTTCAAAGGTTGCTACACACTTTAAAAAATCCGTTTTTAATTGAATTCATTGTATGATTTTGTCAATTTAGGGACAAAAAATTTTGGGGTTCTTAAAGGCTTCCCCTTGGGGGTAACGAAGTGGCGACGAAGTAGTGAATGACAGCCGTCAATTTTCAAAAAAGCTCCTTGAAAATCGAACGGATTTTCGGCACGAAGCAATTGAAACTGATATTTGATGTTGTTAAACTTCGTGCTTGAGCCGAGTCGGACCGAGCCGCAGCGAGACTGATGAGGGGTAAATCACAAATCATTGTTTCTTCTTTTCCCCCTCATCCGTGTTTTGCTACGCAATACCCACCTTCCCCCGACGGAGAAGGCTATAAACAAAAATCACGCCGGACTGTTTCACGAAGTGGAATAAAAATAACAATTGATCCAAAATAACGCAAATTTCTATCTTCCCCGTGTCGTACTACAATAACAAGCCCCAAAAACCGAGAGGTCGGAGTTTGACCTCTCGGTTTTTAAGTGTTAAAGTTTTTGCGTCGCTTTTTTCAAAAAGCGACCGAGGGTGTGGGGTGAGTAACCCCACGTTAAATCACACTATTTTCAAGCACCACACCTGCAAAGGCTCTGCCGAACAGCTCTATTGCCGACAACGCTTCCTCAAGCGTATTCGCATCGCTGCCTACCTCTAATATGAAACTTCCGGAACATATGTTCTGGTTAAAAATAACATTCCGAACATTAATAGGTCTTGCAAGTCCCGGATAAAGAGAATTCATCTCTGCCTGGATATGTGACGTTACCGTGAGATTTTCAAGATAATTCGGGTGATTTCCGCCACCTGCGTTTGTGCCGACAACAAACATCAGCTGTGCCGTATCTTCGCCGCCCTGCTTACAAACGCCTTTAACCCTGCTGGTGCCACTATCGGGAAGAGCGTCTCTGTGCAGGTCAATTATGTATTTTATACTCGGAAAGGCAGCAAGATACTCCTGTGCCTCTTTTTTTGAGCTGTTATACGCCGTTATATAGGAAAGCTCGTCGTGCATTGTTTGGCTGTGTATTGTTGGTATTCCAAAATCATTCAGAATTGTGGCAAGCTCACTTCCAACTCTTACAACATTTTTGCTCGTATCTGTTGAACGCACCTGTCCGTCGGGTGTGCTGTCGATATAACACTCTGTTCCGTGAGTGTGAAGTATCAGCACAAGAGGCTCTTGCGTAAGCTCTGCTCTTATAGGATATTGTGACCGGGCAAGTGCTTCTGTGTCAAGATTGAGCTTTGTTTCGTTAGAGCTGTAAACCTTGTCACTTCCCCGCGACAGATTCATCGCCATAACTGCCGTTTGCATATCCCCGTAATTCTGCTCCGAGAACACCTGCGTTTGTGTCGTTTCTTCGGGGAAGTTTGCCGTTGATTTTTCAATCATACTTCCGAAAAAGCTGTTTTCAGTTATTTCTTCTTCGCTTTGCTCTACTTCCGGCAAAGCTATATATTCGCTTTGAACGTGAGTTTTTTCAAATATCTCTTCATCAGAAGTTCCTTTGCTTTTTTCGGTTACTATATCATATACCCATTCGTAACCCTTACCGATATTCTCATATAGTTCCTCGAAAACCCCTGTAAACTCGCCCGGAAGCTCGGTTTTTATCGCAAAAATTCCAAAAAGCAACACAATTGCACCACAGGCTATCGACAGTACCCGTTTGTAGTTTTTTGCGTATATCTTAGTCTCTTCTTTTGTTTTTGGAAACTCCTGCCCGGAAACAGCCGGAAGCTCCTTGCTCCCTACCGTTTCTGCTATGCTTCTTGTCATAATATATTCGGGATAGTCCTGTGTCAGGCGTTCGATTTTACTGCCCGAGAGCTTTTCGTTTACGCAAAATTTTATATATGCCATTTTTAAAAATTCCTTTCAATTTTAGTTTTATATATAAAATTTATTCAAAAAAGGCATCGGATATTACATTATTCAAATTTTAGTGTAGACTTTTTAATAAAAATGTACTATAATATTTTTACTAAACAAAAAGAGGTGAACGTCCTTGCTGAACTTTAATATCGCAAAAACCTGCTGCTTTACCGGCAACCGTGAAATACCAACCGAGCTGTACCAGGCAATCAAGGATGAAACAAAGGAAAAGGTACAGGAGCTGATAGATAACGGTTATACCGATTATATATGTGGCGGTGCAAGCGGTTATGATACCCTTGCCGCAGCAGTTGTTCTTATAAAAAAGAGAGAAAACCCCGATGCAACCGTTCGACTTCATATCTTTTTGCCATATAAACACGGTGCCAGAGGCGAGACCTATATCGAAAAGAAGCTGCACACTCAGACTATTGACGGAGCTGATTCGATAACCTACATCAGTGAAAAATACCACCGCCGCTGTATGCAGGACAGGAACGAAGCTATGGTGAATAACAGCTCATACTGTATTGCTTTCTGCAACAAGACCTCCGGCGGAACGGTTAACACGGTTCGGTATGCTTTGAAACGCAAGAAACACGTGTATTTTCTGCCGTCAGGCTCGGTAGACTCCGAAAAATTAAATGTGAATTTTTAATGTAATACCGGATTTTCCATTTGACACCCCCATAAAATCGGGGGTGTTTTTTGTATATAAAACGGCAGGAGTAACCCTATGCCCTACGACGACAACGCAGTTGTCAATTCATTTCGTAGGGACTACTATTAGTCGCCCGTTCTTTTTTATGCAGGGGATTCCATCCCCTAATTCCAACTTTATGCTATTTTGTAAGGGGCGTTGCCCCCCTTGTTGCGGAGGGTTACACCCTCCTGCACCACCCTATTACTTTTTCCCACCATAGAGCTGGAAAAAGTAATCAAAAAGAGCCCAAGTCAAGGGAAAAGGCTTTTTCCCTTGACAAACCCTTTTTCCGTACGTTATTCTCATAAATTTTAGTATTTTTCTTTCTCGCAATCAACTTTGGCTCGGTCAATTCTACGAATTGACGCCTCGCATTGTAGAAAGAACTCCGAGTTATTAGTGACTAATTTAAAAAACCACGCCGGACTGTTTTGGGAAATTATATTTTGATTACAATCCCTCCACCGTCTTCGACGGTCCGCCTCCCGCAAGAAATGGGAGGCTAATCGCCAGAAAACCCTTGTGTCGGAGTTTGACACAAGGGTTTTTGAATATTAAAGCTTTTGTTTTTTCGCTATATAACACAAGCACCAAAATATCGCAAATCACTATTTTTCCTTGTGCAGAACTTGCCCATCAAGCCAGAAAAACTCGTATGCCGTTGTTTGGCATACGAGTTTTTAAGTGTTAAAGCTTTTTTGCATACTTTTTTCTCGAAAAAAGTATGTTTCACGTGAAACATTATTCAAGATAATCCTGGGGGTCTTGCTTTACGCCGTCGACACGTATTTCAAAGTGAAGATGCGGCCCTGTAACTCTGCCGGTTGAACCCATATTTGCAATTTTCCAACCCTGCCCCACTCTGTCACCAAGCGTAACATCATAGGAATTCAGGTGCGCATAAAGCGATTCCATTCCATCACCGTGGTCAATAATTATGCATTTTCCGTAGGTTCCGTTCCAGCCGACATACACAACCTCACCACCGTCTGTGGCGTAAATCGGCGTACCGATATTGTTGGATATATCCAACGCCCCGTGAAATTCATAGTTTCCGAAGAGAGTTCTTCCGGAAAACGCCGAGGTTGTTGTTCCCTCGCAGGGTTTTATAAAGGTTCCTGTCGGGCTTGTTTCAAGCTCCTGCTCAGTCGGCTTTCTTGTTCCCACCTTCACCCTTTTCGGTTTTGATGCACGTATTACAACCTCTTCTTTAAGCTCACGACTTATTTCCTCGTCATTTACATAGGAAATTTCATAGGTCGCACGTTTGATTCCGTCAACACCGGCGATTTCTACTATTTTTCTGCCCTCAAGTATGGTATCGTCGAAAATATATTCCACTTCACACGGCATAATTTCATTAAAGGTACGTATCGACGTCGTTTTAAGAGCAAGGATGGCTATGTCATCTTCTTGGTTTACCGCATCCTCTGCCTCAACACCGGTCCCAGCACCCTGCGTTGCGTCGTCGGTTATGCTTTCCTTGTAATATACAGTGTCCTCCGGCAGATTGCTTATAATATCGTCGGTAGTGATTGTTTCAATAACAGGCAAGCCGTTATCCAGCAATTGCAGATTATCGAGCGATTTATCCTGAAGAAGCAGGTCGCTGACCTGAGAAAGAGCGCCAAGACCGAGCTTTTCACGTATTTCGTCCTCGGTTTTTATCATTTTTTTCGGCACCGTCACCTCTGCAACGGTAACGCTGTTCGAGAAGGATAACAGCTGATTTGCATTTTTGGTTCCCGAATAAAGCTCGTTGTAGAACTCCAGCGTGTCGCTGATTATCCTGTCGGTTATCATTCTGCTGCCGCTTACCGCCACAAGGGTTTCATCAATATAAAGCCCGTATCCGGTAGCAAGATATTTTTCGGTAGTTGAATCGATTATCGCCTTTTCGATTTCAAACTCGGAAACATATCCGGGATTGCGTACCATAGCAACCTTATATTTAATAGAGCCGTCATCCGGTACCTTGTATTTTACACCCAGCTTATTGGAAAGACTTTCCTCGGCAAGCTCAAGCGCCGAAAAATAAGTTTCCGAGTCCTTGACATAACCGAGCTTTTCTCCGTCTATATAAAACTCATAGGTCACAACTGCGCTGTTGTCGTACTTAATATACGAGCAGGTAAGAAGCGCAAAGACAACCACCAGAAGCAGACTGCCGAATCTTTTAATAGTACCGCCGAAGGCTTCGCCGGAATAAACGGCACTGTCAAAGCCCTCGGATGCCCTCGTAAAGAAGCGTCTGATTTTCGACGGCAACAACGACAAGGAAAGCAAAAACATCGGAACCTTCAGCAAAAGCCCAAAAACATAGTGCCAGATTCCACGGGCTATCAGGTGCTCCTCGTCCTTCCGGAACCAGCCCGTCGGATGCCTGAACAAAAATTTATATCTCTGCTTAACCTTTACGTCATAAGCGATATTTTCCTGCGCAACTATAAACAGGGCATTATAAAGGCTGTCTGCTTTGCCAAGCTCATTATTTCTGAAATGTCGGTAAAGCTCGCCGAAGCCCGTTCTTCCGTCGCCGTTTACATCTGCGTTAGCGTTTATAACATCTCGGCTTTCTTCTTCAATCTTTATCGCTTCTGCATTCATGACGAAGCCTGTTTTATATCGGCTTTTCGGGAATGTTTCACGTGAAACATTTTTTGCCACTTTAGGCTTAATGCTGCTTTTCTTTGCAGGCATCACATTACTCCTTTCGGGTGTTCTATAGCGATTTGTTAATTTTATCGCAAAGTCTTGGTTTTTGGAAGTTTTTGAACTTTTATGTGATATTTTATTGCTGTTTAATAAACTTTCGTCTTTATACACAATTGTAGACACTTATATTTTACGTTTTCTGTGAAGATTACACCAAAAACACTAAAACGAAGCATTCCTGCCTTTTGCGTTTTTTCGCTGATTTCTCTTATATTATATTCAAAATACTTCCATAAATAAGTATTTTACCCTATTTTTTCATTAAAATCAAGTAAAAGCAGTTTAATTATTGGTAACTTTTTATACAAGGGACAACGGCACGTTTTTTTGTTCAAAACGTAGAATTTTTTTCGATATAAAAAGAGATTTTACGTCTTTCGGACCGAAAAAATCAAAAATGCCACAAAATGTTGATAATTCCGTTTTGCTCTGTCTACATTTCGTGTGTATTCTTGTCAAAGACAGAGAAAACGGCAGATGTTTTTTTGATTGACTTTTTGTCAATTTTGTGGTATAATACGTATGTAAATCTGTGATTTCAAATATACAAACTCGGTGTATACTGTGTGATACACCTTTTATTTACGAAAATTCCATTTAAAATATAAAAACGCGGAGGAGAGAAGCGAAAGCTTCCTACATATAGAAAGTGAAAACCGAAAACAAAATTCAGGAACTACAAACAAAATGCCAGATTATTGCCCTTGCAAACCAGAAGGGCGGTGTCGGCAAGACCACCTCGGCTGTAAATCTTGCAGCAAGCGTGGCGATGCTCGGCAAAAAGACTCTGCTTGTCGACCTTGACCCACAGGGAAATACAACAAGCGGGGTAGGGATAAGCAAAAAGAACACGCTGTCTGTTTATGATGTGCTTGTTGACCTGTCTGCTTCTTCCGAAATTATCAAAAGTACAAAATATCCGAATCTTGATGTTATGCCGTCAAATATTGCTCTTGCAGGTGCCGAAATTGAGCTTGTTGAAATTCCCGAACGCGAATATAAGCTCAGAAGTGCATTGGATGCAGTTCGCGACAAGTACGATTTTGTCTTTATCGACTGCCCGCCGTCGCTCGGACTTCTTACAATCAATGCTCTGACTGCTGCCGACAGTGTAATTGTACCGATGCAGTGTGAATATTATGCTCTTGAGGGACTATCACAGCTTACTATGACTATCGGAAAGGTTAAAAGACTTTATAATTCCGACCTTGACCTGCTTGGAGTTATTGTTACTATGTTTGACGGAAGACTTAATCTCTCACTTCAGGTACTTGAAGAAATCAAGCGCCATTTCCCGGGTAAGCTCTTCAAAACTCCCGTTCCGAGAAACGTAAAGCTCTCGGAAGCGCCAAGCTACGGTATGCCGGCATACTTCTATGATAAGTACTCTAAAGGCTCTGCTGCCTATATCGAAATCGCCAAGGAGCTTATTGCCAAATTCTGACCGTCTTTTGCAAGGGACTCCGTCCCCTGCACCCCTGCGAGCTTTTTTGAAAAAAAGCTCGGCAAAAAACTTTAA
>JAZRTY010000028.1:0-9145 GCA_045652245.1 Eubacteriales bacterium | reverse complement strand
TTGCCTATAAATGCTTCAAACTCCGGCACGCTGTTAATATTCTCATCGTGCAAGAGCCTGAATTGCTTTTGATATTGTTCAATTTTTCTTAATTCCTGCCTCAATACAGGAGATAACAGCGGTGTGTAATTTGGTTTTGGTGTACTTGGCTTTAAGAGTTCCAACAGTAAATAAAACAAAGCTTCAACAGTATCCATATATTTAACACGCCGTAATTGATACTCAAGCTCCATAAGTGGAGTGTGCTTCGGTTTTGTTTTTTGAACACGCTCACTTTTACCGAATGAACTGACAAAAATTTTATTGTCGGCAATTCGTCTTATGATTCTTTCTCTTGTATAGTCTTTGCCTAAACTGTCAATTCGGACTGCTCTTTTCCAACCTTTTGTAATAACTGACGGATGTTCCGTCATAATATTGCGGTTGAAGGTATATCCGAAGTTGCCCATTATTCGTTCAAACTCTAAAAGATTTCCGGCTTGTTTTATCGCCGAATCAACATCTTCACGAAGAATATCCCTATGAGTTTTACCGCCACGCTTATGTATCCAATATGCATTTCTGTCACTATTGTAAAATTCAGCATTTTCAAGAACCGATTTCCCATATTCCTTACAAACCTCATCGGATATTTCTCTTAACCGCCTATGGTCTGAAATGTGGTTTTCAAATTTAAGCCCCGTGTTGAATGAAACGGAACTTATGACGAAATGGTTATGGAGATTACCTGTGTTTAAATGCGTAGTAACAACAATCTCATAATCCTTACCCCACATACGCCTTGCGGTTTCAAGTCCTATCTCAAAAGCTTCTTTAGGTGTGACTTCACCTGACCTGAAACTCTGATATCCGTGATATGCTACATTACCGCCCGTTTTTCCGTATCGCCGTTTTGTTGCCATCATTTGTTCATAAGCTCTTACGGGTGGGCAGTTGATTGCCCCTACAAATAACTGCTTATCTGTCTTGTCATCGTTTGCTACATATTTAAGAGCAGCCGCTAAGTCATCATCGAGATATTTCGGGTTAGTGGTCTTGTCAGGGTTTTCTGCATATTTTATAACATCTTTTAATGAGCCTTTGACAGGCCAAAATCCCGTGGTTGCCATTTAGTTATCAACCTCGCTTTCTTTATTACTTTTATCCGTTGTTAAAAGTTTTGCATAAATTTTATCAATAAGCTTTAATACCTCTGCCTGAAGTTCGGTACTGTTTAAACTTCCGAGTTCTTCATACAGAACACCGAGCTTTTCTGTAAACTCATAAAAGCTTTCAGGCAAAAGAGCCTTGGGAGAATATCCCAAAGCTCTCTTTCTCAAATATTCAGAAACCGACAAGCCACATTTCTTGGCTTTGTTTTCTATACGAAGCTTTTCCTTTTCGGTAGCTCGCGTTTTCAGCTGCACTTTTCTATCTTTCAAAATTATCACTCCTGACATAAAATTTTTAAGGGGGATTGGGGAACTCCCCAAAGGGCAAAGGCAGGATTTCCCAAAGGAAGTCCCGCCTTTTTCGGAATTTGTGGTACACAAGTTCCCTGCTCGTTACAGTACCGGACAGTTATTCTGTTCGTTTTACTGCAATAAGCTTATTGTTACCTCTTTTATTCCTTTGGTAGGTTACTTCAAGTCGTTCTCCGACCTTGTAATCTTCCAATCCCAAGTAATTGTCTTGCTGTTGGAAGGCGGTGCAAATGATTTTTCTGCCATCGTCCAATTCTACATAGCAGATAATATTGCATTTTCTGCCCCATACGCTACACATAAGCGTTCCGGTGAATGTTCCTTCAACATCATTTAATGTGTAACCCTCTCTGCTGAAGTCCGATCTTGCGAACTGATTTCTTGATAATGCCATAATTTTTTCCTCCTTATGTTAAATATGATTTGGTTTTAACATCACATTTGGCTTTGTGATGTTTCTTTGTATATAAAAATAGCAACACATTGAAAAATCCCGATAAGAGAAATTTTTGTGTTGCCACTTTATATATGATTTTGTTGTCATTTCTGAAAATGCGTTGATAAAAATACGCTTTATTTGCCGCACAATCCATTTATGAACTCCAAAGAGGTTGTAGCATTTTCATCAGGTTCGGTTTCCTCAATAACCTCTTGTTGCAAAATCGATTGTGGTTGGCTGAAAAGATTTGCAAGAGTTAATGTTGCATTCGTCTTCAACTCCTGCCTTATCGTTGATATAACCCGTTCAAGAAAATCGTTCTGCTCTCGCTCAGTGTTATAGTTTTCTGCATACTCGGAAATGATTTCTATAAGGAACTTGTTTAGCGATTTATACCGTTCCTTATCATATCCTTGCAGAAACTCAAAAGCCATCCGGTCTTTTTCTTTGTCAAGATTAAACCTGATACCCAATCTTCCAATATTCACTTATTATCACCCCGACTTCTTAATATAAGGTCTGCTAAATATTCATAACCTTTTGCCGTTGCACAAATATCATCATTGATATATACACGGTTTTTGTCAAAGTCGGTAAAGTTTTTAACCAAACAACCACCGCCACCTACAATGTGCAATTTCATAAGATTGGGGTTGTAGTTGTGTTCACGAAGCCTGCGGAAAATTTCTGATACATATTCTTTGGCAGTTTCTCTCATAGTTACAAGATAATCTTCCAAAACATCAGCGGTTCCGGTACAAAGAAATTCTGTGATAATATCTTCATCAATGTTAGCATGATGTTTTTTCATCATATTTTCTTTAATTTTGAGAGTGCATTGGTATGTACCAAACTTTTCAGTAAAACAGTTTTGAATATCGGGATTGCCGTTGTTGATATTCATAATGTTCATAGTGCCGTTACCAATATCGGCAAGCATATTCATTCCCGAAAACTCAGAAACACGGCTTGCAATAGCGGAATAGCCTTGGGGAAAAACATCAGCTCCTGCAATGGTAATGTGATAATCAACGCCTTTGAATGTAAAGTCAACGGTTTTATTTTGCAAAAGGTATTCTTTGAAGCTTTCCATCTGCTGACCTATCCAAGTAAGGGGCAAGCCTGCAGCAATATGAACTACCGCTTGTGTAGTTCCTCTCTGACGGAGTTCGGTTGCAATAGCGGCAAGGGTTAATACATAATAGTCAAAGTCTATGAACTTATCTGCAACGAACTCCTTGTGTCCTTCACCGATTAAGTAATACTCTCCGTTGTAGGTAAGCAAGTTCTTATCAAAATACGGTTTTTCGTTGCATTTGATTACGCCGCTTTTGAAAATGTGATTTGCTGTTTTGATGTTGCCGTATCCGTGGTCAACACCGATAATAGTTAGATGTTTGTAAAATTTCATAGTAAAATCCTCCTGTAAATTTAATTTTGAGCATAAAAAATACACCTACCGATTTTCAATCAATAGATGTATTAGTTTTCTTCATCAAAGCCTAAATCAACTTTGGTGAATTCCTGATAAGCCAAGCCTATCTTTGTTATTCGTTTATGTACTCCGCTATGGTTTTTATACCCAAGATCTTCTGCGATTTCTTCTTGTGTATATCCCTCCAATCTCATTTCAAGTATTTTTCTGTCTTTCTCCGATAAGCTATCCATAAATTGCTTTATCATCACCTCCGATATTACATCATCTTCTGTGTTTTGGTTTGGATCTTCAGGATTCCAACCTTGTCCGTTATGGTTCTTTTTGTATTCATCCATATATCCGTCTAACGAAATTTGCGGATGCTTTGTTCTGTTGTGATACCATTTACGGAAAAAGTCGGTTTTCTGATTACTGTCACAATAATTGTAGTCTTCGAAACAGCGATATTCTTTTGCAACATCCAATATTGCTTTCATATTATATTGCTCCATAACCTTTGGAACAACATTGTTAAGCGCAAGGTCTAATTTATCTAGTGAAATATATGGGCAAGTATAGTTTGGCACCATTTTACACCATTGATATAAAAGCTTAGCTGAAACAAGTCCGTTGTAATCCATAAAGCCTTTTATCCAAACAGCTATACTGTGTGAGAATATCCATGCAGGTTCATATCCGGAATACACATAACTGCTTTTCCCACGATCCATAAAAGTCCACACCATAAATTCTGTTACATTAGAAATGAAATCGAGAAACAAGTCGCTTTCGATTTTTGCTTTAATGTCTTTGTAATTGAATAGGGCGTATGGTTCACGGGGGATATCTAAAAAACTTTTACCAAAATATTCAACCACTTCTTTTGGTATCATATAGAAGAATGGAATATATTCGCTGTTTCTGTAATGAGCGATTGTTCCGTCTTTACGCTGCACAGAGATACCGGGCAAGGCAGCTCTCATTTCATTTTTCTGCATTTTAACACCTCCTTTTTTAAAATTTAATATCCCTTGCATATAATAACGACATAAGTAAATATAAAATGTTCCTAATTTCTAAAAATATTTTATCAAATTCATAAAGTTCTGTCAACAGATGTAATGTGAATGAAACATCAACGCTTATATAGATACAAAAGCATTGTCGGATTTGCAATACCAAAATATTTGTTTTTGAATAAAATATGTTTGTTTTGTGCATTGATTTTTTGTCAAATATGTGATAGAATTTATGACATAATATCGATTCTTTGCAAAAATGTTAATATTTGCAAACTTTCTGCATAGATATAGCATTGAGTAAGTACAAAGAATATGATATTCTTAATTTAATACATTCACACAGAGTGTTGATTATGTCGTAAAAGCTCATAAGCTAGGCATAATCAGTGGAAAGGGAATGGGGTGAGAATCCCCTGCGGTTAAACTGTCGGTGTGTGCATCGAATGTTTTTGTATCCGTTAGCGAAAGCTAGTCATTGGGAAACTGAGAAGGCAGGATATGAAAATGCGGACGAATCAGTCTATATGGTGCGAGTCACAAGACCTGCTTTGATATTATTCCGTAAGTGCTCATTTGCATAGGAATGATGTTTTCAGATTGAGGTGCTGAAATGTAATATTTCAGGGCTTTGTCCCATATTCTCATCTGAATTGTGATTCATCACAGAAAAACTCAGCTGTGGTAATTTTTTGAAAGAAAAATTGCCGCAGTTTTTTTATTGCCTGCGGTAAGAAAAACCGGAGGTGAAAAACATAGCAGACAATTTACAAATGCTTCAAAAACAAGAAGCAGAATTTGCAAGAACACACAAAAGCGATACAGACGATGAACTTATCGCATATCTCGTGAAATGTTCAAAAGAGCTTGGCAGATGTCCGAAGAAAGAGGATATTATCGGGCACACATACTTGAAGCAAAGGCTTGGTCCATGGCCTCGCATTTTAGAACGGGCAGGACTTAAAGAAAAAAGCCAAAAGCGAACCCAAAAAGAGCAGAAAATGAATTGGACAGAAAATTCAAAATCTGTTATCAATCACGGCTCAATCAATCATCACAAAAAACAAGCTGAAAAGAAGTTTTTGAAGGAACTGAAAAAGCCTGAACGTGTAAAGCTTGAAAATGAGTTTAAAGAGTTGCACGAAAACGATACCGATGCAGAACTTTATAAATATTTAAAGCAATTAAAGGCAAAGCACGGTAAAAGGCTTAACCCGACAAACACAATCGGTTATACATATCTTGTGAAAAGATTGGGTGCCTGGAACGAAGTGATGAGGAAAATCAGTATGGATTTAAAAAACGAAAATGAAAGGAATGAAACAAATTGAAGAAGCTTTTGAGTATACTTCTTGTGCTTATAATGGTTGTGGGAATGCTTCCTATGAGTTCTGTTGCAGCAAATGACCTTAGTTGGAACGGCGGCACAATTACATTAGCATCAGGAACAAAAGTTGGTAGTTTTGCACTTACTACACTCTCAATATATAAGCAGAATGCCACTTCCACTTATCCTACGATTACGAGTGTAACGCAGGATGGCAATACAATCAATATTACTTTAGCGGAAGGAACTGATCTTTCCTATAAACTCCAAATGGGATTTTCAGGAAGTGGTGGTTATGTTCAGAATGCCAACAATACCTGCACTCTCAATAAAGGTAAAGGTACAGCTACTGTTGCCGTTCAGGCAAAGCCGAATCCTGCACCTAATGCGCGCCCCTTGGGCACGGGAACTTTTATAGTTAATTTTTCTGTTGAAATGGGCGAAGTATATAATGTTACTACTCCTACGGGAGAAGGTTTTACATTTGTTGGTGAATCTACCGTTGGTAAAAATCAGGATTATACTTTTACCATTTCCATAAATGAGGGTTATGACGGAACTGATATGGTAGTGAAAGTTAACGGCGAAGTTGTTGAAGGAAATAACGGAACATATACAGTAACAACCGTAACAGAAGAGCTGATTATTACTGTTGAAGGTATTATCAAAAAAGAAGTTTGCAATATCACCGCACCTACAGGAGAGGGCTTTACCTTTACGGGTGATGCTACATGCTACAAGGGTGAGAGCTATACCTTTAAAATCACCATAGATAATGCTTATACCGCCGCTGATATGACGGTAAAAGCAAACGGAGCCGAGCTGTCCGGGGAAAACGGAGTGTATATCATTGAAGCTGTAAACGAGGACACCGCTATTACCGTTACCGGCATTGATAAAAAAAGCACTTATACAGTAACCTTAACAGAGGGTACAGGATATACCGTTTCCGGACAGAGCACAAGCTACGCCGGCGAGCCATATGAGTTTAGCGTTACCGTCGATGATGCTATTTACAAGGCTGAGGATATTATCGTTAAAATTGACGGGCAGACGGTTATACTTGAAAACGGAAAATATACTATTCCTCAACTCGACGCAGATAAAACCGTTACCGTAGAAAATGTTATAGAAAGAGAGCTTTTTACTGTAATAAAGCCTGAGATTGAGGGCGTTATAGTCAGCGGCGGAACAGCTGTCAGGGAAGGAAAGCCCTATACCTTCACTGTTTCTGTGGATAACGCTTATGATTCTACGGACATGACAGTCAAGGTTAACGGCGAGGAAGCCACATTGATAAACGGCTGCTATACTGTCACTGCTGCTGCCGGAGATATAGAAATTACCATCGAAGGTATTACCAAGAAGGTAGTATACAGCATAACTAAGCCTGATGCTGAAGATTTCGGTTTTACCGGTGCAGAAACTGTGTATAAGGGTGAGGATTACAGCTTTACCATTGCTCCCAAAGCAGGCTATATAGCAGTAGTCAAGGTTAACGGCGAGATTCTTGAGGGAAGTAGCAACAATTATACTGTGGTTGATGTTTCCTGCGATCTTGTAATCACGGCTACATGGGAAAAAGCACCTCTTCCCGAAAAAGAGCTGCCTGTTGAGGATAGCGTGATAGATATTACGGATAATCGGTTTGCTGCTTACTTTAGTAACAAATACTATGCGACCGCTACCGAAATCAGGGTAGAAGGTGTGAAGGTTTCTGAAGCTTACGAGGACGGCACCACCGTGTACTTGATTTTACCATATGATACTGCCGATGATGCCACCGCTGCCGTAAGCATTACTACCTCGACCAACAAGTATACTGTGTCAGGGAATACAGGCAGTATCGGGCTAAAAGAGGGCGAAGCTCAGCTCATTCTGACGCTGACAGGTAAATATAACAACATGAACACAGGCGTTGGCTCTGTAACATATACGCTCATATTCTTCCGGGAGCTCCCCCCCTCCGAAGTGCCGGCTTGTATCGTAGATACTGATACCGCAGAGGTCTGGAGAGGACACCTTCTGTCAATTGATTTAAGTAATTACTTCACCGGAGCTCAGCAGTACTATCTGATTGACGGTAACAATGAGATACCTGTTGACGGCAAAATATATTCTTACACCCCTGCCAAAGCAGGCGAACAGACGCTAATCTTCTCTGCCGGAAACGAGATTGGCAGGAGTGAAAAAACCTTGACCGTTACCGTAAATGTTAAAGATGTTGAAAGCGGTATCTATATCGGGCATACCACGAGCAACGGCTCTCTTAATTACGTTTACTTTGTTGATGAAAACGGTAATTTGATTGAGGGTGTTGATGCGACATATGCCAATAAAGAAATTACTGTTATCCTGCCTAAAACCTATCCTGTTGACGGAAAGATAAAAGCAATATATAACCTTTCACAGAATGATGATGGTTATCCTTTTCTTTCTACCAACACAGACAAGGTTGGTGCAAGCCCCGCGACCAAAAATAAATTCACAGAAAAACAGACTGCATTAAGTAAAGGTGCGGCGTCCCTTAGATTCTATTACTTTAACAGTGCACCTACGGGCAGTAATCACGAAATCTTTGATCTTACATATAAAATCAAGAACGACAAGCCTGCATTGGCAGATGGCATAGCTCCCACGGCAAACGCTACAATCACCGCAGGTGAAAGCTATACACTTGACTTATCTCCCCTGTTTACCGATGCCGACGGCGATAGTCTGCGTTATCTTGTCAGCATAAACGGAGAAGCTGCCGTGGAGGCAGATGCAAATTATACATTTACAACAGATGTTGCAGGAGCTTATACTTTAGTATTTACAGCAAACGACAGTAAAGATGACTCTGCCGACACTTACACAGTAACACTTACAGTAGAAAACTCTGAAAAAACAGATTCAATGACAGTATATGTACCTGATGGACTATCTCCTGTCTTTTATGTTGCATCAGGCTTTGAAGATGGCATTGATAAGCTTGGAGATGCTTTAGATAGCATTAAGGGCGAATCCTCTGACGGTATGACTACCTACACAGTAAACTATCCTGTAAATGCAGAAATGATAAGTGTTCGTACCGAAAACTTTGGCGGAATGGCTTTTAATGCAGAAAAAGATGGTACAGTACGTTTACGAAAAACACAGTTTAAAGTAGTGGACTACGATAACAATGATGCTGTCAGCACGAATAACGTTACCTATAGTGGAAACACAGCCGTAGCAGGCAGTGATGGATGGCTACTTGTGGTGGGAAATGAATACGTTTTCACAGCCACACCTCAAAATGCCGATTTAATAGCGGCTTCCAAGACTTTGTCAATGGAAGCGGGTGCCGATATTTACATCGCATCAATAATGTTTGGTATCAAAAATCCTATGAGTATTACCGTGCCTACGGGCGCTAAAGCACAGCTTTACAAATTCAATCAGTATTACAGCAACACGGAGATAGATGCAAAGATAATCATCGAAAATGATAATGGC
>JAZRTY010000027.1:0-5080 GCA_045652245.1 Eubacteriales bacterium | reverse complement strand
AAGAAGCAACACGATTTTTTCTCATTTTCAATTGTCATAATCATACCCCTGTAAAATAAAAAGTGCGTAGCTCCCTTTTGCAAGAGATGCTACGCACCAAAAAACGCAGTGACTCCGTTTCAAAAGGTTGCTACACACTTTTAACCATACACCTAAATAATAAACCTTGTTCAGAGGTATGACGAAACAAGAGTGTACGCTTTTTACAGATAGCGTACCCTCTGAACAATAATAAATACTATTTTGGTGTTATCCTTTTTTTGGTAATAGTTAAAAGTTGTAGCATACTTATTATAACACCGATTTGTGAATTTTACAAGACATTTTTCAAAATTTCAAAATAAAAAAGTGTAGCCATTTGATTGGTTACACTTTATATTTTTATGTAATTTGTATGTTGTCTGGTTTGTCAAGTTTTTCACCCCAAAACAACCGTCGCAAGAGTTATCATAAGGGGTATTGTCACAACCGACACGGCAGTAGACATACTTACGCACTTTGCCGCAAGAGTCTTATCTGCGCCGTAATAGTCTGCCATAATTGCTGTATTGCTTGCCGCAGGCATTGAACACATAGTAATCAGAACATAAGCAAGAATCGGTGGAAGTCCCACAAGCTTACATACAAATATCATAACTGTCGGGAAGAGGATAAGCTTCAGAGCCAAAAAGAGATAAACTGTTTTATCCTTTATAATTTCTGAAACCTTAAGATTACAAAACAGACTTCCGACAATAAGCATCGAAAGCGGGAAGGTCATATCTCCGATATATCCCATTCCCTCCGAAATAAACGCCGGCAGCTTGATTCTGAGCATAAACATCGCAAAGCCGAGTAGCGCCGAGATAAAACCGGGATGCAGGAAAACCTTTTTACAAAGCACCTTTGTGGGAAGCCCTTTGCCGTCATTCATAACAAGAACTCCGTATGTCCAGCAAAACATATTGAAAAACAAGGTAAAGAACACTCCGTAAAAGAGTCCGTTATCATCCCCCAGCGACGAACAAATTGCCAAGAGCACCGGATAACCGAGAAAAGCACAGTTTGCAAAAATCATACCGAAGGAAAAAATATTTCTTCTTGCAGAATTTTTTTCAAACCGGAAAGCTATCTTTCCTATAAGTGCTGCAAGCAGGTGCATTACAACAGAAAGTCCGAATACGGCAAAGCCTGTTTTTACAAGCTCGGGAGTGTATTCCTTCTGAAAAGCGCATATTACAAGGAACGGACTTGTTATATTTACAAGCAATGCCGAAAGTGCCGAGGTCGAATGCTCGTCAAGAATTTTTCTTTTACGCAGAAACACTCCGATAAGCATTACAAAAAACAGGTTTATTACCTTATATGATACTGATGTTACGATTTCCATTTATGTATTTTCCTTTCGAACTTCTTGTGAGGCTATAATTTTCCTGGTTGTAAATCTCTTTGCCGTCACATAACATAATTGCTTTTTTTCCTCGGGAGTGCCATCGCATCTTCTCCCAGATATTCCTCTACATTCATATTCAGATATTCACAAAGATCAACCATTTCGGTTACTGTGTTCGTATCAAGCTCTATACCATTTTCAAGACGATTGATATAAGCAAAATGTTCCTTTTCCCCGTGTGTGTAAATTCGTTCAGCACCTTCTGCACGAGGCGACTGTCGAAGTTCCTCTAAAAAATGCGAAAGGTTTGCTTTTATCTGTTCCCTGTCACCAAACAAATCGGGATTTATAACAATAAAACCATGACATATTTCTGCATTTTTTCCTTCATATGTATGATTCGAGGTAACACCGGAGGATAAAATTGAAGTAAAAATTTCACATACCATTCCGTAGCCGTATCCCTTATGGCTTCCCGTTTTTTCCTCAAGACCACCAAGTGGTAAAATTCCACCACCTGAGGCTGCAGATATGTTTTTCAAAACCTCAGAAGCATCTTGTGAACCTTTACCGTCAGCCGCCATTGCCCATCCATCCGGCAAGGACTTGTCAAGCTTACTGTAAAGCTCAAGCTTGCCTCTGGTTACAACGGTTGTTGAGCTGTCGAAAAAGAAATCGTATGGCTCTGCCGGCATTGCAATTGCAATCGGATTGCTTCCAAGCATCGCTTTTTTACCAAAGGTAGGAACCATGATTGCTTTTGTATTTGTCATGGATATACCTATAAGCCCCTCACGACAAGCCATATTTGCATAGTAACCTGCTATTCCGTAATGATTTGAATTTCTGACTGTAACAACAGCAATCCCCGACTTTTTTGCCTTTTCAATGGCAACCTTCATTGCCGCATAACCGACAAGCTGTCCCATTCCGTTCTTTCCGTCAATAAGAGCTGAAACGGGTGTTTCAAAAACGATTTCAGGCTTTTCGTTTATGTTTATCATCCCATTTTCTATACTTTTATAATAGCGTACAAGTCTTTGCATTCCGTGTGAGTCAATCCCATACAGATCTGATGTAAGCAACACGTCGGTAATAACTTCGCTTTCCTTTTGTGTAAATCCGAACAGCTCAAAGGCGTCCTGCGAAAATTTTTTTAATTTGTTATATGAGAATACTAATTGTTTTTTCATAAACCGTCCCCCTTTAAAACTTTTATAATTATAATACTTTTCTTCTGCTTTTTCAAGAGTATTTTTCAAATACATAGAAATTTCTAATAAAAGAATGGTTTTTTTAAATCAGAAAACTCTTTCACCTAAATTCCCCTTCTGCATATGATATAACAAGAATGCGATTTAACGTATTCGCCTTTTAGCCGTTTACATAGCTTCGGCTAAATATCTCATATTTGTTTTTAGGAGGAAAAATCCATGGCAGAAAAGAATACCTTTTGTAACTCTGCGACTCTCGGCAGCAGAGGAGGAAATGTAGAATGTGGTACCTGTATCAGCGTTGATAAAATTTTTGACGCAGTAAAGAGCAAGGAATGCCTTGAGGATATCAAGGTATATCTTACAGAACAGGGACAGGACCTTGTTGACAGAGCGAACAATATCAGAGCTAAAAGCGTTGAGGTTCTGAATGCTTGTATCTCGGTAAGTGATGTTGCCTTTAACAAGGGGTACTATACTGTAAGCATCAGATATTACTTCAGAATCACCTTTGAAGCTTGCATCCCCGGCGGCAGAGGCGCTGAATTTTCCGGAATTGCAGTTTACGACAAAACACTCGTGCTTTTCGGCGGCGAGGGTGGCGTAAATATCTTTACATCTGATGTTACAAATACCGATTTTTGCAGATGTACAAATATTATTGAGGGCGTAGTTAATATGCCGAAGGCTGTTGTTGAGATTGCAACTCCTATTGTTCTTGACGTAAAGGTCGTTGACAGAAGCTACAACTACGGCTGCTGCTGTTGCTGCTGCGACCAGATTCCCGAATATATTACAGAATGCGTAAACGGTACTCTTACCGATAACCTCGGTGTCAAGAACCTTTATATTACCCTCGGTATATTCTCAATCATCAGAATGCAAAGACCTGCAACTCTCCTTATTCACGCATCCGACTACTGTATTCCCGAAAAGGAAACAGGCACTCTCGGCAGCACCTCCTCAAATCCCTGCGATGTATTCAAGAATATGTGCTTCCCGACCTCTGATTTCTGTCCTCCGGCACCTCCCTGCTGTCAGGACCACAGCACAGGTAATTGCAGACAGACTGCTACTCTCGGCAGCACAACCGGCAGTCATTGTGGCTAATAATTATTAGCAAAAGCTTTAAGGCATAAAAGCTAAAAAGTGAATAAAAACAGCCGGGTGTCTGAAGGCGGACATCCGGCATATTTGTTATAATTAAATTCCAAGATAACGGATAATTTTATCAAGCTGCTCAATTGCTGTGCGTCTTCCGATTTCATAAGCAGCTCTGAGTTTTTCGGGATCTTTTTCAACACGTCTTACCGGAAGCTTACCCTCGGGACGAATTACCAGAAGCTCGCCTGCCTTTTCTTTTTCCTCAATATATGCGATTGTTTCGTTATATACGATATGCCTGTTTGCAATTGTCCTTACAAAGTTTGGGTATTTTCTGTACATAAGCCTGATTAGTGGCATCATACTGTTTTTCTTTTTGTGATAGTGTTTTGGCTGAGTAAGAATTACGACGTTTTTATTATAGCCGATGCTCTCAAAAAATTTTACCGGAATAGAATCAGCAATACCACCGTCAAGCATTTTTTGTTCTTCTATCTGCACAATCTGCGACACAAGAGGCATAGAAGCCGACGCGCGTATCCAGTCAAAGCAGTGGTCGTCACGCCCTTCGAATTTGTGGTATACGGCCTTTCCTGTTTCAATATCGGTAGTAACAACATAAAATTCCATAGGGTTACTTTCGTAGGCATCAAAATCGAATATATCGTGTACCAGAGGAACCTCACGGTAACAGAAATCGGTGCTGTATATATTACCTGTCCTGAGAAGCACACCCAGACCACCGTATCGTTTATCACGCGCAAACTTCGTATTATATCGGACAACACGGCCAATCTGCTTTGATTTATAATTCACGCCAAATGCAGCCCCTGCAGATACACCGACAGCACCGTCAAATTCTATGCCGTTCTCCATTAAGACATCCATAACACCTGCAGTGAACAGCCCACGCATTGCGCCACCTTCTAAAATCAATCCCTTTTTCATAGTTACCCCTGTGCTCGTTTTGTTTTGTTTATTATAGCATAGTTTTTGGGAAATTTCAACTCTGTCGAGGGATAATATAAGAAAAAGTGTAACTATTTACTTGGTTGCACTTTTTCTTTTGAAATTTTAAAATATGTCTTGTAAAATTCACAAATCGGTGTTATAATAAGTATGCTACAACTTTAAATTATAAAAATCACACTTAATTGAATAACCACCCCACGTAAGAGGTACGCTATTTGTAAAAAGCGTACACTCTTGTTTCGTCATTCTCTTATGTGGGTATAAGTGTGTATGATTTAAAGTGTGTAGCAACCTTTTGAAACGGAGTCACTGCGTTTTTTGGTGCGTAGCATCTCTTGCAAAAGGGAGCTACGCACTTTTTATTTTACAGGGGTATGATTATGACAATTGAAAATGAGAAAAAATCGTGTTGCTTCTT
>JAZRTY010000026.1:0-25572 GCA_045652245.1 Eubacteriales bacterium | reverse complement strand
TATAATGAAAATGAAGAACATTTTTCAAATCTGTTTTCAAAATATGTTGCTGAATCAGTAGCACCTGATTATCACAGAGCAGTATTAAGCTTTTTGAATTATGATGCTTTAAAGCATCAATTGATGGAAGATAAAATTCCTAAAATCACATACAAAAAGAACGACGGTGAAACCGTGACATTAAGCGTTTACAAGCTCTGCGATGCAGATGAAGTAGTTTCCGATACTCTTTGGGTTTTTGCAAAAGAGTAAATAGAGTTGACAAAGGCGAATCATTGTGATATAATATACAGAAGTTAATATTTAGCAAAATCGGCGAAAGCCGGTGACGCAAAGCAAAGAGGCTAAGGTTTTTATACTATGCCAGTCCAGCTGCAATGATAAGAGTTTTTCATGGCTTTCTATTGTTGCAGCTTTTTGTTTTGTTTGGAGGAATTTTATGAATGTTGTATCAAGAGAAGAAAAGAAATTTTTAATAAATATTGATGAATTTCGAAACAAATCTCATTACCTTGATATGCTGATGATACAGGATGAGCATAACGGAACAGACGGATACATAATAAGGTCGCTCTATTTTGATACGTTGTATGATGACGATTTTTTTGAAAAGCTTGAGGGCGTTGAAACAAGGCGGAAAATACGGCTTCGAATATATGACCCCAAAAGTGATTTTGCGATGCTTGAAATGAAACAAAAGCAAGGAGCATCACAGAAAAAACGATCACTTAGAATGACAAAAACAGATGCAGAAGCACTTATCAGAGGTAACTACGAGGTTTTATTAAACTACGAAGAGGATTTTGCCAAGGAGTGTTATGGTCTTATGCATTATAAATGTTACAGACCGAAAACGATTGTCCAGTATAACCGAAAGGCGTACATAGCAAAGGAAAACAAAATCAGGATTACATTCGATAACAACATTGTGGCAACAGAAACAAATTTTGATTTGTTTTCGGAAAATCTTGTAATGTACCCGGTGCTTGATAAATTCAATGTTGTGCTTGAGGTGAAGTTCAACGGATTTTTGCTTGACTATATCAGGCAGTTTATAAACAGTATAAACAAAAGTGAACTATCGGTAAGTAAATATGCTTTGGCAAGAGGGCGAAGTTACAGTGAATCTTGGTAGGAGGTATGATGATAAAATGAAAAAAATTATAGCATTACTTTTTCTTTTCTTAAGTTTGAGTTTTTCATCTGCAGTATATGCATGGGATGTTGAAAGTGTAACATGGCAGGATGCAAACAATGCTGTTCTTATATGGGATAAAACCGACAATTGTAGCTACAAGGTTTATCGAAGCAATTCAAAAGACGGCAGTTATGAACAGATAGGCGAAACAAAACTTGGCTCTTTCAGAGATGATGGGGCAAAGTACCCTGATACATATTATTATAAAGTTGAAAAAATAGACTCCGCTACTAAAAGGAGTGAATTATCCGAACCGATTGCATCAGGTACAAATCAGCAAAATATATCATCTGTAAGTGTTATTATGTATCACAATTTTGTATCAGAGGAAGATATAGCTTCAGGCGTTGAATTTGAGGAATATTCCTTAAAGCCCGAAGATTTTGAAAAAGACCTTATCTGGCTGCGTGATAACGGTTATGTAACGATTACATCAAAAGATCTTATCGAGTATCTTGAAGGTGAAAAGTCCCTGCCGGCAAAGGCGGTTATCATATCCATTGATGACGGTAGTTACGGTGTATACAAAAACGCCTGGCCGTTACTTAAAAAATATAATATGAAAGCCGACTTTAATGTCATCGGCACACAGATTGATGAAACCTGGGAAAAACTTTCAGACGGTGGAACACGCTCGGGTGATACAGCACCATATTGTACGTGGGAAGAACTTACTGAAATGACAGAAAGCGGGGAAATCAATATTTGTTCACACACCTACGGGATGCATGTCTATGACAAAGAAAACCGTATCGGTATGAGTATGATGGAAAACGAAACGGACGAAGAATTTGCAAAAGCCGTAAAAAGAGATTACGAGCTTTCTGTAAGTTGTATTGAGGGATGGACGGGAAAAACTCCTGAGACTGTTGCATATCCGTATTCAAAAAGAAGCAGTGCATCAGACCGCATAGTTCTTTCAAACACAGGATATAAAATCCTTATGGCAGGAGACGGTGCCAGAGGAACGGTTGGTAATTACTTTGTTGATGGCTGCGATTTTGAAAATCAACTAAAGCTTATCAGCAGACCTTGCAGAATGGACGGTACCTCCATTGAATATTATCTGAATCGGATATATGAAGAAGACGGTGAAAATGGTGTTAATATATTTAAAGAACCACTAAAGCTTTCAAATTATGATAATATTGCTGCTGATTATAAAATATTTGACGATGTAAATGGGAATTCGTGGTATGCGGGCAGTGTGTACTATGCTTATGCAAACAAGCTGATGAAAGGTATTTCATATAAAGAGTTTGCTCCTGAAACAAATATCAGCCGTGCTATGGCGGCAACCTTGCTGCATAGGTTGGCAGGTATTCCGGAAGCAAATAGCGAAAATTTGTTTTCCGATGTAAAACCTTCTGATTGGTATGCAAAGGCGGCACTGTGGGCAGATGAAAATGGTATTTTAAAAGGCTTTGATGACAATACCTTTAAGCCAAATGAAACAGTAAGCCGTGAGGAGCTTGCACAGGCAATGTACAATTGTGCAAAGTTTATGAACGCTGACACAGGGAAGCGTGCAGAAATCAGCTCGTTTACAGATGTCGAAAGTATTTCGCTGCAAAATACTGAAGCTGTGAAATGGTGCGTTGCAAATGGAATTTTACGCGGCAATGCAGACGGAAGCTTTAATCCAAAAGGAAATGTTACCAGAGCACAAATGGCAACAATACTTAAAAATTGGATTTGCGATTCGGATATTAATCAATAATGGTATGAGGAGATAAAAAATGAGAAGTCAGATTTTTAATTTAATTCGCGACCAGTCAACGCTTTCCTGGGAACAGATTGCGGCAAATATTATTGTGTCAGGGATAATCGGATTTTTGATATTTGTATCTTATATGATTTCCCACAGAGGAACAATTTACAGTAAAAAATTCAATGTATCGCTTGTTGTTTTAACTGTACTTACCTCAATGGTTATGACGGTTATCGGAAACAATGTGGCATTGTCGCTTGGTATGGTTGGTGCTCTTTCAATCGTTCGTTTCAGAACAGCGATTAAGGATTCAAGAGATACAGTTTACATATTTTGGACAATCATAGTAGGTATCTGTTGTGGCGTTGGGGACTATATTGTTGCAGGTATCGGAAGCGGTTTTGTATTTATTCTTCTTCTTGTTTTCGGTGCCATTAAAAATAACAACCGTATGCTTGTGATTGTTCGAGGAAGCAGAACAAAGGAAGCTGCGATTCAGGCGGTGATGTTTAAATTCTTTGGAGCAAAAGCGGTGTTGCGCGTTAAAAATTCAACAGAGGACTCCATTGAATTTATTTATGAAATTACAGCCAAATTGCTCGCATTGGCAGAAAGAAAGAATAATATCGGTATTTGCGACGAGATTTATAAAATAGGTAACATTCAGTATGTAAATACCGTAATGCAGAACGACGAGGTTTCAAACTAATCTTTTTAATTGACCGCTAAAGGAGGTGCCGGGGTTGAAATACAAAATAATAGGATTATCTGCTGTGGCTCTGGTGCTGATAGCGGTGCTTACAATAAGTTTTATGATGCCGGAGGATAATGGTCAAAGATACATAGAACACATTGAAACACCGGTTAAGGAAGTCTGCGCAAATCATCAGGAGGAGCTTTGTACACACCTTCCTATTGTGCAGATAAATACAAACGAACAAGAAATTCCGGGTAAGGCTATTCTTGATGCGGAAGGCTATGTGATAGATTATACCCTTGCCGAAGATGGTTTGACTACAGTAAAAGGAACACTTGGAGTAATCGCAAGCGAAGAAAAGAACAATCACCTTACAGATGAACAGAAAAATATGGGTGAAATTCTTATAAGAGTAAGAGGTCATTCCTCCCGAAGATTCGAAAAGCCAAACTACTTTGTAAGATTTGTAAATCCTGACGGAACAAATAACGCACAAGAATTTCTTGGTATGGATTCACATCACGAATGGGCACTTCACGGGCCTTTTCTTGACAAAAGTCTTATCCGTAATTATATGTGGTACAATATTGCAGGCGAGATGATGGAGTATAGCCCCAATGTTAGGTTCTGTGAGCTTATTTTAAATGGTGAATATCGGGGATTGTATCTTGCAACAGAAATGATAACTGCGGGAAAGGATGGCTCAAGACTTGAGCTTTCCGTAAACAAAAAGGATAATACCTTTTCAGGCTATGCACTAAGGCTTGATTGGGGCGATACCGATGAGGAAAATAAGCTGTATCCGTTCACAAACTATACTATACGTGCAAAAACACAGCATGAGCTTGTCTATCCGGGTACGCAGAATATGACTCCTGAGCTGAAGGAAGCGATAAAGAACGACTTTTCGTTTTTTGAAAAAGCGCTTTATTCCTATGATTATAACAATAAAGACTACGGCTATAAGAATTTCATTGATGTAGACTCATTTGTGGATTATTTTCTGATTAATGAGCTTAGCTGTAACTATGATGCAGGTTCACTTTCAACATATATTTACAAAGACATTGACGGTAAATATAAGATGTGTGTTTGGGATTTTAACTCTGCCTGCGATGCATATCAGGAAAGTGCAATATCTGTAAACGAGTTCAGACTTGACAATGCTTTGTGGTTTCAAATGTTGTTTAAGGACAAAGAATTTACTGACAGAGTTATAGAAAGATACTATGAGCTAAGAGAAACAGTTTTCAGCGAGGAATATTTATTCGGCTTTATTGATGATACTGTTTTCTATCTTGAAGATGCAGTAGAACGGAATTATGATAAGTGGGGTTATACCTTTTCGGAGGAATATGACCTGCTTCATCCTCATGAAAGAAATCCGAGAAGCTACATAGATGCAATTTCTCAGATTAAAACTTTTCTTACAAGACGACTTGAATTTATGGATGAAAACATAGAGGCACTAAGTGGATATAGTGCTGAATCTAAAACGAAGAAATATAACGAAGTTTCTGATTAAAAGATAAGGGGGTACAAGCTTTGAAAAAGTTTATTATCACAATTTCTGTTATTATACTTGTACTTCTGTCTCTTGATTGGTTGTACTTTCATAACGGATTTCATATTGATTTTAACAATGAAAAAGAAATCGAGTATTTTATGAAGGTTGACCAGGATACAATCTATATGGAAAAGGACGGAAAATATGAACCTTTTGAAATAAAAGGGGTAAATATGGGTTCCGGTATTCCCGGCGAATGGGCAACAACATTTGCTATTGATAAGGAAACATATCTCAGATGGTTTTCCTATATTCAGGAAATGGGTGCAAACACAATCAGAGTTTATACAATTCAAAATGATACTTTTTATGATGCGTTTTACGAATATAACAAGAATAATGAAAGTCCTCTTTATATGATACACGGTGTATGGGTTAACGACTATATTCAAAATTCTCATCGTGATGCTTACAGCGAGGAATTTTACGATACCTTCCTCGATGACAGTAAAATAATGGTTGATGTTATTCATGGCAAAAGAAAACTCAATTTAGGCAGAGTGGCAAGTGCGGGACATGGAACATATAAAAACGATATATCCGATTGGGTTATCGGATATATTTTAGGGGTTGAATGGGATGACCTTACCGTAGCATACACAGACGATTTGTATGAGGGCAAAGAGGGATATTCTTCTTATCAGGGAAAGTTTATGTACACTTCACCCGATGCTTCGCCGTTTGAAACTATGCTGACTATGGTGGGCGACAAGGTTATAGAATATGAAACAAATCGCTATGGAGAGCAACGCCTTGTAGCGTTTTCAAACTGGCCCACAACCGATCCGTTTGAATATCCTGAGCTTATTAAAAACTTCTTTATGAAGTGTGCATATGTGAATGTTGAGAATATAAAAACAACTGATGCATTTATTCCGGGACAGTTTGCATCGTATCACGTATATCCGTATTATCCATACTATCTGAGCTTTGCCGAAGATTGGTCAGTTTTCGGGCTTGAATCAAGGGAAGCTTATCGTGATGAGCAAGGCAGACTCAACGCATACCGTGCCTATCTTCAGATGCTTACAAACCATCATACAATGCCGGTTGTCATCTCAGAGTTCGGTGTTTCTACCGGTCGAGGAATGGCACAGGTAGACAAAGATACCGGCAGAAATCAGGGTAATACCTCGGAAAAAGCGCAAGGTCAGGCTCTTATTGACTGTTGGAATGATATTAAAGCGGTTGGCTGTAACGGCGGATGCGTATTTACATGGCAGGACGAATGGTTCAAAAGAACATGGAATACGATGCATGCTGTAAATCTTACAAGAACGGCATATTGGTCGGACTATCAAACAAATGAACAGTATTTCGGACTTTTATCCTTTGATCCGGGAAATGAAAAATCTGTTTGTTATGTAGACGGTGATGTGTCTGAATGGACAGAGCAAGATAAGATTATAAGCGAAAATACGGAGCTTTCTGTGAAGTATGATGAAAAGTTTATATATTTCCTTGTAAAAAAGGAAAATCTTGACTTTGAAAATGACACATTTTATATTCCGATTGATGTAACCCCGAAAACCGGAAGCAATTACTCAGAAAATCATAATGTGAAATTTGATAGAGATGCGGATTTTGTGATTGTTATAAACGGTAGAGATAACAGTCGCATTATGGTTCAGGAACGTTACGAAGCACTAAGGTCAACCTATGCAGAGGACATTTATAAGTTTAATACGTATTTCAAGAGTAATATACCGCAAAAGAGTTCACCGAAATTTGTAAACATTGATTTAATTCTGCGTACAGCAATGTCGCTTACTCCGGATAATAAGGAAACGGTAGCAGAGGCTTACGAAACCGGAAAGCTTTTGTATGGAAATGCAAATCCTGAAAGTGCTGATTTTAACTCACTTGCAGACTTTATTACAAGCGGTGATTATATTGAAATCAAGCTTCCTTGGCAACTTCTGAATTTTGCAGATCCTTCCAAAATGCAAATCCACGATGACTATTATGACGAAAATTTCGGGATTGAATATATCAATATCGATAAGATGTATGCGGGAATCGGTACAGGAAGCGAGAGAATTTCACTTGGCGAAATTAAACTAAAAGGATGGGGCAATAAAGTAACCTATCACGAAAGACTGAAAAGCTCATATTATATAATGCAGGATTTATGGAAGGATGGTGAATAGTATGAAAGTTGAGATAATGATTTATGTTTATATTGCAATTTGCGTCAGTATGATTTTATATAACATCGTCTATGTTTTCATATTAAGACACCGTGAAAAAGCACTTTCTTCCAATTCCTTAAAGTTTGAAAAAATAATTTGTGATGAAATAGAAAAAATAAAGGCGGGCGAAGGAGTTTCCAAAGCACACAAGGATTTTCTTTGCAAAAAGCTTGACCGGACAGCAGGCATTACTGCTTTTGATAAAGCTCTTGAAAAAGTATATGAAAACCAACCTGAAAGTGCCCAAAGATACCTTTATGATACTTTTTCTGTTTTCGAATATCTTACTCACAGATACATAAGCAAAGATACATTAAAGATAGCGTATTTCCCATACATACTGCATAAATACAATATTCTGAGGGGCTATGAGAACGAAAAGCTTACAAATGCCCTTTTAGACCTTTTGCGCAGTGTAAATGTTTATTGCAGAGAAAATACCTTGAAGGCACTTTACAGTATAAACAATCCACAACTTGTAATTTCGGCGCTAAAGATTATTGATAAGAACCTAACATTCCATCATCCAAAGCTTATTTGTGACGGACTTTTAAGCTATAAAGGTGATAAAGAAGAATTGAAAAAAAGACTTTTTGAAAGTTTCAACGCATATTCGGTCAGTATGCAACTTAATATTTTAAATTATTTCCGCTTTGGCAATGTCAGATGCGATAAAGAAATGCTGGAGATTTTAATAAACGAAAGAGCAAATAATGAGCTTCGTTTTTCAGCAATCAGATATTTTGAGAAATTCCCGAATAACGATGCAGAAAAGATACTTAAGTTCTTTGCAGAAAACAAAGAAAATCGCACGTGGGAATTTAAGGCAATCGCATCTTCCGCACTCAAATCATATCCCGGTGATGTAACTTTCAGGATTTTAGTGGAAAATCTCTCAAGTTCAAATTGGCATATAAGACAAAACAGTGCCATAAGTCTTGAAAAACTCGGCTATACATATCAGGATTTGATAAGCGTATTTGACGGTGATGACCGTTATGCAAGAGAAATTATGCGCTATCGCCTTGACAGAAGAAATGCTGAAAGTGAGGCAATGAAAGTATAATGGAAATTGAAACAATTAAAAATATTTTCGATATTATCAGCGTCTTGTTTTTGGTGTACTTAATAGGATATTCAACCTTTTTGTTTTTGTCAGTAGTCGTAGGAGCATCAACTCTTTATAAAAAGAAAATGCAGGATAGACTTATGAATAAGTTTACCGATAATTACTTCGTTCCCATAACGATTGTAGTTCCTGCATATAACGAAGAGGTAACGGTTGTCCAGACAGTAAAATCCTTGCTTTCCCTTGATTACAGACTGTATGAAATTGTGGTAGTGGATGACGGTTCAAAGGATGAAACATCAAGGATGATGATAGAAGGGTATAATATGCATCCCGTAAGACGACCTCTGCACAGAAGTATCCCGTGTCAGCCTGAGGAATTTATCTACGAATCTCACGAACAGAAAGTTCCACTAACGCTGATCCGAAAGAAAAACGGCGGTAAGGCAGATGCACTTAATATGGGAATCAATGCGGCACAGTATCCTTATTTTATCTGTATGGATGCCGACTCTGTACTCCAATATGATTCTCTTCAAAAGCTTGTAGTTCCCGTTTTAGAGGAAGAAAATGTGGTTGCAGTTGGCGGAACAGTAAGACCTTGTAACGATGTTACCTTAAAAGACGGAAAGGTTGTAAAATACAGACTTCCCAAAAATATTCTTGCTTGTATGCAACTACTCGAATATGACCGGTCTTTTCTGGCATCAAGAATTTTATTTGACCATTTCAACGGTTCACTTATTATTTCCGGAGCTTTTGGAATGTTTAAAAAGGAAACTGTAATTGCGGCAGGCGGTTATGACCACGGAACGATGGGAGAAGATATGGAGCTTGTTGTAAAGCTTCACAACTATTGCCTTACAAATCAGATTCCGTATTCTATTAAATATGCAACCGATGCAGTTTGTTGGACACAGGTTCCTGAGAAACTCGGCGACTTGAAAAAGCAGAGAAAGCGTTGGCATCTTGGCCTTTTTCAGACAATGTGGAAGCATCGTAAAATGATGGCAAACCCCAAATACGGAGCCGTTGGCTTTATTTCATATACATACTTTCTCTTGTATGAACTTTTGTCGCCGTTTATCGAAGTTTTCGGCGTATTTACAATGATAATGGCGTTTTGTATTGACCTTTTGAATTTGCCGTTTATGCTCTTGTTTATGCTTATTTATGCGGCATATAATTCAATTCTGACGCTTACGGCATTCTTTTCAAGAATACAGACTATTGATTTGACGGTAACCTTCAAAGATTGTATGAAAGCCATACTGCTTTGCTTTTTTGAAGTAACAACGCTCAGGTTTATTATGGCGTTTGTAAGACTTACCGCATTCAAAGGCTACAAAAAGAAAAAACTTGATTGGGGACGTATCGAACGAAAGAAGATGAATATTTAACAAAGAATCGAGGTGATTGATAAAATGAGAAAATA
Organism: Eubacteriales bacterium; assembly: GCA_045652245.1. Classification (GTDB taxonomy): domain Bacteria; phylum Bacillota; class Clostridia; order Oscillospirales; family CAG-382; genus SIG622. Next base: position 15,703 of record JAZRTY010000026.1, on the reverse strand, counting down.
TGTGATTGCAATATTCTTGCTGATTATTTTCTGCGTTCAGCCGGCATTTGCCGAAGTTTATACCACTGAGAAAACCGAGGGATTGGCAAATTGTGTTTATGTAGCCGGAAGTCCTGATAATTATCCAATCGAATTTTATGACGAGGAAAAAGATGTATATTCAGGCATTATCCCTGATATGCTCACAGTCATCTCTGAACGCTCAGGTGTGGATTTTGTATATATCAACGGTAATAAAACAGATAAAATTACGATGGGCGAAAATTTGCAGGTCGAGATTGTTTCTTCTTCTGTAAATGACAGCAAAACACCTTATTGCAAGGATTATTTGGAGCTTGTATCCTTTGAAAAAGACGGCAAAACCGTGAAATCCGGTCTTGTATTCACAAGTCTTGCAGATGATACTGTGATTTCAAAAATAAAAACTGCAGCGGACGGAATTTCAGAAGATATTAAAAACGGAATCTTTCTTTCCTATGCGACAGAAAGCTCAAAAACAAATTATCTTCTGCTTTTTCTCACACTTGGTATTTGTCTGATACTCATAGTTGCAATAATACTTTTGATTTTGCACATAGGGCGTATCCGCAAAGAACATTCCGCTGACAAACTGACAGATTCTGAAACAGGAATGGGAAATCTGCAATTTTTCAAGTATCATTTCAGGTACACCATAAGCGATATTTCAAGGAGCCTTTATCATATTGCATATATCATTTTAGACAGCAGTTATCTTCGTTCTTATCATGGTGACAGTTCTTTTGAAGATGTGCTTAAATACACAGCATCGGTTCTTTCAGAATATACGGGAGACAGAGAAATATCTGCCCGAATTACTGAAAATGGCTTCGCACTTGCATATCAGTCTACAAATGTTGAAGATGCAAAGAAAAGACTTTTAGAAGTTATGAAAAAGCTTAACAGCTTTGAAGATATGAAAGAGAAAAACAATAAGCTTGTTTTCCACTCTGCCGTATATCATCTCGGTAGCTCTGACAGAAACTGCGAAATCCTGCTCTTTAATCTCCGAAAAAACTGTAATAAGATTTTCGGAACGGAAAAAGAGATTATATATTGTGATACACATTCAATGAATATGATTCAGGAAGAAAAGAAGATTACCGAAAGCATCTTAAAGGGGTTTGAGAAAAACGAATTTAAAATGTACCTGCAGTTCGTTGTTGACAATAAAACAAAACAAATTGTTTCGGCAGAAGCTCTTTCAAGATGGGATAGTCCACAAAAAGGACTTATCGGTCCCGGTAAATATATCGGAAATATGGAAATGGCAGGGCTTATCAGTAAGCACGATTTTTATATGTTTGAGCTTGCCTGCCGTCAGCTTGAAAAATGGAAAGGTACGGCTTTCGGAAAAATTGTTCTGTCCTGTAACTTTACAAGAATAACCCTTTCGGAAGAAAACTTTATTGATAAGCTTAAGATGATTTCAAACAGTTACGATTTTGACAAATCTATGCTTGCAATAGAAATAACCGAAGATGCCATTGAAAAGGACAGAGAAACTGCAACGAATAATGTAAAGCTATGCAAGGAGCTTGGGTTCAGAGTGTATCTTGACGACTTGGGAAGCGGATATACCTCACTTGCGAATTTGTGCGATTATCCCATTGATGTGGTTAAAATTGACCGTGATATTTTGCTCAAAACTGAAAACGAAAAAGGCAAAGACTTGTTTACAGGAATCATTGCTCTTGCACACAGCCTCAATATTAAGGTTATCTGCGAGGGTGTAGAAACCGAAGAGCAAAATACACTTGTAGCATCATCGGCCTGCGACTTCGTTCAGGGATGGTATTATTCTAAAGCACTTCCTTTGGAGGAATGTGAATCATTTATTGATATATATGAAAAAAGATGAAATTAAATATTCTAACAAATACTTGTCGAAGATATAAATATAAAAATCCTTGTCTGCGATTTTTTCACAAAGCACTTGAAATATTTGTTCGTTTGTGGTATCATTATATATGACCGATGGAAAACATACGATGGTCAACATGATACTCGGCGTGATACTATTTTGATACTAAAAATTCAGGCAAAGAAAAATAACACGGGGATTTAGTGAAAAATAGACCATAAAATCCACGAAACACTAAACAAATCGGTTTAGTATTAAAGAAACTTTATCGTGTTATAATATCCTTACAAGGTCATACTATGTTTCAGCAAAATCCATTTATCCTCTTCGGGGCAAGAATCTTTATTATCGCCCTGCTCGGATAGAAGAAAAAATATAGTAAAATTTATGGACCTTGTTCGATTGAACAAGGTCCTTTTCTCTTTCTGTTCTCCCTCTCGAAAAGAAGATTCTCCTTCTTTTCCCTCTCTTTTCTTTTTAGAAGAAGAAAAAGAGAAAGAAGAGGGAGGAGAAAAAGAAAAAGAGAGGATAAACGTTTTTGCCTTTTTAAGAATAAATGAAAGGTACCATGATATATGCCAAAAATATACAAATCCGTTTCTGAACTTGTCGGGAAAACCCCACTGCTTGAATTGCAGGGAATAGAACAAAAGCATAGTCTGTCAGCTAAAATCCTTGCAAAGCTCGAATATTTAAATCCTGCGGGAAGTATTAAGGACAGAGTAGCAAAGCAAATGCTTGAGGATTATGAAGACCGGGGACTTCTTAAAAAAGATGCTGTAATAATAGAACCTACAAGCGGAAACACAGGAATCGGACTTGCTGCTATATGTGCATCAAAAGGTTACAGAGCAGTAATTATAATGCCGGATACTATGTCTAAGGAAAGAATTGACACAATAAGGGCATACGGGGCAGAAGTAATTTTAACTCCCGGAGCACTCGGTATGGCAGGAGCCGTAGAAACGGCAGAAAAAATAAAGGAAGAAACTCCCGACAGTATAATAGCCGGTCAGTTTGAAAATCCGTCAAATCCAAAAGCGCATATTCTGTCAACCGGGCCTGAAATATGGGAGGATACCGACGGAAATGTGGATATCTTTGTCGCAGGTGTCGGTACAGGTGGAACAATAACGGGTGTCGGTGAGTATTTAAAGAGTAAGAATAAGGAAATAAAAGTAGTTGCAGTTGAGCCTGCAAGCAGTAAGCTTCTTTCAGAGGGAAAAGCAGGAAAACACGGCCTTCAGGGAATAGGAGCAAACTTTATTCCAAAAGTTCTCAATACCGGAATATACGATGAGATTTTCCCTGTTACCGATGAGGACGCATTTAAAACTGCAAGAGAAATCGGGGAGTGTGAGGGGATTCTTGTCGGAATATCCTCGGGTGCAGCGCTTTATGCAGCAATAGAGCTTGCCAAAAAAGAAGAAAACAAAAACAAAAATATAGTAGTTATTCTTCCCGATACAGGCGACAGATACCTTTCAACGGGACTGTTTGATAAAGAATAATTTTTTCAGCTACGGTATTTGCCGTAGCTGTATTTTTATGCATTTTAACATAAACCGAAAAAATACAATTCTATTCCAGTGAAAAGTGAATAAATATTCTCAAAACCTCTTGACAAAATGCGAAATGTAGTGTATAATATGCAAATATGAATGAATATTTCGTATAAATATACAGATTGGGAGGGCTAAAAATGTATAAGGTGTTTATAGACGGTAGTGCAGGGACAACGGGTATCAGAATTTATGACAGACTTAATGAAAGAAAAGATATAGAGCTGATTTCTCTTTGCGAGAAAGACAGAAAGGACCTTTCCTGCAGAAAAGAAGCGATAAACAGCTCGGATATTGCATTTTTGTGTTTGCCGGATGCTGCAGCTGTTGAAGCTGTTACTCTTTGCGAAAACAAAAATACGGTTATAATTGATACCTCAACTGCCCATAGAACAAACGGTGCCTGGAGTTATGGCTTCCCGGAAATCTCCGATTATTATGACAGAATAAAAAACTCAAAAAGAATAGCTAACCCCGGCTGTCACGCAAGTGGTTTTATAGCACTTGTGCAGCCACTTATAAAAAGTGGAATAATGAAAAAGGATATAAAGCTCAGCTGCTTTTCGATAACAGGCTATTCCGGTGGCGGAAAGAAGATGATTGCAGACTACGAGGACAGCACAAAAAATGAAATGCTCAAAGCACCAAGACAGTACGGTCTTTCACAGTCTCATAAGCATATTCCCGAGATGTGCAAGGTTTGTGAAATTGAAAATGCACCGATTTTCAGCCCAATTGTAAGCTCGTTTTACAGTGGAATGGAAGTTACGGTTCCGATTTTTGCAAGTGATATAAAAGGAAACATAAATGACATTCGTAACCTATATAAAGCACTTTATAATGGTAAAATCGTGCATTATGATGAGGCGTGTGACGAAGAAGGCTTCCTTTCTGCTTCTGCTCTGCTTGGCAGAGATGATATGCAGATTTCAGTTTTCGGAAATGACGAAAGAATACTTCTGTGTGCAAGATATGATAACCTCGGAAAAGGTGCATCGGGTGCCGCAATTCAAAATATGAATATAGTAATTGGCGAAAAAGAAACAACAGGACTTGTTGTATAAAGATAATTTGAAAGGAATAAAACAATGAAAATAATAAATGGTGGCGTGTGTGCCGCAAAAGGATTTTCAGCATCAGGCGTACATTGCGGAATACGCAAAAACAGGACTAAAAAAGATATAGCACTCATTTACAGTGAAGTTCCTGCAAGTGCTGCAGCAGTATATACAACAAATCTTGTAAAGGGCGCACCTCTGACAGTTACAAAAAATAATATTTCCGACGGAAAAGCACAAGCAATTATCTGCAATAGCGGAAATGCAAATACCTGTAATGCAAACGGCATTGAGATTGCCGAAAGTATGTGTGCGCTTATTGCAGATGAGCTTAAAATATCAGCAAAGGATGTCGTCGTAGCTTCAACCGGTGTTATCGGACAGAAGCTCGATATAGAGCCGATAAAGAACGGAATTCCCTCTCTTGTGAAGGAGCTTTCGAAGGACGGAAGCGATAGTGCCGCCGAAGGTATTATGACAACAGATACTGTTAAAAAGGAAATTGCAATTGAATTTACAGTTGACGGAAAAACTTGTCATATCGGAGGAATTGCTAAAGGAAGCGGAATGATACATCCGAACATGGCAACAATGCTCGTGTTTATCACTACAGACTGTGCCATCTCCCCGAAAATGCTCTCAAAGGCGCTGAAGGATGATATTCCGAATACCTTTAATATGGTAAGTGTCGACGGAGATACCTCAACAAACGATATGGTAACTGTTCTTGCAAATGGTCTTGCAGGAAATGCTGAAATTACAGCTGAAGGCGAGGACTTCGACAGTTTTATGAAGGCACTGAATACCGTTACTGTATATCTTTGCAAAATGATAGCAGGTGACGGTGAGGGCGCAACAAAGCTCCTTGAATGTAAGGTAAGTGGTGCAAAATGTGAGGAATGTGCCAAAAAGGTTGCAAAAAGTGTTATTTGCTCAAGCCTTTTGAAATCTGCAATGTTTGGTGCCGATGCTAACTGGGGACGAGTGCTGTGTGCAATCGGTTATAGTGGAGCAGATGTTGATGTTACGAAGGTCGGTGTTTCCTTCAAATCATGTAAGGGTGAGATTGAAGTTTGTAAGAACGGAGCCGGAGTTGATTTTTCAGAGGGGCTTGCCAAGGAAATTCTTCTTGAAAAGGAAATTGAAATTCTCATAAGTCTTAATGATGGAGCTTATAGCGCTACAGCATGGGGATGCGACCTTACTTATGACTACGTAAAAATTAATGGTGACTATCGAACTTAAAATAAAGGAGCAAAAAATAATGGATAATCATTTTTCAAATGCCGACAGGGCAGAGGTGCTCACACAGGCACTTCCGTATATCAGAAAATATAACGGCAAGATTGTCGTGGTAAAGTACGGTGGAAACGCCATGATAAACGAACAGCTCAAGGAACAGGTTATGGAGGATATTGTTCTTTTGTGGCTTATCGGTGTAAAAATCGTACTTGTTCACGGAGGAGGCCCTGAAATATCCGAGCTTATGGAAAAGCTTGGGAAGAAGACAACCTTTGTTGACGGACTACGGGTTACAGATAAGGAAACAGTTGATATTGTGCAGATGGTACTTGCAGGTAAGGTAAATAAAAGCCTTGTAAACCTTCTTGAGACCAAGGGCGGAATGTCAATGGGAATTTCCGGTATGGACGGAAGTCTTATCGAGGCTCAGATCAAGGATGAAAGACTCGGCTATGTCGGAAAAATTACAAATATAAACATAAAACCAATAAACGACCTGCTTGAAAAGGGATATATTCCTGTTGTTTCAACTGTTGGTTGCGATAAAGATGGGAATGTCTATAATATTAACGGAGATACAGCTGCAGCATATATTGCAGGAGCGTTAAATGCTGAAAGACTTATTATGATGACAGATATTGCAGGAGTACTTCGTGATAAGGACGACGTTTCAACTCTTATTCCCGAAATGACAGTCAGCGAAGCAGAAAAGCTCAAAGAAGATGGTGTAATTTCAGGTGGAATGATACCAAAGGTTGACTGTTGTATAGAGGCAATCGGTAAAGGGGTAAAAAAGGTAATAATAATGGATGGCAGAGTATCACATTCAATTATAATGGAGCTTCTCACCGACGAGGGTGCCGGTACAATGGTAATCGGAGACTGAAAGGAATAGACGATGGGTAATATAATAGCAACAGATAAAGAATATGTAGCAGGAACCTATGCACGCTTTCCACTTGAAATTGCAAGTGGAAAAGGGTCACTCGTTTATGATACAGACGGAAAAGAGTATATAGATTTAGGCTCCGGTATTGCAGTAACAAGCTTTGGCATAGCAGACGAGGAATGGGTGAAGGCAACAAGCAAACAGTTGTCCGTTCTTTCGCATGTTTCAAATCTTTACTATACAGAGCCGTGTGCACGTCTTGCAAAAATGATTTGCGAAAAGACAGGAATGAAAAAGGTTTTCTTTGGAAATTCAGGTGCAGAAGCAAATGAGTGTGCTATAAAAACTGCAAGAAAATACGCAAGCGAAAAGAAGGGCAGCGACTGTTATAAAATCATAACCCTTGAAAACAGTTTCCATGGTCGTACAATCACAACTCTTGCAGCAACAGGGCAGGAACATTATCACGAGCTTTTCAAACCTTTGACAGACGGTTTTATTCATATCCCGTCGGGGGACATACAGGCGCTTGAAAAAGCTATCGAAAAAAATAAAATTGCCGCAATAATGATAGAATGTGTACAGGGAGAGGGAGGAGTAATCCCCCAAAGTCCCGAATTTGTTAAGGCAATATATGACCTGTGTCAAAAAGAGGATATTCTCTTTATCGTTGATGAGGTACAGACAGGCAACGGAAGATGTGGAAAGCTGTATGCCTATATGAACTACGGAGTAAAACCCGATATTGTAACAACTGCAAAGGGACTTGGAGGGGGACTCCCGATAGGAGCTTGTATCTTTGGTGAAAAGGTAGAGAATACTCTTGGATATGGTGACCACGGCTCAACCTTTGGTGGAAACCCCGTGTGTTGCGCAGGTGCCTGCAGTATCCTTTCGAGAATTGACGAAAAATTACTTTGCGATGTACAGAAAAAGAGCGAATATATTTTCAAAGAGCTTACAGGAGTAAAAGGAATAAAGAGTGTAAGTGGAATGGGACTTATGATAGGCATTGAAACAGAAAAGGACGCCAAAGAGGTTGTAGCACTCTGCCGTGAAAAAGGCGTGCTTTGCCTTACTGCCAAAACAAAGGTAAGACTGCTTCCTGCGTTGAATATTCCTATGTCACAACTTGAGAAGGCAATTTCAGTAATAAAAGAGGTATGCCTTTAAAATAAAACCAAATTGTGAAAAAATTTGCTTGACAAAATGAAAAAAATGTGATATACTCTTAAAAAATGGGGATTGGAGAAAAAAGATGACGATAGTAAAGTCTGCCACTATGAACACTTTTATGATGTGCATGCCAGTGTGTATGTGCAAGTCTCATTGTGCCGAAAATAATCGTTTGTCTTTAGCAGTAATCCTTTAATCAAGTATGGATTTTAAGGTAGGAACCTGTGGACAAACCGTAGGCTTCCTACCTTTTGTTGTTTTAATACATATTTTTATGAAAGGAATGTGTATATGATAGAGATAAAAAATCTGTGCAAAATCTTCGACAGCGCAGGAGGGAAAATTTCAGCTCTTTCGGATATAAACCTGAAAATAGAAGACGGTGAAATTTTTGGTATTATTGGTCTTTCGGGAGCAGGAAAAAGTACCCTTGTCAGATGTATAAATCTGCTTGAAAAACCAACAAGCGGCGAGGTTTTGATTGACGGACTTGATATCACAAAGATACCCTATAGTCAGCTTCTTGAAATCCGAAGAAATATCGGAATGATATTCCAGGGATATAATCTTCTTGAACAGAGAAATGTTCTTGGAAATGTAATGTTTCCACTTGAAATAGCAGGGGTTAAAAAGGAAGAAGCGAAAAAAACAGCTCTTGAAATGCTTGAGATTGTGGGGCTTTCCGACAGAGTAAAATCCTACCCATCACAGCTCTCGGGTGGTCAGAAGCAGAGAGTTGCAATAGCAAGAGCACTTTCAACAAATCCGAAGTATCTTCTTTGTGACGAAGCAACAAGCGCACTTGACCCGAATACAACACGACAGATACTTGACCTGATAAAGAAAATAAACCGTGAAATGGGAGTTACAATTATTGTAATTACCCACGAAATGAAGGTTATCGATTCAATTTGTGACAGAGTCGCAGTAATAGATAAGAGTAGAATTGCAGAGCTCGGACTTGTAAGCGAAGTCTTTACTTCTCCGAAATCGGATATTGCAAGAGAACTCATTTTGCCGATTGCAAAGAAATCCGAAGCCATAAACGGTGGTAAAAAGATAAGAATTGTATTTGACGGAGAGGAATCAAGTAAGCCTGTAATTGCAAATCTTATACTTGAATGCAGAATACCTGTTAATATAATGTATGCAAGCACAAAGGATATAGACGGAAAAGCATACGGGCAAATGATAATCGAGGTAGAGAGTGACTTTATTGATAAGGTTATTTCCTACCTTGATGAAATAGGAATAAAGCATGAGGAGGTAGCAGATGTTTGAGTTTACAGATGAGCTGATAAAGCTCTGGCAATCCGGAAGCATAGCCCTCGGTATCTGGGAAACTATTTACCTGACTCTGCTTTCTACATTTATTGCTTACATATTCGGACTTCCAATTGGGGTGCTGCTTTACTGTACAGATAAGGGGGGGATACACCCCGTTGCGTGGCTTAATAAGATTGTTGGCTTTATAGTAAATATCTTCAGAAGTATACCGTTTATCATTCTTATGGTTGCAATGCTGCCTGTAGCAAAGCTTGTGGTCGGAACGAGCCTTGGTAATAAAGCAATGATTGTAATGCTTGTAATTGCGGCAGCACCATATGTTGCACGAATGGTGGAATCCTCACTCAAAGAGGTGAGTGCAGGGGTGATTGAAGCAGCACAGGCAATGGGTACTTCCAATTTTAAAATCGTTTATAAGGTGTTGATACCCGAAGCAAAACCTGCACTTATTGTTGGTGCCGTAATTTCAGTAGTAACAATTCTCGGTTATTCTGCAATGGCAGGAACAATCGCAGGTGGTGGACTTGGAATGTACGCAATTTCCTACGGCTATCAGCGTTCAAGCGAAGATGTAACCTGGGTTTGTATGATACTTACAGTAATTATAGTTCAGGTGCTTCAGGAAATCGGAATGCGAATAGCTCATGTTACCGATAAACGTGTAAAATAAAAAATAAAATATATTTAATTAAAGGAGACAAAACCATGAAAAAAATCATCACATCAATCCTCGCAGTTGCACTTTGTGCAGCATCCCTTATCTCTTGTGGAGAAAGCAAAACAGACGATAAGAAGATTATCGTAGGCGCAAGCTCAACACCCCACGCAGAAATCCTCGAACAGGTAGTAGCTCCTCTTGCAGAAGAAGGCTATACACTTGAAATCAAGGTGTTCGACGATTACATTCTTCCCAACAAGGCACTCTTTGACGGAGAGCTTGACGCAAACTACTTCCAGCACACACCTTACCTTAACAGCTACAATGAGTCAAACGAAACAGACCTTGTTTCTGCTGCCCTCGTTCACTATGAGCCCTTCGGACTTTACGGAAACGAAGTAGCTTCTCTTGACGAAGTACCGGAAGGCACAACAATTATCATTCCTGCAGATGACAGTAATGAAACAAGAGCACTTCTTCTTCTTGCACAGGAAGGACTTATTGAGCTTCCCGAAGATGCAAGTGCTATTACAGGTGTTACAGTTCTTGATATCGTGGACAACAACGGCTACAATATCGTTCCCGTTCAGGCAGAAACAGTACCTGCACAGCTCAAAAACGGCGATAAGGGCACACTTGCAGTTGTAAACGGAAACTATGCACTTCAGGCAGGCCTTAAGGTAGCTGAAGCTCTTGCTATTGAAAATGCAGAGGGCGATGCTGCTCAGACCTATGCTAACATTATCGCAGTAAAGAACGGAAACGAAAACAGTGAAAAGACAACAGCACTTGTTGCAGCACTCAAAACAGAAGCTGTTACAAAGTATATTGCTGATACCTACAACGGAGCAGTTGTAGCAATCGACTAATCACGAATAAAGTAATAATAAATAAAAAATGCTGTTGCTTTTTTGCAACAGCATTTTTTAGAAACATAAAAGACATAATGCAACCGCATTATGTCTTTTATGTTTTTTAGTCGGCATCAAATCTTTCACCGATTATTTTTATAATAGCTCTGCCGTTTGTAAGATTTTTTGCGTATTCGGCGTAAGAATCAAAAAGCTCACGTCTCATAGCAAGAGTTAAAGTTACGTCAGCTGAAAATTCCGTGTTATCACACTTTACCTTTTTTATTTCAAAATCCCTTCGAAGCTTCTCATAATCAGAATAGTCGCAGTTAAGAGTAAATTCACAAAAAGGAACAAAGGTACATACCTGCGCTGCATCAACTGCAATTTTAGCACCCTTTGTGTATGCTCTTACAAGTCCACCTGCACCGAGCAAAATTCCACCGAAGTAACGGGTAACTACCACGCAAACGCCTGTAAGTCCCTCACGCTTTATAACCTCAAGCATCGGCATACCTGCAGTTCCCGAAGGCTCACCGTCATCGGAAAATCTTGCAATTTCTGTCCCTTGCAGAATATATGCGTGACAGTTGTGAGTTGCATCAGGATGCTTTTTTTTAATTTCGGAAATAAAAGCTTGTGCTTCATCTTCCGAGGAAACAGGGGAAATGTAGCCGATAAATTCCGACTTTTTCTCGACAAAGGAATCAAAGGCAAAGCCTTTTATGGTTTTATATTCTTTAAGTGCCATCTTCCCTCACACAATTATAAAATTATTTTTAGTATATCCTCAGGTGTTTCTGCAACAAAATTCGGGGTGATGTTTAAATTTTCAAGCTTTGTATAACCCCATTTTACAAAAATCACATCACAGGATGCATTTTGTGCCGTCTGAATGTCAACTGCCGAATCACCGATTAAGACACAATCTTCGTTTTTGAAACCCAGAGAGGAAATAAGATCATTTGTGAAAGACTTGTCCGGCTTTAAAAATTTACCCGGAACAGAGCCACGCACCGAATCGAATAAATCTTCCGGGAAAAAATGACCGATGGATTTCTCTGTTGCAATATGGGGCTTATTAGACATAACACAAAGCTTTACACCGGAGTCCTTCAGCACCTTACATACCTCAACAATTCCGTCATAGGGCTTTGTCCCGGTGTCTAAGTGCCGCTCAAGAATAGGCATATAAATTTTATGAACACGCAGCACTTCCTCATCGTTACTGCGTACTTCTTTCGGCAGAGCTCTGCGAACACACTCAACACTTCCGAAATTTACGAAGGTAGCAGTATCCTCTACTGTATGACTGTGTGGATAATTACAAAGCTCAAGCACCTCGTTAAGTGCCGTTTTTATGCTTTCGAGGGTGTAAAGAAGTGTACCGTCAAGGTCAAAAATTGCACATTTGTATTTCATAGTTTTCTCTTTTCTTTATATTACATTTCGTCAAGGGTAAGGGTAAAGCTGTCAAGAAAATTGTCAATAAAATATTTCAGCTCTTCACAAGGATTGTTGTTAATTGAGGCAAGAGTACTTTCGTATGCAGTCTTGAATTCGGGATTTCCGTAGTGCAGCTCTTCATTACATTTAAGAAGTGCCGATAGCTTGTCAGCAGCCTTTACAAGGACCTTGTACTGAGCATCATCACCCTGTGGAGAAAGAATTTCAGAAAAATCCGGACAAAGCTCAGGTGGAAGCTTTGAAAGAATTTTATCACAGGCAATTTTTTCAATTTCCTTGTAAACAGATTTCATTTCATTACTTGAATATTTGACGGGAGTCGGCATATCGCCTGTGTAAACCTCACACATATCATGATACATAGCAAGCACCATAACCCTGTCAGCGTCATAATTCTTACCGAAAATTCTGTTACCGATTACTGCGAGTGCATGAGCAAGAATTGCAGTGTCGGCACTATGCTCGGCAAGGGTTTCATATCTTGAGGAGTGCATAAGGCCCCATCTGTTTATGTATTTCATTCTGAAAGCAAGAGCAAAAAAAGAATTTTTCATTTCAACCTCTTTAATTAGTGTGATGATAAGATTATACCACTTAATAAAAGTTAAGTCAAGAAAATAATAAATAATTCGACAGATTTTTAATATGTTAAAATATATTTCATATTAAATGTATTGACTAAATAAAACAAATGTGATAGAATATAGAAAATTAAATATCTTATCAAGAGAGGCAGAGGGGACAGGACCATTGAAGCCCGGCAACCTGTATAAATATAAGGTGCTACTTCCTGCAAAGGCGAAAGCCTTTGAAAGATGAGAAAAGTCTTCCCCAAAGTATCCCTGCTTTGAGGATTTTTTGTTTTGTATAAAAGAAAGGAATGATAATATGAGAAAGTTTTTTACATCAGAATCAGTAACCGAAGGACATCCCGACAAAATCTGTGACAGAATATCCGATTCTGTACTTGACGATATCCTTGCAAATGACCCTACAGCAAGAGTTGCCTGCGAGGTTTCCTGTACAACGGGGCTTGTGCTTGTAATGGGGGAAATCACAACAAGTCACTACGTTGATATTCAGAATATCGTCAGAGAAACAGTCAGGGGAATAGGCTACGACAGAGCAAAATACGGCTTTGACTGCGATACCTGCGGTGTTATCTGCGCAATTGACGGACAGTCACCTGATATTGCTCTTGGTGTTGATAAAGCACTTGAAGCAAAGGAAGGTAATATCTCGGATAAGTATGATACGGGTGCCGGGGACCAGGGAATGATGTTCGGCTTTGCCTGTGATGAAACTCCGGAGCTTATGCCGCTTCCGATATCCCTTGCACATAAGCTTGCAAAGAGACTTACAGAAGTACGTAAGAACGGAACACTTGCGTATCTTCGACCCGACGGAAAAACACAGGTTACAGTTGAGTATGAAGATGATACTCCCGTAAGAGTTGATACAATCGTAGTATCTTCCCAGCACGACGCAGCAGTTGAGCTCGAACAAATCCGTAAGGATATAATTGAAAATGTTATACTTGCTACCGTTCCTGCAAATCTTATTGATGATAATACAAAAATATTTGTAAATCCGACAGGCAGATTTGTAGTAGGTGGTCCTAATGGTGACTCAGGACTTACAGGCAGAAAAATCATCGTTGATACATACGGGGGATATTCAAGACACGGTGGTGGTGCATTCTCAGGCAAGGACCCGACAAAGGTTGACAGATCGGCAGCATATGCTGCAAGATATGTTGCAAAGAATATCGTAGCATCAGGTGCTGCAAAGAAGTGTGAGGTTCAGCTTGCATACGCAATAGGCGTTGCACGACCTGTCTCGGTACTTGTAGATACCTTCGGTACAGGAAAGGTAAGCGACGAAAAAATTGCACAGGCAGTAAGCGAACTGTTTGATCTTCGTCCTGCTGCAATAATCGAAACACTTGACCTACGTAAGCCAATCTATAAAAACCTCTCCTCCTATGGTCATATGGGTAGAGAAGAACTTGGCGTAAAGTGGGAGAATACAGATAAGACACAGGAAATAAGAAAAGCACTCGGTCTGTAAAATTTAAAAGTCTGTTTCTGATTTGTGAAGTTTATATAGTCAAAATTTGACATAAATTTGACTATTTATAGATGGCGCAAATATGCAAAATCCAAACACGTTTTTGCACAAGAAAAGAAAAATCGGGAACATTTTATGCATTTGTGACAAAGTGGTAAAAGAAATTTTATCTATTTAAACACTTTTAATTTAAAAGAATTTTTGGTATCATATAATAGTAAATTAAAATGTAAAATGCACATAGAATGTGCTACATATTCAGGAGGTATATTTATAATGGCAAGTCTTTCCCTAAAGCATATTTACAAAAGATATCCGGGTGGTGTAACAGCCGTATCCGATTTCTGCCTTGAAATCAAGGATAAGGAATTTATTATCTTCGTAGGCCCCTCAGGTTGTGGTAAAACAACAACACTTCGTATGATTTCAGGTCTTGAAGAAATTACAGAGGGTGAACTCTACATCGGCGACAGACTCGTAAACGACGTAGCACCTAAGGACAGAGATATAGCGATGGTGTTCCAGAACTATGCTCTTTATCCTCATATGACAGTATTTGAAAACATGGCATTCGGACTTAAGCTCCGTAAAACACCAAAGGATGAAATCAAGAGAAGAGTAGAAGAAGCAGCAAGAATTCTTGACATTGCACACCTTCTTGACAGACGTCCGAAGGCTCTTTCCGGTGGTCAGAGACAGAGAGTTGCGCTCGGTAGAGCGATTGTACGTGAACCTAAGGTATTCCTTCTTGACGAACCGCTTTCAAACCTCGACGCAAAGCTCAGAGCTGCGATGAGAACTGAGATTACAAAGCTTCACAAGAGACTCGGAACAACATTTATTTACGTAACCCATGACCAGATAGAAGCTATGACAATGGCTACCAGAATCGTAGTTATGAAGGACGGTCTTATTCAGCAGGTTGATACTCCTCAGAAGCTTTATGACGAACCTTGCAATATGTTCGTAGCAGGCTTTATCGGAACACCTCAGATGAACTTCCTCAATGCTACTCTTTCAAAGAAGGGTGACAACATTTATGCTACTATCGGTACAAACGAATTCAAGCTTCCTGCAGCAAAGGCAGAAAACCCTGCTCTTGCAGAATATATCGGTAAGGAAGTAATCTTCGGTGTAAGACCTGAATGTATCCGTGACGATGAAGCAGGACTTCAGATGTTCGGTGAAGAATGGGGTGCAACAGCACAGGTTGACGTTAAGGAAGACATGGGTGCTGAAACATACCTGTACCTCACACTTGACGAGTTCCCTGTAACAGGAAGAATCGCAGGCAGATCAAACGCAATAAGCGGTGATAGCCTCAAGATTGCAATCAACTTCAACCTTGCTCACATCTTTGACAAGGATACAGAAAAGTGCATTTGTCACTAATCAGTTATTATTTGGGGTAAACACTCCCGGTGTAACGCTCCGTTTGTAAGGTAATACCTTCAAACGGGGCGTTATTTTTTGCTAAAAAGAAGAAAAAAGTAAAAAATGCACTTGACAAAAGTAACGGGATGTGATATAATATATTCGTTCTGTTGAAGAAATATATGGG
>JAZRTY010000025.1:0-16194 GCA_045652245.1 Eubacteriales bacterium | reverse complement strand
CTGTTTTTCGTGAACGTCAAGCGGATTGATCTTATCATTGTTGATGTTAGGACGAAGACGAGGGCAAGACAGCGACATTTCAGCGTGCGGGTACTTTCTCTGCAAATAATACACATGAAGGGCACTTGCAAGAGCATCCTTGCGGAAGTCGGAAAGTCCGAGAAGTGCCGAGAACGCTACGCCTCTCATACCGCCGCGTAAGGCTCTTTCCTGTGCATCAAAGCGGTAGGGCCATACTCGCTTGTGACCAAGTAGATGAAGCTGCTCGTATTTGTCTGTGTCGTAGGTCTCCTGGAATACCGTCACGTAATCCGCGCCGCATTCGTGGAGATACTTGTACTCGTCGGTGTTGACGGGATAGATCTCAAGTCCCACCATACGGAAATACTTTCTCGCCAGCTTGCAGGCTTCGCCTATGTATTCGACATTGCTCTGCGCACGGCTCTCACCGGTCAGAATCAGAATTTCCTCCATGCCGCTGTCGGCAATGACCTTCATTTCCTTTTCGATCTGCTCTATGGAAAGCTTCATGCGGTTGATGTGGTTATAGCAGTTGAAGCCGCAATAAACGCAGTAGTTCTCGCAATAGTTGGCGATGTACAAAGGAGTGAATAAATACACTGTGTTGCCGAAATGCTTACTCGTTTCCAGTCTTGCTCTCACTGCGATCTGTTCAAGGAAGGGCTCTGCCGCAGGCGACAGAAGTGCCTTGAAATCTTCAATAGAACAAGTCGTATGTTCAAGAGCTGCACACACCTCTCTTGCCGTGTATTTGCTGTAATCGTAGGAGTTCATCTGCGCCATGACCTGCGAGCATACATCCGACTCGATGATCTCCATGCCGGGCAGATATTCCATGTGGTTTTTGCGGGAAGACGGATCATTTTCGATGCGGTGTTTTTTCGCAAGTGCTTCGGGGGACAGATGCTCCGAATCGACAAAGAATTGGTTTTCCATAAACAACCTCCTAACAATCGGTGTTCCGAAGGAACTCGTGGGCGGGATAAGCTAATTTATAATACAGATCACACATCATTCCCGCCCTTCAGTCTCTGAGGAAGCCCGTCAGCGGATCGGATGCGGATGCGCCACGAGTCAAAACTCTGCCAAGTCCGGACAGATATGCTTTTCTGCCGGCTTCAATCGCTTGCTTGAATGCCGACGCCATCATCGGAAGGTCGCCTGCCGTTGCAAGTGCGGTATTCGCCATGATGGCCGCCGCACCCATTTCCATGGCTTCGCAAGCCTGGGAAGGTCTGCCGATACCGGCATCTACGATGATGGGCAGATCGATTTCGTCAATGAGAATCTGAACAAATTCCTTCGTTGCCAGCCCTTTGTTCGAGCCGATGGGGGATGCAAGAGGCATCACGCTTGCCGCACCTGCGTTTACAAGGTCACGGGCGGTGTTCAGATCGGGATACATATACGGCATGACCACAAATCCCTCTTTTGCGAGAATCTCGGTTGCTTTGATGGTTTCCACGTTGTCGGGAAGCAGATATTTGGAGTCGCGCATGATCTCGATCTTCACAAAATTACCGCAGCCAAGCTCACGGGCAAGGCGGGCAATGCGGACGGCTTCTTCGGCATTTCTCGCGCCGGATGTGTTGGGAAGGAGCGTAATTCCCTCGGGAATGTAGTCGAGAATGTTTTCCTGTTCCTTGGTATTCGCACGGCGGACAGCCAGAGTGATGATCTCTGCTCCCGCATCCTTTACCGCCGCTTCAATGAGCTTCATTGAATATTTGCCCGAGCCGAGAATGAATCGGGAGTTGAATTCGTGACCGCCAATGATAAGTTTGTCGTTGTTCATTTTGTTTTCCTCTTTTCTTCATACATCAAATTGTTTTGCTAAAATACGAAGCACCGTATGTGCCTGATGCGCGGCGCAGAGCATGACACGGCTGGAGACAAGACCGATTCCGTCGAATACATCACTTTCTTCATCGCCGCACAGATAGAATTTGCTCGTGATTCTTCTTGTCCTGATGCTATTGGTTACACCCATACCTGCCATTCCCGAAGCGGCGATAAGATATTTATCGGGCATCTCGGGAAGTACGGTATTTGTAAGCATTGCTTTGCATTCAGCATTGTCAAACGCTTCGCAGATGATGTCCGCATCTTTCAGAAGCTGCACAGCGTTGTCCTCCGTAATGCGCTCGGTGTGTGCTTCAAGCTCAATGTACGGCGCGATTTCACGAAGATTTTCCGCAAGAGACTCCGTTTTATAGCGTCCGATCTGCGATGCCTTATATTGCTGGCGGTGGAGATTGGTAATGTCCACCTGATCAAAATCGATCAGCAACAGCTTTCCAATACCTGCTCTTGCGAGAGCTATGGCAATATTTGAGCCAAGACCACCCAGACCGCAAACAGCGACGGTTGCCGATGCAAAGGACTTTTTCAACTCTTCGCCGTGGCGTTCCGTGAGCGCCTTTACCCATTCTTCTTTTGTCGGTAGCATATCAGCCGCCTCCCACAAAGCTGACAATTTCCAAACTGTCACCGTCCAGGAGCACGGTTTCACCGTACTGTGCCTTGGGAACGATGTCTCCGTTGCGCTCTACCGCAATCCGTTTTGGATCATAGTTGGTTGTTGCCAAATATTCCGCAACCGTTTTTCCTGCAATATCAATCTCTGTTCCGTTTACTTTCACCATTCTGTTCACATCCTTTCTAAGATAACGAAAAACGGAAGTCACCCGATCCGGGTAACTTCCGTCAAAAATACTTGTGTCTTTCGTATCCCTACGTTGGCATTATCCAAATCAGGTCAAATTCATGTAAAACATGAACTTTGGTGGGTCGAAGTTTGATTACTTCCTCTCAGCCCGCTAGTACAAGCTCCCCATTTATTCAATTGTAAAACAAATACAGGAGACAACCTGAACCGGATGTCTCCTGTAAAAAATCCTAAAGTATGACTACCTACGGCGGCATTATCCGCATCAGGTCGAGTTTCGTCGCAGACGAATACTCAAGGGTCGAAGTTTGGTTACTTCCTCCCAGCCTGCAAACACAAGCTCCCCTGTATTTATTTCGTAAGTATTATATCATATTTTTAACGCAATTGCAAGAGATAGGATAAAAATTCATGAAGATATCCTTGAAATCTGACGCCTGCGTTCGGATTCAATGCTTTTTTTATAAAAATCAGTATTTATACGCGTTTTCAAGGCCCCATTTTCTTTTTACCACTCGGACTAAAGACAGAGAATTTCAAATTTTGCAGTCCAAAATGCCAAAACAATCCTATATAGTTTCTCACACTTTATTGAGCAAAAGAAAGATTCCATTACAGAATTATCCTATGTGTGTGAGATTTAACGGCCGAATATAATCGTTCTTGTTTTGAAAATAGCCTCCGACAAGGATTTCCCCTATCGGAGGCTTAATTATTAGATTTGTTCAGCGTTTTTCTCGAGGTCAGAAATAATCTTCTTGAATCTTTCTTCGTTTCTCACAAGATCAAATCTGTTGTCCTCTAATGCTTTCAATCTGAGATTACAAGCATTACCCTTATAATTTTTAGAAGTATTTGTTTTCGTATGTTTCAACCGATTTACCATTGGTGCTGTGTAATTCATATCTTTTAAATTTGCTTCGATAATTGCATATCGACAGCTTTCTTCAAGCGCTTTCAGAGTGTTCTCTACATCCTTCAGTTCTGCATACTCAAGAGCTATATGACGGTAGTAATAGGATATATCAAAAGCATAAAAACCAACATTATCATCTGAAAACAATCGTTTAAGAATATCAATTGCAAAGGTATAGGCTTCAATAGCTTCTTGGTGCGAAAAATGTGTTTTTGAAATCATACTTGATGCCGTCATCGCAGCCGTATGAATTAAAGACATCATATAGCTTTGGCAAGCCTTAACACCTTCTTCTCCGTCGAGAATCGTAGTTCTCAGATCCTCCCTTGTTATGTTAAACGTTCCACTCATATCGGCATAATATAGTGCTTTTTCTTTATCGATATTATCATAGGTATAGCACAAACATTGTACGGCATTTTCTCTTTGACGAGTGTCCGTAGATCTCTGCAAAAGCTCCTCACCAAGAGCAATAATACGCTCTGCTTCAGCTTTAGGGCAAGGATACACCGCATCTCTATTGATTGCATGCATAAGACCTTCGATAACGCGGCAATCCTTCGGAAATTCAGAATATGCCTTTTCCCAGATTTCAAGATTTTTCTGATTTTCACCGTTTTGACAGCAAATTTTACTTTGTCGCTGATATTCACAAATTGCTTCTTCTACTTTTACTTGATCTACGCAAAGCAACTCATCAACAGTCACATCAAAGTAAAACGCGATTTTGGGTAGCAAAGTAATATCCGGAAAACCTTCTCCACGTTCCCACTTCCCGACTGATTGAGGAGTAATTCCAAGATGGTTGGCGAGGGCTTCTTGGGTAATGCTTTTCTGCTGTCTCAATGCACGTAATTTTTCTTTCAAGTTAATTTCCATAAAATTCAATCCACCTTTGTTTAGATTGATAAGCGCTTATCTTGACTATATTATAGCAAATACTTGTTGCCATTTCAAGAACCGCAAAGTTTATTTACAGGCGGATTTTACAACTTTTGGTTGTGCATACTAAAACCTCGGCAAGGAAACTCCTTGCCGAGGCTGATTTGTATAAAAATGTCCTTTAGCACCCGAGGCTAAAGGCACCAGGATTTTTGCGTTATGAATCTTTTTTTGCTGTAATTTTACTTTTTACTTAGCAGCTGCAGCAAGGTCATAAGCTTGTGCTGAAGCTAAGTTATCAAATACTGCCCATGCAGCTATATCAAAGTAGAGGTCTTCCTGGATAGGGGTTCCGTCTGCATTGAAGAGATCAGTACCCTTCGTGGTCTGACCAAGCATCCAGAGGTAAATGTGGTTAGAGTATTCATATGCAGGTTTGAAATCACTTGCCTTGATTATTACTTCTTCCCATTCACCTGTTGCCTTCGGTACCTCTGCCATCGGGTTGTTCTTGCTTCCTATTACATTCTCCTGATCATCCCAGATACGGCAGAAGTTTATATTAAAGGAACTACCACGCTTACTGTTGGTACGAACAAGAACCTTGAAGTAAAGGTGTCCGCCTGTAAGGTCAAGCTTCGGAATGTTATAAGTGTCGAGAAGAACGCTCTTATCAGTATTGTTAAAGGTAAAGTGTGCATACTTGATTCCTGTTGCACTGTCCACTTTGTTTTCGAGGTTCATGGAAGTGTGCATATAACCATACTTATATGTATCGTTACCCATCGGGCTAACAAGCACAGGATCTGTAATTTCTGTGCTTTCACCGGGTTCTGCTACGATTGTGATAACAGGCTCGAGTGTTTCTGTATCACCCTTCGGAGGATTTGCAAGGTATGCGTTGTATGCTGCTCTTTCAGCTTCTGTTACAGGAACTTTTGTAAGTTCAGGAAGTGTTCTTGTCCATGCAGGAATGTTGGGTACTAAGTAAACATCAGCAGTTGCGTCGCCAAGCTCCTTCTGGATGTTTGCCTTAGCTGCAAGGTTTGTTACACTCTTGTATTTGTTGGAATGCGTGTAAAGACCGTTACCAATACCCTGAATATAGGTGTTACCCGAATACTTCGCAGCAGCCTCAGGAACAAGTGTATGGGTTTCAAGAAGTTCGTGAACACCTCTGTCAAAGATGTTGTTCTTTATTTCAAAGTTGTGATATTCATGTTTTGATTCTGAAGAAGAACCGGAACGGATAATTCTCTGAACACCGGTGTCGGGGCGGGAAGAACCGAAGCCGTAGCCTGAACGACGAAGGAGGTTTCCTTCGATAAGGAAGTTTTTACCTGCTCTGTCATGTTCATTATCAGGACTTGTAGAGAGGAAGTACTCAATTGCATATACACAATCGGTAACTACGTTGTTCTTGATTCTCATATTATCCTGACGGCAGTCCTGGTCCTGGTTACTTACCTGAGGTGTAAGACCTGCGTCATAACACTGGTATACATAGTTGTTGTCCATATAGAAGCCATCACAAGCACCGTAAAGCTCAATACCGTTACCAAGTCTTACGGGAGTTTCAGGCAAATATCTGTCGTATGCTGTGATTGTACCACCAATCCAGCCGATTTCGCAGTTCTGAACTGTGATATTGTAAACACCTGTATCAAGAGATACACCATAGAAGCCTGAATACTTAAGGCAGAGGTTATCAATTACAACGTTTTCAGTACCTGTAAGCACCTTCATACAGTTAACACGTGTTGCAAACTCGATGCTGTTAAATACAGAACCGGGGTTACCTGCGTCACATCTGAAGAAGAGAGGACCACGTGCTACATCACAGAAGATGTTGCTTCCTTCATAGAAGGAGTCAATCTTATGGAAGAACTGGAGATTTCCGAGCTGCTTGTAGGTATAGGGCTTCTTTTCAGCGTCACCTCTGAGATAGAATTTTGTGCCGTCAAAGTTGCAAGCTACCTTTTCACCGAAGTATCCGCCCTCACCGTCATTGAGAACGATAACACCTGTGTCAAGGAAGTCTTCTCTTGCGTACTTCCAGATGAGTGCACCTGTTGTGGGGTCTTCATGAACGAGAGTCCACTTGGAGGGGTCTGCACCGTTTTCGGGAGAAGCATTGATAAAGGGCTTCGGTCCTTCACCGTATGCAGAATATGTAGTGTTGCTCTTGGCGTAAACGCTCTCACGCCATGTATCGCCACGCTTGAGAAGCACACCACCACCGTAATTTACAAGCTCATTAGCTCTCTTTATTGTCTTAACAGGTGTAGCTTCTGTTAAACCATCATTTGCATCATTACCCATAGAGGAAGAAACATAAATCTTCTTACCTGTAATCTTTGAGTAGTCAGATGCAGTAGCACGAATTTCTGCGATTCTCTGCGCTTCAAGTGCATCAAGCTCTGCAATTTTTGCTTCTGATTCAGCGTAGCCGTAAACTGCATCTTCACCGATTATTTCAGCAAGTTTTACCTGAGGATCTTCCTTAACGCTTGACCAAACGCCCTTTGATTCTTCGTGAGCAACTGTTGCTTCTGCGATATTTGCAAATGCCCAGTGGCTTCTGTCAACGTCTGCAAAAATCTTCATAACACTATTTGTAATGTTTTCTGCTTTTCTGTCTCTGCCACGAGCACGGTTTATAACTGTTACAACCTCAGCTCTTGTGATTGTATTGTCGGGCTTGAAGGAGAAGGTTCCGTCACCGTTGTCGTAACCATTTACAAGTCCTGCCTTAGCAGAAGCTGTAATTACGTTATATCTCGGATGAGCAGCGTCTACGTCAGTAAATGCAGCAGGCTTACCTGCATCCTGCATAAGTCCCATATTGTAAACGAGTTCTACAAATTCAGCACGTGTTATCGGCTGGTCGGGAAGGAATGCACCGCTGTAAGACTTGAGATAACCAAGGCTTTCAACGTATGCAATATATTTGTTACCCCAGTGAGAAGCAACATCTGTGAAAGAGGATGTCTTACCAGCAGGAACGTTTGCGTCACCGCCTGCAGCAATTCTTGCAACGGTAGTACAAGCTTCAGCTCTTGTCATTGTGTTTCCGGGAAGGAAGGTGCCGTCTGTGTAACCGTTCATATATGCCGGATGGTCATCAAATGTGGGAAGCTCTGTGAAGAAGGAAATGTTGCCGATATAAGCTATGTCAGTTTCCTTAACCGTTGTATACTTTACAGCACCGTAGGGTCTTATCTGGAAGTGCTGGAGTCCCGGCTTTTCGGGGTTATGATTTGTTTCAAGTGCTGAAAAATCAAAGGTAGCTGTTGCCCACTGACCTACAACCATAGGCTCTTTTGCTTTAGCATTAAGTCCCTTCTTGAGGGTACCGGCAGGGTTGTTCACAAGGTCAACCTGCATTGTACCATAAGGCGCTTCCATGTCAAGGTAATACTCAACAGACATATATCTTATCTTTGTAAGGTCAACGCCCTTAATCTTGTAGTAACTGTCGAGTGAAATGGCGTTTGCTTTTTCGACTGTCTTTTCGTGAGTAGTATTGGGGGTAGGTGTAACCTTAACGGCATTCTTGCCTTCAAAAATTACATCCTTTTCGGTTGTTGCTGTCTTGTAGTCGTTTGTGATAGCGCAGAAAACAGTGCTGTAATCAAAGGATACAATTTCCTGTTCTGCATCATCAGCAATTGCGGGAATGATGATTATCGCTGTTGCGAGCATTAAGCTTGCAAGAACAGCAGATAAAATTCTGCGTAGTTTCATTTTTGAAACCTGCCTTTCTTAAAATTTTGCAAATACGATAAAAAGTTCAGCCATAACCGAAAATATTTCAATTGCCAAAATTGAAAATCCGGTAAAATCTGCAACCTTTTCCAATGCATAAATATTATAACTAATTTTACATTTTCTTGTCAAGTAAATTTTTGTACATTTTTTTACTTTTGAACGAATTTTTATTCTTATTTTTACCTTTTTCAAAAAAAAATCAAAAGATGTATAATTGTTTAATTTTCTAAAAACTTTATTAATAAACAAACATTTCTTTTGCGTGTTGCACAAAAATATCTGGGGTTTTTTTTGTGTAATATCACGATATTTTTGTACTTGTTGCTATGCTGTACAGCTGTATTTTTGGTTGATTTGAACGTAAAAAGACCTTGACACCAAAAACGGTATCAAGGTCTTTATGTTTAAAGCTTATATTATTGTTTTTTACTTCGCAGCTGCAGCAAGGTCATAAGCCTTGGCAGAAGCAAGATTGTCAAACACTGCCCATGCAGCTATATCGTAGTAGAGGTCTGCCTGCTTTGCAGTTCCGTCAGCATTAAAGAGTGATGATGCAACTCTCTGTGTACCAAGCATGTAAAGGTAAACGTGAGTTGAATAGCTCCAAGCGTCACCTAAATCGTGTGCTTTTATTATTACTTCCTCCCACTGTCCGTCACTCTTGGGTGTTTCAGCAAAAGGATTTTCTCTACTTGTAATTACATTACCGTCTTCATCCCAGATTCTGCAGAAAGATACATTGAAAGGCACTGCATCCTTGTTGTTTGTACGAACAAGGAACTTGAAGTAAACATCATCACCTGTAAGGTCTATTCTCGGAATAAAATAGGTATCAAGAAGAACCTTATCACTTGTGTTGTTAAAGGTGAAGCGAACATAGTTTATTCCTGTTGCATTATCTACTTTTTCTTCAGCACTAAAGCATTTTCTCAAATCAGCAGGTCTATAAAGATTATTGTCCTTCTGTGAACGAACAAACTGAGGAGCAACTATCTCTGTGCTCTCACCTTCGCTTGCTTCAATTGTAATTGTAGGCTTGAGGGTTTCTGTATCACCCTTGGGTGGATTTGCAAGATATGCGTTATATGCTGCTCTTTCAGCATCTGTTACCGGAACGGTAGTTACTGTCGGATATGTATATGTCCAGTTCGGAATAAACGGAACAAGGTAAACCTGAGCTGTTGCATCGCCAAGCTGCTGCTGTATGTGAGCCTTTGCATTAAGGTCGGTAGATTCTTTGAGATGCTTTTTATCTGTACCACCTACAAACAGACCGTTACCCACACCCTGAATATAAGTGTTACCGGAATATGTCGGAATACAAGCTTCAACCTCTGTATCTGTGTGAACAAGCTCAAGCTCTCCTCTGTCAAACACATTGTTCTTTATTTCAAAATTGTAATATTCATCTTCAGAAGAATCTCCTGAACGGATATGTTTCTGACGATGTATATCGGGGCGGGAGGAACCAAAGCCCCAGCCTGCACGACGAAGAAGGTTACCTTCGATAAGGAAGTTTTCACCTGCTCTGTCAGCCTTTCCGTTTGAATCATCGTCTAAGAAGTACTCGATTGAATATACGCAGTCGGTAACTACGTTGTCCTTGATTCTGATGTTATCCTCACGACAGTTACCGCCACCGGATGCTGTTACCTGAGGTGTGATACCTGCGTCGTAACACTGGTATACATAGTTATTATCAATATAGAAACCGTCAACTGCACCGTAGAGCTCGATACCGTTACCAAGTCTTACATACTTTTCGGGAGCATATCTGTTATAAGTAGTAATTGTACCACCTATCCATCCGATTTCACAGTTCTGAACTGTAATATTCTTAACACCTGTATCAAGAGATACACCATAGAAGCCTGAGTATTTAAGGCACAGGTTGTCAATTACAACGTTTTCAACACCTGTAAGTACCTTCATACAGTTAACACGTGTTGCAAATTCGATGCTGTCAAATACAGAGCCGGGGTTACCGTAGTCGCATCTGAAGAAGAGGGGGCCGTGTGCGATTTCACAGTAAATTTCGGGTCCTTCATAGAAGGAATCTATCTTATGGAAGAATTCCATATTGTTAAGCTGCTTATAGGTATACGGTTTCTTCTCTGCATCTCCGTCAAGATAGAAGTTTTCGCCGTTAAAGTTACAAGCTACCTTCTGTGCAAAAGCCCCGTCCTTACCGTCGTTGAGAACGATAACACCTGTATCAAGGAAATCTTCTCTGTGATATTTCCAGATAAGTGCGCCTGTGCTCTTGTCCTCGTGAACGAGTGTCCACTTGGAAGGATCTGCGCCGTTTTCGGGAGATGCGTTAATGAAGGGCTTTGCACCTTCACCGTAAGCTGAATATGTAGTGTTACTCTTTACATAAACGCTCTCACGGAACTCGTCGCCACGCTTGAGAAGTATACCATCACCGGCAGCTGCTATTTCATTTGCCTTTGCGATAGTTTTAACAGGTGTAGCCTCTGTCAAACCGTCGTTTGCGTC
Source organism: Eubacteriales bacterium (assembly GCA_045652245.1). Taxonomy (GTDB): domain Bacteria; phylum Bacillota; class Clostridia; order Oscillospirales; family CAG-382; genus SIG622. The sequence goes on along the minus strand of JAZRTY010000025.1, from coordinate 5,437 downwards.
ATTACCGATAGAAGAAGAAACATAAATTTTCTTACCTGTAATCTTTGAGTAATCAGATGCAGTAGCTCTGATTTCTGCTATTCTCTGTGCTTCAAGTGCATCAAGCTCTGCAAGCTTTGCATTGGATTCAGAATAACCGTAAACTGCGTCTTCGCCAAGCTGTGCTACGAGCTTCATTACCGGGTCTTCGGTTGTAGTTACCCATGTACCCTTTGATGCTTCGTGACTTATTGTAGCTTCTGCAATATTGCCGAATGCCCAGTGTGTTCTGTCAACATCCATAAAGATTTTGCTGACTTCCGGCATAATGCTTTCAGCCTTTGTGTCTCTGCCGCGTGCACGGTTTATAACAGTTACTACTTCAGCTCTTGTAATTGTGTTATCAGGCTTGAAGGAGAATGTTCCGTCTCCGTTGTCATAACCATTAACAAGTCCTGCCTTAGCAGATGCTGTAATTACGTTATATCTCGGGTGAGACGCATCTACGTCTGTAAAGGAAGCAGGCTTTCCTGCATCCTGAAGAAGTCCCATATTGTATACGAGCTCTACAAATTCAGCTCTTGTTATGGGTTGGTCAGGGAGGAATGCACCACTATAAGCTTTTAGATATCCGAGGCTTTCAACGTAAGCGATGTACTTTTTACCCCAGTGAGCATCAATGTCTGTAAATGCAGTTGTCTTATCGGCAGGAACAAGCTCATCGCTGCCTGCAACGATTCTTGCAACTGTAGTACAAGCTTCTGCTCTTGTCATAGTGTTACCCGGAAGGAATGTTCCGTCTGTGTAACCCTTCATATATGATGTATGTTCTTCAAACGAGGGAAGCTCGGTAAAGAAAGTAACCTTACCGATATAAACAACATCAGTTTCCTTAAAATCTGTATATTTTGCATTCCAACCGTAAGGTCTTAAGTGCATATGGTTAAGCATAGGCTTTTCGGGGTTTGCTGCTTCTTCGAGTATTGAAAGGTCAAATACAGCTGTTGCCCACTTGCCTGTAACAAAAGCATCCTTTGTGTTTACACAAACAGATTTCAAAATTGTACCTGCAGGATTGTTAATGATTTCCATCTGCATAGTATCATTGGGAGCTGTCTCCATATCAAGATAATACTCAACAGACATGTATCTTACCTTTGTAAGGTCAACACCCTTGATTACGTTATAGCTGTCAAGGTTGATAGCTCTTCCCTTTGCGACAGTAGCTTCGTCGGTAGAGTTCGGGTTAGGTGTAACCTTAAGCACTTTTTTACCGTCAAATTCCACGTCCTTTTCGGCAAGTGCAACTTTGTAGCCGTTTGATATATCACGGTAAATGTCACTGTAATCAAAAGCTACTATTTCCGGCTCTGCGTCCTCTTCGGGTGTATCAACAGGTTCATCGTCTGCCTTTGGTTCTTAGGGTGTAGGTTCAACAGGTGTATCGGCAGGTTCATCTTCAACCGCAACAGACTCTGTACTGAAGGAAATATTTGCAATATAACAAACATCAGTTTCCTTGAAGTTTGTATATTTTGTGTTAAAACCGTAAGGTCTTAAGTGGAAGTGGTTAAGCATAGGCTTATCGGGATTTGACGCTTCTTCAAGGATTGAAAGGTCAAAAGTAGCTGTTGCCCATTTACCTGTCACAAAAGCATCCTTTGTGTTTACACAAACGGATTTCAGAATTGTACCACCGGGGTTGTTGATGATTTCCATCTGCATTGTATCATTAGGAGCTTTTTCCATATCAAGATAATACTCAACAGTCATGGACCTTACTTTTGTAAGGTCAACACCCTTGATTACGTTATAGCTGTCAAGGTTGATACCTTTACCCTTTGTTACTGTTGCTTCGTCGGTAGTATTTGGGTTAGGTATAACCTTAAGAGCATTTTTACCCTCAAAGCTTACATTCTTTTCGGTAATCGCTGTCTTGTGGCTGTTTGAGATATCACGGAAAAGTGAACTGTAATCAAACTCTATCACTTCAGGATCTGCATTATCAGGATTAGCTTCCGGAATGTCAGGACGTTCTGTGTAGAAAGATACCTTGCCGATATAGCAAACGTCAGTTTCCTTGAAGTTTGTGTACTTTATGTTATAACCGTAAGGTCTTAAGTGGAAGTGGTTAAGCATAGGCTTATCGGGATTTGACGCCTCTTCAAGTATTGACAAATCGAAGAAAGCTGTTGCCCACTTGCCTGTTACAAAAGCATTATTTGTGTTAACGCAAACGGATTTCAAAAGTGTACCACCGGGATTGTTGATGATCTCCATCTGCATTTTATCCTTGGGTGCTGTTTCCATATCAAGATAATACTCAACAGTCATGTATCTTACTTTTGTAAGATCAACACCCTTAATTACGTTATAGCTGTCAAGGTTGATACCTTTGCCCTTGGTTACTGTTGCTTCGTCGGTAGCATTCGGGTTAGGAGTAACCTTAAGTGCGTTTTTACCCTCAAACTGCACATCCTTTTCGACAATCACCGTTTTGTAGCCATTTGAGATATCGCGGAAAAGTGAACTGTAATCAAAGGAGATTACTTCGTTCGTTGTGTCATCGGCAATTGCAGGAGTGATGATTACAGCAGATGCGAGCATCATTATTGCAAGGATTGCTGACAAGATTCTTTTTAGTTTCATTTTTGAAACCTCCTTTTTATAAATTTCACATTAGAATAAATGACCCGATTTTTGAAAAATTATCATATACAATCCGTATATGACTGCAAAAACCAAGCCTTCTCCTCTATGTGTGCATTATAACACGATTTCATCTATAATGCAAGTAAAATTGTGCCATTTTTTAAACTCCGTTAACATTCGGAAGCTTATTGTGCATATCCAACAAAGCTACACAAATGTATTTTTACAATTTTCACATTTGTTTTGTCTTTAGTGTATAACACCAAACCGCTGTTTTTGGTAAATTTGACTACAAAAACCTTGACACCAAAAACGGTGTCAAGGTTTTAAGTTTAAAGTTTTATTGTTACTTTTTTACTTCGCAGCTGCAGCAAGGTCATACGCTTTAGCAGATGCGAGGTTATCAAATACTGCCCAGGCAGCTATATCAAAGTACAAACCTTCCTGCTTTGCAGTTCCGTTCAGATTGTAGAGATCAGTACCTACAACGTTCTGACCGAGCATCCAGAGATAGATGTGGTTTGAGTAATTATGATTAGGTAAGAAATCACTTGCCTTGATTATTACTTCTTCCCATTCACCTGTTCCCTTGGGTGATTCTGCCATATAGTTGTCCTTGCTTCCGACTACAACGTCGTCTTTATCCCAGATTCTGCAGAAGTATACGCTGAACGGTGTTGATTCCTTATTATTTGTACGAACAAGGAACTTGAAGTATACCTGTCCACCTGTAAGATCTATCTTCGGAATGTTATAAGTATCAAGGAAAACTCTGTCGGTTACGTTATTAAATGTAAAGCGAGAATAAGCTATTCCTGTACCGGAATCTGTACCTACTTCAACATTCATAGACTTGTGCATATAACCGTAGAGGTTGTTTGCTTTCTGTGTGCGAACAAACATAGGATCTACAATTTCTGTGCTTTCGCCGTCTTCGGGTACGATTTCAACAACAGGAGCAAGAGTTAGTGTATCGCCCAACGGAGGATTTGCAATATATGCATTGTATGCTGCTCTTTCAGCTTCTGTTACAGGAATCTTTGCAATTTCCGGGAACTTGTATTCCCACTTCGGAATGTTTGGTACAAGGTAAACCTGCGCTGTCAGGTCACCGAGCTCCTTCTGGATGTTTGCGTGTGCGCTAAGGTCTGTTGATGCCTTATACTTGTCGGAATGCTCGTAAAGACCGTTGTCGATACCCTGAATGTAGGTGTTGCCTGAATATTTTGCTGCTGCTTCAGGGGTAACTGTATAGGTCTGGATAAGCTCGTGTACTGCTCTGTCAAAGATGTTGTTCTTTATTTCAAAGTTATAGTATGCGTGCTTTCTGCCGGCATCTGCTCCTGTACGGATATGTCTCTGGTTGTTAACGTCGGGTCTACTTGAACCAAATCCGTAGCCTGCACGACGCATGAGGTTTCCTTCAATAAGGAAATTCTGACCTTCTCTTTCGTATTTACTATCCGGAGATGCATCAAGGAAATATTCTATTGAATATACACAGTCGGTAATTACGTTATTCTTGATTCTCATATTGTCCTGACGAAGATCTCTTTGAGAGTCGGAAACCTGAGGGGTAAGACCTGCGTCATAGCACTGATATACATAGTTGTTGTCCATATAGAATCCGTCACAGGCACCGTAAAGCTCAATACCGTTACCGAGTCTTGTAGGAGTTTCAGGTCTATATCTGTTATAAGTTGTGATTGTACCACCAATCCAACCGATTTCACAGTTCTGAACTGTTATATTCTTTACGTCTGAACTGAGAGAAACTCCGTAGAATCCGGAATACTTAAGGCACAGGTTATCGATAACAACATCAGTTACGCCTGTACGAACTTTCATACAGTTTACACGTGTTGCAAATTCGATGCTGTTAAATACTGAACCGGGGTTACCGTAGTCGCATCTGAAGAAGAGTGGACCTGTTGCCGATTCACAGTAAATATGCTTTCCCTGATACATGGAACCTGCCTTGTGGAAGAACTGAAGATTTCCAAGCTGCTTGTAGGTATAAGGCTTCTTGTCGGGATCTTCTTTGAGATAGAAATGTTCACCGTTAAAGTTACAAGCTACCTTTTCACCGAAGTAGCCGCCCTCACCGTCGTTGAGAACGATAACACCTGTGTCAAGGAAGTCTTCTCTTTCGTATTTCCATACAAGTGCGCCTGTAGCTGCATCTTCATATACGAGAGTCCATTTTGACGGATCTGCACCGTTTTCGGGAGATGCGTTAATAAAGGGCTTTGCACCTTCGCCATAGGCTGTATATGTAACGCCACTTTCTACATAAACGCTCTCACGCCACATATCGCCACGCTTTAAGAGGATTCCGTCACCGAAAACTGCAATTTCATTTGCCTTTGCAATACTCTTTACGGGTGTAGCCTCAGACAGACCGTCGTTTGCGTCGTTACCTGTTGAGGTGGAAACATAAACTTTCTTACCTGTAATCTTTGAATAATCTGAAGGAGTAGCTCTGATTTCAGCAATTCTTTGTGCTTCAAGTGCATCAAGCTCTGCAAGCTTTGCTTCGGATACAGAGAAGCCGTAAATTGCGTCTTCGCCGAGCAATTCAGCAAGCTTCTTTGTCGGGTCTTCCTTGACACTCGCCCAAACACCGTCTGTGGATGTATGAGAAACTGTAGCTTCTGCGATATTGCCGAATGCCCAGTGTGATCTGTCAACATCAACGAATATTACATTTATATCACCAAGAACTGCATCGGCAAGAGTGTCTCTGCCACGAGCGCGGTTTATAACTGTTACAACTTCAGCTCTTGTGATTGTGTTATCGGGCTTG
>JAZRTY010000024.1:0-3529 GCA_045652245.1 Eubacteriales bacterium | reverse complement strand
GGTATTGCTTTGGAAGAAGATACGAAAACTTTAGCCGATTATTTTAATGAAAACGGATATGATACAGCGTATATCGGAAAATGGCATCTTGCTTCAGACCGTTATGAAGGTATCGGTGTTCATTGTGAAAAAACAGCTGTTCCGCCTCAAAGACAAGGCGGTTATAAATATTGGCGTGCAGCAGATGTTCTGGAGTTTACCTCGCACGGTTATGACGGATATGTTTTTGACGGTAACGGCAATCAGATTGACTTTAAGGGTTACAGGGCAGATTGTATAAATGACTTTGCGGTTGAATATGTAAATAACCATAACAGCGAAAAGCCCTTTTTTATGTTTGTTTCACAGCTTGAGCCACACCACCAGAATGACCACGGTCATTTTGAAGGGCCAATAGATAAGGTTGATGATTTCCGTGAATATCCTTTGCCGGAGGATTTAACATTTCTTAAGGGAAATTACAAAGAAGAGTATCCCGATTATCTTGCCGCTATTCATTCCCTTGATGAAAATGTCGGAAGACTTGTTAAAGCCCTGAAGGATAAAGGATTGTATGATAATACGGTTATAGTTTACACAAGTGACCACGGGTGTCATTTTAAAACGCGAAATGACGAATACAAACGCAGCTGTCACGATTCGAGTATACATACGCCTCTTGTATTTGGTGGCGGGGCAGTAGATAAAGACGAGGTTATGAATTGTCTTGCCAGTCTTATCGACATTCCGCCTACACTACTGAGTCTTGCAGAAATTGAGGTGCCGAAAGCTTATTCCGGAAACATTCTCCCGGTTAACAGGAAGGATGTTTCCGAAAGAGATTGTGTTTTTGTTCAAATCAGCGAATCACAGGTCGGCAGGGCAGTACGCACAAAGGATTGGAAGTATTCTGCCAGAGCACTCGGATCGGGAAATACGAAACACAGCGCACTGGTTTATTATGATGATTTTTTATATGACCTGAAAAACGATCCTGCCGAAAAACATAACCTTGTAAATAATAAAAATTACCTTGATACTCTGCGAAAAATGAGAGGGTTGCTTGCAAGAGAAATGGTTAATGCCGGTGAGAAAAAACCGATATTTTTCAAGCCCTTGAAAGTAAGAAGCTTTTGATTTTATTCGATTGCAGATAATAAAAGGTACAACTGTATATTTTAATTAAGGGTGTACCGTTTTTGTGAGCGAAGAGTTTTTTGTAAAGCTTGAATAAAAATAAGAAATTAAGCAGTCACCATTTGATACTTTGATTGCACAACACCTATAAGATTTTGCACAACACTGCGAAAATTTTGCACAACGCTACGAGGAATTTGCACAACGCTAAATCTTTGTATCAAAATCAGGTGTGGTTTCCAAAAATCGACAAGGCTCGTCAGAGGTTTGTCGATTTTTACTTATTACTTCTTCACTATTCACTCTTCACTAATCCTTTGGGACGATTTTTGGCAAAGTAAAAGGTAAGAGGTAATAGTGAATAAGTGATGCCCCCCCGATCGAAAAACCAAAATACAAAAATTAAGCTCCGTCTGCTTCCGAAGTACTGTTTTTCAGCCACTCGGAAGCTTTGATTTTCAAACTTCATCCTTGAAAAAACAGTTTCTCTGTGCTAATATAAAATCAGTAACGAAGTGTTACGAAATGAATATTATAATCAGCAAGGAGGACGATTTATGTTCGAGAAAATCATTGCATTTTTTGTTGCAATAATCAATTTCTTTTTAAGCCTTTTCGGCCTTGGCGGCAGCACGGGACAGGACTTCAACTGTCAGACCTTCCTTGACATGCCCTACGGCACTCACGAAAGACAGGTTGTTGACCTTTGTATCCCCTATGATGCTTCGGGTGACCTGGGACTTGTGCTGTTTATTCACGGCGGTGCATGGATTGCCGGCGACAAGGAAAGCTATGAGGGCGGAATGAATTACGGTGCTTCAAGTCTCGGTATTGCAACAGCATCCGTAAACTACCGTTATATTTCAGAGGATACTGACATTCTTGATATTCTCGATGACATTGATGCGGCTCTTGCACAGATAAAGAAACAGGGCGAAGAGGCCGGTGTGAATATCAACAAGGTGCTTCTCACGGGCGACAGTGCAGGCGGGCACCTTTCACTGCTTTATGCCTACGCAAGAAAAAGCACGGCTCCCGTTACCCCCGTTGCGGTTGTCAGCAATTCGGGACCGACTGATCTTTATGATGACAATTTCTATCACGGAAATGCACTGGGTGATGAGACAGTAATCTGCGATCTCATGTCAAAGGCATGCGGTCAGCGCTTCACTTACGCTGAAAAGGAAGCTGCAAAGGCTGCGCTTTCCAGTGTATCTCCTATAGCCTATGTAAGTGCAGAATGCGTTCCCACTGTAATTAATCACGGAAATGCAGATACTATTGTCCCCTTTACAAATGCGCAGACCCTTGATGCTCTTCTTACACAGTACGGTGTTGAGCATGTGCTTAATGTATATGAGGGAGCAGATCATGATTTAGGCAAGGATGATGAGGCAAAGAAGAGAGCCGACGAGCTTCTTTTCGGCTACATCGACAGATTCCTTAAATAAGCAACAAGCAAAGTATAATTTTTTCTCCTGCGGACTGTTCCGCGGGAGATTTTTTTACCGCTGAAGAAAATAGTTTGATAAAAAAATAACTATTGTTGACTATAAGAAAAAAGGGTGTACAATGAATAACGGTTGCAAATTTTCATACAGATATATACGGAGTGATTGAAATGATTCCTGCACTTATTCTCTTTGCAGTTACATATGTTCTTATGCTTATTTTCGGTAAATACCGTCCTTATATTGCAGTAATTTCGGGTATAATTTTTATTGCAAGCGGAATGCTCCCTCTCGGTGATATTCTTTCTTCCATAGACTTCAATGTAATTCTTATGATTGCAGGTACAATGGGACTTGTTTCCCTGTTTACGGAAAGCAAAATGCCCCAGCTGCTTGCAGAGCTTGTTATGGAAAAGGTGCCGAATGTAAAATGGGCAGCGGTTGCTCTTGCACTTTTCGCAGGCATTATTTCAGCCTTTGTTGACAATGTGGCAACAGTGCTTATGGTAGCACCCATTGCCCTTGCAATATGTAAAAAGCTGAACACCAACCCCGTTCCCTTTATAATTGCAATTGCAGTTTCTTCAAATTTACAGGGCGCGGCAACTCTTGTAGGCGACACAACCGCAATAATGCTGGGCTCTGCCCTTGATATGAGCTTCCTTGACTTTATATGGTACAAAGGAAAGCCCAGTATCTTCTTTGCAGTAGAGCTTGGTGCCGTGTTGTCCGCACTTATAATTCTCTACATATTCAGAAAAGAAACCGCACCAATCCCCAAGAGGGAAGAGCGTACAAAGGTAACAGACTATGTTCCCACATGGCTTCTTGTTATGGTGCTTGTGCTTCTTATTGCAGCATCGTTCATACCCAATAAGCCCGCTATAACAAATGGTGCAATATGTACAATTTTACTTGTAATAGGACTTATATATACTATCATAAAAAAGAAAACATTTTCA
>JAZRTY010000023.1:0-153507 GCA_045652245.1 Eubacteriales bacterium | reverse complement strand
GGTACTAAATCTTCTATGCTTATCATTTCTATTTGGTATCTATTCTCGTAACCTTTTTGCATCATCTTTCATCACCCAAGAATATTATACCATAAAATGAAGAAAAAGCCCAGACTTTTCTGGACTTTTTCGACAGTCTGATAATCCCATCAATTGATGGGATTATTTTTATGACTCAAGACTATATAGAAAATATGTAATCGCAAGCAGGTCTGCACACCCTCCCGGGGACAGGTTTTGTTTGATAAAAGCATCGTCTAATGTTTCGATTTGATTTTTTGTGGGTTCGGGAAAGTCTGTTAATAGTTTTTTTGTAGTTTTGACGGCATATTCAGCTCCTTTGATCCCGCCGCGATGGTAAAGGTTTGTATCCTTAACATTTGAAATCAAGTAAAGCAATGTAATGGCGCCTGCATCATTTGAGTTAAAATTTTTGTTTCTGAGTTCTTTATAACACGGAAGTCCAATCTTTAGAACTGAGTCAAAACCTGAGGCAGCTTCTCCGCGAATTCCGCTGATGCCGTATTTTAAATAAAGCCTTCCGCCGGCGGTTGACGAGTCTATTTGTTCAAAATCTTTTTGAATGGATTCTTTGACGATGTTTGCGCTTTCCAAACAGATATCCGAAGCACACCTGAACGGATCTTCGGGCAGCCATAACCTTCCGATACTTGCACATAGTATACCCATAGAGTAAATTATGCCTTTGTGAGTGTTTATTCCGCCTGTGGCATTATACATAGTTTTTTCTGCCAAAATACCCGCATTACGCAAGAGAGGAAAGGCCTCGTTTGGAGAAAGACTTGCTGTATTTTTGCCGATAGAAAAACATTCGCCAAAATAAGGTTTAAGCGCATGGGCGCTTTTTTCAAAGGTGTTCATATCCATATCTGTATGGCTTCCGTTGTTGCGGCAATCCACAAGTCCAGGTTTGGGAGTGGTATACACTTCGTCTAAAAGGCATTTTGCCGCAAGGGCAGAACAACGCTCTTTGTCGAGGAGAAAAAAGTAGTTTTCCATTATTTCCCTTGTGATTGTCTGAATTTCATCAACCGGATGAACTCTGCCTGCTGCACAGGCCCTTCCTGGAGTTCCGCAAACAATGCAATTTCGAGGATTTTTCCTTTCGAGTTTGATTCCATCTGCATTTATTACATCCATATCAAACAATCTTCCGATGGTTAAGCCTTCCTCAATAGAAGAGCAGATATCTTTAAGCTTTGGCGCTTCATATTTTACAGAAAATATCGCCTCACAACCCGTAGACTTGATGTCTATGTCTTGATAAAGTATGCTGCCCTGTGGCAAGCTTTTTTTCAAAAGTTTAACACCTTCAAAAAACGAACGTTCAATCAATGGAGAGATCTTTATGGGACCTGCAATATTCATAGTAAAGCTGATGATAGGATGCTTGAAGCGACTTAGTATATATTTTTGTTTTTTTACGCGTTCTTCGCGCACATCAAGCATTTGTTTTAAAGTGACTTCTGTCATTTTTCTCTCCCTGATATAACTACATAATAAGGTCTGATTGTTTTTTCTGCTGTGCATCCAATTTTCGAAGATTGCTTTCGGCGTTCTTGCCGACACAACCAACCAACAAATAGCGACGATTAAAACGGTCGTATATAAAATGATTAAGCAAATGGAAGTTTTCGATCAGTCCTGTATGACTTACATGTATTCGCGGTCCGGTACAAAAATGCTGACGGCCGCCGACAGATATATGGGTATTGTCCACATAGTCAACTGGAAGATTTTTTGCAATCATTTCATTAACCTGCTTTTCAACTTCGATAATATTAAACTCAGGTTTGGTTTCAGGAAAGGTGATAACAAATCCGTGTTTTACATCATCGTGACCGCAGCGTGCCATTTCGTGTTCGGGTATGCAAAGCTCGCATAAGTCCTCTGCGGTATGCGCCATTAGACGGTACGAAAGGGATTCATATACCTTGTCGCGTATTTCTTGTGGCTCAGGACCAAAAAGATTCGGTCTTGCCAGTAATACCTGCTCCCCAACCCCTATGATAAGATTGGCATTAAAGCCAAGCAAAGGATATATAAGGTCAAAATGTTCTACAATAACACGTTTTCCATTGTGCAAAGCCTCAGTAATAGCATCGGCCAAAACACTCATTTGCGTAAAACCGTTTTCAAAGCGAATATCAAGGTGATATGTGTGTGGAGAAAAATATCCGTTGTCCTGTTCCAAAAGTGGAAGGGGGCGCACATAAACTCCGTCATCATCGTTAGTGAGCTCAAGCCCCGGAAACATTCCCCTAAGCAAAGCGCTTTTGCCGGATCCAGCGTCGCCTACAACGCCGATGAGCTTATCAAATGGAGAAAGATATAGTTGAGCAAGTTGCATGCCAAGGGCATACATACGCTGGTGACCTCTTGGTGCGAAATAACTGCTTAAAATATGATTTTTCTGACGTTCCTGCATATTTAGTTCCTCCTAAATTATGTTAGACCTTTATTAAGTAAAAATTCATATGTTGTATTGGGCACCAATGATTTAAGTGCCTGTGTGCTTCCGGAATCAATCAAAGCTCTTACCTGACTTGCGCTTACCGGAGTGTTAGATATTTCAAGTCTTGGAAGCTCTTTAACCTTAATGCCGTGTGCAGGTAAAGTTTTCTTTAACTCTGTATTATATTGCTCTGTCATTGGTGAAAGAGGCTCGGTTCCCACATAACGGGTGGTTATATTAAATTTTGGAGCATAGTACTTTATGAATATTTCGATGTCTAAAAGGCACTTGACTTGTGCAGCGCTTTCGCGCTCCTTAAGAAAGTAGGTAGGAAAAGTCGCTGATGAAATAAGGTATGGTCCTGTTGTAAGGACGGTTAGATTTGAAATATCAGCGGTGCCTGATTGTACCATTTTCAGACGGTCTTCTGCAGAAAAGAGGCTTTTGTCTTCAGAAACAACAAATACATAAAGATGATTACATTCCTTAGCAGCCGTCTCAATCAGGTAACGATGTCCCAAAGTAAAAGGGTTGCAATTCATAATAGCAGCACCTACGGTACCGGAAGTTTGTTCTACAGGAAGTGTATTTAAAAAATTAATTATGCCGTCTTTGCGGTTTTCCATAAGCAAAACTTTGTCCGTCTCTGCCACCGGATAAAAGAACAAAGAAGAAAACATATCTTTGTTTTCAGGTTTGGTATATAGAAAAAGGTGGCTTAATCCTTCCTTAAACGCCTCCTGCCGTAAGACAGTAATAAGTGTTGCGGTAAGACCCTCTCCTTGTCTTTTGGAATCAACAGCGATACATTTTAGAAGATTTCCAGTACGCGAACCCGTGGCAACAAGAATATCCCCGTCCCAGAGAAGAACTGTCTGACTGACGGATTCGTCCGGCTCGAGTGCAGCTTTTTTCAAAAAGTTTTTCCATATATTCAATTTTATTTCATTAAAGCTGGATAATATTTCAAGATACATATTCTATCCTTTTCAATACAATTTATTAATAACATTATAACGCATAATTACCAAAGATGTAAAGAAAAAAACAAAAATAATTGATTTTTTTTGAATTGTATTATATAATATTGATAAATTGGACTATAACTTTTTATTTATAGAGGATATGAAAGGAGTTGCAGTAAAGTGGATATTTCCAAATGTGCATCAGCGGGAACGATGGAATCCAGTGATGCTTACGTAGAGATTGAGCCGTCGCAAGATGGTTTAAACATCCAGCTTGAGTCTGTTGTTCAAAAACAGTTCGGAGAAAAAATTCAAACTGTAATAAGAGAGGTCTTAGAAGAACATGGTATAGAAAACGCCGGTGTTCGTGTGATAGATAGGGGTGCACTTGAATGTGTAATCCGTGCCAGAGTAGAGACAGCAGTTCTCCGTGGAAAGGGGGAAAATTAATGCGCCGCAGTATGTTGTTTTTGCCGGGTAATAATCCTAATATGATTATAAATGCAAATTGTCTTGGGGCTGACGCAGTAATCTTCGATTTAGAGGATGCTGTATCTCCTGCAGAAAAGGACGCAGCCAGAATACTGGTACGAAATACCATGCGTTATATGGATTTGAAGGGCTGTGAGGTTATTGTCCGTATCAATTCTGTTGATACCGATTACTGGAAAGCTGATATTGATGCTATACTTCCCGAAAAGCCTGATCTTATTTTGCTTCCAAAAGCAAGTCTTCCGAAAGATGTGCTTGTCGCAGATGAATATATAAGTGAAGTTGAAAACAATCTGAATCTGACACGGGGAACGACAGGCCTGATGCCTCTTATTGAAACTGCATCCGGAATTGTCAATGCATATGCAATCGCATCCGCTTCAAAGCGTGTCAAGGCTCTGTTTTTAGGCGCTGAGGATTTAACTGCTGACCTTCAGTGTAAGCGTACAAGGGAAGGAAAAGAGATTGAATACGCAAGAGCAGCTCTCGTTGTAGCTGCACGTGCTGCAGGTATTGATGTATATGATACACCATTTACCGATGTAAATGATGACGAAGGGATTGTAATTGACGCAAATCACGCCAAAAGTATGGGCTTTACGGGGAAGGCGACTATTTCACCACGTCATGTGGATGTAATAAATGAAGTATTCAGTCCTTCAAAGGCAGATATAGACTATGCATATGAGGTTATAGACGCAATAAGACTTGCCAAAGAGCAAGGGAAAGGCGCTATTGCTCTGCGTGGAAAAATGATTGATGCTCCTATTGTTGCAAGAGCCGAGAGAACGATTTGTATGGCACAAGCACTGGGACTTGGCAGGGAGGACGACAATGAATAAGTTGGTAAAATCAATTCGTGAGGCGATTATCTTATCGGGACTGAAAGACGGTATGACAGTTTCGTTTCACCATCACCTGCGTAACGGTGATTATGTGCTCAATATGGTGGTGAAAGAAATAGCAAGTCTCGGTATAAAAGACATTACAGTTAATGCAAGCTCGCTGTTTGATGTTCATAAGCCCTTGCTTACGCATATTGAAAACAAGGTAGTTACAGGTGTTGCGGCAGATTATATTGCGGCAGGCCCGGGGCGTGCTTTTTCAGAGGGGATTCTGGATAAACCGGTACAGTTCCGTACTCACGGTGGTCGTCCGGGTGATATAGCTTCAGGTAAAACCCCTATTGATGTGGCGTTTATTGCGGCACCTACGGCAGACCCTATGGGGAACTGTTCAGGTAAATACGGAAAATCTGCCTGTGGCAGTCTCGGATATGCTTATGCGGATGCAATGTATGCAAAAAAGGTTGTGGTTATTACCGACAACCTTGTACCTTATCCGTTGCAGGGATGGTCAATTCCCGAGAATTATATTGATTATGTTGTATTGGTAGATGAAATAGGTGACCCGAAAGGCATTGTTTCGGGTACAACTAAAATTACACGTGACCCGGTCGGACTTGTTATGGCATCACATGCCGCCAAGGTCATAGAGGCGTCGGGACTTCTGAAAGACGGATTTTCATTTCAGACCGGGGCAGGTGGGGCGTCACTTGCAGCGGCAAAGTTTCTAAAGGAAATAATGCTTGAAAAAGGTATAAAGGGAAGCTTTGGACTTGGTGGTATTACAGGCTATATGGTAGATATGCTCAGGTCAGGATGTTTTGCCAGCCTTATGGATGTTCAATGCTTTGACCTTGAGGCAGTAGAGTCGCTGAAAAGCGATCCGAGGCACCAGGAGATTTCTGCTATGCAATATGCTTCTCCAAACAGTCGTAGTGCTGTTGTGGACAGTCTTGATGTTGTAATTCTCGGTGCGACGGAAATAGATACCGACTTCAACGTTAATGTACATACTGATTCCAGTGGGTATATTATGGGCGGTTCGGGTGGTCACAGCGATACGGCGGCAGGTGCGAAGCTTTCTATGATTATAGCACCTATGTTCAGAGCAAGACTTCCAATTGTTACCGACCGTGTTACCTGTATTTCCACTCCCGGTAAGGATATAGATGTCCTTGTTACGCAGGGGGGAATTGCAGTAAATCCCAAAAACACAGACCTTAAGGAGAGATTGGTAAATGCCGGACTGCCTGTTATAGATATACAGGAACTTAAAGAAAAGGCAGAACGCATTACGGGAAAACCTGAAAAGCCACTGAAGGGTGACAGAGTGGTTGCCGAGGTTATCGGCCGTGAGGGTGATATTCTGGATAAAATTTATAATGTACCGAAAGGTAATTAACTGGAGAAATTTTTATGCGTGAAATTAGTTCAAATCTTATCACTGAAGTGGTTAAAAAATTGTGCATCGAGGCAAATTGTCATTTGAGTAATGATATTAAGGAATGTATTTCAGGTTTTCATGCTGACGAGACATGGCCTCAGGCAAAAGAAATATTGGAACGAATTATTGAAAATTATCAGATTGCTGATGAAAAAAATCAGCCTGTTTGTCAGGATACGGGCGTTGCGTGTGTGTTTTTAAAGCTTGGACAGGATGTTCACGTAAACGGTGATATTACCGAGGCAGTAAACGAGGGTGTTCGGCAAGGGTATACCGAGGGATATCTCAGAAAAAGCGTGGTTCGTGATCCGCTTGACAGAGTAAACACAGGTGACAATACTCCTGCAATGCTTTATTTTGAGATTGTTCCGGGGGATAAAATCGAAATAACGGTTGCCCCGAAGGGGTTTGGTAGTGAGAATATGAGCAAAATTGCAATGCTTCGCCCCTCCGACGGATTGCAGGGAGTAAAGGATTTTGTAATAAAAACTGTTGAAGATGCCGGACCGAACCCATGCCCTCCTGTTGTTGTGGGAGTAGGTATAGGGGGAACATTTGATAAGGCTGCTTATCTTGCCAAAAAGGCTCTTCTTCGTCCGGTAGATGTTCCAAACGGTGATGCTTTTTATGCCGACCTTGAAAAAGAGCTGCTTGATGAAATAAACAGCCTTGGTATTGGTCCTCAGGGATTTGGTGGCAGAACCACTGCACTTGCTGTAAATATTGAACAGTATCCGACTCATATTGCCGGATTGCCTGTTGCTGTTAACATAAATTGTCATGTTACCAGACACCGGACGGA
Source organism: Eubacteriales bacterium (assembly GCA_045652245.1). Classification (GTDB taxonomy): domain Bacteria; phylum Bacillota; class Clostridia; order Oscillospirales; family CAG-382; genus SIG622. Next base: position 146,483 of record JAZRTY010000023.1, on the reverse strand, counting down.
GGTGATATAAATGACTGTTTCTGTAAGGACACCGTTGACACGTGAGGATGCAAAAAAGCTGAGAGCAGGAGACAGCTGTCTGATATCAGGTGTAATTTATACTGCAAGAGATGCTGCTCACAAGCGTTTGTGCGAGCTTGTTGCGCAGGGTATGGAATTGCCACTTGACATTAAAGACAGTATAATCTATTTTGTGGGTCCTACACCTGCAAAGCCGGGGCAGGCCATAGGCTCTGCAGGACCGACAACCTCATATCGTATGGATGCATACAGCCCTGTTATGATTGCGCAGGGACTTACCGGTATGATTGGAAAAGGTAAGAGAGGGAATGAAGTTGTCCAAGCCATGAAAGAGCACGGAGCTGTATATTTTGGTGCTATCGGTGGTTGTGGAGCTCTTCTGAGCAAATGTATTAAAAAAGCTGAGGTTGTTGCATATGATGACCTTGGTGCAGAGGCTATACGCAGGCTTGAAGTAGAGGATTTTCCTGTTATTGTAATAATTGACAGTGATGGAAATAACCTTTATGAAATCGGAAGAAAGAATTATCTTGCTCAAAAAGGTAAAAATCAGTAAATTTAAGGCACGCTAGAACAAGGCGTGCCTTAAATTGTTACAAAACATCTTGACATTTTCGCAAAAATGAGTATAATTGTTATATAACAATTGAGAGGTGGAAATTATGAAATCAATTTTTGTAGTTAACAGTGAGCTTGATATTCCGATATATAAACAACTGGTGGATGCAATATGCGTTGCGATAAAGAACGGTAATCTTACACCGGGTCAGCAGCTTCCGACAGTACAGGAAATGGTTGATGAGACGGGAGTCGCAAGGGGTACTGTGAAACGTGCATATGATGAGCTGGAACGGATTGGACTTGTCGAAAAGGTACAGGGGAGAGGAACCTTTGTGAAATACCAGTCGGTAAATTCGGGAAGCAGAAAAGAGCAGGCTATGGTGGCTATTGACGAGATGCTTGACAGACTGGACAGAATGGGATTTTCGTTGTCCGAGATAAACATATTTATAAATCTGAAGCTTCGTGAGCGTTCCCGTGAGGAGGCACATGCGAAGGTTGCTGTGGTTGAGTGTAATCCCGAGAATCTGTCACGTATGTCCGAGCAACTAAGATACATTGACGAACTTGATTTGTATTCTTATACCTTTGACAGTATAAAGCAGTATCCGTATAAATTGAGTGAGGATTTCGATCTGATAGTTACAACCTCCTTGCATTCGCAGTATCTGGAAAGTATTGTTCCTGATAAAAAAAGAATAGCACGTGTGGCTCTGAAACCATCTGTGCGTTGTTTGGCGCATATCATTAAGCTTCGCTCGGGTGAAAAAGTCGGTATTGTCGGGTACAGTATGCGTTTTGCCGAACTCTTATATAACACTTGTGAAACATATGCTGAGGATATTGTTTTATACAAGCCGTTGATTATAGGTGAAGATGCGGATTTGGGAAAATATCTCAAGGGGAAGGATACAATTCTTGTTCCGAGAAATTACGAAAAGTACTTTGATGCAAACAGCGTCAGAGCGATAGTAAGTTTTAAGGGAACCGTAATTGATTGCAATTACGAAATGGATGAAGGGTCAGTTTTATATCTTGAAACCAAAATCAAAAAAATACGCGACGAAAAAAATATATAAAATGTGGTAAAAATATTATTTTTCTCTTGACAAATGATATACAACATTATATAATATAGTTATAGAACAATTATAGTTTTGTCTATAAATAATGTAATGGGGTATTATTATGGAGAATCGCAAAAAGAAAGTCTTAGTTATAGGTGTCATCGGTGCTGATGTTCACGCTGTCGGTAATAAGATTCTGTACCACGCTTTTACAGAAGCAGGGTTTGATGTGGTAAACCTTGGTGTTATGGTTTCTCAGGAGGAATATATTGCCGCAGCTATTGAATCAGGCGCGGATGCCATTGTCGTTTCATCCCTTTACGGACAGGGAGAGCTTGACTGCCGTGGTATGCGTGAAAAGTGTGATGAGGCAGGTCTTAAGGGAATTCCACTTTTGGTAGGGGGTAACATTGTTATTGGTAAGCAGAAGTTTGAGGATGTAGAAAAGCGTTTCAAAGCTATGGGCTTTGACCGTGCGTTTCCTCCGGGAACTTCACCGGAAACCACTATTCAGGCTCTTTATGAGTTGCTTAATATGGATGGTGACAATTGATGAAAAATGTCTTGCTGATTGATTTTGGCAGTACATATACAAAGCTTACTGCGGTAAATGTTGACAAAGAAGAAATTATCGGAACAGCCGCAGCCTATACTACAGTTCAGACTGATATAAACGACGGTCTGAATGAGGGTATCAAAATTTTAGAAGAAAAAACCGGCACAATTGCTTATGATGAGTGCTACGCATGTTCTTCGGCGGCTGGAGGCCTTCGTATGGTTACAAGTGGTCTTGTGCCGGAGCTTACCGGAGAAGCCGCAAAGCTTGCAAGCCTTGGTGCAGGAGCAAAAACGGTAGGAGTATATGCCTTTGAGTTGACAGAGGAAGACATTGAAGAAATCAAAAAAATCGCTCCCGATATATTTCTTCTGGTAGGCGGAACTGATGGCGGTAATAAGGAATGTATTTTGCATAACGCAAAAATGCTGGCAAATATGAAGCCGGATTTTCCTGTTGTAATTGCAGGTAATCGTGCAGCTGCAAGAGAGTGTCAGGAAATATTAAAGGAATGTGAGGTTTATGTTTGTCCGAACGTAATGCCTAAATTCGGCACTTTACAGATAGAGCCTTCTCAAAAGCAGATAAGAGAGATATTCTTGAATCGTATCATACAGGCAAAAGGCTTAAGCAAAGCTGCAGAGCTTTTGTCTGACATTATGATGCCAACGCCGGCTGCAGTACTTCAGGCGATGGAGCTTCTTGCAAAGGGTTATGAGAATGAACCCGGAATCGGTGACCTGGTAGCTGTGGACGTAGGTGGTGCTACAACTGATGTTTATTCAATTGCTGACGGAATGCCGGAGCATATGAATACTGTTTACAAAGGATTGCCCGAGCCTTATGCAAAGCGTACGGTAGAAGGTGATATTGGTATGAGATACAGTATTCAAGGCATTGTGGATGCTGCAGGAATAAACAGAGTTTGCGAGCTTTCCGGTCTTCCGGAAGAAAGAGTACGGGCGCTTATAGATGACCTGAGACAAAATACCGATAAAGTACCAAACGGTGACAATGAAATGGAAGCTCTGGATTATGCTTTGGCATCATGTGCCGTAGAAGAAGCTGTTACGCGTCACGCAGGTACAATTACAGAAACATACACAATGATGGGTCAGACTTATGTACAGGAAGGAAAAAATCTGACCAAAGTAAAGCAGATTGTGGTAACCGGAGGAAGCCTTATCCACGCAAAAAGAACAGAAGAGATTGCGGCTTTTGCCCTCTATTCACCAACAAAGCCTGCATCACTCAGACCGAGAAAAGCAGATGTCTGGGTAGACAGAACGTATATTTTGGCTGCAATGGGATTGCTTTCATCATATTATCCCAAAGCTGCCCTGCGAATAATGAAAAAGGAGCTTGAATACTATGGATATTCAGAATAAACGTCTTTCTGACGATGAATTTAATCGACTGCGTCAGGAGGTTCTGACACAGTGGCCTACGGGAAAGGATGTTGATCTTGAGGAGGCGGTTGCATATCATAAAGCAATGCCCGAGTCAAGAGACTTCTCCAAAAAGCTTTTGGCTGCCAAACGTGATAACCGTACATTGATACAGCCCCGTGCAGGTGTACCGGTTGTAGAAGAACATATTAAGCTTATGCAGTATCTTGAGGAACACGGAGAAGCTGATTTGCTTCCCTCAACTATTGACAGCTACACCCGTCAGAACCGGTATGAAGAAGCAGAAAACGGAATATCAGAATCTCTGCGTCTTGAAAGAGCGATGCTTAACGGCTTTCCTGCAGTTAATCACGGTGTTGCAAAGTGCCGTAAGGTTATAGAAAGTGTCAATGTACCTATGCAGGTCCGTCACGGTACCCCCGATGCAAGACTGTTGACCGAAATTACATACGCCGGAGGCTTTACAAGCTACGAAGGTGGTGGTATTTCTTATAACCTGCCTTATTGCAAAAATATTCCTATGGAGCGTACAATCCGTGACTGGCAGTATGTTGACCGTCTGACAGGTCTTTATGAGGAAATGGGTGTATCCATTAACAGAGAACCGTATGGACCGTTAACAGGAACTCTGGTGCCCCCGTGTATATCTCATGCTGCTGCAATTATAGAAGCATTACTTGCTGCTGAGCAGGGAGTTAAAAACATAACAGTCGGTTACGGTCAGTGCGGTAACCTGGTACAGGATATTGCTGCTATACGCACACTTCAGGAACTGACAGATGAATATTTACAGAAATACGGATATAATGATGTAGAAGTAACAACAGTTCTTCATCAGTGGATGGGTGGTTTCCCGGCTGATGAGGCAAAGGCGTTTGGTGTTATTTCCTCGGGTAGTTTAATAGCCGCCTTGTCAAAGGCTACAAAGGTTATAGTAAAAACGCCGCATGAAGCAGTTGGTATACCTACTATGGAGGCCAATGCTCAGGGACTTCGTTGTACAAAACAGGTTGTCAATATGCTGGCTGACCAGGAATTCCACTCTGATAATTTAGAAGAGGAAAAAGAAATCATACGTCTTGAAACACGTGCCATAGTTGACAAATGCTTTGAACTCGGAAACGGTGATATAGCTGTTGGTGTTTGTCGTGGTGTTGAGGCGGGAGTGCTTGATGTTCCCTTTGCTCCGTGTCGTGCGAATGCAGGTAAAATGTTGCCTTGCCGTGATAATAACGGTGCAGTTCGTATATTGGAAACCGGAAATCTGCCATTTTCTCAGGACCTTCTTGATTTCCATAAAGCAAAGATAGAAGAACGTGCAGCTGCTGAAAAACGCAAGGCATCCTTCCAGATGGTTATCGATGATGTATATGCTATCGGCAAGGGCTATCTGGTTGGTCGTCCGAAGCACTAAAGGAATAAACGTGAAGATTACTTGGTTTTTCAGTATGTCACGTTTTGAAAATTGTTCAGCAATTTTATAAAAATTATACCGTCACAAAATGTGGCGAGTGGAATGGAGATAAATATGAAAATTATAGATGTCATATGTTCACCCGGACGTACCGGATTTTACTTTGATGACCAGCGTGCTATCAAGCAGGGTGCAGGTCATAATGGTGTATTTTATATAGGTGACCCTGTAACCGAGGGATTTCGTGCTGTTCGTCAGGCAGGCGAATCAATTTCAGTTATGATTGTTTTAGAGGACGGTCAGATAGCATACGGTGACTGTGCCGCTGTACAGTATTCCGGTGCAGGTGGACGTGATCCGCTGTTTCTTGCAGAAGATTTTATTCCCGTTATTGATAAATACATAAAGCCCGAGCTTGTTGGTAAGGAAGCAGATGATTTCCGTGGCCTTTGCACAATGATGGAAGCTATTAAGGTAGACGGCAAACGCCTGCATACAGCTATACGTTATGGCTTATCTCAGGCAATTCTGGATGCAGTTGCAAAAGCAACTCACAGAATGATGTGTGAGGTAGTAGCTGATGAATATGGCTGCACCGTGTCAGAAACCCCTATCCCGATTTTCACTCAGTCCGGTGATGATCGTTATGATAACTCTGATAAAATGATTATTAAGGGTGCACAGGTTCTTCCTCATGCACTTATTAACAATATTGATACAAAGCTTGGCAGAAAAGGTGAGAAACTTGCTGAATATGTCGAATGGTTGCGTAACCGTATTTTAGAGTTCCGTGCTGATGAGAGCTATTCCCCTGTTATGCACATAGATGTATATGGTACTATCGGTGCAGCCTTTGGCAACAACAACTACAAGGCTATGGCAGATTACATAGAGGGACTTGGTAAAATCGCAAAACCCTTTAAATTACGTATCGAGGGACCTATGGACTGTGACTGTGACCGTGAAACACAGCTTACAGCGCTTGCTGCATTGACAAAAGAGCTGGATGATCGTGGATGTGATGTGGAGCTTGTTGCAGACGAGTGGTGTAACACTCTTGAGGATATTAAGCTTTTTGCTGATAATAAAGCAGGTCATATGGTACAAATAAAGACTCCTGACCTTGGCGGTATAAATAATACCATTGAAGCAGTTTTGTACTGTAAAGAAAAGGGAATTGGCGCTTATCAGGGAGGCACTTGCAACGAAACCGACCGCAGTGCACAGGTATGTGTTCATTGTGCTATGGCTACCCAGCCTGTTCAGATTCTCGCAAAGCCGGGTATGGGCGTTGATGAAGGTTATATGATAGTTTATAATGAAATGAATCGCATTATAGCTATGAAGAAAGCAAAAAAAGCTCTTGAGAAATAATAACCTATAAAAGTAAAATAATAAAGGCACCCTAATGGGTGCCTTCAATTTTTGGCAAATAACTGCAATTTTGATAAAGATTTCTTATAGGGCAATTTTGCACCCCTATGTTAAGCAGCATTTTATATAAAAATCTTACAAACGCAAGGTAATTGTGTAAATCAACAACTGTGCTTTTCTTAAACACTTTCGAAGTATTCACATCATCATGTATATTATTTGATTTAACCAACAGCTTCATATCTTGACAATTATAGTTCTTTGTGTTATAATTATTGGTATAATGGTACATCAAATTTGACATAATTATATGGGGTGAATTTAATGAAAAATAAAACAAAGGGTTTAAAAAACATTTTAATTATCTTTGTTGCTTACATAGTTGGCGAATTCTGCATTGCACTTATAGCTCCATTTCCATTTGTTTTTGTACTTTTTACATTGCTTTATGTGTTAGTTTTAATATTGATTTTTAAACGCAATACATACAGTTCAAAAAGCATTTCTGGTGTTGCAATGAAGTCCTTACAATTAGCAGATTGTCATCTAAGAAAGGATGAGCTTTACAAACTGTTACTTGAAAAAATGCCAAGTAAGCTTACTGAGGACAATATTCCTTTCAAAATGAAAGAGACAAAATTTATAATAGGCTTATCCGTTTTCAACTTACAAAAAACTCCAATGCTTCTCTTTAAAAACACAGAATTCGGATATAAATTTTTTCATTTAGGAATAGCTATTGACAACAATGTAATTCATTTTCCTCTTTTTGGAAATTCAAGGGAAAACTTCAGAAGAAATCGTAATATACAAGAAAACATTGAAAGTACACTGACCGGCGAGGCCAAGCTATTCATTCCGAGACCAAATCAAATGATTTTGCAAAAGGAAGAACTTTGGCGTGAATCCATCATTAACTGCGTTGTAGATGTACTGGGTGTTGAAGTTCTGTAATTGTATAATATAACAATTAAAGCAGGTACTAACATCCTCTTCGTTTGTAAACTATGCATAAATTTATGCCTTTTGAATTCCTATAATCTCGTCTTTTTGCATTTTCATCGTAAGCATTTCTTCTATATTTGTGGCTTTGTTTTTTCAAAAATCCATACGCAAAAAATATGGGAATTACGGTGAATGAATGGTTAATAGTGAACAAGTAAAAATCATAATAATGTCGATTTTGGGTGAGGGCGAAGAGCCACAGTTGCCTGCGGCGTCCCTCTTACTTACCAAACTCCGTTTGTCATCGTACCCAAAAGCTTAAAAAGATGTTCGTTTTTTCCTAATGCTTTTTGACATCTTAGGCTTCAAGTCCCCTCCATATAAAAAATTAAAAGCACCCTAATGGGTGCTTTCAATTTTTGGTGCGGGCGAAGGGACTTGAACCCCCACGTCGCAAAACACCAGATTCTAAGTCTGGCGCGTCTGCCAATTCCGCCACGCCCGCATATAGATTCGGTACCGTGTACCGAACGAAAATTATTATACCATTTTTTTCTCTGATTGTCAAGAGGATTTTTGTTTTTTATTTTCCAAAATTCACGCCACAAAGCGCTATCGGAATACAGCTTTCTGCTCCTGCACTCAAAAGTAGCTGTCGGGCTTTTTCAAGCGTTGTACCCGTAGTTGTTACGTCGTCAATAATAATCAGCTTCTTCGGCAGTGGATTCTTTTTGTAATATCTCTTCAATTTCAGCTTCTTTGATAGATTTTTTCTTCTTTCTTCCTGACTAAGCATCTTTTGTGCTTTAGAAAAATATGACCTGTCAATTGTCGCAATACAGTAATCTTTGTTATTAAAAAGCAGTTCTGCCAGAGCTTCTCCGATTTTCTGGGATTGGTCGAATTTATATTTTAACTTTGACAGGGGTTTTCTCGGAGCAAAGGTGATTGTATATTCTTCAATGTCAGGGATAGCTTCAAGTAACAACCGTTTATGTATGATTTCTGCAGAAAGGTCAAAGGCGGCTTTGTCGTTGTTATCCTTCATATATAGGATAAGGTCCTGTGGCACTTGACTTTTATAGGACAGACACCAGAGAATATCTGCAGTATTTCCTTTTATAAATTCCTTTTCGAGAATCTGCGTACAGCTTTCGCAGAAAACATTATTTTTTCCCTGCGTTGCAAGTCCGCAGGAAATACAGTTATATGCGAAAAGCTTCTTTATAAAGTTCAAAATTCCACCTCGCCCTTTTGCACTGTTACAGTATGACTTTATTATAACAAAAAGTGTGTAACTTTTCAAGTAATATCTATATATTTTTTAAAAGTACATTATGTGAATTTTTTGACAATGATTGAAATAAAATAAAGATAACACTTGAAAAAATTAACATTATATGATATAATAACCTCGTTATAGCAATTTTTAAGGTTAAAAATGATGAAGTACTTATAAAAGCTTGCAAATAGTGCTTTCGGATATTGTTATTCCGCAGTATAAAAGAGCAAGAATTGAATTTTGGAGAAAGCAGTCTATGGCATACAACGAAAACATAAGGCGTATATTAAGCTATACAAGGCGTGCAGTTGATGATTACGAAATGATTTGTGACGGCGACAAAATTGCAGTCGGTGTATCGGGTGGTAAAGATTCGTTGACACTTTTGTGTGCTATGTCGGCACTTCGCAGATTTTATCCGAAAAAATTTGAGCTGCTTGCAATCTATCTTGATACCGGCTTTGACAAGGCAGGCTTTACAAGTACGCAGAATATACTGCAGACGAGGGAAAGTATGCAGCGCTTTTGTGATGAGCTTGATGTGCCGTTATATATTGGAGAAACACAGATAATAAATGTAGTTTTCAATGTAAGAAAAGAGAAAAACCCTTGCTCACTCTGTGCAAGAATGCGAAGAGGTGCATTACATGATGCAGCAAAATCGCAAGGATATTCAAAGCTTGCTCTTGGTCATCATTTTGACGATGCAGTTGAAACCTTTATGATGAATCTTTTTAATGAAGGAAGACTCGGTTGCTTTTCGCCCGTAACATATCTTGACAGACGAGATATTACGGTGATACGTCCACTTATATATACTCCCGAAAAGGATATCCGGTATTTTGCAAACAAAGCAGAACTTCCCATTTTTGATAGTCCCTGTCCTGCCGACAGAGATTCGGAACGCGCAAGAATGAAGGAAATTTTACGTGAATTTTCAAAGGACTACAAGGGACTTAAGTACAGAATTTTCGGTGCGATGCAAAGAGCAGAGCTTGACGGCTTCCACGAGGTACCGTCGCTTCCATTCAGTTCAGATAAGGTATAAATCCACACTGTGGTAAAATATAAATACAAAAAATCCAGAAGGAGACAAAGAAATGCAATTTTATGACAAGGCAATTACAGATGTACTGAGTACTCTCGGTGCTGACAAAAATGTCGGACTCTCACAGGAGAAAGCTGCAGAGCTTACCCAAAAGTACGGTCAGAACAAGCTTCGTGAAAAGAAGAAGAAAACAATGTTTGCAAGATTTATTGACCAGTTTAAGGATGTAATGATTCTTATTCTTCTTGCAGCTGCCGTTATTTCTGCAGGACTTGTTATCTTTGATCTTTCACAGGGACACGGAAGTGCAGCAGAGTTTTTCGAACCCGGTCTTATCCTTTTAATTGTTGTGCTTAATGCAATTATGGGCGTTATGCAGGAAAGTAAGGCTGAAAAGGCACTTGATGCCCTCAAGAGTATGTCAGCGCCTCACGCAAGAGTAATAAGAAACGGTGTTGAGGATGTTATTGATGCTTCGCTTCTTGTTCCGGGCGATATTATAAAGCTTGAAGCAGGTGACTTTATCCCTGCAGATGCAAGACTTATTGAAAGCTCAAGCCTTAAGTGCGAGGAATCGGCACTTACCGGTGAATCTGTGCCTACCGAAAAGGATAGCGAAACAGAGGTTAAAGAGGGTGCACCCCTCGGTGACAGAAACAATATGGTATTTTCAGGCTGTAGTGTAACCTATGGTAATGCACTTGCAGTAGTTACTGCTACAGGAATGGATACCGAAATGGGTAAAATTGCAAATCTTCTTGATAGCGAAGAAGAAACACAGACTCCACTTCAGGTAAAGCTTGCACAGCTTGGTAAGTATCTTGGTATTCTTGCTCTTGTTGCGTGTGGAATAATCTTCATTGTAGGTCTTGCAAATAAACTTGACCCTATGAATCTCTTTATGACAGCCGTTTCTCTTGCAGTTTCTGCAATTCCCGAGGGACTTCCGGCAATTGTTACTATCGTTCTTTCAATCGGTGTTCAGAGAATGGTAAGCCGTAATGCACTTATCAGAAGACTGCCTGCAGTTGAAACACTCGGTGGCGCTTCTATTATCTGTTCAGATAAAACAGGTACTCTTACTCAGAACAGAATGACACTCCTGAAAGCTTACATTGACGGTGGTGAAATTGAAGATATAAGCTCTGATTGTTCTGACAATATCAAGCATCTTCTCTCATACGGAACACTTTGTTGCGACGGAAGTGTTGCAATTGAAAACGGTGAAGAAAAGCATTTCGGAGATCCTACTGAAACTGCAATAGTTATGGCAGCACTCAAGAACGGTATGCCCAAGGACGAGCTTTTTGCAAAATATCCAAGACTTTGCGAAATTCCCTTTGACTCTGACAGAAAGCTTATGACAAGCGTTCATACAATAGACGGCAAGAAAATTGCAATTGTCAAGGGTGCATTTGATGTCATGGCAGAAAAATGTATCGCAGGTGATATCGAAAAGGCGAGAGAAGCTACAAACACAATGAGTTCTGATGCTCTTCGTGTTTTAGCAGTAGCCTTCAAGGAAGTAGAGGAGCTATCCTCAAATCCTACTCCCGAGGAGCTTGAATGTGACCTTACCTTTATGGGACTTGTAGGTATGATTGACCCACCAAGACCTGAGGCAAAGGACGCAGTTGCAATATGCAGACGTGCAGGTATAAAGCCCGTTATGATTACAGGTGACCACGTAATCACGGCCTCTGCAATAGCACGTGAGCTTGGAATACTTGGTGAGAATGATGAAGCAATAACCGGTGCACAGCTTGATGCTATGACAGACAGCGAGCTTGATGCAAGAGTTGAAAATATCGCAGTATATGCGAGAGTTTCTCCTGAAAATAAGATAAGAATAGTTAAAGCTTGGCAGAGAAAAGACCAGGTTGTTTCTATGACAGGTGACGGTGTAAATGACGCTCCTGCACTCAAGGCTGCCGATATCGGCTGTGCTATGGGTATTACAGGTACAGACGTTGCAAAGGGTGCTGCCGATATGACTCTTACCGACGATAACTTTGCGACAATCGTTGATGCAGTTCGAGAGGGTAGAGGTATCTATGCTAACATCAAGAAGGTTGTAGGTTATCTTCTCGGTACAAACATCGGCGAGGTGCTTACAGTATTCTTTGCGATGATTCTCTGGCACAAGAGCCCGTTTATGTCAATGCAGCTTCTCTGGATTAACCTTGTAACTGATAGCCTTCCTGCAATTGCTCTTGGTATGGAAGCCGTTGAAAGCGATATTATGGATAAAAAGCCAAAGCCCAAGAACGAGGGAATTTTTGCTCACGGTCTCGGAATCAAGGTGGTTATTCAGGGTGTTATGTTTGCAGCTTTATCCCTTGCAGCCTTCTTTATCGGCGAGCATATGGCTATGGCAAAGCTCGGACTTGCAGAAGAAGCAGCACTCCAGTACGGTCAGACAATGGCATTTATCGTGCTTGCCCTTTGTCAGATTGTTCAGGCATACAATATGCGTTCAGAACGTTCACTCTTCAAGATAGGCGTATTCACAAACAAGACACTCAACAAGTCAGCACTTATCTCTCTAGTTCTTGTTCTTGCAGTTCTCTTTGTACCCTTCCTTGAAACAGCATTCAATCTCGTAACTCTTCCTGTTGAATGTTACTTTATCTGTATAGGTCTTATCCTTGTTCCACTTGTAATTATGGAGCTTGCAAAGGCAGTAGGCATTATCAAGCATAAACACCATTAAGAAATAAAATACAAAACTTTGTGGGCTGTAGCAAAACGAATTGCTACAGCCCTTAAATTTGCAATATCAACAATTATTTGTAGGGGACGACCTGTGTGTCGTCCCGTTTCGCGTTGGTTTTATAAGATTAGTTTTTGTCCTTTTCTGACATCAAAATATCATACTCGGAGAAAGGAACATTCTCTCCCCGTATGAGTTGATAATTCTCGTGTCCTTTACCACACAGAAGAACTATATCACCTGCTCTTGAATTGCGTACGGCATAACGTATAGCTTCTTCTCTGTCGGGAATTTTAATATAGCTGCTTTCGTCGTCAAAATAACTTGCAATCTCGTCAATAATAGCTTCCGGACTTTCATTTCCGGGATTATCCGAAGTAATAATTGAAAAATCGGCAAGTCTTGAGGCGACATATCCAAGCTCACGGCGTCTGCCCTTTGTCCTGTCACCAACCGAGCCGAAAAGGCATACAATTCGCTCGGGATTATATTCCCGTACACTTTCAAGAAGCGTTTTAAGACTAACTTCATTGTGAGCATAGTCGATAACGAAAATTCTGTCATTAAATATCGGTACTATCTGAAATCTACCTTTTACAAGGGTACTTTCAAGAGCCGAAATTATACTGCCGATATCGTCTGTCAGCTTTTTACAGACAGCCATAGCACACAGAGCGTTTGAAACCGAAAATTCACCCGGCATAGGGAGCTTTATGTTGTATATTTTACCATCAATTTCAAGGTCAAAGGAAATACCGAGCTTGCCGTTATTACTCCACTTTTGAATATTCTTTCCGCAAAAATCAGCGGCGATATTTTTTCCGTAATTTGTAATACTGCAGCTGCAACCCTTTGTCATATCGGGATAGTACTCGTCGTCAATATTGAAGATTCCGTGTTTGCACAGAGAGAAAAGCTTTTTCTTTGAGTTTTTATAATGCTCAAAGGTCGGATGCTCAAATTCTCCGATATGGTCAGGGGAAAGATTTGTGAAAACTCCGATATAAAACTCAATTCCGTCCACTCTGTAGTTAAAGAGTGCCTGAGAGGAAACCTCAATTACAACAGTGCTGACTCCACAATTGAGCATATCGCTAAAGGTTTTGTGAAGTTCAAGACTTTCGGGAGTGGTGTTTTTTGTTTCAAAATGAAGTCCTGCGTAATCAATTCCACTTGTACCGATATAGCCTGCTTTTATATTACATTTTTCAAGGCAGTGAAGTATCATATTTGCAATTGTAGTCTTGCCTTTAGTACCTGTTATTCCGATAACCTTCAGCTGTTTTGCAGGAAAATCGTAGAAAGCAGCCGAAATGTACGCAAGTGCTTTACGTGTATTATCAAACACTACCTGTACGCAATCCTGCGGCAATTCGAGCACTCTTTCGACAGCAAAAACTCTGCAACCACCCTCATACGCTCTAAAAGCATAAGAATGTCCGTCGCTTTTAGCACCTGTCAAACAGAAGAAAAAGCTACCGGATGTTGCTTTTCGGGAATCATACGCAAGAAAGTCGATTTCAATACTTTTATTGCCCCGTATTTCATATTCAAGCTGTATTTTTTCGAGAAGTTCTGAAAGAATCATTATAATTTAAACTTCCTTTACTTTGTTTTAAAGGTCAAATCCAACCGGAGTTTTTCCACATTCCTCAATTGCCCTTTTTGCAAGGACCTCAAGTGAATCAACGAAATGTGAATGCAGATTTTCCTGCTTTTTGATAAGCGAAAGCTCGGTGCAACCGAGAATAATTCGCTCGGCTCCCTGCTCAAAGAGCGAATCTGACACCTTTACAAAATTTTTCATATTTGCCCGTTTTCCGTTTTTGATGTCCTTGTAAATGATATCATTTACAAGCTCCTGTTCTTCTTTTTCGGGTACAATACACTCGATTCCGTGAGAGGTCAGGTATTTGTTATAGGTCTTTGTGGAAATTGTGCCTTGCGTTGCCATAACGCCAACCTTCTTTACGCCACATTCATTTAAGTATTTTGCAGTTTCCTCCATAATGTTGAGGAACGGAATGTCAATGGCATCTGTCAGCATATCGTAGAAGTAATGTGCCGTATTACAGGGGATTGCAAGGAGTGTTACTCCGTACTCCTTAAGTCGCATAGCATCTGCTACCATTATCTCAAGGGGATTCTCATTTGATTTTCCGATAATATAGCTTGTTCTGTCGGGAGTTGTGGCACGGCTGTTTATAACAATATCAATATGCTCCTGGTCGCAGGAAGCCTTTGTATGCTCGGTTATCATCTCGTAAAAATATACAGTTGCCATAGGGCCGAGTCCTCCGAGAATTCCGAGAACGGGAGATTTGTTATCCTTCAAATTATGCCACTCCTTTCGGGGAAATTTTTATCTTTTACAGTATTTTTTGTATTTTTTAAAGTGATTAAGCTCGTGTGCGAAAACGAAAAATGCACGCCTGGGGTTTGCTGTAAGGTCGTATCTGTAACGAAGCGAGGAAATGAATTTCCTCTTTTTTACAAGTTCCCTTGCTTCCTTTACATACTTTTTATCAGCGCAGTATTTGTATATTACAGCTTTAGGGATATAAGTCCAGAGAACCTTGGTGTCAACAATTTTAGTTTCTGCATTCGAAAGAGAATCGCAGATGTAATCTTCCACAAGGTATCTTGCGATATTTTCGCCCGTACTTGTTACATAGTAGTTTGAACGTCCCTGACGAAGATTTATTTCAAAGCAACGATAGGAATTATCACGTTCGTCATACTTTATATCAAAGTTTGCAAAACCGACATATCCGATTTCTTCAAGGAAAGACTTGAAGCCCTCGCAAAGAGAAGGGTTATATTCGGGAATAATGGCTGCGTGGTTCCCTCTGCCCTTGGGTGTATGTTCTTCAAGAAGAACGTGTCCGAGACACATCATCTTTACCTTTGCATCTTTGCCGCAGTAGGCAGTAAGTACATACATACGGGAGTCATCACCGGGTATCATATCCTGAAGAATTATTGTATCGTCATAGCCTGAAGCAAAGATTGTTTTTATGATTTCATCGGCACTTTCCTTGTTTTGCGCAACATATACCTTGTGCATACCGTCAAATGGGTGCTTCCAGTATTCGACACTGTTTGCAGGCTTTACAATAATGGGGTAGGAGAAACTGAGATTTCCCGGAAGTGTTTGCGAAAAGTCAGTATTTTTTCTGAATATCTTTGTTTTCGGATAAAGTATTCCGTGTTTATCACATTCGTTATAGAATTTTTCCTTTGAAACAAAGGTATCCATTATATCCATACTGCTGTACGGTACTACAAAACGAGGACGAAGCTTATCTGCATTTCGTGCAACTAAATTTGCATAGTCGTCGGTACAGCCGAGAATGAAAAACACCCTATCTTCAGCCTTGTTTTTTTCGTAGAAAGCGTTTATTACCTCAAGGAAGGTTTCGTCGGTATCCATAGTCGGAACTGCCCTGAAGCGTATAAATTTACTTGCCTTTGTAGCACCAATTTCGTATCTTCCAAAAGCATACGAGGTAACACCGTATTCCTCGTGAAAGGCACGCGCTACATTATAAGCATTAAGGTCTGCACCAATGAGTACAGGTACGGGAATTTTATTCATAAGTATATTTCTCCGTCAATTTATTTTTCGTCTATAAAAAATCTCTTGTACCATACAAGGAAAGTAAAGGCTGTCCAGCATTTTCTGCCGTTGTCGGCTTTTTTTGCATAATGCTCGTCAAGTAACATTATAAGCTTTTCGGTGTTGAAAAATTCTTTTGCATATTCTGCCGTGAAATATTCCTTCACGATATTATAATATTTTTCCTCACGAAGCCAGAAACGTATCGGAACAGGGAAGCCCTGTTTCTTTCTGTCTGCCCATTCGTCAGGCAAAGTCTTGTTTGCGGCTTTTCTGAAAACATACTTTGTATCTTTTTCATTTACTTTGTATTCGTGTGGGATTTTTTCTGCCATTTCCATAACCTCTTTATCGAGGAACGGAACACGAAGTTCAAGTGAATGTGCCATACTCATTTTGTCAGCCTTCAGGAGAATATCACCCGGAAGCCAGAGCTTCATATCAAGCATCTGCTTTTTTGTAAGCTCGTCTTTATTCGCAACCGTCTTATAAACCTCGTCTACTACCTCTTTTGCACTCTTGCCACCACGACAGGACTCGGAGAGGTATTCAGGCGCTTCCTTTACAGAGAATACAAGTGCCTCACCCATAAAGTAGTCTTCAGGTCTGCCACTTGAACGAAGCAAGAAACTCTTTCCCTTAAAAGGTGGAAGTGGCTTTACAATACTTGCAAGAAATCTCCTTATAGGTGCCGGAACTATCTTCTTGAACTTTTTAACTTCTCTTGTATCTGCATACCAGTCGTAGCCTGCAAAAATCTCGTCTGCACCCTCGCCTGAAAGCACAACCGTTACGTGTTCTTTTGCAAGACGAGCTAAAAAGTAAAGGGGGACACTCGACGGATTTGACTGTGGCTCGTCCATATGGTACTGAATTTCAGGGAATTTTTCAAAGCATTCGTCGGGAGTAATAATTTTCTTGTAGTTTTCAATTTTCAGTATATCCGACAGCTCTTTTGCATAGTCGGTTTCGTTGAATTTTCCTGCTCCTTCTGAAAAACCTACCGAAAAGGTTTTGTCAGGCATGAGGCAAGCAGTAATATAACTTGAATCGACACCACCCGAAAGGAATGCGCCAACCTTAACGTCGCTTATTCTGTGAGCTGCAACCGACTCGTTTACAGTCTGGTCTATTATTTCTACGTATTCGTCAAAACCTTTCTTTTCTTCCGAAAAGCTTTCATCCCAGTATCTTCCAAAGGTCAGTTTTCCGTCCTTAAATAAATAGTAAGTAGCCGGTTCAAGTTTCTTTACACCCTTAAAGAAAGTATCTGTTCCATAGGAGTATTGGAAGGTAAGGTACGGACGGAGTGCGTCTTTGTTTACTTCCTTTTTAAAATCAGGAAAATCAAGGAAGGACTTTATTTCAGAACCGAAAAGAAGCTCTCCCTCGTCTGTTATATAGTAGTAGTGTGGTTTTATTCCGAAAATATCCCTTGCGCCGAACACAAGTCCTGTTTTCTTGTCATAGATTACAAAGGCAAACATACCACGGAGCTTTGAGAGTAAGTCTGTTCCGTATTGCTCGTATGCGTGAACAAGCACTTCGCTGTCACCCTCGGTTATAAAGGTGTGACCGTTTTCGATTAGCTCTTTTCTTATTTCCATAAAGTTGTATATCTCACCGTTGAAAACGACAGCAACAGTATTATCCTCGTTGTAAAGAGGCTGACATGCTTTTTCCGACAGGTCTATAATACTAAGACGTCGAAAGCCGAGAGCGATATTTTCGTCAAAGTAACTCCCTTGCATATCAGGGCCTCTGTGAACTATACGACTGCTCATTTTTTTAAGAAGCTCGGTTTTGTTCTGGTATTTATGTTTAAAATCGGTAAATCCGACAAATCCACACATTTTAAAATTCCTTTCATATTCAAAGAATATATAAAATTATTTCCATCTTTATATTATATCACAAAACACAGGTAAATTGCAATAGAAAATAGCAAAACTATTGCTTTTTAAGGATAAAATTCTTACATTTCCGAAACAGAATACAACCGAAAACCGTAATTGTGTAAACTCCGGCTACACGAATTAAATAAGATATTGCCTGTGACTGTATTCCGAAATATGAAATTATATAGTTCATAAGGTTCAGAACAAGAACATGCCACAGGTAGATGTTGTAGCTTACCTTATCAATTGAATTCAAAAGCCTGCTTTTCTCAAAAAAGCCCTTCGGAAGTCTCAGAGCAAGAGCAAAAAGGAATATAACCATTGTTACAACATATATGAAATGAAGCTGGCGCAGGAAGTTTTCATTACTGCCGTAAACATTATATTTAAGACAGGTAAAATAACCGTTAAGCAGTGTTGTAAAAGCAGTAATTACTGTAATTATACCGAAATTTTTATTTATAAGAATTGTAAACTGCTCATAATATTTTCCGATATAGCAGCCGATTAAGTAGTAGGCAAAATAGGTTGTAAAGAGTCTGTCATTATACGCAAAATTTATATTTTCAAAAATTGCAGAAATCATCGGTGACATCGACATTTCAAAAAAGCTTGAAAGCAAAAGTGATACGGGTATTACGAAAATCGGGGAATACCCTGAAACTATCCTTTTCCATAGCGGCATGAGAAGGTCAAACTGCACAATAATCGGGACAAAATAAAGGTGATACGTAAGAGTACCAAGCAGAAAATGCTTTGATATAAAGGTAAAATCAAGGGGATAATTATAAAATAGCATAAAGAAAACATAATACCCGATAAATGCAACCACATAAGGGAGCAGTACCCCTTTCAGGCGGTTTTTCAGGTGTACAGAGTATTTACGTTCTTTGTTTCCCAAGAAAGCCTTAACACCTGCAAGCAGTACAAAGCCCTGAACCACAAAGGCAGAAAAACGTGCTATCAGTACTGTGATAAAATATCCGGCAGTACCTTTCTCATATCCCACCACTGCGTAGGAATTTATATGTATTAAAATAACAATAAGGCACAGAAGGGTGTTAAGTACAGAAAGCTCGCTTTTTCTTTGTGTAGCCATATTTTCTCCTTGTTTTGTAAGAATCTTGTGTTAATTATAATACACATATGTGAATGTGTAAAGAAGCATTTGTTAATAGCGGTAATAATAGCAAAAAAGCTGGTATAAAGTGTAGCTTTATGATAAGAATAATAGCTGAAATTACTTTTGCGAGGCGATAGCTTGACTCTTAAAAATTTGTTACTCACTTTTGTTTCGGGAGCATTTTTCTACGGAAGTATTGAAATTATATGGCGTGGATATACACATATTTCAATGCTTCTTCTTGGTGGAATTTGTTTTTTAGCAATTTATATGTGTGAGAGGAGAATAAACTCTCTCTCGTTACTTTTCCGTTCTTGTGTGTATGCTCTGCTTATAACAGGACTTGAATTTATTTTTGGCGTAATTCTGAATATGCTCCTGAAGCTTGATGTTTGGGATTACTCGGGATTGCCACTCAATATTCTTGGGCAGATTTGTCTGCCGTATTCATTTTTGTGGCTTCTTGTGGCAGTACTGTGTATACAAATATGCAAGCTTTTCAGATTTGCTTTTGAAAAATAAATGACATATAACAAAAGGCTGTTACAATTTTTGCAACAGCCTGCTGTTTTATTTTTTCAAGGTCTTTCCGTAGCTATCCTTGAGAGTTTCAATTCTGTTAAATTCCCCTTTGTGTTTACTGTCAAGGCAGAAATAGCCTGTACGTACAAACTGGAATCTGTCCTCGGGTTTTGCATCCTTGAGAGATTCTTCAAGCACAGCACCCATAACCTTTGTATGAGAGTTGGGATTGAGAAAATCTCTGAAGGTCTTGTCCTCGGGAATAGCACCGGTATCCTCAATATCAAACAGATGCTCGTAAAGATTTATGTTTGCCTGAACATTATATTCTTTGCTTACCCAGTGAATTGTTCCGCGAACTTTTCTGCCGTCGGCAGGCATATTATTCCTTGTTTCAAGGTCGCAAGTACAAAGAAGCTTTTGCACGTTTCCGTCCTTGTCGTAGATTACCTCGTTGCACTTTATAATATATGCACCCATAAGACGTACTTCACCGTCTGGCTTGAGTCTCTGGAACTTCGGAGGAGGATTGTCGGAGAAATCCCCTCTTTCAATATAAAGCTCTTTTGTAAAGGGTAGCTTTCTTGTTCCGTCTGCTTCGTTTTCGGGATTGTTTGCAACCTCAAAATACTCTACGTCCTTGTCAAAGTTTGTAATTTCAACAAGAAGTGGGTCAAGAACTGCCATTCTTCTTTGTGATGTGGAGTTCAGTTCTTCACGGATACAATGCTCAAGAAGTCCGATATCGCAAAGTGAGAGGGCAGTTGAAATACCTGAACGCTTTACAAACTCAAAGATAGCTGATGGTGTATAACCACGTCTGCGAAGTCCACAAAGGGTAGGCATTCTCGGGTCGTCCCAGCCGTCAACAAGATTTTCCTCAACAAGTGCACGAAGGTATCTCTTGCTCATAACGGTATAGGTTACATTCATTCTTGCAAATTCTCTCTGTTTGGGATTTGGCTTGTTGTCAACGCCGATATTTTCGATAACCCAATCGTAAAGAGGTCTGTGGTTTTTAAATTCAATAGAACAAAGTGAATGTGTAATTCCCTCGGTTGCGTCCTGAATGGGGTGAGCAAAGTCATAAAGAGGGTATATGCACCACTTATTGCCCTGCCTGTGATGTGTTACGTGGATAATTCTGTAAATTGCAGGGTCACGCATATTCATATTGGGTGACGCCATATCAATTTTTGCTCTGAGTGTTCTTGAACCGTCCTCAAATTCACCGTTTTTCATGCGCTCGAAAAGGTCAAGGTTTTCTTCTACACTTCTGTTTCTGTAAGGGCTGTCTTTACCGGGTTCGGTCAGAGTACCTCTGTACTCACGCATCTGCTCTGCGCTAAGGTCACAGACATAAGCCTTGCCGTCCTTTATAAGCTTTACTGCATACTCATAGCACTTATCAAAATAGTCAGAGCCATAGAAAATACCGCCTGTGGGTTCTGCACCCAGCCATCTCAGGTCTTCCTCTATTGACTGGACAAATTCGTTGTCTTCCTTTGCAGGATTTGTGTCATCAAAACGCAGATTAAAAAGTCCACCGTATTTCTTTGCAGTCATAGCGTTAATCCAGATAGCCTTGGCACTTCCGATATGAAGATATCCGTTAGGCTCGGGAGGGAAACGTGTGTGAACTGTTTTTACATAACCTTTTTCAATATCCTCGTCAATTTCATCGTGAATAAAATTGGAATTTGTAAGTTCTTCCATTGACATAAAATTTATGCTCCTTAAATTTATATTATCTTGTATTACTTTGCGGCATTTTCAACTCTTGCACGCACCTTTTCCTCTCCGAGCAGATTGCAGATTGCAAAAAGGTCGGGGGAATTTTGTCTACCCGTGATTGCAACTCTTATAACTGTTGAAACATCAGCAACAGAGCCCTTGAAAGCTTCGGGATTTGCCTTATATGCCTTCATATCAGAGGTAAAGCCGTATTTTTCGGCAAGGTTCTTTACAGTTTCAAACCAGGCGTTGTTGTCGGGTTCTGTTTTGTAAATACCTGCATATTCATCAAGAATTGAAACTCTATCTTCTTTTGAAATATTTTCGGGATATTCAGCTTCATTTACGCTGAAGGTTTCCTCGAAGAAGTACGAAATAAAGTCTTTTACTTCAGACCAGCACGCAAAATCCTTTCTCGGCTTTTTACCACCTCTGCCGATAGAGAAAATTTCTTTTGAATAATTTTCGTCACGGGTAATGAGTGCATAGAAATCAGAGTCATTTTCGCGTGCCCACTCGGATACACCCTCGTAAACCTCGTCTGCTGTCATGGTAGAAATTACATTCTTTGAAACGTCATTGAATTTTGCAAGGTCGAACATAGCACCGGAATTACCCATATTTGAAGCCTTGAACTCAAAATCACGGTAGGATGCATCCTTGTTTGCGTTTCTCCACATTTCGTAGTTGGAGTTTAAAAGTGTCATAAGATATTCAATAACACTCTTTGCAGGATAACCTTTTTCAAAGTAGAAGCCGAGAGTACACTCAGGGTCTTTTCTCTTTGACATTTTTCTCTTTGTACCTGTTTCCTCGTCAAGCTTCATAACCTGAGCTGTGTGACAGAATCTCGGCATACGGAAGCCACAAGCGCGCCAAAGTTCAACATGCCAGGGCAGAGTTGAGAGCCATTCCTCGCCACGAACAACATCGGTAGTTCTCATAAAGTGGTCATCAACAACGTGCGCAAAGTGGTATGTCGGAATACCGTCGGATTTTAAAAGTACAAAATCCTGGTCGTTCTCCGGGAAGGAAAGTTTACCTTTGATTGCATCCTTCATCTCAACCTTATTTTCAGGATTTCCGAGTGACTTAAAACGAAGCACGAACTTTTCACCTGCTTCAATTTTTGCAATAGCCTCATCTACCGGCATATCTCTGTGAATGGCATACTTTCCGTAATAACCGAAGTTTTCCTTGTTTTCTTCCTGCGCCTTGTGAGCCTTTTCAAGGTCCTCTTCGCTGCAAAAACACGGGTAAGCACGACCGTCAAGGATAAGCTTTCTTGCAACTATGTGATAAAACATTGCTCTTTGTCTTTGTCTGTATGGGCCGTAAGCGCCGTTGTCGCCATCCTCTGTTGCGCCCTCGTCAAAGTTTATACCGAAAGCTCCGAGATATTTTATAATCTTTTCAACTGCTCCCTCAACCTCACGCTTGTCGTCGGTATCCTCAATACGAAGATAGAATACACCGTCTTTAGCACTTGTATGAGCGATTCTCTCGTCAGCAAGTGCACCATACAAGTTACCTATGTGAATTGAGCCTGTGGGGCTGGGTGCAAGTCTTGTTACTCTTGCATTTTCTGAAAGTCCTCTCGGGGGGAATTGCTCCTCAAGAGCCTCTATTGTATCGTTGTCTGTAAGGTCAGGGAAAATGACCTTGGCAAGTCTTTCTAAATTTTCCATTTATTTTTTTCCTTTCGGTTGTATTCCTTTTTAAAATAGCATTACCATTTCAATCATAACTTCATTTTCAGATATGTCATCATTTGAATAGAAGTGTAGATTTGTTCCGGCAAATTTGAAACCACATTTTTTGTAAAATTCAATAGCAGGAATGTTACAGGTTTGTGTTTCAAGAGTAATAAGCCTGAAATCCTCTTCTTTTGCAATTTCAATTGCCTTATCCACCAGCATTTTTCCGATACCTTGTCCTCTGTAGCCCTCGTTTACTAAAAGTTGCGTGATAATAAGTCTGTTATTCCATTCTTCACGAGCTGTCTCTAGTATCGCAATCGGCTCGGCTGCTTCTTCAACTTCAAAAACGCCGTATGCCGAAACACCGTTCCAATAAGGCTGAAAAAGTGTGTCAAAGCAATCCCTGTCGAGGACTTCGGGAAGCTTCTCGAGCGTGAAATTAAAAGAAAAAGAAGTATCTGTTTCTGCAAGTTCGGCCTTGTAGTGACTGTCTGAAGTGTAGGTGTAATGAAGAACATAGTCTTCATATTTTTCACGTGGTAATTCGGATATAAACATATAATCTCCATTCGGTTTTTATATTAGCTGTTGTAAACTGCGCCAAAGTTCATTTTACCATAAAAGTTACTGTATGTCAACCTTATATCAGTACTGATATTTTGACTTTATAAGCCCTCTTATATGAGCGAAGGTTTCCTTTTCTCCTTTATCTCTCAGCATGGTAAGGAGTCTTTCCAGCTCATCAGAGGTCTCGGGATGAATAAAACGTGTTGTCTTTGCCCGGAGGAAATATTCAACCGGATGAGAATCGGTGTAATTTTCTTTCTGATAAATCTTACTTGCGGCAACTCTGTCACAAAACATTTCCACAAGGAAAACAAAGGGCATTTTTACCGGCATAACCTTGCGTTCTTTCATATTGTAGTCTGTCCAGTATTCAAAGTGATGTCTGTTTCTGCCCTTGTGGTGAAGCCACGCAGAGGAATACCCTGTGTCCTCTCGCTCTGCCTCGTTTGGACTTCTTGTTCCGAGATAGTATTTAGCACCGGGTATAAACTCGGTAGGTGTATATTTTGAAAGGTCGTGAAGAAGACCTCGCCATAGGATTCCGCATTTTGCACAATGCTCAATAACCTTGTGTCTGTGTTTTGTAATTGTTTTAAAGTGACCCAGTATGTTCATTAAAAATTCCTTTCGTAAGGGGATAGAAACAACGAATTCTGACACAAGTCAGTTGTATTTGTTCATAGCCTCGTCGGTTTTTCCTTCAAGCATAAGTCCTGCAGCCTCATAAATATCACCAAAGGTCGCAAACAAGAGTTCCTGTTCTGCCTTTGGAAATTGCGACAAAACATGATCGGCAAGATCCATTTCAGGATGAGGCTTTTCACCGACGCCAACCTTAATTCTCGGAAATTTGTCACTTCCAAGCTGTGCAATTATAGACTTTATTCCGTTGTGTCCTCCTGCAGAACCACTTTTACGAATACGCAGCTTTCCGACCGGAAGACTTATATCGTCAAAAATTACAATTATATCTTCTGGTGCAATTTTGTAAAAGCTTGCAGCCTGTGCGACAGCCTCACCGGAATTGTTCATATAAGTCTGTGGCTGCATAAGAAGCACCCTTTTACCCCCAAAGCTTGCTTCGCACATAAGAGACGCAAATTTTGAACGGTTGATTTTAACATTTAATTTGTCGGAAATATAATCGAGAGCCAAAAATCCCGTGTTGTGTCTTGTAAAGGCGTATTCCTTACCCGGATTTCCAAGACCTACAATTATTTTTGAAATCGGTGCATTATTATTTGCACTTGCACTCTCGATTTTTTTAAATAAATCAAATATATCTGCCAATTTTTTATTCCTTTGTGTTTATTGAATTTTCATTTTCGCACTTTTCACAGAATGCCATTTTAAATAGCTCAATCATTCTTTCTGTTTTATTGCATTTGTAAAGATAACCAAACAGTACCTCAAGCCCTGTTGCACGAAGATACTGAATCTTGTCACCGTGTTTTGGCGTTGTGTGTGGCTTTGAGTTTCTGCCACGCTTGAACATTGTAAGTTCATCCTCCGAAAGTATCGGTAATATTCTTTCCACTGCGTTACTTTGCGACTCTAAGGTCACAAAATCCCTTGACGCAATATTCAGGTCCTTTGGATGGCATATTCCCTTTGAAACGAGCATATCACGAACAAGAAGCTCTATTACAGAGTCGCCAAGATATGCCAGAGCCAGGGTAGGTATAAGGTTTGCAGAGTTCATAATTTATGCTCTCTTCCACTTAACACCCTGTGGTGTATCCTCAAGTATAATACCCTTTTCCTTTAGCTCATCTCTTATTCTGTCAGCCTCGGCATAATTCTTTTCCTTTTTAGCTGCAGCTCTTTTTGCAATCATTTCTTCAATGTAAGCCTCGTCGCCGTTTTCTTCTTCTTTCAGTTCAAAACCGAAGAGAGAGAGAATTTCGTGGTATATACCGTATGCACCGGTCAGGAATTCTTCGGAAAGAACTTCCTCGCGCAGAGCAGTATTTATATCTCTGCAAAGCTCAAAAACACAACCCATAGCATCTGCAGTATTGAAATCGTCATCAAGAGAGTCGCACATTTTCTGCTTGTGAGACTCAAACAGAGAGATTTTACCGTTTTCTTCCTCTGTTATTTTTGTACCTTTTTCTGCGTTTGCAAGTCTGAACTTCAGGTTTTCCTCGCAGGTGTGCAGTCTTTCAAGAGACGCCTTTGCTTGCTTGAGGGTGTCCTCTGAGAAGTTTACGGGGCTTCTGTAATAAGCCGAAATTATGAAATATCTTATGGCTTCGTAGCCGTACACCTTTGCTGCATCTCGGACAGTAAAGAAGTTTCCTGCAGATTTTGCCATCTTCTCACCGTCAACGTTTATGTATGCATTGTGCAGCCAGAAACGAGAGAACTGTGTATCAGCACAGCCACAGCACTTGTCATAGGCTTCGGATTGTGCAATTTCATTTTCGTGGTGAGGGAAGGTAAGGTCCTGACCACCGCAGTGAATATCAATATTATCGCCGAGGAAATTCTTTACCATAGCAGAGCATTCAATATGCCAGCCGGGTCTGCCTTTACCCCAGGGTGAATCCCAGCTCGGCTCACCCGGCTTTGCAGCTTTCCAGAGCGCAAAGTCAAGGGTATCTCTCTTTATGTCGTCAATATATGTTCTCTCACTTGCACCCTGCATAAGGTCGTCAACAGACTGATGCGAGAGCTTTCCGTAGCCCTTAAAAGAACGTGTGCTGTAATAAACGTCCATGCCCTCGCTCTCATCCAGAGGCTTTACAGCATACGCGAAACCACCGTCCTCTAAAGTTTTAACAATGTCGATAATTCTTTCGATATTGTCTGTAGCTCTCGGGTGTACTGTTGCCGGAGCAATTCCGAGCCCCTTTGCGTCTGTGAAATATTCGGCAATATACTTGTCGGCAATATCCTTGACGGTTACGCCTTCTTCGTTTGCCTTTTTTATCATTTTATCGTCAATGTCGGTAAAATTCTGTACAAAGGTCACGTTGTAGCCTCTGTATTCAAGGTATCTGCGAAGAAAATCAAAAATTATAAAGCATCTTGCGTTACCGATATGAAAATAGTTGTATACAGTCGGACCGCAAGCATACATTTTTACATTTTTTCCGTCAAGCGGCACGAATTCTTCCTTTTGTCTTGTGAGTGAATTAAAAAGCTTCATAGTGTTTCTCCTGAAAAACAAATATTATTTTATATTTAAAAAATCTTTGTAAATTATGAAATACTCAATTCCCGAGTAAATGGTGAAAAATGTCAGAAGGACGATTGCAATCCAACTCAGAAGGTGGATTTGCGTAAAGAGAGGGAACGGTAAAATTACATTTTCAAGCAGTATTGCAAGAATTGCAAAGCACTGTACTGCGGTTTTAACCTTTCCCGATTTTGATGCAGCAATAACCGTGCCGTCACTTGAGCTTGCAAGGAGTCTTAGTGAAGTAACAGCAAGCTCGCGGAAAATAACAAGCAGGGTTATCCAGACAAGAACACTTGACAGATAGGTGAATTTTACACATATTGCAACAAGTGCAGATATAATCATAAACTTGTCTGCAAGGGGGTCCATAAATTTTCCGAAATTTGTGATGATATTACGTTTTCTTGCTATCTTTCCGTCGATAAAATCGGTAATTGCAGAAAGAATAAACAGACAAGAGGCAACTATACTTGAGGCTGTCGGGGACAGTACAGAATCGGGCAAAAGAATTGCCAGAACAAAAAACGGAACAAGAATAACACGAAGTATTGTAAGTTTATTAGGTAAATTCATAATATTCTCCTATAAAAAATCAAAAAACTAAATTCGCTCTCCGATGAGGTCATAGTCTACAGCTTCACTTATCTTTACATTTACATATTCGCCTTCATTTATACGTCTGTCACTTGAAAAATAAACCTTTCCGTCAATTTCCGGTGCATCATAAACACTTCTTCCGTAATAGGTTTCGGATACGGCATCAAAACCTTCGCAAAGAACCTCGATTGTCTTTCCGACATTCTTTTCGTTGTTTTTTGCGTGGATTTCATATTGATTTGACATAAGCGAATCACAACGTCGCTGTGCTTGCTTTTCCGATACTTTATCAGGCAGTAATGCTGCAGGAGTACCTTCTTCTTCGGAAAAAGTGAAAACGCCGAGTCTTTCAAACTTTGTTTCCTTTAAGAATTCTGCAAGAGTTGCAAAATCCTCGCCTTTTTCACCCGGAAAACCTACAATTACGGTTGTTCTGAGTACAAGATTCGGAATTGCACTACGCAGAGCCGCTATGCGTTCCTTTATAAGTGCGCTGTTTCCTCTGCGATTCATAAGCTTGAGTATCTTATCGGATATGTGCTGTATTGGCATATCTATGTACTTTACGATTTTGTCCTCGCTCTTTATAACATCAATAAGATCGTCGGTGATTTCTTCGGGATAACAGTAGAGAATTCTTATCCAGCGGAGCTTTTCAATGCGACAAAGCTCACGAAGTAAAGCTGCAAGTTTCAATTCCCCGTAAATATCAAGACCGTAACGTGTTGTATCCTGTGAAATTACAATAAGCTCGGTTGTACCCATGTCGGCAAGCTCACGTGCCTCACGGACAACATCTTCGATTGTACGGCTACGGAATTTTCCCCTGAGCTGTGGTATTACACAGTAGGTACATTTATTGTCACAACCTTCGGAAATTTTGATATATGCAGAATATTCGGGAGTTGTGATAACTCTGTCCTGCCCTAAAGGCTGATTTTCGGGTTTTGTAATACAACAGTACTTATCACCGGCATTTGCACCCTTTCCACCATTCTCATATGCGTGCTTTACAGCTGCAATAATATTTCCAAGGTCACCAACGCCCACAAGAGCATCAATTTCCGGAAGCTCGGAAAAGAGCTCTTCTTTGTATCTTTGTGCCATACAGCCCGTGACAACAATTCCACGCAAAGTTCTGTTTTCACGAAGCCAGGACACGTCGAGAATATTCTCAATAGCTTCTTTTTTTGCATCTTCAATGAATGCACAGGTGTTTATAACAATAACGTCAGCTTCGATATCTTCAGCTACAATTTCCATTCCTGCGTCAACAAGCTTTTTGAGCATAACTTCTGTATCTATTCTGTTTTTCTCGCAACCGAGAGAAACAAATGCAACTTTGATTTTTGTATCTGCCATAGTTATTCCTTTCAGTGTAAGGGGATATTTACATTATAATACATTATATATTGTACCACAAACAAAACACTTTTTCAAGGGAATAATAAAATGTTTACATAAATTTAAGCAAAAAAAGACGGTAGAACCGCCTTTTTCTGATATTTGGAGTATTTTTAAAAATTACAAAAGCCATACAGAGTCGGAATTTGAGGAATTTGCACTGTTTTGTGGCTCGTGAGAATCACGAAGCGATATTTCAATCAGGTCATCGACTGACTTTCCACCGATTATTGCTTTTGCAAGAGGAGCATAATCAAAGTCGGCAGTTGTAAGAGACACGGGTAAAACATCACACAGGCTGTCGTCTCCTGTACAGATAACAGGTATTTTGTCGAAATCTAATAATTTATTAGCGGCAAAATACAAATAAAGCTTTACTGCAAGAGCGCAGCCTTCAACCACAATCGCATCAAAGCGTCTGCGATAATTCAGCGCTTCTTCAAGGTTTACCGAATAATCACGCATTTTAAGCTTTTCCACGCAGGAAATATAACCTCTGTAACCGGAAGTTTTCCCCTCAGAAAGATACGCAACCGAGTTGTAGCCAAGCTCGTTCATATAGGCTGTAGCTGCATTTGCAAGAGAAAAGTCACAAAGCTTTACATTTGCACCCTGAATATCACCTTCCGCAATAAGGAAAAGCTTTTCTGAAAGATTGGGAATTTCTGAAAGCTTTGAAAGGAAGTCTGAGCTTTTGTCTGAAGCATCTGTTATGTATACAATTTTCTGTACTCTCTGAATGTTTTTCTGAAGTTTCTCTGTGATTTTTTTGACACCCTTACCGCCGGTGCTTCCAAGATGCACAAGCTCTGTCTCACCGTCGGACATATGCTCCGACAATGCAGAGAAAACCTTGTTGCAGATATTGTCATAGCTATCGCACAGGAAGAAAACTGCAGGTGTGCTGTTGCCTGCTGCAAACAGTGGCTTCCCCGAGAAATATCCGAGCTTACGTGCCGCAGTCATAACCTTTTTTTGCGTTTCCTCGCTTATTCCCTTGTTTGTAACGCCGTTAAGAACAAAGGATACAAGTGTCTGGCTTACACCACATTCCTTTGCAATATCAGTCATAGTTACTTTCTTTGCCATATCGTTCTCCTTTTCTAATATTTATTAGTCAATTCATTATAACATATAAAAAAACAAAAGTCAATAGTAAATACATAATTTACAAAAAAGAAGGGAAGGATAACGAAACGGAAACAAAACTATGCTTAATTTATATAAAAATATGGAGGGTAAAAATGAAAACAGGAGAAGTAGAACTGCTTGAGCATATGATAAAAAGCTGTGAAATGGGAATTGAGGGAATAAACAGTATTCTTAAAAGAGTGAAGGATACAGGCCTCAGGGATGAGCTGATGCACGAAGTTCAGGAGTATAAGCTTATTCATATGGAAGCTGAAAGAATGCTTGCACAACGTGGCGAGGCACCAAAAGGGATAGGAATGATGGCAAAGGCATCTACCGAGCTTATGACACAAATGCAGACAGCCTTTGATGAATCAACATCAAAGCTTGCTGATATGATGATAAAGGGTACTACAATGGGCGTTACAAAGAGCCTGAAGCTTCTGAATTCCTACGAGGGTGACGAGAATGTGAAAGATTTGTGTGTTCGTCTGCGTACACTTGAGGAAAACAGAATAAGTAAACTCAAGGAGTATTTATAATTTTCTCAAATAAAAAGGTCAAGGGGGCTACTGCCAATCGCAGCAGCCCCCTCTTCAGTGGTTGCACAGGTAAACTGATTTTAAAAATTAAAAGTTATTAACCGTTGCAAGAGCAGCAAAGGAAAAGAATAGCGATAAGAACTATAATCCAGATACTGTTGTTGTTGTCACCGCTGAAAGCATTACAAAGACATCCACCCATGATGAGTACCTCCAAGTTAATTTTGAGTACCGTTTTCCGGTGCTCTGATACATACTATGAGAGATGTATTCTGTTTGTTAAAAGCTTCAGGTGTTTAAAAAATTACGATATTGATTTTTCAGGTTTTTTCTGAAAATACAATTAAGTAAAGGTCGCTTTATTTTTGTTTTCGGTCCGTTTTGTTTTTTTAAAATTTTATAAAGCTTATATCCGTGATTCAGTCACACCGTTGTCATATCAGCAGAGCTAAAATATATTTTAAAAAATATACACCAAAAACGAAAAAATATGTGCGTTTTCCTATTTACTTTTAGGTTTTTTTATGATAAAATCAAAACAGGAAAAATAATATTTACATTATTTTACAAGAGATACGACAACAAGGAGGGGGATTATGCAAAAATATGATGTAGCGGCATATATCTGGCCGTCTTATTCGGGAGACGACCTGCGTTCAAGAATTTTCTGGCCCGAAGGCTATGGCGAATGGCAGACAGTAAAGGCAGCACAGGCGAAATTTGAAGGTCATAAGTGGCCTAGAAAGCCTCTGTGGGGGTATGTCAACGAGGGTGACCCGTATGTTATGGAAATGCAGATTGAGGCTGCAATCCGTCACGGCGTAAACGTATTTATCTATGACTGGTATTGGTACGACAACCGTCCTTTCCTTGAAAATTGCCTGAACGACGGCTTTTTGAAGGCAGCAAACAATAAGAAGATGAAATTCTTTCTTATGTACGCAAACCATTCTGTTGGAAGTGTATGGGACAAGAGAACAGCAGGTACACCCTATATGCTCTGGGACGGAAGAGTAAATCTTGAGCAGTTCAGAACAATCTGCACACGTTGGCTTGACAAGTATTTCTGCCTTGATAATTACTATAAAATTGACGGAAAGCCGGTTGTTTCAATCTACCAGATTACAACCTTTATAAAAGGCTTCGGTGGTATTGAGGGTACAAAGCAGGCACTCAACATGCTTCGTGAAATGGCAGTTGAAAGAGGCCACAAGGGTGTTCATATACAGCTTGTTACAAGCAAGTGGCTTGAAAAGCTTGTTAAAGATGACCTTACAGGTACAGGCGACGGTGGTGCCGATGTTACTGTTGAGCAGGTGAAGGCACTCGGCTTTGACTCTGTTACAAACTACCAGTATCTTGATATGGTAGAGGATTTCTGTCGTGATTACGAAACTCTCATACCTGAACTTCAGGGAATCTGGAAGGACTATGCAGAAAGCTATAACGGTGCACTTTACTGCCCTCACGTTTCTGTTGGTTGGGATAACAACCCGAGATATAATACCTTCAGACCGATTATTTCACAAAATAACACTCCCGAAAACTTTGAAAAGCATCTGAGAGCTGTTAAGAAATTTACTTCAGAACATAAGAACGCTTACCCACTTATTACTGTTAATTCCTGGAATGAGTGGACAGAAACAAGCTACCTTGAGCCTGACGACCTGAACGGCTACGGCATGCTTGAAGCAGTAAAGAAAGTTTTTGTTGACGAAGAATAATAAAAAAATAAAACCACCGATACGGTGGTTTTATTTTTTTACTCTTTGTCATCAAGTACAATTTTGCCCTCATCAATCAGCCCATCAATTATATCGCCGTCAAATATCGGTATTTCGATACGCCTGCCACATTCTCGGCATACAAGAGCTATTGCTTCGTCGAGAAACTGCATTTCAACTCCGGGCGCAGTTTTCATGTTTGCGCATCTGCACAGAATATCACCGTTATTTGCACATTCGTTTATAAAGCTCAATATTACTTCAAGTTGTTTTGAGGTATCTTCAAAATCGTCATCAGAATCAAATGATTCCTGCTGTGAGTTATTCATATTCTCAAGCATCATTCGGTTGAGGTCTGCGCTATAGTCGCTTAGCGCTTTCTCTACATTTTCCTTTTTTCCGCTAAAGCAGATATCATACTGTGTAAAGGTACATTTTAGGGTAAAAAGGTCTTTTGTAAAAACTGTTTCCTCCGAAACGGTATACGGATGAGGATGTGGACAGAATACGCAAGGCACATCAAAGTGAATTTTTCCGTCAGTACTTCGGGAAATTCCAAGTGTACTTCTTCCACAATTCGGGCATTTTATATTTACCTTACCACCGGATAGAGAAAACAAAGATAATTCCTGCTTTATTTGTGCACCACATTCGTTGCAAAGCGTCGCAACATATATTTTATTCTGTGTAAACATTGTAACTCCTAATTCAAATAAATATTATTTTCGCATCTTTCATAGTAAAAAAGATACTGTTGCGCAAGTCCTGCGTACTCTCCGAAGTATTCGGCGCTCACCTTGCCGTCATAGTACTTGTCGAGTATTCTCTTAACCCATACGTCGACCGGGAAAGCATCATATTTACGGTATGCAAAAAGGCATACACACGAGGCAACCTTGAGTCCGACACCCTTGATTTGCATAAGATAACTGCAGGCATCACCGTATGACAGTGAGTAGGGAAGTGACAGGTCTATTTCACCGCTTGCAACCTTTGAAGCTGCATCATATATGTACTTTGCACGAAATCCGCAACGCAAATCTGCCATGCCGGAAATTCCTGCCATTGCTACAGTTTCAGCATCCGGAAAGGAATAGTGCTTTTCACCATCTTCGGTTGTGTAAATTTCTTTACCATAGGTGCGACAGAGATTTTTTATAATCCCCTTGATTCTCGGAATATTGTTGTTCTGGCTTATTATGAAAGAACAAAGAGTCTCCCATTCGTCCTGATGAAGAATACGGATACCCTTTCCGAAATCAGAGGCCTTTGCAAGAGTATTATCAATATTAAGTGTTTTCCTTGCCTGCGAGTAGTCAAAGGATAGGTCAAAAAAATCAGAGAAGATTTTTTCAAAGTCATCCTTTGTACAATTTTCAAGGATTATATCGCCGTTTTTCTGTGTAACCTGTATGTATTTCCCCTTTGCGACACCGAAATAGCTTCCGTCGCTTTTTTTATCAAACCGAAAGCATTGACCGCAGTCAAAGATTTGTTCGGGAATAAAATCATTTTGTCCCCGTAGAAGTGTTTTGTTGTTTTCAAAAATTATATTACTTTGTAATGTATTCATTTTGTTACCAATAATTAAATTCAGACTTTATTTATATATTCCACTTGAATTATTTTCTGTTTGTGATAAAATAGTACTGTAATACTATTTAGGAGTGAATTATTATGGATGAAAAAATATATACCATACCTGTCAATATGGCATTTGAAAAGGCAGACGGCTGTCCTTTTTGCACGCTTTTCCGTGAGCTTGAAGAGGCTGAACTTGATTTAATTCTGGGTGCATCAATGATGGAGCCGGACATACGGATAGAAACGAATAAAAAGGGCTTCTGTTCCCGTCATTTTGCTAAAATGTTCACTATGAAAAACAGACTCGGAATGGGGCTTATGCTTGAAAGTCACCTGGAACATATACGAAGCAAGGTTTCTGCAAAGCCGTCAATTTTGTGTCGTGATTCGGGCTTGCGTGCAGCAGAGAATATTGATACGCTCTCGGATTCCTGCTATGTCTGCGACAGAATCGAAGGGAAAATATCAAAGATGTTTGTAACTGCCGTATACCTTTGGGAGAGGGAAAAACAGTTCAGAGCCTACCTTAAAAATCAGCCGTACATATGCCTTGAGCATTACAGAACCTTTTTGCGTACAGCACAAAAGCATCTTCCAAAAAAACTTTATCCTGATTTTTTAGAGGATATAAATGAGCTTCAGACAAGGTATCTTGAAAAGCTCTCGGGTGATGTTTCCTGGTTCTGCAAGAAGTTCGACTACCGTTATGACCAAGAACCGTGGGGAGACTCAAAGGACGCAGTTGAACGTGCAATTACCTTCCTTTGCAGTGACGACTGGAAGGATATGAAATAAAATACATAATGTAAGAATAATCAGAAAAACGGCTCCTGCGCCGTTTTTTTGTTTAGTTTTTATGCTATATACAATTCTCGTTTCTTGACGGATTCTCATCACCGTAGATTTTCAGACTGCATGTTTCAGAATTGCTTTGCTTATGTAATTTACTTTTTCTTCTTTTCGCTGTCTTCTTTTGCAAGCTCATAGCAAAGAGTCATAAGAGTATCGCCAAGATGAATGTTCTCGATTTTTACATTGAAATCAGGAAGGCTCAATTCCATGTTTGAAAAGTTCCAGAAACCACGTATACCTGCCTGGGCAAGCAGCTTTGCTGCTGCCGGAGCTTCCTGTTTAGGTAACGTCAGAACTGCAATATCAATTTTGTTGTC
The DNA here is from genome assembly GCA_045652245.1 of Eubacteriales bacterium. Lineage (GTDB taxonomy): Bacteria > Bacillota > Clostridia > Oscillospirales > CAG-382 > SIG622. The sequence goes on along the minus strand of JAZRTY010000023.1, from coordinate 111,592 downwards.
AGCACAGAATTTGCTGACATTTTTCATATCGTCAACCGTGAGACCTGCAATTTTTGTGCCTATTACATCAGGAGCAATATCAAAAAGTCCCTTTATAGATACATTTCTCTTTTCGAAAAGAGGATTGTTTGCAAGAGCTCTGCCGAGATTACCCATACCGATAATAATTGCACTGTAATGATTTTCCACACCCAGAATATTTGAAATCTCACCGTAAAGGTGTTTTACGTTATAACCATACCCTTGCTGACCAAAGCCACCAAAACAGTTAAGGTCCTGACGGATAAGAGACGCCGTTACATCCATTCTTTGCGCCAGGTCCTTTGAGGAAATTCTCATAATACCTGCACGTATCAGCTCACGCAGGTATCTGTAATATCTCGGAAGTCTGTTAATTACAGCAGAGGAGATTTGTTTTTTGTTCTTGTTATCTTGATTATTCATGGATTTTACCTTTCAATATATCTTTATTTATCTTTTGTCGCAATCCTTGGTTGCATATGCATTAAGTGAAGTATCAAAGAAAATGCCGTGATTTTCAACCGGTGTGTTTATATATTCATAATATCCTTGTGCACCTGTCATAACACCGTTATCACCACACAGATGCTTTGGCGGCAGATAAAGTGTGACATCGTACTTTTGGCAAAGAGAAGTAAGAGCAGTTCTAAGATGACTGTTAGCTGCAACTCCACCTGCAATTGCAAGTTTTTTTGAAGAGAATTTTTCTCTGTCCTTAAATAAAAGCTCAATTCTTGATATAATTGCGTGTACAACTGCCTTTGTAAAGGAAGCAGAAAAATCTGTAATATTTATTTCTTCTCCCTTTTGCTGCGCTGTGTGAAGTGCGTTTACTGCACTTGTTTTAAGTCCAGAAAAAGAAAAATCAAGTGGAGCATCCTTCACATGAGCATCAGAGAATTTGTATCTTTCGCTGTCCCCGTCATAAGCAGCCTTATCCATTTTAGCACCACCCGGATACGGAAAACCGAGAAGTCTTGCGATTTTATCAAAGCATTCGCCTGCAGCATCATCTCGTGTCGTACCCAAAATTTCAAAATCTACATATGTTTTAACGTTTATAAGTGATGTATGACCACCACTTGCTACAAGTGCTACAAAGGGAGGCTCAAGCTTTTCGCTGTCGTTTTCACCATTATAAACTGTGTAGAGTGCTGCAATATGTGCTTTTATGTGATGTACCGGAATAAGAGGCTTGTTATATGCGAAAGCAAGGCTTTTGGCAAAGTTTACACCTACTAAAAGTGCACCGATAAGTCCCGGACAGTTGGTAACTGCAACTGCATCAATATCCTTCATTGTGACCTTGGCTTCTGTCAGTGCCTGTTCACAAACACTGCTGATTGCCTCGGAATGAGCACGTGAAGCAATTTCGGGAACAACTCCACCGTAAAGTGCGTGGGTTTCTATTTGCGATGCCACTATATTTGAAAGAATATATCTGCCATCCTCAACGACAGCAGCACAGGTTTCATCACAAGAGGATTCTATCGATAAAATTTTCATAAAAATAAGGGTTTCCTTTCGGGGATATCAGGTTATTTGATTTCAAGATTATAAAGCAGAGCATCTTCTGTAGGCTTTTTGTAGTAATTCTTCCTGACTCCTACAAGAGAAAAGCTGTGCTTTTCGTAAAGAGCTATAGCGCCGGTGTTAGAGGAGCGAACCTCAAGAGTTATAAGTGTGATGCCGTTGTTTTTCGAGTATGAAATAAGCTCGGACAATAATTTGTCGGCAATTCCGTTTCTTCTGTATTCCGGAAGGACTCCTACATTGTTAATTGCCCCTACCTCAAAGGAGGTGTACATCCCACAGTAACCACATACCCGGTCTTTTTCATCTGTTGCAACAAAATATACTGCATAATCACATTCTGTAAGTGCTGCAAGAGAGTTTCTTGACCAGGGCTCGGAAAAACAGGCGTTTTCAATCTCGCACAGTCCGTCAATGTGATAGGGGGAAAGCTTTTCAATTTTTATTTCCATAACATTTTACACTATTTCTTTCAGAATTATATCGATTCCGTCGCATATTTCCGAACAGGTTTCAAGATACACATCAAGATTTGCACCGTAAGGGTCGGAAATGTCGGCAGGGAAGGAATAGATTTTATCGGAATACTTCGGAAAAAGAGACACAAGGATTTCTGCGTGCCTGCTACTTATCCCGATAACATAATCGCAGTCGGAAATAAGCTCTTCGGACACATTCTGAGATATATGCGAAAACCCTTTTATTCCGTACTTTTCAAGAGCTTTTACTGCGTTTTCGCTTGCATTTTCGCCAGAAGCAGAAAGACCTGCCGAAAGAGCTTTTGCAGGAATGCCGTTTTCATGTGCCTTTTTATTAAAAAGTGCCTGAGCCATAGGACTTCTGCAGGTATTACCCGTACAGACAAATAAAATTTTTTTCAAAGTCATTGCCTTTCCTGAATATCAATAACCGAGCTTTCCACCGATACTGTCGTCATCGGTTATCCAGTCCTGAACATTGTATACTGTAAATTCCTTGTCGGTATTTCTGACGATAACCTTTTCGATTCCGGCATTTATTACAAGTCGCTTACACATCTGACAACAGCACGCATCTGCAACGAGTGCACCTGTCTTACAGTCTATACCACAAAGGTACATAGTTGCACCCAGCATCTGTTCACGGGAAGCTGAAATTATTGCATTCGCTTCTGCGTGTACAGAACGGCAAAGCTCGTATCTTTCACCTCTGGGGATATTAAGAGTCTCTCTTGTGCAGTGTCCCATATCAATACAGTTCTGTCTGCCACGTGGCGCTCCAACATAGCCTGTTGATACAATTACATCATTTTTAACGATTATAGCACCGTATTTTTTGCGTAGACAAGTACCTCTTGAGGCAACAGTACAAGCTATATCAAGGTAATAATTTTCTTTACTTATTCTTTCACTCATTTTAAATTTTAACCTTTCGTTTAATATTCAATTCCCGTGTCTGTGTAGTAGGAAGCAGTAATATCAATTCTGTCACTTACTTTATTTAGCATAGATTTGAAGTTATCGGTTATAAGCTTTGAGTTTCCGTTTTTGTAAATGTAAAGACCAAGCTCGTCTGTCTTTTCGCCGTAGCTGTACTGAGCTTTAGCGTATATAAAATGTGACAGATTGCCGTCAACCTTCACGGTGCATTCCGGAACTATTCCGTCACAGACCGTAGTTACTTTACTGCCCTTGATGATTGAAAGCAGACCGTCACTTACAATAAGAAGCTTTTTACCGTCCTCAGAAAAACTGATAACATCAGGGTCAACAAACACCTTCACGGGAGTATCATTCTTCTTTCCGTATCTTACAGAGAATAAGTTTCCGTCAAGATCACTTAAATAGATGTGCTTACCGTCACTTGAAATATCACGAAGTGTCATATCTGTCATTTGCATTATTTCACAAAGGTCAGGTGATTTTACCGAAAGCTTACCTGAATAAAGTATTCCTTCCGAAACAAAAGCAGCATATCCGTTTTCTGAAATTTTGACTTGTTCAAAAGTCCTGTCAAATACAGGCATCTTTGCTCCGTCTTTTTCTACACAGTAAATTCCTTGCCTTTCCTTATCAAAGAAATAGTAGGGAAGCAGCTCTGCACCAAAGGCGCCGGATATTTCGGGAATTTCTGTAATGGTGATAATATTGTAATCTGCATTCTCGTCGATATTGTAGCCGAAAAGTGAACCGTCATAAGTCAAAACGGTTGAATAGGTATCCGAGCCACAGGTATAGAAGGTTGTTCTGTCGGAATATTCAAGTGCAAGACTTCTTCTGTCCTGTGAAAAGATTATCCGGCTGAAGCTTGTATCGGTGATAACAGGGATTTCAACACGTTCAGAGGTGGTTTTTTCAGCAACGATACTCATAGTATTAGTGCTGTCCTTTTTAGCATAGATAAGATACTCACCCTTGTTATCAATAGACAGGGGAGTTGCATTCTTTATACCGGGATTTTCGGTTTTACCTGTTTTTGTGTTGTATGTAAGAAGCTTTGAAGCACCGTTGTCGTCGATACTGAAAAGTACGTAATGTCCGTTAGGGGATATTGCAACTTCCTTTACACCGTTGGAAATGTTTAACGGCTCGTCGTTCTTTTTTATCAGAGCCAGTTCACGAAAATCCGATTCTCCACCAAGATTGTTGAGAATATAAAGATATTCGTTATTTCCACCACACAGAATTTCCGGAACAGAGTCGGGGTTATCGTATATGTAGCGCACTTTCTCGAAGTTTTCTATTGAAAGCAGATGATTTGACGCTGTAGGCCCTGAATATGAGGTATGATCCAGCTCAAACTCGCCCGAAAAAGTCAGATAAACACTTTTTCCGTCATTTGAAGCAGAATAATCACGCAAAACACCTGTACCGATTTCGACATTTTTACCATTCGGGAAAAGGCAGTTGAGGTTATTATCTGTTGTGTAATAAAACAGGGGCTGATTTGAAAGCTTGCTTGCATTAAAAATTAAAGGCTCCTTGTCGGAAAAACAAAGAATTATAACCACAAGGAACAAAACAATAACAGCAAAAAGAGAAGCAAACAGCCGAATCAGGCGTTTTGTTTTCTGCTTCATATTTTTGATGCCCTGAATAAGTAGTCTGAATTTTGATGAGATGGATTCTGTTATATTACCTACAGAAGAGGTGCGTTCTTCAGTGACGTTTTTAACAGCTTCAGGGGGAAGCTTGTATTTTGTGCCGCAAACAGGGCAGGTATTTTCCGGATTTATATTATGGAGAGTCTTGCATCTTGGGCAGGCAACTTTTGGCTGTCTTGCAAATAGCTTCATAACTCGGTCCTTTCTTGACAAATAATTTAAACTTCGACAATTTTTCACAAATTTATACAGATATATTATACAACAAAATTTCTGTGTTGTCAAGTATCGACAAAGGAGAGGACAGGCTCAAAGTCGAAGGAATTTTTGCTAACATATTGTACAAATTGTAAAAAAATATAAAATTTTACTCCACGACTTGAAAAAGTGGAAATAATATGCTATAATGTCATTTGGTGCAGTTTGTTAAAATATTGACACAGCTGCTATAATTCAGTTATTAAAATATTCATAAAAGCAAGGTGAAGATCTTGCACCGACTTTTGGTCGGAGAAGGAAAGGACAAGTTATGCTTAACAAAAAGACAGTAGAAGACATCGAAGTACGTGGCAAAAGAGTTCTTGTTCGTTGCGATTTCAACGTACCGCTCAAGGACGGCGTAATTACAAGTGACAAGAGAATTGTAAGTGCAATTCCTACAATCAAGTACCTTCTTGATAATGGAGCAAAGGTAATTCTCACTTCCCACATGGGTAAACCTCACGCAGTTTTAACAGAAGGCTTCGGACTTACAAAGAAGGAAAAGGCAAAAATCGAAGCACTTCCCGAAGCAGAACAGGCAGAAGCTAAGGCTAAGATGCTTGAAAAGGCAGCAAAGGAAGACCCGGTAAAGTTTACTCTTGCACCTGTTGCAAAAAGACTTAACGAGCTTCTCGGTGGCAAGGTAACATTTGCAACCGATATTATCGGTGAAGATGCAAAGGCAAAGGTAGCAGCTCTCAAGGAAGGCGAAGCTGTACTTCTTGAGAACGTTCGTTTCGATGCAAGAGAAACAAAGAACGACCCCTCTTTCTCAAAGGAACTTGCACAGTTTGCTGATTGCTATGTAAATGACGCATTCGGTTCTGCTCACAGAGCACACAGCTCAACTGCAGGTGTTACAGAATTTATAAAAGACGCAGCTTGCGGATACCTTATCCAGAAGGAAATCGAGGTTATGGGTACAGCACTTGCAGACCCCAAGAGACCTCTTGTTGCAATCCTTGGTGGTGCTAAGGTTTCTGACAAAATCGGTGTTATTGAAAACCTCATTGATAAGGTTGATACACTCATTATCGGTGGTGGTATGGCTTACACCTTCTTCAAGGCTCTCGGAAATGATATCGGTACATCAATCTGTGAGGACGATAAGCTCGAGCTTGCAAAGTCAATGCTTGACAAGGCAAGAGCAAAGGGTGTAAACTTCCTTCTCCCTGTTGATAACGTTATCGGTAAGGAATATGATGAAAACACAACATTTATGAGAATTTACTCTGATTCTATTCCGGACGGCTGGATGGGACTTGATATTGGTGAGAAGACAAGAGAACTTTTCGCAAAGTCAATTGAGGGTGCCGGAACAGTTATCTGGAACGGACCGATGGGCGTTTCCGAATGGGCAAACTTCGCACAGGGTACAATTGATGTAGCAAAGGCAGTTGCTGAAAGTGGAGCAATTTCCATTATCGGTGGTGGTGACTCTGCTGCTGCTTGTGAAAAGCTCGGGTTTGCTGATAAGATGACACACATCTCAACAGGTGGCGGTGCATCCCTCGAATTCCTTGAAGGCAAGGAACTTCCCGGTATAGCAGCTCTTAACAACAAGTAATTAGATAAATAAAAGAGGGCAATGCGACATAGCTTTGCCCTTTGAACATAGTTTTGAAAGGAAATAAAACAATGAGAAGAAATGTAATTGCAGGAAACTGGAAAATGAACAAGACTCCTACTGAAACAGTAGAGTTTCTCTCAAAGCTTGCACCAATGGTTGCAGGAAAGGATAATTGTGACATCGTAGCTTGCGTACCTTTTGTAAATCTTCAGAATGCAATTGAAGCTACAAAGGGAACAAACATCAAAATCGGCGCTCAGAACGTTCACTTTGAAGAAAGTGGAGCATTTACCGGTGAAATTTCAGCAGAAATGCTGCTTGACCTTGGTGTTGAATATGTAATTATCGGTCACAGTGAGAGAAGACAGTATTTCGGTGAAACAAACGAAACTGTTAACAAGAGAGTGCTTGCAGCTCTTGACGCAGGACTTAAGGTAATCCTTTGTATCGGCGAGCTGCTCACCGAAAGAGAACAGGATATTACAAATGAAGTTCTCGGACTTCAGACAAAAATCGCTCTTATGGGCGTATCTGCAGACCAAATGAAGAACGTTATAATCGCATACGAGCCTGTATGGGCAATTGGTACAGGTAAGGTTGCAACAGATGAACAGGCTGATGAAGCTTGTGGTGTTGTAAGAAACGTTATTATCGGTCTTTACGGCGAAAAGGTTGCTCAGAATACAATTATCCAGTACGGTGGATCAATGAACGCAAAGAACTGCGCAGGACTCCTTGCAAAGGAAAATGTTGACGGTGGTCTTATCGGTGGCGCATCCCTTAAGGCACAGGATTTTGCAATAATCGTTGAAGCTGCTCAGTAAAATAATCTCAAACTTTAAAGGGCTATCGGAATAAACCGATAGCTCTTTTGTTGTGTAGTACAAACCTTATCTTTCGGGGAATTATTGTATGCGTCATATGTACAAAGATTGTGAATTTCTTTGACATTCCCTTGACATTATTTGTAAAATATGGTAAAATATCAAGGTAAGCGCAAGCAGCATATTGCATAAAAATCAGGAGGTAAAAATGGATTTATCAATCGAAAACTTTTGGAACAGTATGATGCAAAATCCTCTTTTGTGTATAGCTGTTATTCTGACACTGGGAGTAATTCTTGTAAACGGCTGGACAGACGCACCAAACGCCATTGCAACCTGTGTGGTTACCCGTTGTATGTCAGCAAGGGGTGCAATTCTTATGGCAGCTGTATTTAATTTTCTCGGTGTTTATGTTATGACAATGCTTAGCCCCAAGGTTGCACAGACCATAACTAAAATGGTTAACTTTGGTGGTGATCCTGATAAGTCAATTATAGCACTGAGTGCTGCAATGTTTGCAATAGTTACCTGGGCAACGGCTGCCTTCGTTTTTGGTATTCCCACAAGTGAGAGCCATGCACTTATTGCAGGACTTACCGGCTCTGCTATAGCACTTAACGGTGGACTTGCCGGTGTTAACGGTGCTGAGTGGGTAAAGGTGCTTTACGGTATCGTAATTTCTGTAACATTGGGCTTTGGTCTTGGCTGGCTTGTTTGTAAGCTTGTAACAAAGATTTTCTATAACGTAGAACGCAGAAAAACTGAGCCGATATTCAAGTATGCACAGATTTTTGGTGCAGCATATTCTGCTTTTATGCACGGAGCGCAGGATGGTCAGAAATTTATGGGTATTATAATTCTATGTCTGTTTATGTCACAGGGCAGAGATATCCCGACAGGTACTGTGCCGGAAACCTGGATAATGGTTTTGTGTGCTGTTGTTATGTGTCTTGGAACTGCAATAGGTGGTAAGAAAATCATAAAATCAGTTGGTATGGATATGGTAAAGCTTGAAAAATATCAGGGCTTTTCTGCTGACCTTGCAGCTTCCTCATCGTTATTGCTTTGCTCGGTTCTGAGCTTGCCGGTTTCCACAACACACGCAAAAACAACTGCAATTATGGGTGTTGGTGCCGTTAGAAGTATTAAAGCAATAAACCTGAGTGTCGTTAAGGAAATGGTACTGACTTGGGTACTTACCTTCCCAGGATGTGGACTTATCGGATTTTTAATGACAAAGCTGTTTTTGGTAATATTTAACTAAATTATTATAAGAGAGGTATAGTTATGGCAAATAAGGCAGACCGTTTTTACTATCAGAATTTTATCAAGGCAACAGAATGTTCCTATAACGCAGCAAAATATCTTGTTGAATGTCTTGAAAACTATAATAGCGAAAAAATAGAGGAAATGCTCGTAAAAATGCATACCCTTGAGCATACGGGAGACGCTACAAGACACGAAATGTCAGTAGCACTTGCAAAGGCATTTGTTACTCCCTTTGACAGAGAAGACCTTGCAACTATGAGTCAAAACATAGACGAGGTTACAGATACAATCGAGGAAGTTCTCCAGCGCTTCTACATACAGTGTGTTGACAAGGTTCAAGAGGAACAGTTGCTTATGGCAAAGGAAATTCTCGGTTGCTGTGCGGCAATGAAGGAACTTCTTTCTGAGCTTGAAAACTATAAGAAAACCTCCCGATTCCAGGAGTTGATTATCAGTCTTAATGATATGGAAGAGGAATGTGACAGTATATATCTTAAGGCTGTAAGAAACCTCTATATGAGTAAGAGAGATTTGTCGGAAATAATTGCGAACAGAGAAATATATGACTATCTTGAAAAGTGTGCAGATGCCTGCGAGCACGTAGCAGACACAGTTGCAGCAATTATTATTAAAAACAGTTAATTTTGGGATAGTACCACTTCAAAGCTTTGAAGTGGTATTGTTGTAAAAGGTTTCAGGAAAAAATATGAATGTATACGATTTTGACAAGACAATATTTGATGGTGACAGTAGTGCGAGATTTTATTTCTTTTGTGTCGCGAAAAAACCGTCGCTTCTGATTGGACTTTTTAAGATGTTCTGTCCGAGCATAAAAATTTTATTCAAACGAATGTCAAAAACAGAGTATAAGGAGAAATTTTATTCTTATTTTTCAAGAATTGACACAGAAAAACTACTGCCCGAATTCTGGGATAAGAACATCGGAAGAATTAAAAGCTTTTACCTTGAAATGCAGAAGGAAGATGATGTGATTATATCTGCTTCCCCGTATTTTCTTGTAAAGCCTTGTTGTGAAAAACTCGGTATTAAGTATCTTTATGCTTCGGATGTCGACAGTAAAACGGGTAAAACAACGGGGAAAAACTGTCACGGTGAAGAAAAGGTAAGACGTTTCTTAAATGCAGGCTTTGAAAAGGGCAGTATAGATAAATTCTATTCCGACGCATTGTCTGATACACCTCTTGCACAGATTTCAAAACAAGCCTTCATTGTTGACGGTGAAAAAATTATTCCCTGGAACAGCTACAAGCTACCACTATTTAAAAGAATAAAAAGAAAGCTTTTTGCAAGAAGCTGATTTTATTAAATACAATTAGCAAATATGAAAGGAAACTGAAAATGAGCAAATTCAAAGCATTTTTAAATCGTAAAAACATTGTAATTTCACCAAAGCTTTATTTTATTGACTGTATGAGCTATATGGCACTCGGTCTTTTTTCGTCGCTTCTTATCGGAACGATTTTTGAAACTCTCGGGAAATATCTCGGAAATGTAGCAGTACTTTTCGATGTAGCAGAATTTTTAAAGCTTGCAGCAAACTATGCTAAAGGTGCAACGGGTGCAATTCTCGGTATAGCTATCGCCTCGGCACTTAAAGCTCCACCACTTGTACTTTTCAGTGCAGGTGTTGTCGGACTTTGTGGTAACGGACTTGCATTTACATATATGCTTGACGGAGTTGAAAAATCAATTACAGCAGGCCCTGCAGGTGCGTTTATTGCAACAATTATTGCAGTAGAGCTTGGTAAGATGGTTTCAAAGGAAACAAAGGTTGATATTCTTGTAACACCCGTAGTTACAATTTTCTCGGGACTTCTCGTATCAAAGCTTGTGTGTCCGATTATTGCATATGCTATGTATTGGCTCGGATATTTCATAAATACTGCAACAGAAATTCAGCCCTTCTTTATGGGAATTATAATCTCGGTTGTTGTTGGTATAATCCTCACACTTCCGATTTCTTCAGCGGCAATCTGTGCTATGATTGGCATTAGTGGACTTGCAGGTGGTGCTGCAACTGCAGGCTGCTGTGCACAGATGGTAGGTTTTGCAGTTATAAGCTTCAGGGAAAACAGATGGGGTGGCATTGTAGCGCAGGGACTCGGTACATCAATGCTTCAGATGGGTAATATTACAAAGAAACCGATTATCTGGATTCCTGCAACACTTGCCTCTGCAATAACAGGACCTGTTTCAACAATGCTGTTTAAGCTAAAATGTACGGGTGTATCTGCAGGTATGGGTACCTGTGGACTTGTAGGCCCTCTCGGTATCTTTACTGATATGGGAATTACAAACGGAAATGTATGGATTGGAGTTCTTGTAACCTGTATAGTTCTTCCTGCTGTTCTTTCGATTCTCTTCAATGAAATTATGAGAAAAATGGGACTTATCAAAACAGGCGACTATAAGCTAGAATTGTAAGATATTCTTGGTGGCTTCTCGCCCCCAAACCCCTCGCCCTCTTTTTTGAAAAAAAGAGGGGCAAAAAACTTTAAATATTGCGCCGGACTATTCCACTTTGTGAAACAGGTCGGCGTGTTTTTTTGTAAAAATAACTTGATTTTTTTCCATAATGCGAGGTGTCAATTTCGAAGAAATTGACCGAGCCAAAGTTGATGGCGAGAAATTAAAGTATCAAATTTTATCAGAATAACTTACGGGAAAAGGGATTGTCAAGGGAAAAAGCCTTTTCCCTTGACTAGGGCTCTTTTTGGATACTTTTTCCAGCTTTATGGTGGGAAAAAGTATCTCGGGGGTACAGGGGGACAACGTCCCCCGTAATAAATGGTGGGGTAGTATGGGGATAAAGTCCCTTGCATATAACAAAAGCACACGACAAGGTGCGGTCGTGTGCTTGCTGTTTTATTTATAATTTTTCCCCTTAGCATACCCACAACGTCTGCACAGTTCCTCTTTTATATTTTTGTCGATAAAGGACTCCCGAAGTGCTACAGCATGAGGAGACGAGAGAATTTCCGATAGTGGTGTTTTGAAAATATTTCCAAGATTTATGCTTCCATCTGCATCAAGACAGCAGGGGACAACCGTTCCGTCAGAAAGAATACCGAATTGGTCGCGAAGTCCGTAGCAGGAATGATTCTCCCCCACAAATTCACCGTCAATGTCAGGCCAATCAAATTTTTCTCCCCATTCAAGAAAAATTTTATCACAGATTTTATATCCACTGTATATCTCTTTCCACTCGCAAGGACTGATTTCGTCAAAAAACTTGTGCATTTCGGATATTATCTCGTCGTTAAGAGTACTGCTTTCAGACCCCTTGTTCCAGAGTCTCATAACACAGATAATTCCGTTTTCAGCGCCCACTTTACAAAACTCAAAACACATAGCCAGGTATTCCGACAGAGGAATACCTATTTTATTTGCCTCAAAGCTGTGAAGCGAAATACTCACCTTAAAGGGTGCATATTCCGACAGGAGTATATCACGACAACGTCTCAACAGAGTTCCGTTTGTCGTAAGTATAACCTTAAAACCAAGCTCCTTTGCAATACCGAGAAACTCCTTCAGCTTCGGATGAAGCAAAGGCTCACCCATTAAGTGAAAATACAGATACTCGGCATACCGACGTATTTGTGTGGCAGCAAGGGTGAATTCTTCCTCGGTTATGTATTTTATTTTCCGTTTCGTTCCGTGACAGAACGAGCAGGATAGATTACAGGCGTTTGTGATTTCCAGAAAGGCTTTCCCCGGCATTTTTAACCTCCGATGTTTATTTAGATTTATTATACTATATTATTTACTTTTTTTCAAGTGTGTAATATTTTAAAATGCCCGGACATAGAATTTATTGTAAAAAAGAAAAAGTTGAAAGGAAAACACTATGGATAAAGGAAAAAACACTTCGATACTTTCAAAAATTTTAAAATCTCTACTTACATTTTGCATAGTATTTGCGCTTTGTATTTTGCTTCTTCCACTATTGCTTTTAAAAAGTCCCGACCCAAATTCCCTTGTTTCGGCATCAATCATTCTGACACTTGCGCTTTCATCTGTTTTTTGTGGAATAGCAACACAACGCAGCTTCGGTAAAAACAAGCTTTTAACAGGAATAGTAACGGGAATTATAATATCGGGAATACTTTTTTTAATTTCAAGTTTTTTTACCCGGGAAAATAGCGCATCAGTTTTGCAGATTTTATTTCTTTACGGCACACCGGTTGTTTTTTCAATAATTGGTACAAATATAGGTGCTAAACGCAGTAAGAGCAAAAAAAGAAAGAAAAGATAGAAACACAAGCAAAAAAATGGCTGTTGCATATTTTGCAACAGCCATTTAAATTTATTTTTTCACTTTAAAGGTCGCAGGCTTTGCTTCCTTTACTTCGCCAACCTTCTTTTCGATTGAACGGATAGCCCAACGTGCAATTTTCATCTTTGTTCTGTCAGAGCCTGTTTCGATAAATATCATATCCTCTCTGACATTTACAACCTTACCTACAATACCGCCAATAGTTGTGATTTCATCACCAACGGCGAGACTGTCTCTCATTTTCTGAGTTTCCTTTTCCTGCTTCTTCTGGGGACGAACACCGATAAAGTAGAAAACAAGTACCATTACAACGATAAGGATAAGAGAAGTATACATACTTCCACCTGCTGCCTGCTGTGCTGCTGCATCTGCTGCAGCATCAAGAGTATAGAACTGATTAAATAAAGACATTTTAATTACCTCCGAGTTTTTTAACTGAAATTTATTATATCATAACTTGTTGGATTTTGCAATAGCACGAGTAAATATTTACAATTTTTTAGTCGTCAACACGCATTCCGAGCTTTTCTACATATTCATTGTAGAAGCCTTCCCATCTGTCCTCGTCCATAGCCTTGCGTATTTCCTCTGTAAGTTCATTGTAGAAATACAGATTGTGAATAACACAAAGACGCATAGCGAGCATCTCACGAGCCTTGAAAAGATGTCGGATATAAGCTCTTGAATAGTTTTTGCAGGTAGGACACTGACAACCCTCGTCAATGGGACGAGCGTCACGCTCGTACTTATTGTTGTTAAGATTCATATGACCGTGCCAGGTGAAAAGATTACCGTGTCTTGCGTTTCTTGAAGGCATTACACAGTCAAAAAAGTCAACACCACGATTTATTGCCTCAAGAATATTTACGGGAGTTCCGACACCCATAAGGTATCTTGGCTTGTCCTTTGGTGCAAACGGCTCTACCTGATCAATAATGTGGTACATAACTTCAGCAGGCTCACCGACTGCAAGACCACCGATAGCATATCCGTCAAGCTCAAGCTCTGCTATCTGCTTCATATGGTTTATTCTCAGGTCATCAAAAGTAGCACCCTGATTTATACCAAACAGCACTTGTCCGGGATTTATTGCGTTTTCCTCCTGCTTGTTTTTGGCAACTTCTTCACGGCAGATTTTCAGCCACCTTGTGGTTCGCTCGCAGGAAGCCTTGGCGTAGGTGTACTCTGCAGGATTTTTTACGCATTCATCAAACGCCATAGCAATATCCGAACCGAGATTTGCCTGAATTCTCATACTCTCACGGGGACCCATAAAAATTCTTTTTCCGTCCATATGCGACTGGAAGGTTACACCTTCCTCGGAGATTTTTCTGATTGCCGCAAGTGAGAATACCTGAAATCCACCACTGTCTGTAAGAATGGGACCATCCCAATTGAAAAATTTGTGAAGCCCACCGAGGTCACGAATAAGCTCGTCACCCGGACGAATGTGCAGATGGTAGGTGTTTGATAGCTCTACCTGACATTTGATTTCACGAAGATCCATAGTCGAAACACCGCCCTTAATTGCCGCAGATGTTCCGACATTCATAAAAACGGGGGTCTGAATTGTTCCGTGTGGGGTTACAAATTCACCCCTTCTTGCTTTGCCGCTGACTTTTTTTAGTTTAAACATTTTAATTTCCTTTTCTGATTATTTTATGTACGTGAAAATAACTTATCAAGCTTTTCTTTTGTAAATTCTATTATTACCGGTCGTCCGTGAGGACAGTACAGAACTGCCTCGTTAGAAAAGAGTGTATCTGCAATAATTGTCGAGGATAGCTTTGAAGTGTAGGTGCCTGCCTTTACTGCAGCCTTGCAGGCAGCTGTATACAGAGCCCTGTCAAAAATATCACCGATAGCACGTCCTCCGGCAGATGCTATCTGCCCTGCAAGATAAACAAAGATTTCAGATGCATCGGAAATATCAATTTCAGACGGAATACCGTCTATTATGTATTGCCCACTTTCAGCTTCCTTGAAAACAAATCCGATATTTTCAAGATATTCACCATTTTCGGAAATTGCCATTGCTTCCTCGCTTGAAAGAGTAACTGTCAAAGGCATAAGCAGAAGCTGACTTCCACTTTCTTTTTTTGCATTTTTAAGGGACTCATAGATAATTCTCTCGTGTGCTGCGTGCTTGTCAATTATGTAAAGTACACCGTCACGTTCTACAATTATATAGGAATTGAATGCCTCGCCGATTACTGTTATTCCTTGTTTTACACGTGCCTGAAGTTCGCCTGAAAGCTCGTTTTCGGTGTTTCCCCGGGGGGTACTTTGATGAATATCTGCGTTTTCTCCCTCTGACGTCAGCTCGTCATAAAGAGACTTCCAGAAAGCCTCCTTTGCAGCTTTTTCTTCGGGAGAGAGATTCTCGTTACTGCCTTCGGAAAGCTCCTCAGCATCTTCGTAATCTTCTTCAGTCGATAGGTCGGGCAGCTTGTATACCGGAATACCCGGTGCTTTTTCGTTAAATATATTATCCTTTTTTTGCTCTGATGGAACGGCAGTATTTTCCTGTTTTCCGTAAATAAGCTCAATGCTTTGAGGATTCGGAACAGATAGTGTACCTGTACTACGGATAACCTCTGCACGTTTCTTTAATGCATCTTCGAAAACACTTGAAGAATTACTGCTCTCACCCCTGAAAGACTTATTACTTTCAAAATATCCGTCATCATTGGCAAGGTTTGAAGCAAACGGAGAAACACCCCTTGAAAGTGTGTTTTTTACTGCGTACATAATAGCTTCAAAAACAGGTCTTTCATTTGAGAATTTGACCTCAAGCTTGGATGGGTGAATATTTACGTCAACAAGAGAAAAGTCAATTTTTACAAAAAGCACACAAGCAGGGAATTTGCCGACAGGGCAGAAGCTTGTAAAGCCTTCCTCGAGTGCTGCTATCATTGTTGAGGATTTTATGTATCTGCCGTTTATAAAGAAATTCTGCAGATTCCTGTTAGGTCTTGCAATTTGTGGCTTCCCGATAAAGCCTTCGACTTCGATTCCCGAATAGGAATAGGAAACAGGAAGCATATAATCGGAAAATTCACGTCCCAAGCACGCATAAATACAGCTTTTCAGATTTCCGTCACCGGGAGTTTTTATTTTTATACTTCCGTCGGTAATAAGTGTTACTGCAATATTCGGCTTTGAAAGAGCAAATTTCTCGACAACGGCACAAACTGCCTTTGTTTCTGTTGCATCCTTTCGCAAAAACTTTCTTCGTGCAGGGACATTTTCAAAAAGATTTTCTGCTATAATTGTTGTACCGTCAGGACAACCACTTTCGATAATTTCCTTTTTTTCACCAAAATCACAGTAAAAAGAAGTGCCGATAGCATCCTCTTTTCTTTTCGTCATAATGTGAAGTCTTGTAACAGATGCAATTGCAGCAAGCGCTTCACCACGAAAACCGAGAGTTGATATTGCAAGTAAGTCGTCCTTTGTACGGATTTTACTTGTTGCGTGGCGAAGAATACATACAGGAACATCGTCAGCTGCCATTCCACAGCCGTTATCGCTGACACGTATATAGGTTATACCACCGTTTTTTATTTCAACAGTAATCTTTGTGCTTCCGGCATCGGCGCTGTTCTCCATAAGCTCCTTAATGGCGCTTGACGGACGTTCAACCACTTCACCGGCTGCAATAAGGTTTGCCGTATGCTTGTCAAGAACATTTACTATTCCCATATATAGTCACCTGCCTTTTAACCTAATAAATATTAGTTAGTATATTTTTTGAGCTCATAAAGCTTTTGTAAAGCCTCAATCGGAGAAATTGTATCAAGGTCTGTGTGCTTAATCAGCGAGTAAAGCTTATCTTTTGCCAGATCCTCAAAGGAAAGGCTGATATCCTCTTCAACCTTTTTAGCCCCCCTGCCAAGTGGAATACCAATTCCACCCTCAAGACTCTCTAAAACTTCCTTTGCTCGCTTTATAACCTCATTCGGTACACCTGCAAGCTTTGCAACCTCAATACCGTAGCTGTCGTCTGCTGCACCCTCAACTATCTTACGAAGGAATATAAGCTCATCGCCACGTTTCTTTGCTGCAATTGAGTAATTCACAATGCAAGGATAGGTTTCGGGAAGCTCACAAAGCTCGTGATAATGCGTTGCAAACATAGTTTTAGCACCGATTTTCTTACCTGCCGTGTATTCGCAGATTGCTCTTGCAATACTCATTCCGTCATAGGTCGAGGTTCCTCTGCCTATTTCGTCATAGATAATAAAGCTCTTTTTTGTAGCGTTTGCAAGAATGTACGCTACCTCGTTCATTTCAAGCATAAAGGTCGATTGCCCTGACGCCAGGTCATCACTTGCACCAACTCTTGTGAAAACCTTGTCAACAATTCCTATTCTTGCACTCTCACAAGGAACAAACGAGCCAATCTGTGCCATTATTACAATAAGTGCGTTCTGTCTCATATATGTAGACTTACCTGCCATATTTGGACCTGTAATGAGCATAATACGTCTGTTTTCGTCAAGATACGCGTCATTTGGTACAAACATCTGTGTTCCGTGCATATATTTTTCAACAATAGGATGTCTGCCACCACGAATTTCGAGCTTGTCTGAATAATCAACTTCGGGGCAGACGTAATTGTTTTTAAGTGCCACGTCTGCCAGTGAAACATATACATCAAGACGTGCAAGAAGTGACGCAGTTTTCTGAATTCTGAGCATATTTTCGGAAATATATGTACAGATTTTCACAAAAAGCTCATATTCAAGTGCAATAACCTTGTCCTGCGCACCAAGCACCTTTGCTTCCATATCCTTAAGCTCTTGTGTTATGTATCGCTCACAGCCTGTGAGCGTTTGTTTTCTGATATAAGTTTCGGGTACTTGGTCAATATAGGATTTTGTAACCTCAATATAGTACCCGAAAACACGGTTATAACCGATTTTCAGATTTTTAATACCTGTTGCTTCTTTTTCCTTCGCTTCAATCTGCGAAATCCAGCTTTTACCCTCACCGAGCATACCACGAAGCTCGTCAACCTGTGCGTTATACCCGTCACGGATAAAACCACCCTCACGAACAGAGAAGGGGGGATTTTCACATATTGCAGCCTTAATAAGAGCACAAATATCCGATAGCTCATCAATTTCGGTATAAAGATTACAAAGCTCATCACAGGAAAAAGAAGATAGCAGCTCACGTATTTTCGGCAAATGTTCACAAGTAGTCATAAGGGCTGTAAGGTCACGTCCGCCTGCAGTACCGTAAACGATTTTTGTAAGGAGTCGTTCAATATCGTTAATTCCGGAAAGCTCAAGCTGCAGCTCTTCCTTTGCGATAAATGAACTATAAAGCTCCTTTACAGCATTTTGTCTTTGCGATATAAGATTTACTGAAAGAAGTGGCTGTTCAACCCATTTTCGAAGAAGTCTTGAACCCATCGCAGTTTTTGTTTTATCAAGCACCCAAAGCAGAGTACCTTTCTTTTCACGAGTACGCATAGCCTCGCATAGCTCAAGGTTTCGTCTTGTATTGACGTCAAGAGCCAAAAACTGTTCATTTGTATAATAGGTCAGCTTGTTTATGTGGGAAATATCACCCTTTTGGGTTTCAATAAGGTAATCAATAAGTGCAGACAGGGCATTATTCACAGGGGAGTCAGGAGCTATATTATATTTCTCGGTATAGTCTTCTCCAAATTGTTTTTCGAGAATTTCGCCTTTTCCGTTAAAGGCATCATTATTGCCTACCGATAAAAATGCTCCGAGTCTGCCTTTAATAAAATCAGCCATTTCCTCAAGGCTTTGTTCGGGAAGATTTGTTATAACCTCACTTGGCGAATAAACTGCAAGCTCGCCCATAAGATTTGAGAGAATATCACCCTGAGAGAAGTCTGTAGCATATACCTCTGCAGTAGAAATATCGGCTACTGCGAAGCCTGCCTTTGCACCCTCAATGTAAATAGCACACAGATAATTGTTTTTACCCTCAAGAAGAAGGCTTCCTTCTGTAACAGTTCCGGGTGTTATAATTCTTATAACCTCACGCTTAACTATACCCTTGGCTTGTGCCGGGTCCTCTGTCTGTTCGCAGATAGCGACCTTGTAGCCACGAGAAACAAGCTTTGCTATATACCCTTCAGCACTGTGATAGGGGACCCCACACATAGGTGCACGTTCCTCCATACCACAATCCCTGCCTGTAAGAGTCAATTCAAGCTCACGTGAGGCAGTCTTTGCATCCTCGAAGAACATTTCATAAAAGTCTCCGAGTCTGTAAAACAGTATGTGATCGGGATATTGTTCTTTAACTTCAAAATACTGAAGCATCATTGGCGTATATGGCATAAGAATTATAGTTCCTTTCTTTTACGCATATTGCGTTTTCTGGAAGCTTAAAATTATTCGTGAGAATGTGAGCAGGAGGACTTGCAGGAAGAACAGTTGCCGGAACAAGCACCTTGTCCGGAAACTTCGGTCTGTCCTGAAAGATATGAGCTTATAGTGGTGTTTACAGCATTAAGCAGGATGTTGAATTCCTGTTCTGCTGTCTGAAATCTCTGAAAAATCGGGCTTTCGTTTATTTCTCTGAAAAGTAAATCAGCTCTTGCACCGATTGCGTCAATAACTACCTCATCAGCATTTTTAAGTTCTGCCTGCTTGTCAATGAGTGCCTTTTGTACTTTAAATTCGGTAAGTTTTGTTTTCAGCTCATCACTTGCGAGAAATTCCCTTTTCGCTTCCATAAACTCCTTGAATTTTTCACTTTCTGAAATTTCCTTACCAAGTGACTTTGCCATTTCAATTATCTGATTCTCTGTCATAATACTTACTCCTCAAAATTTGTCAAATTTGTTTTGCAAAAAGGTTAGACCCTTGCGCGCTTATTATTTCTACATTTACGAATTTTCCGTAAAAGTCTGTATCTGTATTGAATCTTACAATTTTGTTGCCTTCGCTTCTGGCAGTACTGATTCCACACTCATCGGGATGAGAATCCACAAGTACACGCATTTTTTTACCTACCATGCGCTCTCCAAGCTCTGCGTTGACCTGCGCCTCAAGGGCTAAAAGCCTTGAAAATCTGTCACTTATTTCTTCTTTTGTCGAAACATTTGGCATATCCTTAGCAGGCGTTCCGTTACGGGGAGAGAAGATAAACGCATAAATTGAATCAAAACCAACCTCACGTATTACCGAAAGGGTATCTTGGAAATCCTCTTCGGTTTCAGTCGGAAAACCTACAATAATGTCTGTTGTAAGGGTTATGTCAGGCATTGCAGATTTTATTTTACCTGCAAGCTCAATATAATGCTCCCGTGTGTAACGTCTGTTCATGTCCCCAAGCACCTTTGTGCTGCCTGATTGAACGGGTAGGTGAAAATGCTTTGCAATCTTTGGATTTTTTGACATCACCTCGATAAGCTCGTCAGAGGCATCCTTTGGGTGAGAGGTCATAAACCGAACTATAAAATCACCCTCAATTTTACATATTTCTGAAAGAAGCTGTGCAAAGGTAATTCTTTCCTCAATGGGGAGTGACTTACCGTATGAGTTTACATTCTGCCCAAGGAGAGTAATTTCCTTGTAGCCACGCATAACGAGGTCTCTTACTTCAGCAAGTATCTCCGAAGGTTTCCTGCTTCTTTCTCTGCCACGCACATACGGCACTACACAGTAGGTACAGAAGTTGTTACAGCCGTACATAACCGAAACCCAAGCCTTAAAGGAACTGTCACGTTCACAGGGGACACCTTCAATTACCGAATAGTCCTTGTCGTCAACATAGTATCTTCTTCTCTTTGAAATCTCCACATCATAAAGAATTTCGGGAAGCCTGTGAAGCATATTTGTGCCGGCAACAAAGTCAACATAAGGATAGCTGTGCTTTATGGTGTTTGTTCTGTGCTCCTGAGATACCATACAACCCCAAAGACCTATTAAAAGGTCGGGATTTTTTTCTTTTAAGTGCTTGAGCTGCCCTGTTTTTGAAAGAGCCCTCAGCTCTGCGTGTTCACGTACAGCGCAGGTGTTGTATATTATAAGGTCTGCATCCTCGACATTGTCGCACTTTTCGTAGCCACACGCAAGCGCCGTTCCAAGTAACTTTTCGCTGTCTGCCTCATTCTGCTGACACCCGAAGGTTTGCACACAAGCACGAAGCTTTCTTCCGAGTAGTTTTTCCTTTTGTGCATTTATTATGCGAAGCTCGCGTATTAGCTCCCTTTGCATATTTATGTCGTTAAAATCAAAATTCTCGTATTTTTTCATATCTGGAATTTCCTTTATTTTGCACTCTCGTAAAGCTTTTGCATATCTTCCTTTGTGAAGGTGTACTTCTTGCCACAGAACTGACAACCAACCTCAATGGGCTTGTTGTCATTTATAATGCTTTCAATTTCCACTTTTCCAAGAGAAATAAGAGCCTTTTCGACTCGCTCTACCGAGCAATCACAATGATATGAACAGTCAATTTCATCAAAAAGGTCATATTCAATGTCACCCAGAATATAGTCAAGAAGTTCCTTGTTGGTCTTACCTTCGCTGAAAAGATAAGAAATATTTGAAAGAAGTGGTACACGAGCAGAAAGTCTGTCTATAAATTCATCGTCAGCACCCGGAAGCAGCTGAATCATAATTCCGCCGGCAGCACGACAGGAATAATCTGTATCTACAAGAACACCAAGCGCACAAACTGTCGGAATCTGCTCACTTCTTGCATAGTATTCTGTGATATCCTCGGCAATCTCACCCGATACTATCGGAATCATGCCGATATATGGCTCCTTTTCACCTGTATCACGGATAATATACATATTACCCTTACCAACGGCACCTGCAACATCAAGCTTTCCTTTGGAGTTCAAAGGAAGGTCAGCCGTCGGATTTTCAGCACAGCCCTTAACATTTCCGTAGTAATCGGCAGTAGCAATCAGCTTTCCACACACGCCGTCACCGTTAAAGGTGAGAGTTGCAGTATCGGTTGCGTTCTTGAGCATAACACCGATTAAAGAGGCTGCTGTCAGAGTTCTTCCGAGAGCTGCAGCACAGGTAGGGGAGAGACTGTGTATTTTTATGGCATCATTTACCATTTCCCTTGAATTTATAATTAGTATTCTTGCGTTTCCGCATACAGTCATAGCACGACTTATAGTATTTTGTTTCATTGTTACGTCCTTTAAAATTTATTTTTTAGCAACTATATAGAGCCTTTCACAATCTTCTTCGTTGGCAGGAGTAAAATCAAAATCAGAAAACACTCCACAAAGAGTAAAGCCTGTGTCCCGTAGCATCTTTGAAACCGAACGCAGAGTGTACATTCTCTCTCTTTGATGCTCGTCATTCCTTGTGTAGCTTCCGTCGTTGTTTTCTGTGAAAATCGAGAGATAAAAGTCGCAGATTTTACTTTTCGGATTGTAGAAATTCTGCCAGGCGCAGAGAACACCCTCGTTCTCGATTACATAAGCATTATCTGAATAGATATTTTCAAATTTGTACTTTGAATTTATATCAAAAATAAACAGACCGCCATCGCTGAGATTTTTGTAAACACTCTCAAGTGCCGAAACAAAATCTGAGGGTTTAGTCAGATAGTTCATACTGTCAAGAAGACACAGCACGGCATCGGCTTTGTTATATAACGAAAAGGAACGCATATCAGCGCAGACATAGCGCACCTCAAGACCTGCATTTCTTGTTTTGTTTTCAGCTTCCGTGAGCATCTCGGTTGAAATATCCGAGGCAGTAATATCAAAACTGCGTCCGGCAAGCTCTATTGCCATATTGCCGGTACCACAGGCAAGCTCACACACTTTTTTTATTTCTCTGTCTGTGTATTTTCCGAAAACACGGCAGATAAAATCAGCCCAGGCTGAAATGTCAATTTCGTCATTGAGTGCATCGTATACTTTTGCAAGTGTATTTCCGTAGAACAAACCGAAAGTCTCCTTAAAAAGTCAAAATTATACAAATTATATTATATCACAAGACACGCTTTTTGTAAAGGCGAAATTTTAGTTTAAATGTAATTTTAGTGTTAAAATTGAGCAAAAATTTCCCCCTTGCTACAAAGTACAGCAAGGGGAGTATGAAGTTATCTTAGTTGAGCTTTACAAATTCCTTTTTGTAGTAGTTTAGTCCGTAAAGTGAACCGTCATCCTTTAAAAATTCATAGTGAACATCTGCATAGTTTCCTATCTTTTCGAGTTTGTCCCCGTCAAGAGTGTAATATCCGTCACGTCCTACGTCAATCGTATCTCCGGTATCGGAATTTGAGAAATGTGCTTTGAAGTAAAGCTTTCCGTCGTGAACTCCAAGCAGCTCTGCGTGGGATATTCCAAGCTTATCTGTAAGACTTACAGGCTCGGGCGCACCTTCCGGAAGATAGAACAGCATTGCTTGATCCGAGTAATGAGTCATTATCGTTTTTACAAACTTACGTGCTGTAAAATATACGTTATCTCCGGCTTTTAGTGTACTGTCGGGAGTGGTATAATTTCTGAATTTTACAAGTTTGTCACCAATCTTTACATAGGTTGTGTAATCGTTTGTGTAATGATACACACCACTTCCGGGAAGAATAATATTCGCCTGCTTTACAAGTTGATAAAACGTGATATTATCTGAATAAATCTTGGATGCCATAAGATGATACCCTGTTACTTCGTATGCTGATGCAATACTTTCCTTGAAAGAGTCATAGTCTGAATCGACAATCTCCATGTTGTCAACATAGATTTTACCGTCATCATTCTCTGTTACCTCTGCTTTATCAAAGGTAAAGTCCGGGAACATCGTAACAGAGCTTGAGTAATCCGGCTTTTCAATTTCTGTAACTTCAAAGGTATCAAGGTTTGCTCTGTAGTAATGGTTTTGTTGGTTTCTTGTTGAAAGTGTAGGATATACTGTATAAATGAAATCCGGCTCCTGCCAGTAGGTTTCCCAGGTAGAGTGCTGGAAGATAACAGCGTTTTCTTCTAGATTACGTGTGTTTACACCCGAATCATCTGTTACTTTATTTACAGTAAATTTTTCGGGAGTAAAATCAAGTGTCCAGAGAAGCTCTTTTGAAAAGTCATAGGTCATCGGGAAATATGTAACACCACGGAAATTAAGAAGGGGATATTCCTGCTTTGAGTTATCAATTTTTTTGCCGTTTACATAAATATCGTAGGTGGGGAGTGTTGCAGTAAGAATTCCGGAATTATCTGTTGTTTCGTAAATCGGAAGAGTACCTTTTGTGTCTGCTCCGGCAATAAACAACCCCTTTTGCGCATCCCAGCTTGTAAGTAGTCCCAGAACTCTGCAGTAGTCATAGGTCATCGGGAAATAAGTGATATTTTTGTAGGATAAAAAAGGATAGAGCGAGTCATAATAATAAACCGGACCGTTACAGATTTCCACAGAATATGAGGGTATAATAACCTGTACGGTATCTGTTTCTTTTGCAAGAACCATAGATGAACACGAAATAAGTAATGTGAAAGTAAGTAAAATTGCCAAGAGTTTTTTCATAGAACTCTCCTTTCTTAGAATGTCTTTACTGAGTGTTTTTCAGTAAAAATATTCTATCATATTTTTTGCAGTAAAAATACATATTTTTTGTTTTTTTTTTTTTTTACCAAATTGTTAATTCTGCCCAAAACAATGTTAAAATCGTCAGATGTCAAGATTTTTTCTTTCCCTGAGAATTTGTAATTCTTCGGGGGTAAGACATTTTGTGGTAATTTCGTGGGATGTATTTTCTCTGTCGTTACAAACCTCTATATTAAGGTTCGGATAAGCTGCCGTATCAATATAGGAGGCAGGAATGGGCTTGTCAACAATAAGAGTGTCAATATCGGAGATTCTGCAGAAGGTGTAGGGCATATTTTTATCAAGCTTTGAAGAATCCATAAGCATTATTACCTTTTTTGCCCTCTTGACTATTGCGCTTTTTATTGAGTTTTCGGCAAGGTTTCCACAAGTAAAACCGCTGTTTTCGGAATACCCCGACGGAGTCATAAAGGCTACATCAACACTTATGTTTTCAGCACAAGACAAGGCTAAATCACCCGTTGTTGAAAAGCTTTCGCGATTGAGAATTCCACCGATAAGATAAACAATCGTAGATTTTTTACGGAGTAGTTCAAGTGCAATATTCGGACTTGAGGTGGTAATATTTAAAAACATATCAGGTAACAGCTCTGCAAGACGCATAATTGTAGTGCCGGAATCAAAATAGTAGGATTTTCCTTCCTCGATAAGAGAAACTACCTTGCTTGCAATAGTTAGCTTTGAGCTGTAATTTTCCTTGTCACGTACAGTATAGTCCTCATCAATTGTTGCGGTTATGAATTTTATTGACCGTGCACCCCCACGCACTTTTATAATCTCTCCGACCTTTTCAAAATACTCTATATCACGACGCAGGGTCATACCGGTAACATTCGGAAAACGCTCTTCAAGCTCTTTAAAGGATATAAAGGGCTGTTGCTGAATCATACCCGAAATAATTTGTCTTCTTGCAGTTTTCATTTTAAGATTCCTTTCACAACTATTATATCTATTTAGATTTTAACATAAATTGTTATATTTGTCAACAAGAAAGCACCGATAAAATTATAAAAAATCAAAAAATTAACACAAAATATATTGAAAAGCACCAAAACAAAAGCGTATTTGTGGTGAATAGTTAACAATGATGTGAAATTTTTACAGATTAAAAAATGTGAAATCAAACGACAATTCACAAAAACGACAAAAAAATAAATTGAAAACCGAATAAATATTTGTATTTTATACAAAAATATTGTTAAATTTTCCTTTAAAGGCTTGATATTTTCTGAGAATAGTAGTATAATTCATGACGATTGTTAATTAAAAATCAATATACAGACTTTTTATGCCGTAGCAAATGTCGGCGGAATGGGGATAAAAATGGAACTTAAAGGACTTAAGAGAATAGGTGTACTTACGTCCGGTGGCGATGCTCCCGGAATGAATGCAGCAATCAGAAGTGTAGTAAGAACTGCGGCACTTCACGGTGTTGAGGTAATGGGAATTTATGGTGGATACAGAGGACTTCTTGAAAACAATATGAAGCTTCTTGAGCTGGGGGATGTGTCAAATATACTGAGTGATGGTGGTACTTTTCTTTATACCGACAGATGCCTTGAATTCAAGGAAGAATCAGGAATGCAGAAGGCACTCAAGGTAGCGCGTGAAAACGGAATTGAAGGACTTGTAACTATCGGTGGTGACGGAACCTTCAGGGGTGCACGTGACCTTACAAGACGCGGACTTCCTTGTATAGGGGTTACCGGAACAATAGATAACGATATATCTGCCTCTGACTATACTGTAGGCTTTGATACTGCAATGAATACCGTAATTGAAATGGTAGATAGACTTCGTGATACCTGTGAATCACACGCAAGATGTAATGTGGTTGAGGTTATGGGAAGAGATGCCGGGTATATTGCAGTTGAAACTGCTATTGCTGTTGGTGCAACAGGTTGTGCAATCAAGGAGTTGCCGTTTGATGAAGAAGCGGTAATCAGTAAAATCAAGGAATCGGTGCTTCGCAAAAAGAGAAGCTTTATTATAGTTGTTTCTGAGGGAATGGGAACTGATTTCGGTGAAGGACTTGAAAGAAGAATAGAGGCTGCTACCGGAATCGAGACAAGATTTGCAAGACTTGCCCACGTTCAGAGAGGTGGAAGACCGACTCTTCGTGATAGACTCGTTGCAAGCCGTATGGGAGCGAGTGCCGTAGAGCTGCTTATAAACGGAAAATCTAACCTTATTATGGCAGAGGTTGACGGACAAATATGTTCAAGAGATATCGAATGGGCACTTATGTATGACAGAATTTACAAGGGTAAAGCAACTCCTGAAGAAATCGAAAAACTCGACAAAGATGTTTACGAAAATATGCTCTCTCTTGCAAAAGTTAAGCATGAAAGATTTAATGAGCTTTATGACCTTGCAAATAAAATTTCAACCTGATTTTTCAGTAATGTAAAAACCAAAGGGGCTGTATTTTGCAGCCCCTTTAATCTTTGATGAAATCAGTCATTCAAATCAATAAGCAGATTTATCATAAGTAAATTCTGAACATTTCTTCTGGATAAATTCCAGTAAAGGCAACCACGAAAACCGTATTCTGCACAGAGGGAGAGACGTTCCCCGATGCTTCTTGCATCCTCAAACCAGACCTCGTGGATAATGTTGTCCTTTACATAATTGAAATATGGTGATGCGGCACTTGTATCGTATTTTATTTCAGCACCATTCTCTGAAGCAAGCAGCAGAGCCTCATCGGTTGAGAGGGAACGAGCCATAGATTCTCCCTTTACATACGGAAGTGACCAGTCATAGCCGTAGTTTGACATTCCCATAAAAATTTTCTCACGGGGAATTCGTGTTATTGCATAGTCGAGAACTCTTCTAACTGCAAAAATCGGTGAAACAGGTAGTGGTGGGCCGTATGTATAGCGCCGTTTATCATACAACTATATTTTGACAAAAATTTCAAGCTCTACCTTGCCACGGGCTTCACTTTTTCTATATGTAATCTTTTGGATAATACACCTAAGAAGTCTGTTTTTATCTTCGACGCTTCCGAGAGCTTTATAAAACTCAAAAACATCTGTCTTTTCTCCTGTAAAAGCTTCAGAGGTCACTGTACCTGCCTTTTGATATTTTTCAATTTCTTTTTCGCACATACTCCTTTGATGAAGCAGATTTTTTCTGCGCTTCAGATATTCGGCATCACTGTAAATGCCCTTTTCAACAAGGGTATATATATTCTCAAGCTGGGTTTCAAGGCTTTTTTTCTGTTTTAAAAGCGATGATAAAATACTTTCTGAATGCTTGCTTTTTTCACTTTCTTTTGCCTTGTCAAAAAACAAATAAGTACCATTGTAATATTTTTCAAGCTCACAAATGACAGCAGACTCAATTCTTGACAGTTTTTCGGACACGGTAGGACAACCCTTGGTTTTGCAAATGAGCAAATCACCGTTTTTGTTTGCGCTTCTTGATAAGGGTTTTCCACAAGCCTTACAAAAAACAAGTCCCGACAGAGAGTTTTTAAGTGTCCTGTCGGAACGGGAGGTGTTTTTCCTGTTTTTCTGCAGTATTTCAAGAGCAAGTTCATATTCTTCCCGGCTGACAATTCCCTCGTGCATTCCCTGTACAAGAATATAATCGTCGCAGATTTTTCTTGAAATTTTTATGCTGTTTCCCTCTTTAATCTTTGAATTTTTCCTTCTTGCCCAACGGATAAAGCCTGCATTTGCGGGGTTTTTCAGTATATCACGGATTGAAGAGCGTGACCAGGAATCACTTTTTCGTGGCTTTATACCGCAAAGGTTAAGGGTATTGCAAATTTCCAAGATGCTGTGACAGGCAAGAAATTGCTCGTAAATACTGAGTACCACAGGTGCTTCAACCGGGTTCTTACAAAGAACATAGCCTTTACCGTCAGGTGATTTTTCCCTGTCAAAGCCAAAGGGGGGCGTGGGGGAGATGTATTTTCCTTCCTTTACCGAGGCAATTCTTCCACGTTGAATACGTCGGTTGATGGTTTTATATTCCCGTCTGCTCATAAAGAGGGAAAACTCGAAATATTCCTCATCGAATTCATTTTCGGGATTGTATATTTTGTTCGGAGTTATGATTTTGACTTTGTTTTCCCGGAATGCCCTTGCAATTATCCCCTGGTCGATTGTATCACCTCTTGCAAGACGTTCAATCTCCATAACGAGTACGCCTTCCCAGAGTCCTGAGTCAAGGTCGTAAAGCAGTTTTTGTATTTCCGGACGTTGTGTTATGCTTTCTCCCGATACAATTTCACTGTATATTTTACCGATTTCATAATTATTTCTTTGTGCAAGAGCTAAAAGTATTTTCTTGTGACGTGCTAAAGTTTCGCCCTCTCCTTTTTCCTCAAGCTCAAGGTCAGCTCTTGATTTTCGAAGATATATGCAGTATGTCATATTTTTCCCCTGTAGATTATTTATGTAATATTTATATGCAGAGGATTATAAATATTGCATAAGCTATCATTAAAAGCAGCTTGTACGCATAGATTTAACTGGACTTTAAGAGAGGTGAAAAGAATGAAAAAAAGCCCGGAGAATCTAATAATAGTGAACATACACAAAGCACAGTCAGAAAACAGAGAGGAAAATATAAAGCTGCTTGAAAAGCAATTGTCGAGTGCTGTTCTCAGTGGGGAATTTACAAAATTCCATATTTCTGATAAAGTAAATATAGAATGTAAGCTGTGCTTCGGGGATGAAAAAAGCTAATTTTCCGATAAGAGAATATCGGGAGGAAGACCGGTACCTGTACAAAGCTTATCAAGAGTTTCAAAGGTAATTATTTCCTTCATATTCTCAATGTCGTTAAAGCATCTCGGACTCAGCTCACAGTCGTAGGCAAGATACTCACCGGAAATGTTATACTCATGGCGATGCTTCTTTAAATTTCTTGCAAGGATTTCATAGCATTTCATTTTGTCTTCTCCCTTATTGTAGAACTGTCAGTGGCTGATTTTTTTAATTTTGGCAAATTTTCCGTCTGTCTGCATAAGCTGTGCCGGAGTCATCCCCATACCAATACTCAGTTTGTCGAGTAATGATATGTTCAGATTAAGCTTTGCGTTTTCGATTGCGCGTATTTGCTTTGGCGTAAGGTTACAAAGTGCAGCAAGCTCTTCGGTTGTCATATTATGCTCCTTTTCATATTTCCAGATATTAAATGATAATATTTCGCAGCATTCCATAATTTCTCCTTTGTCCTGTGTATTTGTAACAACAATGGTGTTATGTATAGCCCCATTCATATGTCATAAGAAGCACAGCATTTGCAGCCTGTCCAAGCTCACGGTAAAGGTGCCCCTCGTAAAGAAGACCTGCCTGGTCATCACTCGTTTTTGGCGCAAGTGCGACGAATACCTCGTAACCTGCTTCATTCATAACAGTACGAAGCCTATCAACAAACTCAGCATATTTATAGGCGTCATCTGCATATACAAATTCAAAATCAATGTCGACTCCGTCAAAGCCCTTATCTGTTACCTCCCGAAGAATGTTACCTATAAGGGTTTCGGTAAGTGTTGGGCTGTTCAGAATTACATTTGCAATTTCATTTGAAAAATAGCCTTCTTCTGTAAGCGTGGAGAGGTGCAGAAAGCATTTTCTTCCGTATCTGTGGGCAAGAGCGATAAGGTTTGCGTCGGTAGCACTTGTAAGAGCTCCTTCACCTGAAAAACCGTAGGTGAAGGGCATAAAATAGTTCATAAACGGCATCTGTGAGCGAAGAAGCTCCTCAGGGGTATCGGGGTAGGCATAGCCTCCGGTTTCAAAGGAGGCAATTCTGTCATCCTCAAGCTCTATTACAAGTACTTCGCCCGGGTAAAGCTCCGGAAGCGAGGAGAGTTGGGGATTGTTCCTGTAGATTTGATTTACACTTGTTCCGTACCGTAAGGCTATTGAAAATATTGTTTCACCTGTACGAACGGTATGTAAAAGTTCGGGATACACGATAACGATACATTGTCCGACAGCGAGAGACTCGGGATTCGGAATTCCGTTATAGGCTACAAGACTTGCAACACTTGTACCATAATTTCGTGCGATTTGTGATAGAGTTTCACCACTTTTTACTTCGTGAAAAATCATAAACAGCTCCGTTCTGCCGCTTTATAACACGGCACAAGATGGGCGTGAGAGTGGTATAATTTCACTTTGCCGCCATCTGAGAATAATTTTTGTAAAACGCAGCTTCTATCGCTTTTTCAGCAAATAAATATTTATTTATCAAACTTTGTCGAAAATGGTTGAATTTTTGGTTTAAATGTGTTATAATGACTATAATTATAAGTGTATCTGTTTATTACACTTTCAGCTTCAGAATCGATAAAAGCTTGTGTTTCGGTATAATATTATATGCACAGCTGTTTTATAATTCTACAACATTTCGTGCGTTTTTTGCGTATACCGTATTATAACATATTATTACAGTGAATGTCAATAGAAAATCTAACTTTTGTTAGATTTTAGAACAAACACCAAAATTACAATCTAACTTTAGTTAGATTTATACAAAAAGGGGGGGAGCCGGATGTTTTGGGACAAATTTTATCAATTGTGTAGAAAGAATAATACATGGCCGAATCCTGTGGCAAAGGAGCTTGGATATTCAAATGCAGTTTGTACAAGGTGGGGAAATGGAACTTTACCCAAAGCAGAGGCACTCATAAAAATAAGCAATTATTTTAATGTTTCGATTGATTATTTGCTTGAAGATGAAATTGCAAATGAAAGACGGCTTCGTGCGCAAATTCAGCAGGCGCAGGCTGAGGAAAATCAGCCACAGGAGGGTAAACCTCAGGAGCAGACAAAGGAACAGAAGAATAAGCCTGATAAAAAGGTAAAGGCTAAGAAAATCAAGAAAGACAAAGAAAAGGAGCTTATTTTAAATATTGAATTTGCAAGTGCTCCGCCGGACGGACAACCTGACCTGATTATAGAGGAGATAAACGGTAAAAAACGGATTGCAAATTTTAAAGATACAGAGGAGGTTTGGCTGCAGACTGCAGCCTACGAGGGGATTTTCCCGAGCTTCGATAAAAAAGCAGGATATCTCAAGTACACGGCTTCAGAGCTTGAGAAGCTTATGAATGAGGACGATTTAAAACTGTAAAAAATAACAAAGGGCTGTAAAAATGAATTTTTACAGCCCTTTGTTTTTTGGAGATAGTATATTTATTTTACTTTGGAATCAGTCCATTACACGGATAAAGGAAGCGTCGGGTAGAGCCGAGAGCTTTGCTTTGAGTTCCTTTTCGGTAGCATTTTCTGTGATAAAGTAGAATTTGTCTTCCACCTTTATAGTCTTTGCAGACGGGAAAACTGATGAAATGTTTTCTTGTTTTGTACAAACCATAAGACGAATAGAAGCCATTTCGTAATCATAATAGATGTCTTCTTTTTCAGGTCCCCAACCGATTGTCTTGCGACAATCACGGATGACGTCAAGCACATCTGCCATAACAGCACTTGCAGTTGGAAGCGCTCCTGCGCCGCGTCCGCAGAACAAAACGTCACCTACAACATTACCTGTAACAGATATACCGTTATAAACATCGGAAATAGAAGAAACAGAATGTGATTTTGGCACAAGGAAGGGAGCTGTAATACAGTAGATTTTTCCGTCTATGTCACGGCATCTTCCGAGAAGTTTTATTGTATAGCCAAACTCTTCGGCAGCACTAACATCCTGCGAGGTGATTTTCGTAATTCCCTCACAATGCACCTTTGCAGGATTTATTGCACTTCCGTAGGAAAGCGACGCAAGAATTGATATTTTTCTGCAGGTATCAAGTCCTTCAACATCGGCTGCCGGATTCTTTTCGGCATAGCCGAGAGCCTGAGCATTTGAAAGCGCCGTTTCAAAGCTTTCACCTTCAGAGAACATCTTTGTGAGAATGTAGTTTGTAGTACCGTTAAGTATTCCGTCAACCGATACAATCTTATTTGCAGCAAGACACTGCCACATAGGACGGATTATCGGAATACCGCCACCGACACTTGCCTCAAACAGATAGCTTACACCGTTTTCTCTTGCAATAGATAAAAGCTCTGCTCCGAAATTAGCGACAACCTCCTTGTTTGAGGTCACAACGCTTTTACCTGCCATAAGTGCTTTTTTTGAAAAATCGTACGCCGGATGAGAGCCACCCATTGTTTCAACAACTATAAGTACCTCTTCATCATTGAGAATTTTATCGAAATCATTTGTCACCCTGTCCCCGAGTGGATGGTCAGGGAAGGAGCGAAGGTCGAGAATATGCTTTATGTTAAGCTTTTCACCGAAAAGTCGTTCGGAAAGTGAATCGGCGTTTTTTGAGATTACCTCTGCCACACCACTTCCGACAACACCAAAACCGAGTATTGCAATATTTATCATTTTAATCTCCATTCCGTACACCGCATTTCCTGCGGCACTATAATATACTACTCATTATAACACAAAAATGTGTATATTTCAAGCGATTTGGAGAAATTACTCCAAATCGCTTGGAATTTTTTATCTGTTATTTATTATTTGTTTTTGTTGGACTTTGCAGCTTTTACTACAAGCTTTGAAAGGAATGCAAGAGCAATAACGTTGGGAAGAACCATAAGGTAGTTAAAGAAGTCTGTAAGCTCCCAAACAAGGTCGTTTGAAGCAAGTGTTCCGAGGAAAATGAAGAGAATTGCGATTACAGAATAGATGATTGTTGCAACCTTGCTGTTCTTGAACATATACTGAACGTTAATCTTGCCGAAGAAGTTCCAGCCGATAATTGTTGAGTAAGCAAAGAAGAGCAGACAGATAGCTACGAATATGTTACCGAAGTTTGTACCGAAGGCAGAACCAACGGCTGTCTGCATAGCACTTGTCTTGGATACGATAGCAGCTGCACCTGAAGTTGCGGCACTGTATGCTTCACCTGCAAGACCGTTAAGAATTGCACCGTCTTTTGCATAAAGCATTGTGATAACAACAAGAGCTGTCATTGTAAGAACTACGAAAGTATCTATAAATACACCGATCATAGCGGCAACACCCTGGTCGTGAGGCTTTTCAACGTTTGCCTGTGCGTGTGCGTGAGGTGTAGAACCCATACCTGCTTCGTTTGAGAAAAGACCACGCTTAGCACCCTGCGAGATAGCAGTTTTAAGAGCATAACCGATACCACCACCGATAAGAGCATCAGGTGTGAAGGCGTATTTGAAAATCATTCCGATAGTTGCGGGAATGTACTTGATGTTAAGAATAAGAACTATAAGACCACCGAGAAGGAAGAGGGAAGCCATAAAGGGTACCATCTTTTCTGTAACAGATGCGATTCTCTGAATACCACCGATAAAGATAATAGCGGAAATAACTGCAAGTATAATACCTACTACATAGCCGGGGATACCGAATGCTGTGTTGCAGGATTCAGCAATAGAGTTTGACTGAACCATAGAACCCATAAAGCCGAGAGCAAGAATTGCAGCGATAGAGAAGAAGCCTGCAAGGAACTTACCGAAGCCATTGGGGAATGCCTTTTTTATGTAGTAAACGGGACCACCGTGGATATTTCCGTCAGCATCCTTCACTTTGGTTTCCTGAGCGAGTACCGCTTCTGCGTAAATTGTTGCCATACCGAGGAAAGCGATAACCCACATCCAGAAGATAGCGCCGGGACCACCGACAAGGATAGCACCTGAAGCCCCAACGATATTACCTGTACCTACCTGGGCGGCGATTGCAGTAGCAAGTGCCTGGAAGGAGGAGAGACCGCCACCTGTGTTCTTTGCACCGAAAAGCTTGACATTGCCGAAAACCTTTTTCATACCCTCGCCAAAGCAGCGAACCTGTACGAATCTTGTTTTGAAAGAATAGAATAGACCTATACCTACGAGAAGAACTATAAGAATATAGTCCGAAAGATAGCCGTTGATCTTTGCAACGACATTAAGAATTGCGTCCTGCATTTTGCAAAACCTCCTGTAAATAAAAAAATAAAACTATTGATAAAAATCAATAGCTCCGGAAAAATACATATGCAGACACAAAATGTGTGTTTGTCTGCTCTGTCCTTTTGCCTGAGAGATTCGGCGAAATTCGCCTTGCACCTTCGGCACCCAAATTGGCAATTTGGGATTCTCCAGAGTTCCTCAATTTTCGGTTTTGTTCAGTTCAATTCCGAAAATTTCAACGGTATGATTAGTATCACGAGAAATATAATAACATACTTTTTCGAAAAAAGCAATACCTTTTTTGAAATTTTTGTCATTTTTTGAAAAAATAATAACCTTTCAAGATAAAAAGCAGTATTTTTATGCAATTTACACTAAAAAAGTAAAATATACGTTTTCAGGAAATACGAGAAAAATGTACCTGACGCTAAAATACGGGTAGGGTAATAAATAAAAAGAAGCGGAATATAATACTCTTATAAATATAATGTTTAAGATTACGGTGAAAAGAATGTCAAAGGAAAATATTTTTATAAAAATAGCCTGTATTTTACTCTGTATAGTACTTGGATTATTACTGCTTATCGTTGCTTTTAAATATTTGTTTTCTGCTGTTTTTCCCTTCCTCGTGGCATGGCTTTTTGTAACGGGACTTAAAAAGCCTTCAAAATTTCTGTCGGATAAAACAAGGTTAAGCCGGAAAAGTGCGAGTGTTGTTTGTACGACTGTTGCAATTTTTGTTGTGGGGTATCTTGTTTACCTCTTTTTTTCTATGCTCATTCATCAGATTTCGGATATTTATGCAAAGCTTTCCTCGGATAAGGGCGTAATTGATAATATACTGGGGGCTGTACAGGAGATAGGGGAAAAAGCAGAAATAACAATGAGGAAAATACCTTATATCGGGGAAAGGCTTATCGACAAAACCGGCAGGGTCAGCTTTGAAGAAAATTTTGCAGCAAGGCTCTCGGAAATTTTTTTATCACTTGTTCCTGTAATCGGAAATTTTATCGGTACTCTTATAAAAACGGTGCCGTATTCTATGGTTGTTTTGCTTGTGACGGTTGTTGCAAGTGTGTATTTCAGCTGTGACCTTGAAAATATAAACAGAAGTGTTGCCGGAATATTCCCCAAAAAAACACGAAAGATACTTTTTACGGTAAAAAACGAGCTTTTTGATGTTATATCCGGATATTTCAGGGCTTATTCGATACTGTTTGCGCTTACCTTTTGTGAGCTTTATGTGGGACTTAATATTATCGGAGTGAAATATTCCTTTCTCATTTCTACCCTTACTGCAGCTGTCGATATTCTGCCGATATTCGGAATAGGAGCAATACTTCTGCCGTGGGCATTTGTACTTTTTATCTTTGATAGCTACAAAAAGGCAATCGGATTGGTTGTACTGTATATATTAATGACAGTTATACGGCAAAGCATTGAGCCGAAAATAGTCGGGGGTTTTCTCGGACTTCACCCCTTACTTGCTCTTTTTTCA
Organism: Eubacteriales bacterium; assembly: GCA_045652245.1. Taxonomy (GTDB): domain Bacteria; phylum Bacillota; class Clostridia; order Oscillospirales; family CAG-382; genus SIG622. Next base: position 75,750 of record JAZRTY010000023.1, on the reverse strand, counting down.
ATGTATGTCGGAATACGCCTGTTTGGGGTAATAGGACTTTTTCTGTTTCCCATTGCTTTCATTGTGGCAAAGAATATCTTTTTAAAAAGGAAAACATCTCTTGAGGGGTGATATTATTGTAAGTTTTCGATAGCATTTATTCCGTATTTTTCCCGGTACTCCCAAAGATAGTCGCAAAGCTTCCGGAAAACAGCTTTAGGATTTCCATTTTCCCCGTTTCCGTCAGCCAGAACACAGATAGCATATTTCGGCGCCTGTATCGGATATACTCCGCAAAACCAGCTGTTGAGAATTTCCTTTCCGTTTTTATATTGTCCTGTTTGTGCAGTTGCAGTTTTTCCACCTGCAATCAGGTTTTCGGGTGTTGCTTCTTTTCCGAGTCCGTCACTTACGCAATAGCTCATCATTTCACGAAGCAACGTGACAGTTTCCTCCTTCAGTACCTTTATCGGCTTGCTGCTGTAATTCTTTATAGTGTTTTCTCCTTTGAAAATTGAAGAAACAACATACGGCTCACAGTAATAACCGGTCGATGCACAGGAAAAAATATTAAGTGCCTCATACGGACAAATAAGAAGCTCACCCTGACCGATTGCAAGGTTTGCAAGAAAAATATCGTCGGCAATACACTCGGGAACCAAACCCGAGTAAGAACCGATACCGAATATTGACTTTTCTGTTCCAAGCCCCATTTTTGTCGCAGTAGAGAGGATTTTTTCTGCACCAAGTTTTCCGGAAATATTTATAAAATAACAGTTACAGGACTCGGCATAGGCTTCCTTCATAGCTATTTTGCCGTGTCCTTTTTTGTTGTGACAGGAAATTTCCTTGCCACTTTCGGTAATATATTTTCCTGTACAGCTGTATTCAAGGTTGTAAAGCTCGGGGTTTTCCTCAAGAGCCGTGCCGGCAACAACCGTTTTAAAAATCGAACCCGGAGTAAACCCTACGGCACACCTGTTTATAAGCTCTCCCTTATCGCTGTCAAGATAGGAGACAATATTACCTGTATCAAAGCCGGGTGTGCTGACAGAGGAACAAATAGCACCACTTGAAATTTCGGAAATACAAACAGCACCTGCACTAAGGTGCTCGTCTGCCACCTTTTCACAAAAAAGCTGAAGGTCCTTGTCGAGAGTTGTAACAACCCCCGATTTTTCGCTGTATCCTATGTCTGAAAGAGCACTTCCACTGTTTTCAAGAGGAAGTCCGTTTGCACTTGCAAAATATCTGAAAGAAACTTTACCCGAAAGGGAAGAGGAAAGAAACGGAGACAGCTGTTTTTCAATACCACTCATTCCGAGTCCATCTATATTTTTATACCCAATAATATGTTCTGCACAAACAGTAGCTTCCTTGTATTTTTCAAAACAGTAAATGCCACCTTCGGTGTAGTATTCTGACACCTCCATAAGAAACGGTTTTTGTACAGCCAGCTTCTCGACTATTTCGGATTCTTTACAGGTGGATATTTTACTGATGCTTGCAGCACACGCCCTTGCATTTTTGACTGCAGACGGGAAAATAAGACAGATATAACCTGTTTTTTCGTGATTCAGACACTGCATATTTTTATCATAAATAAACCCCGATTTTTCGCAAATATCAATCCTTCTTGAATACTGACCTGAAAGTACACTTTCTGCCTGCTTGTTGTCTGTAAGAAGAAAAAGACGAAGCAACAAAAAGGAAAAAGTTGCCAACAGTAATATATAGATAACCGAAATTCTTTTATACAGTCCCATAAATACCTCAAAATATCAAAAATTATAAAAAATTTTGCAAAAATTCAAGAATATTCCGTTTTGTTCTTTTATTATTAACAAAAGTATGCTATAATATAATGAATATTTATGTAAATTTGTTTTTATTGTAACTTCTGGAAAGGAAAATAAAATGTTTGAGCTTCTGAACTTTTCAAAGACCTTTATTTCTGAGCATATAAGTGAAAATTCTGTTGTTGCCGATTTTACAATGGGGAACGGACACGATACGTTATGGCTTTGTTCACTTGTAAAGAATGGCTTTGTATATGCCTTTGATGTTCAGGAGCAGGCAGTACATAACACCGACGAAAGGCTGAAGAAGGAAGGCTATTCAAACTATAAGCTTATCCTTGACAGTCACGCAAACTGTGAAGCTTATATAAAAGAAGAAATAGATGCAGGTATGTTCAATCTCGGTTGGCTTCCCGGTGGTGACAAGAGCATACATACCTTGCGTGAAAGTACCCTTCCTGCCGTAATGAGTGCGATAAAGTTACTTAAAAAGGGTGGGCTTATCACAATAAATGTCTATCCCGGACACGACGAGGGAAAATGCGAGGGTGAGCTTCTGGACGAGGAACTTTCAAAGCTTTCAAGATTTGAATATTGTGTTTTCAGATTCAGACTCCTGAACGCCCCCGATGCTCCGTATATTATCGGAATTGAAAAATATAACAAGTAGGAGAAAATTATGGGATTTTTTGAAAAACTTAAAAACGGACTTTCCAAAACAAAACAATCAATTCTCGGACAGATAAACGACATCTTCAAAAGCTTTGTAAAGGTCGATGAGGAGATGCTTGAGGAGCTCGAAGAAATACTGATTGCTGCAGATGTCGGATATACTGCGACGCAGGAGATTATCGAAAAGCTACGTGATAGGATAAAGGAAAAAAGGATTGAAGAGCCGGAGGCGGCAAAGCAAGCTCTTATGGAAATTCTGGTGCAGATGATAGGGCAGGGTGAGGAGCTTGTGCTGAATACCACGCCATCTGTAATTCTTGTAATCGGTGTAAACGGTGTCGGAAAGACAACAAGTGTTGCAAAAATTGCAAACTGTCTTAAAAACGAGGGAAAATCAGTACTTCTGTGTGCTGCCGATACCTTCAGAGCAGGTGCGATTGAACAGCTGTGTATCTGGGGAGAAAGAGCAGGTGTTGACGTTATACGTCACAACGAAGGCGGTGACCCTGCAGCGGTAGTCTTTGATGCGGCAAGGGCTGCAAAGGAGAGAAATGCAGATGTCCTTATCGTTGATACTGCAGGCAGACTTCATAACAAGGTAAACCTTATGAACGAGCTTTCGAAAATCGACAGAGTTCTTAGTCGTGAGCTTCCGGGGGCCGACCGTGAAACGCTTCTCGTTCTTGATGCTGTAACCGGTCAGAATGCAGTAAATCAGGCTCAGGAATTTAAAAACAGCGCCGATATTTCGGGAATAGTCCTTACAAAGCTTGACGGAACAGCCAAAGGTGGAATTGCCTTTTCAATAAAGAAGGTGCTTGGAATACCCGTGAAGTTCATCGGTGTCGGTGAAAAAATTGATGACCTGCAGGTTTTCAATGCACAGGACTTCGTAAAGGCACTTTTTGAAGAATAAAAGAGTCTATATAAAAGGAGACAAAATGAAAATAGTAGCAGCAACAAATAACAAGCATAAGGTACAGGAGCTTAAGGCTTTGTTTGAAAGCCTTGAAAATGTCGAGCTTCTGACATTAAAGGAAATAAACTTTACAGATGAAATTGAAGAAGACGGCAAGACTTTTGAGGAAAATGCAAGAATAAAGGCAATGGCAGTACATACTGCAACAGGGTATGCTACAGTTGCCGACGATTCGGGACTGTGCGTTGATGCACTCGGGGGCGAACCCGGGATTTACTCTGCAAGATACGCAAGCCTTGACGGTCAGAACAGCGACGACCTTAAAAACACAAAAAAATTACTCAAAAATCTTGAGAACATTTCCGAAAAGGAAAGAACTGCAAGATTTGTAAGTGCGCTTTGTTTTGTTGACGAAGACGGTACTGAAGTTTCGGCAACCGGTAAGGTTGAGGGGATAATAACAAGGGAAATTCGAGGAGAGGGTGGCTTTGGCTATGACCCCGTGTTCTTCTATGAGCCCTTTGGTAAGACGTTTGGTGAAACTTCTGCACAGGAGAAAAACGCAGTCAGCCACAGAGCATGCGCAGTTAAAGCTTTAAAGGAAAAGCTGGACAACTATTTTAAAAACAAAAACAAATAAACTAATAAATATTAGGAGATAAAAATGTCAGCACAGAATTTAACATCAAAAGAAAGAGCATACCTACGCAGTCTTGCAAATACAATTGATACAATATTTCAGATAGGCAAGGGTGGAATCAACCCGAATTTCTACATTCAGGTAGACGAGGCACTTGAAAAGAGAGAGCTTATAAAGCTTTGCATACTTGAAAATTCCGAAGTAAAGCCAAAAGAGGCAGCGCAGGAGCTTACAAGAGGTACAAATTCCCAGTCAGTACAGGTAATAGGCAGAAAAATAGTACTCTACCGTCAGGCAAAGGAAAAGGAAAACAGAAAAATTATTCTTCCGAAATAATCGGAATTGCAGATAATTTCAAAGAAAGGGTATGGCAAAATGAGGCTTGGAATATTTGGTGGAACCTTTAATCCGATACACAAAGGGCACATAAATGCTTCAATCGAATTTTACGATAGGGCAAACCTTGATAAGCTTCTTATAATCCCGGACAGAGTACCACCGCACAAGCAGGACGCAGGCGTGAATGCCGCTGCAAGGCTTGAAATGGTAAAGCTTGTTTACAGCGACAGGGGAATTACCGGAAATCGTAATATCGAGGTCTCGGACATCGAACTGAAAAGAACGGGAAAAAGTTATACCTATGATACATTACAGGAGATTTCGCAAATTTATCCGGACTCTGAGATTTTTATGTATGTCGGAAGCGATATGTACTATACCCTTGACAGATGGTACAAGGGAAGTGAAATTTTAAAAATGTGTTCACCCGTAACGTGTGCCAGACAGGCAAACGAGAAAGAAAAGCTCTTTGAAATTTCGGAAAAATACAAAAAGTTGTACGGAACAGAAAGTATAATTATGGATTTTGAGCCGTTTGTGGTGTCTTCAACGCAAATAAGGTCCATTATATCGGAAATGTGTTACGAAAACAGCGAAAAAGCTCAAGATTTAACAAAAAAACTCTTGACCGAAAGTGTTATTAGGTATATAATGGAAAATAACCTTTATTGTGAGAATGAAGGACTGCAGTCGAAAGGGGAGCTTTCAGCCAAAATTCGCTCGGAGCTTCCCGGCTTTGTAAGCGAAAAAAGGCTTCAGCACATTCTGGCAGTAGAGAGAACGGCACTGCTTATCTGCAGCTATTTTGTGTCATTCGGAGAGAATATTTCAGAGAATGATGTGGTGCTTGCAGCACTTCTTCACGATATTACAAAGAATATGAATCAGACGGAGCTTTGCAAAAAGTACAGTCTTGATGTATCACAGGAAGATAAAGAAGCATATGAAACTCTCCACGCAAAAACAGGTGCATATTTTGCAAGAGAGCGCTATGGCATTTCGGAGGCTGTTTTTTCGGCAATCGATGCTCATACACTCGGAAATGAAAATATGTCGTTGCTTGATAAAATCATATTTGTTGCAGATTATTGCGAGGAAACGAGAGTACACGAGGATTGCAAGGAATCCAGAGCGCAGCTTCTTGATATTATAAATACGGTGAAAGAAAAAGAACAGGCATATCTGCAATTTGACCTGTTGCTCTGCAATATTCTTGCAAAGACGGCATTATATAATCATAAAAAGGGTGTAAAGGTACATTCAAGAACCATGAAGAGCCTGAATGCACTGATATCAAGGTACGCGAGTGACGAGAGATTTTTACTTATAAATGAGAAGTATAAGGAGCTTTTCAGATAATTGAAGGTACCGATTTGTGTTTGATTTTTGGAGGTAATACAGATGAATAATCCCGAAAACGGGCAGAAAAAAACAAAGTTAATAATTGTATTGTTCATAATTGCAGCACTTGCACTGCTTGTTGTGTCCTGTATTGGAATAACTCTTTCAAGCACACCGGATGTTTCGGAGGATAATCCGTTTGGAAGTGAACTTGAAGAGAACGAGCCCAATTTATTTGAAAGCTTCTGGATAAACCTCAAGGGCTTTTTTACGGGTGATGAGACTCCCGACGACGAACAGGTAAGAGGGAATGACGAAATTGAAATCGGTAACGGAGAATTTCCCGATAGTAGTGAAAGTGTAAAGAGAAAAGAAGGCTTTTACAATTTTCTGCTTGTAGGTAAGGATGTTGCCGGAAGTAATACAGATGTTATAATGGCACTTTCCTTTGATACAAAGAATAATAAAATTGCTATTCTTCAGATGCCGAGAGATACTTATGTTAATGTGCCGTACAGCTTTAAAAAGCTCAATTCGGTGTATTCTGCAGCCTATAATAATGCAGCCTGGGCAGGGAAATCGCTCTCCGAGCGCAAGCAAGCAGGTGTTGAAGGACTCTGTGATGCACTCCTTACAAACTTCGGTATTGTTATAGACAGGTATATTTTTGTGGATATTTCCGGCTTTCGTCATATAGTTGATGCAATAGACGGAGTGGATGTCTATGTGCAGGAGGATATGACCTATTACGACGAATACCAGGATCTTGAAATAAATCTTACAAAAGGAAATCACCATCTGACGGGTAATGAGGCAGAGGGCTTTGTAAGGTTCCGTTCGGGTTATGTAAATGCCGATATCGGAAGAATGGATGCACAGAAAATATTTATGTCGGCATTCCTTGATAAACTTTTCAGCGTTTCCACAATCGGAAAAATTCCTGAGCTTGCAGATACAGTTCTTGATTATCTTGAAACAGACGTGAGCATTTCCGATGCTGTGGTTTTCGGAAAGGAGCTTCTTGAAATGGATCTGTCACAGATTACAATGCATTCACTTCAGGGAGAGGCGCTCTATCATACAGACGGTATCTCGTACTTTTCGGTTTACGAAAAAGCCAATCTTGACCTTGTAAATAAATATTTCAATGCCTTTGATAAGGAACTGAAGCAGGAAAATGTTGAGCCGATAATGCTCAAGGGCGAGCCTGAAAATTCCGAGTATACAGGCGGAAGTACTGCACAGGATATAAACGAGGATAATCCGCCGCTCATTTATTGGAACTGAGGTTTATTTGTCGGTTGTATAATTTTTAATAATACGGGAGGACAAAATGTCTGAAAATAAAGAAATACTTGAAAATGAAGAAGTAGAATCAGAAAAAGTTGCTAAAATCACTCCGGACAGCGAGCAGGATAGACGTAGAGTTGAGGAATCCATAGAGCTTTCTAAAAAAATCGCTGCTATTCTTGATGCAAAAAAAGCACTGGATGTAAAAATCCTGAATGTTCACGAAAAGACAATAATCACAGACTGCTTTGTGTTCGGAACCGGTACATCAACCACACAGGTAAATTCCCTTGCCGACGAAATCGAATTCAGACTTTCGCAGGAAGGTATAAAGCCACTTCGTACAGAGGGAGCCGGAAGTGGAACCTGGGTGCTTTTAGATTACGGTTTTGTAATTGTGCATATCTTCGGAGTGCAGTCAAAGGAATTTTACAAGCTTGAAAAGTTATGGTCAGAAGGAATCGAAGTGCCCTTTGAAAAGCTCCCTTCAGACGAAAATTAAAAAATAAAATATGACAGTATAAATACCTGTATCTGTGTTCAGATACAGGTTTCAGAAAGGAATGGATAGAAAAATGGAATATAACTTTTCTGCAATTGAAAAGAAATGGCAGGAATATTGGGAGAAGAATGAAACCTTCAAGACTGACGTCTGGGATTTCTCAAAGCCAAAATATTACGTTCTTGATATGTTCCCGTACCCGTCAGGTGTAGGACTTCATGCCGGTCACCCGGAAGGATATACGGCAACAGATATAGTTTCAAGAATGAAGAGAATGCAGGGCTACAATGTCCTTCATCCTATGGGGTACGACTCCTTCGGTCTTCCTGCAGAGCAATATGCAGTAACTACCGGTAATCACCCGAATGGCTTTACAAAGGATAATATAAAGACCTTCTCAAAGCAGCTGCGTGAACTTGGCTTTGACTACGACTGGAGTAAGATGATAGCAACAAGTGACCCTGAGTATTATAAATGGACTCAGTGGATATTCAAGCAGCTTTACCTTGACGGGTATGCCAAATATATTGATATGCCGGTTAACTGGTGTGAAGAGCTTGGAACAGTTCTTTCCAACGACGAGGTTATCGACGGAAAGTCCGAGCGTGGTGGATATCCCGTTGTCAGAAAGAATATGAAACAGTGGGTTATCGACCAGGTTGCCTTTGCAGAAAAGCTACTTGAGGGACTTGACGAGGTTGACTGGCCCGAATCCACAAAGCTTATGCAGAAGAACTGGATCGGCAAGTCCACCGGCGTTGAGGTTAAATTCCAGATAGTTGGTGGTGGAGAATTCTCAATATTTACCACTTGTATTGAAACTATTTACGGTATAACCTTTATGGTTCTCGCTCCTGACGGAGATATTGTAAAGCAGCTTATGCCGAGAATTGAGAATAAAGACGAGGTTCAGGCTTATATTGACGAAACACTCAAGAAGAACGATATGGACAGAACCGAGCTTAATAAGACAAAGTCCGGTTGTGAGCTCAAGGGTATTACCTGTATAAATCCTATAAACGGTAAGGAAGTAAGAATGTTCATTGGTGATTTCGTACTTGCAAGCTATGGAACAGGTGCTGTAATGGCAGTTCCTTCTCACGACCAGCGTGACTTTGAATATGCTATTGCTCATAACATTGATATGCTTCAGGTAATCGACGGTGACGAAAAGCTTGGTCACGTTGACGTTTCCGAAAAGGCTTTTGAAAAGGGTGAATATCTCGGAAAGGGATATAAACTCATAAACTCTGAAGAATTCACAGGTCTTACCGTTGAAGAGGCGAAGGAAGCAATTACATCGAAACTTGAAAAGATGGGGGTTGCAAAGAGAACTGTCAACTACCACTTCAGAGAATGGATATTCGCCAGACAACGATACTGGGGTGAGCCCGTGCCGGTCGTTCACGGTGAGGACGGCGAGGTACACGTTCTTGAAGATTGCGAGCTTCCGCTTGTACTTCCCGAGCTTGAAAACTACAAGGGTGAAAACGGAAAAGCTCCTCTTGAAAATGCAGTAGCGTGGAAGCAGTATGATAAAAATGGCATAAAGGGCAAGAGAGAAACCTCAACAATGCCCGGCTCTGCAGGCTCAAGCTGGTATTTCCTGCGTTATATCGACCCGAATAACAATGACGAGTTTGCAAATCAGGAGTTACTTAAGCATTGGATGCCGGTCGACCTTTACATAGGCGGACCCGAGCACGCCGTAGGTCACCTTATGTATTCAAGAATATGGAACAGATACCTTTACGATAAGGGACTTGCTCCCACGAAGGAGCCCTTCAAGAAGCTTGTACATCAGGGTATGATACTCGGCTCTAACGGTATAAAGATGGGTAAGCGTTTCCCCGAATTCGTTGTAAACCCCAGCGACGTTGTACGCGATTACGGTGCAGACACTCTCCGACTTTACGAAATGTTTATGGGACCACTTGAGGTTTCAAAGCCCTGGAGCAATCAGGGTGTTGAAGGAGCTAAAAAGTTCTTAAACCGTGTATGGAACTTCTTTACAGAGCCGGAAAACATTATCGATTGCGAGGGTGGAGCACTTGAGAGCATTTATCACAAGAGTGTCAAGAAGATTACCGAGGACTTTGAAAAGCTTGCCTTCAATACAGCTATATCCCAGATGATGATATTCGTAAATGCAGTTTATAAGGAAGGTAAATGTCCTAAGGTCTATGCTGAAGGCTTTGTAAAGATGCTCTCCTGCATCAGCCCCCATATCGGTGAGGAACTATGGCAGATTCTCGGTCATAACGATACTATCGCGTATGAACCCTGGCCGACCTTTGACGAAGCAAAAACTGTTGACTCAAGTGTTGAAATTGTAATGCAGGTTTGTGGAAAGCTCAAGGGTACAATTTCACTTCCGCTTGACAGCGCAAAGGATGATGTAATTGCAGCTGTTAAGGCAAACGAAAAGGTAGCAAGTGCAATTGAGGGAAAGACAATAGTTAAGGAAATTTTTGTACCCAATAAGCTCGTGAATATCGTTGTAAGATAAGAAAATTGTCGTTCTTTTAAAACAAAAGTATTAAAATTTTATGAATTTTAATATACCACTTGACAAGCAAATAAAAATAGTGTATAATACTTTAGTGAGGAAAATATCTCTTTAGCCACTGCGGAGGGAGGGAAAATAAATGGCAGAAATTAAAATTAAAGAAAATGAGAGTCTTGACAGCGCACTTCGCAGATTTAAGAGACAGTGTGCCAGAAGCGGAGTACTCACAGAACTTCGTAAGAGAGAGCACTATGAAAAACCCAGCGTAAAGCGTAAGAAGAAATCAGAAGCTGCTCGTAAGCGTAAATTCAAGTAATTTTCGTAAAAGCAAGACTTGGTGTGAAAAACACAAAAATTAACGGTAATCGAAAGATTACCGTTTTTTTGTGTTTTTTTATTATATTTTCTTTTTCTGCACGTGACAGCTTATTCTTGAAAGCAGCTTCCAGGGCAAGAATTTTGAAGCCAATGCCGATAATTTAATCTCGAACCCGGGAAGAATGGTATTTTTCTTTTTCAGCATCTTTTTTATTGCATATGCTACGACAGCATCAGCTTTTTTTGATTTTACTGCAAAGCTTGCTCTTGAAACCTTTGAAAACTCAGTAGTAACAGGGCCCGGACAAAGAGCGCCGACGTAAATATTCTTTTTATCCTTTCGTATTTCCTCATATATAGCACGACTAAGACTCAAAACATATGCCTTTGTGGCATAATATGTTGCCATAAGGGGACCCGGAAGAAAGCCTGCAATAGAACATACATTTAAAATATACCCCTTGTTTTCACGGTAAAATTTCTTCAAAAACAGCTTCATCAGAATATGAAGCGCCTTGCAGTTTACATCAATCATTTCAAGCTCACGAGATAGGTCGCTTTCTGTAAAGCTTCCGATAAGTCCGAAGCCTGCATTATTTATAACTATATCAATGTCTTCACTCTTTACCTTTTCGTAAAGTGCTGTACATTCTTCAATATTTGCAAGGTCACATACAAAATAGACAAGATTTGTTTTTACTTCATTTTTTAGCTCAAGTAACCTGTCTTCACGTCTTGCAACTACAATTATATCATATCCAAGCCCGGATAGCTGCAGTGCAAATTCCCTGCCAAGTCCTGAGCTTGCGCCTGTTATGAGTGCTTTCATATTTGGTTCCTTTCAAATTTAACTATGATTTCTTTTGGCTGTTTTCAAGTAGGATGTCAATTTCTTCCTGCGTTAAAAGTCGCCAAGAGCCTCTTTCAAGAGTTTTATCAAGTGTGAGTGATGCAAATTCAACTCTTTTAAGGGCAACACATTTTTTGCCAAGAGCTATACAAATTCTTTTTACCTCGTGAAAACGTCCCTCTGTAAGCGTCATATAGGCAATATTCGGGGTGTCGGTGATTTCAAGTGTTACAGGTTTTGTCATTCCGTCATCAAGCATAATACCGTCTTTTAATTTTTCAGCATCATCTTTTGAAAAGGGGAATTCTGCCGTTACCTTGTAGATTTTTTTCTTGTTGTATTTCGGCGATAATAGCCTGTGAGCCGTTTCACCGTCATTTGTAAGAATGAGAAGTCCGGTTGTGTCCTTGTCAAGACGGCCTGCAGGGAAAAGTCCCTTTGTCATGTAGCTTTCCGGCAAAAGACTCATAACGGTTTTTTCACGCTCGTCTTCTGTTGCCGAAATAAGACCTTCGGGCTTATTCAGCATAATATAAATGTATTTACTGTAGAAAAGCTCGTTTCCAAGACACAGTACAGATGAACTTTCGTCAATTTTTTTATCTGATTGTGTAATTGTCTCACCGTTTACCGTTACTTTTTTACTCTTTATAAGCTTTATTGCTTCCTTTCGTGTGCAAGGGAGAGTGTCTGAAATATATTTGTCAAGCCGTATCAAGGCAAACCTCCGTAAGATAAAATTTATAAAAAAAGAAAAGTAAACTTTGCACTTTTTTATATTCAGTCACAGCTGAGTATTATGTAAAAGCTCCCTTTTTTTACACTGATATTACAAGTATCACAAATTATTTCGTTTGAAACAGTAACAGGCATACTATCTGATACATCTGCATTTTCAAGCTCATACTTTGTACCCTTAATCGAAACACCAAAAAGGGGAGCGCCGAACGGGATAATTGAAAGATACTTGTATTTTTCGTCTTTTTTTATATCCACAACACCACTGTCGCAGTAGAAAATTTTATTTTTTCCGTCGCAGACAGTGAGTGACACGCCATTTTCGCTGCAGTAGTTAAACAGCAGAAGATTTGACAGAAAATGGTCACAACGGCCACCCGTTCCACCGATAATTTCAATATCCGTATATCCTTTTTCTATTGCAATTTTAAGGGCTAACTGGGTATCGGTATAATCTTTTTCGGGTGGGAAGGGGATGAACTCTGCATTTTTGAAAAGCTGCTGCGCACTTTTCTTATCAAAGGAATCCATATCACCCAAAAGCAGGTCAGGACTTACTTGTATTCCGACTTCTGAAAGCTCGAGTAACTGTAAAACACCTGAATCTGCAGCAATAAGAAAAGCATTTTCAAAGTAATCGCTGTTGAAGTTTTTTGCAGCTATTTTTTCGCCACCTGTGAAGATAAAACATTTATTTTGCATTTTATTTGTCCCATTCTTTTATAGCTGAAATTTCACCGTAAAGCTTTACATAGCTTTCATGACGGGAAAGAGAAATCTGCCCTTTTTCGAGCGCTGCTTTTACCGAGCATACATCTGCACCCTCGCCTGTGTGAGTACAATCGGTATAGACACAGCCTGTACTGTTTTTGTATATATCCGGAAAGGCCTCAAGAAGTCTGTCCTTCGGAATAAGTCCGAGCTGTGCTACATCAAAGGAGGAAAATCCGGGAGTGTCGGCAATATAGGTATCATCATTTACCAAATATAGCTCGGTAGCCCTTGTAGTGTGCTTCCCTCTTGAAATTTTCCTGCTGAGTCCTCCTGTTGTAATCGAAAGGTTTGGAAAAAGTACGTTCATAAGGCTTGACTTTCCAACCCCCGAGGCCCCTGCAAAGAAGGAAACCTTACCATTTATAAATTCTCTTATTTTTAGTATTCCTGCACTTTCGCAATCACTTTCAGCTGCAGAAATTCCGACAGTTTCAAAGCCTGCCTTGTTATAAATAGCCACAAGCTCATCCGGCGGACAGATATCGCACTTGTTAAATACAAATAATATCTTAATATTGTTATACAGAGCAACTGCCGATAGCTTATCAAGCATATAAACATCCGGCTTTGGATTTTTGGCACACGCAGTAATTACAAGACAATCTACATTTGCACACGCAGGACGGACCAGAAGATTTTTTCTGTTGTGAATATCGGTTATAACAGCACTTTCCTCTGAAATACAATCAAAGCTCACGATATCGCCGACAGTCGGTGTTATCTTTTCGTGACGGAAGGTCCCCTTTGCACTTGCAGTTATTCTTATACTTTTGTCTGAATCGGGAATAATTGTATAAAGACCACCGACGCCTTTAATTATTCTCCCGGTAAGCTTCTTTGTATTACTCGTCATTGTTATTGCTTTCTTCGTTGTCTGTATTTTCAGGAAGATCGGTTGAATTCATAGTTTCGGTAGCTTCAGAATTGACATCCGATTTGCTGATGGTAATATCAACACTTGTAAACCTTGGGGTAACAAGCTCACCCGCTTCAATGCTGACAGAGATTACCGTTCCGTCAGGATATTCACTTGAGGCGGCATAGCTTCTTGAAGAAACAGATATCCCCTTCTTTACAAGCTCGCGTTCTGCCTGTGAAACCGTCATACCGATTATATTCGGCATCTTTACGGTGTTCTTTTCCTGTCCCTTGCTGACGTAAAGAGTTACGGTATCACCGATTTTTAAAACAGTACCCTCGGCGGGTTCTGTTCTTATTACATATCCGTTTATAACCGTGTCGCTGAATTCTTCAATTACCTTTGTACGAAGCCCAAGCTCTTCAAGAACAAAGGTGGCTTCTCTCTCGTCGGTAATCCGGTAATCATCAAGGAGAATTTCCGAGCTTCCGGTATTTACATAAAGCGTCAGCGGTATACCGTTTTCTATTATTTTTCTCTCGGATTTGGCACTCGGCTCCTGTGAGATGATTTCATCCTTTTCAGCCTCAATATTTGTAACATACTTAACTTCAAGCAAATATCCATCACCCGTAAGCTCGTCGGATAGCCACTGCGTATATGTTTCGCCGACAAGCTGAGGGATAATAACGGTATTTTCCTCGTTGTCACGGGGTTCCAGTGATAAAAGGTCTACAATCCCAAACTTGTTCATAGCAACAAGCAGACTTATAACTGCAACTGTAAAGAAAGCAAGCGTTACTCCGAGTATGATTGGAAGCATCGAGGTACGACCTTGTTCTTCATCTGCTCGCATTTCATTTTCCTCCACACGGTTTTTGATATTTGTCTTATTTTTGTTTTCAGAAGCACCTGTTCCTGTGATTGGTTTTCCGTCAGAGCCGAGAACAACCTTTTCCTTAAATTTTATTTCAGGGTTCAAAATAAGATATTCAAGAGATTTTCTCATAGCCTGCGCCGAGCCGAAGCGTCTTTCGGGCGACTTCATAATAGCTTTTATAATGATCTGCTCAAGACCTATTGGCAAGGTTTTACAAAGGGTTGTCGGCATCGGAGGCTCTGAGCTTACGTGCATCATCGCAACAGAAACTGAGCTATCCGAAACATAAGGCAGACTTCCCGTTACAAACTGGTACAGCATAATACCTGTTGAGTAGATATCAGATTTTTCACTTGACGGTCTGCCGCTTGCCTGTTCGGGACTGATGTAGTTTACAGTTCCGATTGCCTTGTCAATAACGGTAATTGACTTACTGTCCGGCAGCTTTGCAATACCGAAGTCAATGAGCTTAACCTCGCCGTTACGGAGCAGCATTACGTTTTCAGGCTTGATATCCCTGTGGATAACACCCTTTGAATGTGCATGCTCAAGTGCCTGTAAAACCTGATTTATATAGTGAACAGCCTCATGCCATTCGAGTTTTCCTTTTTTGTCGAAATATTCCTTGAGAGTTATTCCACTTATATATTCCATAACAATATACTTTGCGTCACCCTCAAGATGAATGTCGTGGACTGTTACGATGTTTTTATGAGATAAAAGAGCCACAGCTCTGGCTTCTATTGTAAAACGTTCAACAGCTGTCTTTTCGTTATCGGTAAGCAGTTTAACCGATACTGTTTTGCCGTTTGTGGTGTCCTTGGCTTTCATAACAAGAGCCATACCACCTTCGCCGACAATTGATTCAATAAGGTACCTTTTGTCAAAAAGCTTACCTATATAGTTTTCGTGATTATCCATACAATTTTCCTTTATAATTATGTGTTAAGGTTTTTTGTGTATTACAGCGAAATTACAACAGCTGTAATATTATCCAGACCACCGGCAATATTTGCACTGTCAACAAGCAAACGAACTTCTTTTTGCGTGTCCGGCTCTTCGGTAAGTATAGTTGCAATTTCAATGTCCTGCAGCATATTTGTAAGACCATCACTGCAAATAAGTATTTTTTGAGGAATATCGGAAAGCACAAAGGTGTCAGGATCGGTATTTACCGAAGCTCCGATTGCTTTGAGAATAATATTTCTCTCCGGATGTACTTTTGCTTCGGCTTCTGTAATTGTACCGTTTTCGATAAGTGACTGCACATAGGAATGGTCATTTGAAATTTTTATAAGGCTATCATTTTCAAGCTTATAAATTCTGCTGTCCCCGATATTTATTGCAAAAATCCTGTCAGGTGTACAAAGAACGGCAGCAAGCGTTGTGCCCATTCCGGCACAATCGGGATTCTGAGTACTTTCGGCAAGTACTGCCTTGTTTGCCATTTTTACACCGTCTCTCAGGATTTTTTCAAAGGGAATGTTGTCAAGATTTGAAAGCTCGTCAGAGTATGCCTTTACCTGTCTTACAACATTACTGCTAAAGGTGCGTACTGCAATAGAGCTGGCTTTTTCCCCTGCAACAGCACCACCCATTCCGTCACAGACAACTGCAAGAACAGCACTTGTACCTGTGCATTTCAAGTCAAATTCTTCAATGTAAAAGGCATCTTCGTTGTTTTTTCGTACCTTTCCCGTATCTGTTATACCACTGTATACCATTTTTGATCCTTTCCGAAGCTGTGTCTTCTAAATAATCTTGTTTATATATAAGAATTATTATTTTCAATTTTCATTTTTTGTCCTGTCACGACGAAGCTGACCACAGGAAGCGTTAATATCAGAGCCGAGTCGTCTTCGCACAGTTGCGACAAGACCGTTTTTTTCAAGAATTTTTACGAAATTCTCAATATTTGTTGTATTACTCTGACGATAAGAACGCTCCTTTACATCATTTAAAGGAATAAGATTTATGTGACAAAGCATACCTTTGAGCATTTTTGAAAGCTGCCTTGCACATTCCTCGCTGTCATTTATACCGTCAATCATAGCATATTCAAAGGAAATACGTCTTCCTGTAACATCTATATAATCACGACAAGCCTGTATTAACTCCTCAATACTCCACTTTTTTGCTACCGGCATAATCGAAGCTCTGTATTCCTGAGTTGGTGCATGAAGTGAAATCGAAAGAGTAATCGGCAGATTTTCCTTTGCAAGGTCGTAAATTTTTGGAACAATTCCACAGGTTGAAAGCGAAATGTGACGGTAGCCGATGTTTATACCGTCGGGGGAATTTACAAGATGTAAGAATTTTATTGAGTTTTCGTAATTATCAAGAGGCTCACCGATTCCCATCATAACGATATTTGAAACTCTCTCTCCCGTGTCGTTCTGAGCTGCAAGTATCTGTCCGAGCATTTCGGAGGGGGTGAGGTGACGGGATAGCCCTGCAAGGGTTGAAGCACAAAAGGAACAGCCCATTCTGCAGCCTGCCTGAGTTGAAATACAAACTGTATTTCCGTGTTTATACCTCATAAAAACCGTTTCGATAAATTCTCCGTCGTAAAGCTCAAACAGATATTTTACAGTTCCGTCGAGCTTTGAAACATATTTTTTATGTATTTTCGGTGTTGCAAGATAACAATATTCAGATAATACATCCTTTTGTTTTGCAGATATATTCGTCATCTGTGAAAAATCCGAAATTCCACGCATAAGCCACGAAAAAATCTGCGCCGCTCTGAATTTTTCAAATTTTACACCGCTTTTTTCCGAAAGCTCTGAAAGATAGACAGAAAGCTCATCTTTATCTAAGCTTGCAATATCAGTTTTTGGAAAATCCAAAGCACAACCTCCATAAGTAATAATTAGTCTTTAATAATCTTTGCAATAAAGAAACCGTCAGTATCATATTTTTGAGGAAAAAGTGTAACATACCCACAGTCATCACCGAAAATCCCTGTAGACTCAAGGTGATAGCCGGGATGCTCTGAAATAAATTTGTTTACATTATCCTCGTTTTCACTCTTTTTAAGAGTACAGGTAGAATAAATAAGTGTTCCGCCACTCTTTAAATATTTTACACTCTCACAGAGAATATCATACTGAACAACCGGAAGGTTTGAGATTTCCGACTCCTCTTTATAGCGAATATCCGGCTTTTTGCCAATAACACCGAGTCCTGAGCAGGGGACATCACAAATTACATAGTCGCACTTTCCGAAAAGGTTTTCGTCGCCACTTCGTGCGTCTCTGTCGCTCGTTTCTATATTTGTAAGTCCAAGCCTTTGCGCACCACTGTCAATTAAACGAATTCTGTTTTTGTGAAGGTCAAAGGAATAAACCTTGCCTGCGTTTTGCATATTTATTGCAGCTGAGAAGGTTTTTCCACCCGGGCACGCACAAACGTCAGCGATTATTGTGGAATTATCCGTGTCCTTTATAAGACTTACTGCAAGCTGTGACGCCTCGTCCTGAACAAAAAACAGACCTTCCTCAAAACCGTAAAGCTCGGTTGCAGGGTAACTGCCTGAGAGCTTTATTCCGTACTCCGAGTATCTTGTTTTGCTTGCAATATCGCCGAGAGAAGCAAGTAACTTCTCTCTTGAAATTTTAGTTGTGTTAACACGAAGTGTAACGCAAGGGGAGAGTGACGATATGTGAGATGCGAATTCTATGGCAGTTTTTTTACCGTAATCCTTTGAAAGAGACTCAAGAATCCACTCGGGAATACTTGTTGCAATAGAAACTGCACGCATACCACCCTCTTTTTCAATAAGAGAGGGAATTTTCGACTTGTTTCTGCACACAGAACGAAGAACTCCGTTTATATATCCACAAACTCCTTCACCGTGTGAGGTTGACTTACAGATGGAAACTGCTTCGTTACAAGCAGCACTATCCGGTACTCTGTCCATATAAAGAATCTGATATATAGCAGTACGAAGAATACACAGAAGGACTGCGTCAATCTTTTCTATGGCAATATTTGAGAACTTTGAAATTATAAAGTCAAGAGTGAGCAGCCTTTCGGTAGTTCCGTAAAGCAAAGCCGTAAAAAAGCTCTTATCAAGACCTTCAAACTTGTATTTTTTAATCATACTGTCAAGCTCAAGATTGGTAAATCTTCCGTTTTTAATACAGGAATTAAGTGACAGTACAGCAGCTTTTCTTGGATCCAAAGCCTTTAATTTCCTTTCTTTTTAACTAATTTAGTTAACTAATTTAGTTACTAATCCCTTCTTCTTCCGCCCGAAACCAGCAAAAACAGACGAAGAAACTGCAAAAATGAAACTGCAAAAGCGGCAACATAAGTTAAAGCTGCAGCTTTCAGTACCTTTTTTGAAGCATCAAGCTCTTGCTTGTCATAAATTCTTTGCGAAAGAGCAGCAATAGCTCTGCGTGAGGCGTTAAACTCAACAGGGAGTGTTACAAACTGGAAGAAAGCCGCAAGACCGTAACCGATAACACCGAGCATTGCAAGGCTATAGCCGAGTGATGAACCACCACTGTATGAATAATATCCGCCGAGCAGAAGTCCTATAAGAATAAGAGGCATAGCAAAACGGGAACCGATATTGCAGACAGGCAGAATTGCCATTCTGAATTTTATCGGAGCATAGCCTACTGCATACTGTACGGCATGTCCTGCCTCGTGTGCTGCAACTCCGACAGCAGCACTTGTATTGCTGTCATAAACATTGTCGGAAAGTCTTATAACATTTGCCTTCGGGTCATAATGGTCTGTTAGATTTCCCGAAACATGCTCGATTTTTACATTTGTAAGTCCGTTGCTGTCAAGAATAGTACGGGCAGCATCGTAACCTGTCATACCGGAAGTATTCCGTATCTTAGAATATTTATTAAAGGTGGAAGTTACATTGAACTGCGCCCACATTGAATAAATAATCGCAACTATCAGAAGTAAATATACAATTAAATCCATAATTTCTCCTTGTACTTTACAGTATTACTTAAAAATATCACCAAGGTTTACCTTTCTGCCATTTATCATATCGGTACTTGAGAGTAGCTTGCTTCCTTCAGGTTTGAGTGACCAAAGTGCAAGGCAGCCCTTTGCGCATTTTACAATAAGACTTGACTTGCGACATTCCACAACCTCACCGACTTTTGCAGTCTCAGGAGCCTCAAAGGAAACCACTGAAGAAGCATAAATCTTTACAAGTCCTCCCGAAAGGGTTGTTTTAGCTCCGGGGAAAGGGGAAAGGCCTCTTATTTTGTTGTGAATTTCAATATTTGACATATCCCAATTTATCACTTCATCCTGCGCTGTGATTTTTTCGGCATATGTAGCTTCGGCTTCATTTTGTGGAACAGGCGTAAGCTTTCCCTGTACAATTTCGGGAACAGCCTCTACAATAAGGTCTTGACTTAGCAGAGCAAGTCTGTCGAAAATGTCACCCGTGCTGTCAACTTCTGAAATTTTAACCTTTGCAATTTTCAGAATATCGCCCGTATCCATTCCGTAATTCATCTTCATCAGAGTGACCCCTGTTTCAGAGTCGCCGTTCAGGACTGCTCTCTGAATGGGTGCTGCACCTCTGTACTTTGGAAGAATTGAACCGTGAATGTTTATACATCCGTATTTCGGATAATCAATCACATACGGAGGAAGTATTTTTCCGTATGCTGCAACGATAATCATATCGGGATTTAACTCTTTTAAGAGTTCAAGACAGGCATTATCTTTAAAGGTTTCAGGTTGGTAAACAGGAAGCCCCTTTTCAAGAGCGTACTTTTTTACATCAGAAAACTGTGCCTTCATTCCTCTGCCACTCATTGCGTCGGGTTTTGTGAAAACACCGACTATATTCATCCCTGCGTCATATAGAGCCGAAAGGGCACTTGTCGCAAAATCGGGAGTTCCCATAAATACAATTCTTATCATTTCTGACACTTTTTTGTTCCTTTCAAAGGTGTAATAAAGTATTATTCAAAATCTTCCGGGTCGAGCATTTCGAGAGCATTGTCAATATAAAGAACACCGTCAAGATGGTCGTATTCGTGGCAAAGGCATCTGCCGAAAAGCTCAGTACCTGTGTAGGTGAATTCTTTTCCTTGTCTGTCCTGTGCCCGAACTGTTACTGTCATAGGTCTTGAGGTTATACCACACTTGCCGGGGATTGAAAGACAACCCTCCGTTTCCTCTTGGTGACCTTCTGTTTTTATGATTTCGGGGTTTATAAACTCAATAATATTATGCCCATTATCGGGTTCAGTATCAATAATAAAAATTCTCCTGAGAATACCAACCTGTGGAGCTGCAAGACCTACACCACCGGATTTTATAAGAGTATCTCTCATATCGTCAAGAAGTGTGATAATTTTTGGTGTTATCTCAGTTACCGGTTTTGATACCTTGCGAAGTACGCTCTCTTCTTCTGTCATTATATTTAGTATAGCCATTTTTTCTCCTGTTTTTATGATTTTTATGTATTAAAGTGATTGAGGATTCATATCTATTGAAATTCCGACGCTATCTGAAGTACCTGCAAGAAAATCGCTGTACAGCTTTGAGAGAAGCTCCCGTGTCCTTGTGTTGTTTTTACATTTCAGCACATATCTCATACGGTACTTTCCGGCCACCTTATAAATTCCTGCTTCAAACGGGCCGAAAACTATCATCTTGATGTCTTTGTATTCGCCACGCAAGGCTTCATCAAGAGCTTTTCCGAAAGCGTTGACTGCAAGATGTACTTCGGAGTCGGTTTCACTTGTAAAGCTCACAAGTGCAATATCACAGAAAGGTGGATATTTTGCAGCACGTCTGAAAGCAATTTCGCTGTCGTAAAACTTTTTGTAGTTCTGTACCTTTGCCATCTCCAGTACCGTGTTGTCTGGGCAGTAGGACTGTATATATGCTCTACCCTCGCAGTTTCCTCTGCCTGCTCTGCCGATAACCTGAGTCAGGAGCGAAAAGGTGCGTTCTCCGGCTCTGAAATCTCCGATATGGAGTGAAGCATCGGCGTTTACAACACCGACAAGCGAAACGTTCGGAAAATCGTGTCCTTTTGTAACCATTTGAGTGCCAAGCAGAATGTCAGCCTTTTTTTCTCTGAAGGCTTCAAGTATGGTATCGTGCGAAAATTTCCCACTTGTAGTGTCGGTATCCATACGAAGAAGTCGTGCTTTTGGGAAATATTGCTGCAGATGCTCTTCAAGCATCTGTGTACCTGTGCCGAGTGTCGAAATATGCTCGCTGCTACAGGAAGGACAGAGCTTCGGAATATCCGTTGTGTAGCCACAGTAGTGGCAGACCATTTTGCCGTTCCCCGAAAAGCCGTACTTGTGGTATGTCATGGAAACCGAACAGTTCGGACATTCAAGAACAAAACCGCATTTTTTGCAGGACATAAAGGATTGATAACCACGCCTGTTTATGAA
The DNA here is from genome assembly GCA_045652245.1 of Eubacteriales bacterium. Taxonomy (GTDB): domain Bacteria; phylum Bacillota; class Clostridia; order Oscillospirales; family CAG-382; genus SIG622. The sequence continues at coordinate 53,932 of JAZRTY010000023.1, read as the reverse complement.
AAGAACAGTTTGTTCATTATTATCAAGATTTTTTTCTATTTCGGAAAGCAGCGTATCACCAAGGATTTTCTGACCTTGAAGCTTAGTCTGCGTGTCATCACTTGGCACCGGTAATTCAAAGCTTGAAGTGTCATCACGCATGTCGCAGATTTCTACCTTTGGCAGAGCTGTGCTGTTATATCTCTCAGACAGCTCAACAAGAGTGTAAACTCCACTTTTTGCCTTGTAGTAGCTCTCAATACTCGGAGTTGCAGAACACAAAAGCATAAGAGCATTATTCTTGCTGCATCTGTACCTTGCAATATCCCTTGCGTGGTATTTCGGTGTCATATCGGATTTGAAAGAGGATTCCTGTTCCTCATCAATAACGATAAGTCCGAGATTTTTCAGTGGTGCAAAGATTGCCGAACGTGTTCCGAGAACTACACTTGCTCTGCCTTCCGAGATTTTCCTCCAGGCGTCAAGTCTCTCACCTGCAGATAACCCCGAATGCAGTACGGCAACAGTATCCCCATATCTTCCGACAAATATTCCGACAGCCTGTGCTGTCAGGGCAATTTCCGGAACAAGCACTATTGCCTGTTTACCATCGCTAATGCACTTGTCTACAAGTTTTTGCACAACATTTGTTTTTCCGCTTCCCGTAACCCCGTGAAGCAGGGCAGCTTTGGGTTCACTATCTTCATACAGGTCAAGGAGCTGTTTATAAGCTTTGTCCTGTGAGGGACTTAAAGTAAAGTCGCAATTTTCTGCCTGTTCAATATCAGCATAAGGGTTTCTGTACTTCGGAATAGGCACAATTTCGGCAACCTCTTTTTTACAAAGCTCACGTATAACCGTTTCACCAACACCTGCAAGCTCCATAAGCTCATTTATCGGTGTCATTGGATTTTTCAAAAGCTCATCAAGTGCAGATAACTGCTTTTTTGTAAAGGCTTTCGGGGAAAGTCGCAAATCCGAAATCTCATCCTCTGATAAAAGTAGTTTTACATATCTGTCGCTTTTTGTATTAAGGCTGCAGTTTGCCTGAGTTTTTCTCTCAATATAGCCTTTTGAAGCAAGAGCTTTCAGACAAGCAAGATTACTTCCGAACTTCATTTTGAGTTCAGACTCAAAGGCTTTTCCCTTTTCCTCAATAAAATCCAGAATCTCAATAGCCTCTTGGCTTACAGTACCATTCGGTGCATTTTCGGATTTCTGATAATACACGGTTGTACGAACACTAAAGCCTGACGGAAGTACGGTTTTTGTCGCTTCCCCGATAGAGCAAAAGCAACGCTCCTTCATAAAGCTGCAAATTCCGTAAAGCTCGCTGCCGATAGAAATATTACCGGGTGGAAGCCCGATAACAGGCTTTAAAGTCTTAAAGGACGAGCTTTCCTTGAGACTTGAAACGATGGCTGAGACATTTCTGTTTCCTCCGCCAAAGGGAACGATTACTACCGAGCCAACCTCGATTTTTCCTTTCATTTCCGAAGGTATAATGTAATCGTATTCCTTATCAATCTGATAGGGAGCATTCAGAATGTGAACTCCCACAAAGCCGGCTGCAGCAGTGCTGCTTGTATCCTTGGTCACAGTGAATCTCCCTCCTTATTACAAAGAATACTTCGGTTTTTGCCCGTATTAATTACTCTTTATTGCTTCCGCTGCCTGTTGTGGGGTTTACAATGTGGAAATCCCCGTTGTGAATAAGCTCAATACCTGCAGTAGTGGGCTTTTCTTCGTAAAGGTCACGACGAAGGGGCTGCTTAGCGTAGCTCTGGGAGAGAGCATCGGCACTTTCGAATTTACCCTCGTCTCTTTTGAGTTTCTGCTTTGCAGTAACATATCTCGCACTTTTTGCAGATGCGATAACAAGAGTGTATCTGTTGCAATTGCTTTCGTTTGTGAGTTCTTCGATTGACGGTTTGATCATCATAATGGCATTTCTCCTTAAACTTTTTTATATTTGTTATTATGTTTAACCTTATTCAAAATATGTTGCAAGTATATCATGCGTTGCAAAAGGCTTCAGACCTTCGGCAGTTACACAGGCAAGAATTTCCTGCGCTGCCTTTTTGTATTCACCCTCACGGTTTACAATAATGTAGTCGTAAAGCAAAGCACTCGGTGCTTCACGCCTTGCGATTGCAAGACGGTTTTCTATAACCTCGTCACTTTCAGTGCCACGTGAACGTAACCTCTTACAAAGTTCCCCGTAACTTTCGGGGGTTATAAAGATAAATATTGCACCGGGAAAGAGCTTTTTTATCTGCAATGCTCCCTGTACTTCAATTTCAAGTATTACATTTTTTCCACTCTCAAGCTTTTCTTCGACAAAGCTTCTCGGAGTTCCGTAAAAGTTGTTGTTATAAACGGCATATTCAAGAAATCCGTTCCGGTCGATTTGTTCTAAAAACTGTTCCTTTGAGATAAAGAAATAATTTACTCCGTCCTCGTCACCTACTCTCGGTGCTCGGGTTGTGGCAGAAACAGAACAAACGAATTCCTCGTGATTTTCAAGAAGCTCCTTGAGAACCGTACCCTTTCCTGCGCCCGACGGACCGGATACAACTATAAGCTTTCCTTCTTTTTTCATAGCTGTTACCTCGTTTTTTTAGTTTTCTTCTTCGTCATCAGAGTCATCAAGGTTTCCTGTTGCTCTGTTTGAAATTGTTTCAGGCTGAATTGCCGAAAGAATTATGTGGTCGCTGTCGGTAATAATCACCGAACGGGTTTTTCTTCCACAGCTTACATCAATCAGCTTTCCGGTATCACGTGTATCCTGAATCAGTCTCTTTATCGGTGCTGAATCCGGGCTTACAAGAGCGACAACTCTTGAAGCCGACACCATATTTCCAAATCCGATATTTATCAGCTGCATAACTATTCTCCTTAAGCTTTAAAATTTATTATTCGAGATTTTGTATTTGTTCTCTTATCTTTTCAACCTCACTCTTGGCATCAACCACAATTTTAGCAACCTCGGCATTGTTACATTTTGAACCTGTCGTGTTGATTTCACGGTTGATTTCCTGAAGCAGAAAGTCAAGCTTTCTTCCGACAGGAACAGCGTTTTTACTGTCCTTCTGTGCAAGAATACTGCGGAATTCGGCGATATGACTTGCGAGTCGTACCATTTCCTCGTCGATTGCAACCTTGTCGGTAAAAATTGCAACCTCCTGAATTATCCTTGTTTCGTCAATGTTTATAAGCTCGGTGTATTCCTTGATTTTTTCTGTAAGACGAGCCTTGTAGGAATCAATGGTTTCGGGAATTCTTTGCTTTATTTTTTCCACCATTTCTTCAATTATGTCAAGTTTTGAGAGAATGTCAACACAAAGTCTTTCTCCCTCGTCGCATTTCATTTTGAAAAATTCCGACAGAGCAAGCTCAAGAGCAGGAGAGAGTTTTGCAAAGATTTCCTCGCTTGTTTCATCATCCTTTTTCGGCATTTTGAAAATTTCCTGATTTCTTGCAATACTCATAACGCTTACGTCATTTCTCAGACCATACTTTTCCGAAAGCTCTGAAAGGCAGGAAAGATAGCCACGAAGATATTGCTCGTTCAGAGAAATCTTAATATCCTCAGCTTCCTCAGTTACTTCGGTAGTAACATAAAGCTCGATTTTACCACGAGAAGCAACACTGGTGATTTGTTGTTTTATTTTGTCCTCAACCCGAAGGAAGATTTTTGGCATTTTGCAGTTTATGTCGGTGAAACGCGAATTTACAGATTTTATTTCAACTGTATATTCGGTACCCGCCACAACTGCCTTGCCTCTGCCAAAGCCTGTCATACTGATAATCATTGTCTTTTTTTGCCGTTTCCGGCTCTCCTTTGTGAATTAAAATTCAGCAATTATATGGCTTTAGCAAATTTTTTGCATAATATCACCACTATAATATGCTATTATAATATTATACAACTAAAAATGGGATTTGTCAAGCAAAAACATTTACAAAACTTCATTATATAATAAAATACCGAAAAAATTTAAAAATGTCGCATTTTGTCAAAAAATGTCTTGCCAAAATAAAAACTGTGTGTTATAATGAACGGGATAACAAATTTTTGACAGACACTTGTATATTAAAAAATGAGTGAAAGGCAGCTGAAATTATGAAGAAAAAGAAATTTGGTGACAGAAATGACGGGTATCTTGTGCGTGATGCAGACTCTATGCACAGATTTATGCCGTTTGCCATGCCAAACAGGGCAGATAACGAGGCAGCATTATTCGAAAGTATCGATATAGGCCCGATAAACGAATATGTCAGAAAGAAAAATGAGGATAGTCCCGAATTCAAGTATACATTTTTCCACGTGGTTTGTGCAGCCCTCGGGCTTGTAATTGCAGAAAGACCAAGAATGAACAGATTTTACGCAGGACAAAGGCTGTATGAAAGAAATGAAATTTCTTTTTCCTTTACTGTGAAAAAAATATTCACCGATGACGGCGCGGAAACACTTGCTATTGTAAAATTCCGTCCGGAAAGTGAAGAAAGCTGTATTTCGCAGGTTTATTCACAGATAAAAAAGATTGTTTACAGCGTCAGAAAAGAAAATAAGGTTGACGGTGCAACAGATATTATGGGAGTTTTGTGTAAACTGCCAAGACCAATAGTTCGCCTTGTTGTATGGGGACTTAAAACTCTTGACTACTATGGCTTGTATCCTAAGTCATTTCAGGTCGTTGACCCGTATTACACAACCTGCTTTATGTCAAATCTCGGCAGTATCAAGATGAACGCACAGTATCATCACCTTGCAAACTGGGGTACAAATTCGCTTTTCCTGATTATCGGAGAAAAGAAAATGAGACCTGAATACAAGGAAGACGGAAGCGTTGAAATGGTAGAAAAGCTGCCTCTCGGCATTACGGTGGATGAGAGAATTGCAGACGGTGTGTATTTTGCAAAGACAATAAAAAGACTCCGTGAAATACTTGCAAATCCTGAAATGCTTGACAAGAGCTTTTCGGAAATACAGAAAGAAAAAAACGCATAAAGAATCAGGAGACAAAATATGACAGAAACAAAAGCACCGTGGCTGAAAAATTACGGGGATGTACCTGAGCATATCGAATATCAGGAGTGTACAATGTGGCAGGCAGTTGAGAAGATTGCCGGGGAATATCCTGATTACATAGCATATGATTTTATGGGCAAAACCACAAAATATAAGGATTTTGCAAGGCAGGTCGAAACTGCGGCACGTGGTCTTAAGAATATAGGAATACGTCCGGGAGATAAGGTTACAGTATGTATGCCTAACTGCCCACAGACAGTTATATTCTTTTATGCAATAAACATCGTAGGTGCAATTGCAAATATGATTCATCCGTTATCTGCCGAAAACGAAATAGAATTTTACCTGAAAGAATCGGAAAGTATAGTTGCGATTACACTTGATCAGTTCTATAACAAATTTGAAGCAATAAGAAAGAATGTAGACCTTTCGCATATCATTATTGCAAGCATAAAGGACGAGCTTTCACAGCCTATAAAGGCAGGTTATATGCTTACCGAAGGAAGAAAAATCAAGAAAATCCCGAAGGACGCACCGGTTGTTCTCTGGCGTGACTTTATGCGAGGTGGAGAACGTTATAATTGGAAATATAAGGCTGAGAGAAAGCATACCGACCCTGCTGTGATTCTTTATAGTGGCGGTACTACAGGAACAACAAAGGGAATACTTCTTTCAAATTATAATTTCAATGCTCTTGCTCAGCAGATAATTGCAACAAATCCGATGTTCAGACCCGGAGATAAGATGCTTGCAGTAATGCCGATGTTCCACGGCTTCGGACTTGGTGTTTCAATACATTCAATGCTTGCAAGCGGTGGAAGATGTATTCTTGTTCCACGTTTTACTGCCCAAAGCTACGCAAAGCTTCTTAAGAAATATAAGTGTAACTTTATTGCAGGTGTGCCGACACTTTATGAGGCACTTCTTCGTCAGCCTTCAATGAACGGAGCAGACCTGTCACACCTTAAAGGTGTGTTCAGTGGTGGTGACTCACTTTCGGTTGAACTGAAGAAGAAATTTGATAAATTCCTTTATGACCATAACGCAACAATCCAGATACGAGAGGGTTACGGTACGACAGAATGTGTAACTGCAAGCTGCCTGACACCTACTCATATGGTAAAAGAGGGAAGTATAGGCTTGCCGTTCCCCGATACTTACTATGTTATAACAGAGCCGGGAACGACAAAGGAGCTTGACTATGGTCTTGACGGTGAAATCTGTATAAGCGGCCCGACAGTTATGATGGAATACATAAAGCATCCTGAGGAAACAGCAGATACACTGCGAGTTCATGAGGACGGAAGAACCTATGTACATACAGGCGACCTTGGGTATATGGACAGCGAAGGCTTTGTTTACTTTAAGCAGAGAATAAAGAGAATGATAGTCACAAGCGGATATAACGTATATCCGTCACAGCTTGAGAACATTCTTGATGCTCACGACATTGTACAAATGAGCTGTGTAATCGGTGTTCCGGACCCTTATAAGATGCAGAAAATCAAAGCGTTTGTAATGCTGAAACCCGATATTGCGCCAAGCGAAGAAAACAAGCAGATAATTCTTGAGTACTGTCGCAAAAATATGGCAAAATATGCTATGCCGTACGACATTGAATTCCGTGAGAGCCTTCCGAAAACACTTGTCGGTAAGGTAGCATACAGAGTTCTTGAAGAAGAAGAGCTGGCAAAGCTTTCCGGAAATAAAGCTGAATAATTGAATAATAAAAATAAGGCTTCTGCAGAATCCTGCAGAAGCCTTAAGTTTTTATAATTATTTTTTTGAAACAATAATATTACCAATATTAAGGTCGTTGAAAGCATCGGTTTTTTCAACAGGCAGTGTGTTTGCATATTCAACAATAAGATTATAACCCTCTTCGCTACCTAAAGCATAAACCATATCCCAATATTCGGTAGTTTCATTTGCGATTTCATACTCTACGTCAAGAGGAAGCTTCTTTATAATGTGATAACCAAAATTAGTCTTGACGGGCTCGCCGATTTGACCAACTTCAAGTTCGAAGGACTTGTCTTCAAATTCTTTAACCATCACACCTTTTGTAAAGAAGTAACCGTTTGGATGAGTTGTCATTCCGGGGTCTTCACCGTATTCCTCTATAAGTGCATCAAAATCTTCACCTGCGAGTGCTCTTTGATATAAGCTGTTTGCAAGTGCTGTCTTTTCGTCAAGAGCATCCCCTTCAAGAGGCAGACCGTTTTCGTCAAGGGTTGAAACGAGAATATGAGAAGCTCTTACATAGTTTTCCTGTGCATATGCCTTGATTTCTTCGTCGGAGGTACAACTCTTATAAAGGTTCTGGATAAGATACTGATCAACAAAGCTTTTCTCGAAAAGTTCTTCTGTTAAATAAGTACCTTCCAACCAGCTATTGTATTCTTCCTGGGTCATACCGAAGGCTTCATAACCGGTATTGGCAATTTCCTGTTTATCTTTTTCGCTCAGAACAATATTATTTTTTTCGCAATAACTGCGAAGAGCGCTCAAAAGTTTGATTTCATTGATAATGTAGTCTGAAAACTCCGTTGCTGTTTCGGCATTCCAGTAAGAAACATCACCACCGTCAAAGCTCGCTCTTGCATTCATAACATAATAACGGTATTCTGCGAAATCCACAGGTGTATCACCGACAGTAAACATTACCTCGTCATCGGCGTACTTCCAGTTGTACTGTGACAGACCCAGGTCTGCGTTTACTGCAAGGTTATTTACAGGAGTTTGGGGAGAGCATCCGATAAAGGTTGATGCACAAAGAATTGCGCTGAGCGCTAAAGCTACGATTTTTGTTTTTTTCATTTTTTGTATCCTTCCTTTGAGTTTAATTGTTTGCCACAATTAATAATTATAACAGTACATTGTGACATTCGTGTGAATATTATCGGAAAAATTTTATATTACTTACGGAATTAAAAGTCAAGAAATCTGTCAATACCCCATTTTTTGCGAAAGACACGCTTGTATGCCGTTATCAGGACATTCAGAGCTATATCGTAAACGATAAAGAAAATGTTGGCAAAAACGATCAGTAAAATTAAGATTATCGGGGATGTATCTGCTTCCTGTGAGAGGAATAAGCTTCTGAAAATACTGAAAATGACAAAAAACGAACCATTGAATATTATAAGCTTTAAAATTGCAGAAAAAATCCCCTTAATTTTTTCAATATAAACCTTTATTATCGGATAATAGCCAAGAAAGGCTATATAGAAAATTGAAGCACTTGAAAGTGGAAACAATATAAAGGAAAGCAGGGCAGTTACGGCAAAAATAAGAACAGAGTATTTTCCTCTAAGTTCAAGTGCAGAAAAAGCGATAGCACCCGAAGCAATTGCGGCACAGGTTATGTCCACCATTTCAAAAATACTGCCAATGAGCAGAACCACCACCGAAAAAGCGCAAAGTATTGCGGAAATTGCAAGCTTTTTTATTTCCTTTCTTTTCATGAATTCACCTCCACGCTGGTTATACAGTCAAATTACTTGTATCAGGTTTATTATATAACAAAATATTGAAATAAATAGATATACACTGTAAAGAAAAATGCAAAATAAGCTGAAATTTAATAGAATATTCAACTTTATTCCTTTAAATATGTCTTGAATGTTCAAAAGAAATATGATATACTCGAAGATGTTAAAATACAGAAACTGGGAGATAATAAGCTATGAAAAAGACATTTAACCTTATCGGAAAATTTTTTAATATCACCTTTGCGCTCTTTTCTTGTGTTTCACTTGGTATGATGGCACTTAACAGGTTAGTCGGAATCGAAGAAGCACCCACCTGGGGTGGAGTTATGCTTCTGTTTTTGCAGATACTTCTGTTTTCGGCACTTTGTGCTCTTTCGAGCGTTATAACGGCTATACCGAAAAAACTGAACAGTGCTCTTGCACACATAATAAGATTTGTAATTTGCTATATCGCCTTTTATATATGCTTCATAGCGATGGTAAAGGATACCTCAAAGCTTATGAATGTTGTTGTGCTCAGTACTGCCTTTGTGATAATTTATGCTGTGGTAACAGCACTTTGCGCATTTGTAAATTACCTGCTTTCAAGGGGCGACGGAAACACAAATGAATACACCTCGGTATACGACGAGGTAAACGGTGACGGTAAAGAATAATTTTTTAAAACAATACATAAATTTTAGTACTTGGCTTGAGGTATAAATGGAAAAATTAAAATATTGCGCCACCTGTCTTTTTGGGCTTGAAGGGCTTGTCGGACAGGAGATAGACGAGCTTGGATACACGCGTCTTGAAACTATAGACGGAAGAATATATTTTGAGGGAGATGTCAGTGCAATCCCGAGATGTAATATAAATCTGCGCTGTGCCGAGAGGGTGTATATTGTCGCAGGACAGTTTTACGCTGAAACCTTTACAGAGCTTTTTGACGGAACGAAAGCGATTCCCTGGGAGAAATATATCCGTGTAAATGATGCCTTCCCGAATTCCGGACATTCAGTAAAATCACAGCTTACAAGTATTCCCGATTGCCAGAGCATCGTTAAGAAAGCAATGGTTGAAAGACTGAAAAGTGTATATAATGTTGATTGGTTTGAGGAAAACGAAACAAAGCTGAAAATTGAATTTTTCATCCTTGATAACAAAGCAACTCTGATGATAGATACATCGGGTGAGCCACTTTTTAAAAGAGGTTATCGTGAAAAATCGGCAGAAGCGCCACTTCGTGAAACTCTTGCCGCAGCTCTTGTTAAGCTTTCAAGACCGAGAGAAAACGTAATAACCTATGACCCCTTCTGTGGCTCGGGTACAATTGCAATAGAAGCAGCACTCATTATGACAAATACTGCTCCCGGAATAAATCGCAGATTTTCCTCCGAGCATTACAGCTTTATTGATAAAAAGTACTGGAAGGAAGCAAGGCGTGAGGCACAGGAGAAAATAAATCCCGATACTCCGTTTATGGCGTGGGCATCGGATATTTCAAAGGACTGCGTAAAGCTTACTCTTGAAAACGCAAAAAGAGCAGGAATGGAAAAGCACATAAAAGTTTTTACAAAGGACGCCCTGACTATCACAGACACAGGGGAGAGAATGACTGTTGTCTGCAATCCACCATATGGTGAAAGGCTTGGAACGATAAGAGAAGCAAGAGAGCTTTACAAAAAACTCGGCAAAGCTTTCTCAACACTCGTGCCACCCTGGCAGATGTATCTGCTTACAAGTGAGGAGGACTTCCAATATCTCTATGGCAGACGCTGCGATAAGTCAAGAAAGCTGTATAACGGTATGATAAAATGTTATCTTTATCAGTACTACAAAAAAGATGGAAATACAAGACCTTTTGCCGGCAAGAATGGCTTTTGTGATAAACGAAAGTAAAAAGTCAGAAAGCAATAAAATTTCAAAGCGAATAAAGGGTAAAATATAAACAGGAAAATATGTTAAAAAAATGTAAACATATAGGTAAACCTATTGATTTTTACTATTATTTGTAATAAAATACCGTTTGTGAATTAGCACTCGAAGTGCAAGAGTGCTAATTTGAATAAAATCACATTTAATAAACGTATACAAAGTACAAGCTGAGTATATTCAGCAAAAGAAGTCATTTACATTAAGGAGGAAATTATTATGACACTTAAACCACTCGCTGACAGAGTTATCATCAAGGCTACCGAAGCCGAAGAGACAACAAAAAGCGGAATTATTCTCACAGGAGCTGCAAAGGAAAAACCAAGCTTTGCAATAGTAATAGAAGTAGGCCCCGGTGGAATGGTAGACGGAAAAGAAGTTGTAATGACAGTTAAGAAGGGTGATAAGGTTATCACAAGTAAGTATTCCGGAACTGAAGTTAAGTGCGACGGCGAAGAATACACAATCGTGAAGCAGGCAGACATTCTTGCTATCGTTGAAGACTAATTCTATATGTAATCTGATCTTTGGAGGTAAACTGAAATGGCAAAAGAAATCGTACATGGCATAGATGCCAGAAACGCCCTTGTTCGTGGCGTTGATATTACAGCAGATACAGTTAAAATCACAATGGGACCAAAAGGAAGAAATGTAGTTCTTGATAAGAAGTACGGTTCTCCTCTTATAACAAATGACGGCGTTACAATAGCTAAGGAAATCGAGCTTGAGGACGCAATGGAAAATATGGGTGCACAGCTTCTTCGTGAGGTTGCAACAAAGACAAACGATGCAGCAGGTGACGGAACAACAACAGCTATTCTTCTGGCGCAGGCATTTGTCAGAGAAGGAATGAAGAATGTTGTTGCAGGTGCAAACCCTATGGTTATAAAGAAGGGTATTGACAAAGCAGTTGATGCTGCAGTTGCAGAGCTTTCTGTTATTTCACAGAAGGTAAACGGTTCAAAGGATATAGCACGTGTAGGTGCTGTTTCCTCTGCTGATGAAGTAATCGGACAGCTTATAGCAGATGCTATGGATAAGGTAACAAGCGACGGCGTAATTACCGTTGAAGAGTCAAAGTCTGCAGAAACCTACTGCGAAGTAGTTGAAGGTATGCAGTTTGACAGAGGTTACCTCTCACCGTATATGGTAACAGACACAGATAAGATGGAAGCAGTGCTTGATGAGCCTGTAATTCTTATTACAGATAAGAAGATTTCCAATATCCAGGAAATACTGCCTCTCCTTGAACAGGTTATGCAGTCAGGTAAAAAGCTTCTCATTATTGCAGAGGACATCGAGGGTGAAGCACTTTCAACACTTATCGTTAATAAGCTTCGTGGTACCTTTACCTGCATAGGCGTCAAGGCTCCCGGTTTTGGCGACAGAAGAAAAGAAATGCTCAGAGATATCGCAATTCTTACAGGCGGTCAGGTTATTTCCGAAGAGCTTGGCTTCGAGCTTAAGGATGCAACTCTTGATATGCTCGGAAATGCTCGTCAGATTAAGGTTACAAAGGAAAACACAATAATTGTTGGCGGTGCAGGCGATGTCGAGGAAATCAAAGCAAGAATCGGTCAGATAAAGACTGCTATTGAAACAACAACCTCTGATTTTGACAGAGAGAAGCTTCAGGAAAGACTCGCAAAGCTTTCAGGTGGTGTAGCTGTAATCAAGGTTGGAGCTGCTACCGAGACAGAGATGAAGGACAAGAAGCTCAGAATAGAAGATGCTCTCAACGCTACAAAGGCAGCAGTAGAGGAGGGCATTGTTCCGGGCGGTGGAACTGCACTTGTAAATGTAATGGGCGCAGTTGAAAAACTTGTTGATACAGTTGATGGTGACGAAAAGACAGGTGTTAAGATAGTGCTTCGTGCTCTCGAAGAGCCTGTTCGTCAGATTGCAAAGAATGCAGGTAAGGATGGCTCTGTAATTCTTGAACACATCAAGACAAGTGGCAAGCTCGGCTATGGTTATGACGCATACAACGAAGTATACTGCGATATGTTTGAAGCAGGTATCGTTGACCCTGCAAAGGTGTCAAGAAGTGCTCTCCAGAATGCAGCATCGGTTGCTTCAATGATTCTCACAACAGAAGCACTCGTTGCAGATAAGCCCGAGCCCGTAAAGGAAGCTCCGAATCCTGCAGCAGGTGGAATGTATTAATAAGACAGGATAGCAAAAAAAGAAAGTGGTGTGGCGATGAGCCATGCCACTTTTTTGTATTGTTTGGCTTAACTAAAAAACATAAAAACAGTTAAAAACTGCAAAAATCCTAACAAAAACGGTGCATAAAAATCAAAAAATCAAAATTGGCAGTTGCAACAAGGTGTAGAAAAAAATACTTTAAAATTGTGCAAAATCACGAACAACAATTCCAATAACAGGAAAAAAATCAAACAAAACAAGCTTGAAAAAATCAGTTGCAAAGTGTATACATATTTTAAAAATAATATTAACAAGAGTTAAAATATAATATTGCGAATTTTGTGTCGCTATTAAAGCCTTATATAAGTTGAAAATACGGAATTTTGAGGAACAAAAATATATTATTAGTACGAAATTTGTGCAGTATTTTTGTCGAATAAGAATAATATATTTGTGTTTGATTGCTTCGGATGGTAAAAATCTCAAAAAGAAAATCGTCGAAAAAACAGAGGAAAAAGCAATTGCGAATATTTTATATTCTTGACAAAAAATAGAATTTATGGTATTCTATCAGTATGAGATTTTGTGGTATTTTGCGCTCATTTTTCAGTGTTCTTGTCTGCCGATATATATTTATGGTAGAACAGAACACTCTTGCAATAACGGTGTAGCTATTTCGGGAATTATATGCTACTACTGTGCTTGCAAAAAAAAGGATGCTGAGTACTGCTTTATGTAAACTCAATTATAGGGGGAAACAGTTAATGAAAATGGCGAAAAAATCAAAGCACGGAAGAAATGCCATAGTGTCCGTGTTGCTGGCGGCGTTGCTTGCGAGCTCGGTTACAGGTTCTTTCACAGCTTTTGCAGATACACCTGAAGAAGTTGAAAAGAACATCAAAAACAGCACAACCTTGAATTCACTTGCCGCAACAGCAGAAATTATGACATCCACAACCTATTCGGAATATCTTGCAAAGCTTGATAATCCAGAAAAGGGCGAGGACAGCCTCGTTATCAATGCGGTGGACTATGACGAGGAAAAAACAACGGCAGCAGTTCAGGTACTCGAGGATTATGACGGCGACATAGGTGGAAGCCTTCTTACTCCCGATACAGGAAAGGTTGTATGGAATTTTGAAATAAAGACTCCCGGTCTCTATTCTATTTCTACCGACTATTATCCTTATCCCGGAAACAGTGCGTCTATTGAGAGAGTATTGTTTGTCGATGGAAGAGTTCCTTTCAAGGAAGCAAGATACCTTACTTTCTCCAGAATCTGGAAGGAAGATTACGAGGCAGAAGGCTTTATTGTTCCCGAAAAGCTCTATAAGGTAGGTACAGATATAGACTCCTCAAATGCTGATTCAAATGCGAAGGCGGTAAACGAGGAGCTTGAAGACGGCAAAAAGAATTTCAGAGAAGAGGGTAGATACTTTAAGTATGACTACTATCAGAATGAAATTCGTCCGACAAAGGTTGAAAAGCCTGAGTGGGTTACAAAGTTCTTTACCGATGCTGATACCTTCCATGATGCCCCCTTTGAATTTTATTTTGAAGCAGGAGAGCATACAATCACTCTTGACGGTTCCCGTGAACCTCTCCTTTTAAAGAGCATCAGCATTGCTCCTCTTGAAAAGGTTAAGACATACGAAGAAATTAAGGCTGAATACGAAAAGAATGGCTACAAGTCTCCTTCGACAAGCAATATTGTAAAGATGGATGCAGAAGTTCCTGCAGCAACGAGTGAACAGGTTGTTTATCCGTTAAACGACAGAACATCACCGATTACAGAGCCGCAGCATTCAAGTGCAATCAGACTTAACTCAATCGGTGGTTCAACATGGCAGCTTGCAGGTCAGTGGGTTACATACGAATTTGAAGTAGAAGAAGATGGACTTTATTATATCATCCCGAGATATATGCAGAACGTAAATGCAGGTCTGTTCTCTTCACGTAAAATCTACATAAATGGCGAGGAACCCTTTGTTGAAGCAAGAAACATAAGATTTGACTATTCCGATGATTGGCAGACAAAGCCCCTCGGAAGTGATACTGAGGATTTTATGTTCTACTTTGAAAAGGGTAAGAAATACGAGCTCAAGCTTGAAGCTGTTCTCGGAGATATGGGTGATATCCTTCTTCAGATCGATGAGAGCCTTTCAAGAATGAATGAATACTACAGAAAAATTATTATGATTACAGGTACTCAGCCCGATGCATACCTCGACTACGACTTTGCTTCACTTATTCCTGATGTTCTTCGTGGTATGAGACAGGAAAGTGCGCTCCTTACCGAAATTTCTTCAAATCTTGAAGCACTTATCGGTGAAAAGGGTGACCAGTCTGTAATTCTTGATAAGATTGCATACCTTCTTGATATAATGGGTAACGATGAAACCAAGGTTGCAGCAAACCTTGCAAACTACAAGTCCTATATCGGTTCACTCGGTACATGGATTCTTACAGCAAGAAGCCAGCCGTTGGCACTTGACTATATTGTTGTAGTTCCGACCGATTCCGACTTCAGACCTCGTGCTACAGGTAATTTCTTCCAGAACATCAAGCACGAATTCACAGCCTTCATCAACTCCTTCTTTGCTAACTACAACTCAGTAGGTGCAACAGAAGACCTTGAAGGAAAAGAAGGTGTTCTTGAGGTTTGGATTACAACAGGACGTGACCAGGCACAGATTATACGTCAGATGGTAACTGAATATACAAAGCTTGCCGATACAACCGATGACGAATATCCGGCAGTTAATATCAAGCTTATTGCTGCAGGTACACTTCTTCCTGCAACCCTTGCCGGAATGGGACCTGACGTATCGATGGACGGTGACCCGGTAAGCTACGGTGTTCGAAATGCCGTTCTTAACCTTAATGACAGAAACCTTCACGAAGGTAAAGACCTTGACGGTAATCCGCTTCCCGAAGGTACAAGACCGTACATTTCACTCGAAGAGCTTAATGAAGTTCGTTCATGGTTCAGTGACGCAGCATTCGTTCCTGTAACTGTATATAACCCCGACTATATTCCTCAGGGGGATGAACTTGACGAGAAGTATTCTCAGGCAATTTACGGACTTCCCGAAACACAGAACTTCTCTATGATGTTCTACCGTAAAGATATTTTTGTTGATCTCGGTCTTGAGGTTCCTGAAACATGGGATGAACTTTACGATATTATCAGAATCTTCTCTGAGAATAACATGGAAATGGGACTTAGCATAGGTCTTCATTCAATTATGATGTATCAACAGGACGAGCCCTGGTACAAGGGAGATGATGTTGCTTCTATCGGTATGGCAACAAACCTCGACTCTGATGTGTCACTTGATGTATTCAAGACAGTATGTGACCTGTTCACACAGTACCAGCAGCCATACACCTATGATGCTGCAAACAGATTCAGAACGGGTGAAATGCCAATTCTTATCGCAGACTATACACTTTATAACCAGCTTACAGTATTCGCTCCTGAAATCAAGGGACTCTGGGAATTCGTTCAGCTTCCCGGAACAAGAAGAACTGCTATCAATGATGAAACAGGCGAAGAATACACATATATCGACCATACAGCTTCATCCAGTGTAGGCGCGAAGATGATTATGAAGGATACTGATATGCCCAGAGCTGCATGGAACTACCTCAGATGGTGGATTTCAGCACCGACACAGTCAAGATTCGGTAACGAGCAGGTTGCTATAATCGGTACAGCTGCAAAATACGCAACAGCAAATATCGAAGCGTTGCAGTCCCAGTCATGGTCATCAAACGAAAAGAGAAACCTTACACAGCAGTTTGATTCACTTCAGGGAACACCTATGACACCCGGTAACTATATCGTAGCAAGAAACCAGAACTTCGCATTCCTGAGTGTTTATAATGATGGCGCTACTCCTGCTGATGCAATGCAAAGCTACATCCCGGAAATAAATAAAGAAATAACTCGCAAGAGAGATGAATACGACTTCCGAACACTTGAAGAAACATTGGAAGAGTATCGTGCCGAGCAGGAAGAAAGACTTGGCGTAGAGCTCGAGTATCTCGGAGAGCTTGCAAGAAAAGAAGCAGAAGCAAAGGCTGCCGAAGAGGCAGCCGAGGCTGAAGCACTCGAAAACATAAAATAATCAGCAAGGAGTGAAATAAATGTCTGAAAAGACTCTTACAAATCAGCAAAAACCAAAGCTTCGTAAAGATATGACCAGACTTCAGTGGACTCTTCGTGATATGAAAGTGAATTGGCGTGGATATGTAATGGTAGCTCCGTACTTCCTTATATTCCTTACATTTACTGTAATCCCTGTTGTTTTGTCTTTGATTTTGAGCTTTACATCCTTTAATATGCTCGAAGCTCCTAAGTTCTTGTTTGTAGATAACTACATAAGACTTATACTCGACGACGACATATTCCTACTCGCAATTCAGAATACCTTGATTTTTGCGACAATGACAGGTCCGTTCTCGTACCTGCTCTGTCTTCTCTTCGCGTGGTTCATTAATGAACTTACACCGAGAATTCGTGCAATAGTAACTCTTATTTTCTACGCACCTTCAATTTCAGGTCAGGTTTACCTTATCTGGCAGGTAATGTTCTCAGGTGACCAGTACGGTTACGTAAACGGTATGCTGATGAAGCTGGGATTCATAAATTCACCGATTCTGTTCTTCCAGGACGCAAACTACATTATGCCACTGGTTATTGTAGTTGCCCTATGGACATCACTCGGTACATCCTTCCTTTCCTTCATCGCCGGCTTCCAGGTTGTTGATAAATCACTTTATGAAGCAGCAGCAGTTGACGGAATCAAAAACAGATGGCAGGAACTTTGGTATGTAACACTTCCTGTTATGAAAAATCAGATGATGTTCGCAGCTATCATGTCAATCACCAGTTCCTTCGGTTTCGGTGCAATCATCACAGCACTCTGTGGCTTCCCCAGCCCTGACTACTGTGCATGGACAATAATGCACCACCTTGAGGACTACGGTGGATCCCGTTGGGAAGTAGGTTATGCGTCAGCTATTGCGACAATACTCTTCCTTATAATGATAGTAGCAAACCTTGCAATTAACAAAATGTTGTCGAAAGTAGGTAAGTGATATGAAAAAAATCGTAATAAGAAAAAAGCATCATCTTAACCGTTCTTTCGGCGGCGATATGTGTGTTAATTTAATGCTGATAATATTTGGCGCATTCATGTTCCTCCCTATGGTTTATGCGATTTCACAGTCGCTCAAGCCACTTGATGAACTTTGGATGTTCCCTCCGAGATTCCTCGTTAGAAACCCTACCTTTAAGAACTTCGGAGACCTCTTCAGACTTATGAGTACATCTTGGGTTCCGTTCTCAAGATACATATTCAATACAGCACTTGTTTCAGTAGGTGGTACCTTCGGTCACTTATTCCTTGCATCTATGGCTGCGTATTCACTTACAAAAATCAACTTTCCCGGCAGAAAAGGTATGTTTAAGCTTATTTACTACTCATTGATGTTCCATCAGACAGTAGCAAGTATCTCAAACTACATCATTATGACAGGTCTTGGCTGGATTGATACATATTGGGCACTTATAGTTCCCGCATTCGGTAGTACTCTCGGTCTTTATCTTATGAAACAGTTTATGGAAACATCAGTTCCGGACTCAGTTCTTGAGTCTGCACGACTTGACGGTGCCAAGGAAGTTACAATTTACTGGACAATTGTAATGCCGATGGTAAAGCCTGCATGGCTGACACTTATCGTTTACTCATTCCAGGGACTTTGGAATACGGGTTCAACAGTTTACATTTATTCAGAAGAACTCAAGACATTCAACTACGCAATTCAGCAGATCCTCGCCGGTGGTATCGTACGTTCCGGTGCGGCAGCTGCTTCAACAGTTATAATGATGCTCGTACCGATTACAATTTTCGTAATCACACAGAGTAACATTATTGAAACAATGGCATCTTCAGGTATGAAGGATTAAGGAGGGAAATATATGAAGAATTTAAAAAGAATAGTACTCCTTGTTATTGCCTTTATACTTGCACTCGGTTGCATACCGGCAAGTGCAAACATTCCGTATTCAACATACACCTATGATATTGACGGCGCATATATGGAATCTCCTCATGCGTATGTTCCGTATCAGGTTATTGACCAGGAATTTCTCGGAGTAAAGCTTGAGGAACCGTCAGACTTCTGTGCTGACGTTGACGGTAACATCTATATTTCCGATCTTAAGGTCGGCGCAGTATATGTTATCGATAAGAATTTTAAGCTTCTTGCAACAATAAAGGATTATGTAAACGAATGGGGTGTAAGAGATGCAATCACTGCTCCTTCTGCAGTTTTTGTAACTCCTGCACAGAATGTTGAGTATGACAAGGATGATCCGGCATTACAGAACAGAAAGCTGTATGTTTGTGACTCAACACAGAACAGAATTCTCGTATTTGATGTATCGGATGTAGAGAATATAACCTTTGAGCTTACAATTTATCAGCCCCGTTCCGATGTATTTGCAGAGGGACATATCTTCAAGCCTATCGCTGTTGCTGTAGATAAGGTTGGAAGAATTTATACAGTTGGTGAATACAGCTACCAGGGTATTATTTCAATGAACCCTGACGGCTCATTCTTCGGCTTCCTTGGTGCACAGACACAGAAGACATCAATCCTTGATATCATCTGGAGAAGCTTCCAGAACGAGGAACAGAGAAGAAAATCCGTTAAGACTGTATCAACAGAATACAACAACATCAATATCGACCAGGACGGTTTCGTTTATGCGACAACCGGAACTATTGATGATTCACAGCAAATGACTGCAATCCAGAGTAAGGATAGAAGTGGAACATATGCTCCGGTAAAGAAACTGTCTCCCGATGGAACTGACGTTATGAAACGTACAGGCTTTTATCCTCCGTCCGGTGAAGTAACGGTAAATACAATTTCGACAAATGCCAAGACAGTTACCGGTGCTTCAAGAGTAACAGACGTTGCTCTGGGTCCAAATGGTATCTGGTCAATTATTGACGAAAAGCGTTCAAGAGTGTTTACATACGACGAAGAAGGCAGACTTCTTTATGCGTTTGGTGATAAGGGAAATCAGCTTGGTAATATTCAGTCTCTTTCAGCGATTGAATATCATGGAACAAACCTTATGCTCCTTGACAGCACAAACAAAAATATTACAGTATTCAAGAGAACAAGCTACGGCGATCTTCTTGATGATGCAATCATAGCAAACAGACAGAGAAAATATACTCTTGCTGAAAGCTACTGGCAGCAAATCCTTCAGCGTAACTCAAACTTTGATATGTCATATGTAGGTATCGGTAAGAATATTTACCGTGAAGCAAACGCTATGTCTGACAACAACCCGGAAAAGGTTGAAAAATTCCAGGAAGCAATGTCTTACTACGAATACGCATACGACACAGAAAACTGGTCTGACTGCTATAAGGAAGTAAGAAAGCTTTGGATAAAGAAATATGTTCTCCTTATTCCTGTGATTGTAATAGCAGTTCTGCTCTTTATTTCAAAGTGGTTTGGACTTACAGGCAAGGTAAACCTCAAGGAGCAGGTACTTAAGAAGAAGAGAACTCTCTGGAGTGAGTATTGCTACGGTTATCATGTAATGTTCCATCCGTTTGACGGCTTCTATGATATCAAGCATGAATACAGAGCATCTATGAAGGGTGCAATTCTGGTTCTTGTATTTACAATCATAGCATTCCTTTATCAGACAATCGGTACAGGATATATTCTTAATTCTGTTCCGAAGGATGTATCAATTATCCTCTCGATTTCATCAATTTTGTTACCCGTTCTTTTGTGGGTAATCGCAAACTGGTGTCTTACAACCCTGTTTGACGGTGAAGGTAGCATTCGTGATATTTTCATAGCTACCTGCTATTCACTCTTCCCACTGCCGGCAATTATAATTTTCACAACCTTCTGGTCAAACTTTATTACAAGTACAGAAACAGGATTTATTTCATTGTTTGTAGGTATCGGATATTTCTGGGTTGGCTTCCTGCTGTTCTTCGGTATGATGACAATTCACGACTATTCAATTCTTAAGAACATACTCACAACTATCGGTTCAATCGTCGGTATGGCATTTATAATGTTCATGGGAGTACTTTTCTCAAGTCTTATTGGAAAAATAATATCCTTTGTTTATAACATAATTCTTGAATTATCTTATCGAGTATAGGAAAGGGGAGGTAAAAAATATGAAACTTAATAAAATACTTGCACTTCTTCTTTCCGGAGTGATGCTTGTAAATGTGGCTGTATCAACTGCTGTTGCTGCAGAAAGCAGCAACAAAGCAGAGGAAACTGAAGAGATAGTTGTACCGCTTGCCGATTATACAAAAATCGAGTACAGTTCACCATATGAAAAGCTTGCAACAATGACTCTTTATTGCGAGAATGATAAGTTCGAGCTCTGGGGACTTGAAGAAACAGGCGAAATTGCTTTGGTAACAAAAAGCACAGGTCAAATTCTCTTCTCAAACCCCTATGATGTTGCATCAATGTCAAAGGACGACAAAACAACAGAAACAAAGTACAGATTACTTTCACAAATCGCTATAAAGTATTCAACAGGTTCCGGTGAAGCGACAATGTATTCCTATAAGGAAGCGGCGCTCAATCGCCAGATTTCAATGCAGCCTATCCGTGGTGGTTTACAGGTAGACTACACAATGGGACGTGAGCAGGCAAGAATTCTTGTTCCCGAGCTCATTGAAAAATCAAGATTCGAGAACGAAATTCTTGAAAAAATGCCACAAAAGGATGAAAATGGCAGAACCTTTGTTGATGAAGTAATCAACAAAAATCCCTATACTTATATGAAGGCATACTTCCAGCTTAAGGATGCAAATTCCGAAAAGCTTTCTGAAGAGTCGAGAAAGAAGATGATGCAGACCTTCCCGATTACAAAGAAGTACGCAGTTTATATGATTACTATGGGAACAACAGTAAAGGAAAAGAAAAACCTCGAGCATCTTATCACAACCTACACTGATTATACCTTTGATGATCTTGAAGCAGACCATGAAAAGGTTGAATTCGAAACATCAAATGCAAAGCTGCCGCTCTTTAAAGCATCAATCGAATATTACCTCGATGACGAAGGCTTAAAGGTAAGAGTTCCGGCTAATAACATCAGATTTGATTCAACATCCTTCTCAATTCGTACAGTAACAGTTCTTCCGTATTTTGGAGCAGGTGTAAATGGCGAAGATGGATATACACTTATAAGCGATGGTGCCGGCTCAATTGTAAAATTCGAGGACGCAGAAAAGTCGAATGCAGAGCTTAACATTTCCAGTAAGGTTTACGGACAGGACTATTCCTTCCATCAAATCAGTGGTGCAAACCAGGAACAAATGAGGCTTCCTGCTTATGGTGTAATAAGAGAATCAGAGTTCTATACCTTTGATAAAGAAGGCTATGACGCAGCAATCGAATCTGGTGAGCTCGTAGCATATGACGATGTTGAAACTATCAAGGCACAGATGATTGCAGAAGCAAATGGTGAAACTACTGAGCCAAAGGTTGAACCTGAAGAGCCGACAGCAGAAACTGAAGCAAATACAGATGCAGACGCTGCTGAAGGAGAGGAAGGCGAAGAAAATTCAACAGAGTTCCTTGCACAGTCTTATCCCTTCGTAAATTATGATGAAACAAAGCAGATTAAGGCAGGATACGTTGCATATATTGAAGAAGGCGAATCAATGGCTGAAATTACAACCTCACATGGTGGTATTACTCATAAATATCATTCAGCTTATGCAACATTTACTCCCAGACCTACCGACGCATATGAGCTTACAGGTATTTCTGCAACAGGTAATGCGATGTGGTCTGTAACTGCAGACAGAAAGTATGCAGGAAACTTCACAATCAGATTCATTCCCGTAGAGGGAGAGCAGGCTACAACAGCCGGAATGGCTGCTGCACTCCGTGATTACCTTGTAAATAAAGGCGTTCTTACAAAGCTTGACGAAAGTGGAAGCGAGGATATTCCTCTTTATATTGAAAACTTCGGTTCGATAGGAACAACGAAGAGATTAGCCGGAATTCCTTACGGCGTTCAGACACCTCTTACAACCTTTGATGATTGTATCGAGGTTCTGACAGAGCTTAAGAACGGCATTACAGTTGATAAGGGAACAGAAAATGAAAGGACAATTTCGGTTCCTAACGTTGTTGTTAAATATACAGGCTGGTATAACGGTGGTCTTTATAAGACAGTACCTACAAAGTTTAAGGTAGATAAGGCAATCGGCGGGGAAGAGGGGCTTTCAAAACTTCTTGCATTCGCAAGTGAGAACGGCTTTAAGATTTACCCCGATGTTGAATACACTTATGTAAATAAGACAGGCTTCGGCGATGGCTTTAATTACAAGGATGATTCTGTTCAGACAATCGACGGACGTACTTCCGAGCATAAGACCTACAGTGCTTTGTTCCAGCAGTATGAGCCTGACGGACAGTTAATCCTTTCTCCTACAGCGATGCTTAAGTTCTATGAAAAGGCAGGCGACCAGTATGCAAAGTTTGGCATAGGTGGTATGTCAGTTGCATCACTCGGTGCTGAGCTTTCTTCTGACCATAACGACGATTATCCTCTCACACGTGAGGACTCAAAGGAAACTGTAACAGCGCTTCTTTCAAGAATTAAAGAAGATAACGGTTCGGTTCTTGTAAGTGGCGGTAACGCTTACGCACTTCCGTATGTTGATCACATTATAAATATGCCTCTTACATCAAGTGAAAACGTATTTGCATCTGAGGCAGTTCCTTTCTATGGAATGGTGCTTCACGGATATAAGAATTATGCAGGTACTGCGATTAACCTTGACGGTGACTTTGAAAAGAGTCTTCTTAAGGCAATTGAAAGCGGTGCGTCACCATACTTCATTCTTTCAGCAAGAAATGAAAACACATCAGAGCTTAAGTCCTTCAAAGATTTCAGTAAGTACTATTCTATCAGATACAATATCTGGAGAGAAGACCTTGCAAAGACCTATGAAACACTTAATGAAGCTCTAAAGGATGTTAAGTACGAAACTATAACAAGCCATGAGTATCTTGACACAAGAGTCGTAAAGGTACAGTACAGCAACGGAACAACATTCTTGCTCAACTATAACACAAATCCCGTAGAGATAGACGGTGTAGCTATCGAAGCGATGGGATTTGTAAAGCAGTAATTCGGGGGGTGAAAATATGAATAACACAGCAGTTAACTCAAAAGCAAATGTCAAGAAAAAACCTGCATCTCTCGATAGAAAAAAGGCTCGTGCGGGCTGGTGGTTCGTGCTTCCGTTCGTAGCAGGGTTGGTTCTTATTTACTTTCCGATATTACTTGACTCTATTTGGTACAGCTTTAATCTTATGAAGACAGTCCCCGGTGGATTTGAGCTTGAGTTCGTAGGTTTCAAAAACTACGGTGAAGCACTCTTCTCCGACCCGGATTATTTGAGAATACTTGTATCTAGTATTAAGCAGCTTGTTTTCGATATTCCTGCGATTGTAATATTCTCACTCTTTATGGCGATTGTCCTCAATCAGAAAATGATTGGACGAGGAGTATTCAGAGCAATATTCTTTATTCCTGTTATTATCTCAACCGGTCTTATCGATTCAATCGACCAGTCAAATGTTATTTTCCAGTATATGAGCTCTGGTGGTATTGATACAGGTAATGCTCAGCAGTCATCTGCTGCAGATATCGTAAACACAATGGATATTTCAAACCTGCTCGGTTCAATGGTAGTAGGTACAGAGCTTGTTGAATATGTTGTTAATATAGTTAATAACATCTTTAATATCGTAAACCGTTCCGGTGTACAGATGCTTGTATTCCTTGCAGGTCTTCAGTCTATTTCACCGTCAATTTACGAATCCTGTACAATGGAGGGTGCGTCTGCCTGGGAAACCTTCTGGAAGATTACCTTCCCGATGATAAGCCCTATGATTCTTGTAAATGCAATTTATACAGTAATTGACTCCTTTACATCAGAATCAAACGCAGTTATGTCATACATCAGCAATGTATATTCTACAGTAAAGGACGGACAGGTAATATCCTCAGCGATGAGCTGGATGTACTTTATTGTAGTAATACTTATGATTGTGATAATAGCTCTTATCCTTTCCTCGTTCGTATTCTATCAGCGTAGAGATTAATTTTAGGAGGTAATAAAATGAATTCAATAGTTGAAAAAGTAAAAAAGAACTCAGCCTCCAAAAAGAGTATGAAAAAGGACTTTGAGGGTAAGCTTTCTTTAAGAAAACGTCTTTTTATGAAGATTTTTTCGTTTGAGTTTTTTAAGAACGTTATAGTTAAAATCTTCACCTATGTATTCCTTGTTGGTATTTCTTACATAATCATTTATCCGTTTATCACAAAGATTTCAGCCTCCTTCATGAGTGCTTCCGACTTTGCGGATGTAACTGTAAAGCTTATTCCGAAATATCCTACACTTGATACATACAGATATGTAATTATCGAAAATGATTATTTCAAGGCATTGATTAACACAGCAGCGCTCGCACTTTCAACAGCGCTTATCCAGACATTGATTACTGCTTTTGTAGGTTACGGTCTTGCAAAGTTCAAATTCAAAGGTAAATCATTCGTATTTGCCTGCGTAGTACTTTCAATGGTAGTGCCACATAAGACACTTCAGCTTTCAATGTTTATGAAATTCAGATACTTTGATATTTACGGTATCTACGGTTTCTTTGCTGATCTGTTCGGTGCAAAAGCAACATCTATCAAGCTTATTGATACAGTTTTGCCGTTGATAATTCTTTCATTGTTCGCACTTGCGTTTAAGAATGGTCTGTATATCTTTATCTTCAGACAGTTCTACAAGGGCGTTCCTGATGAACTTGAAGAAGCGGCATATGTTGACGGCTCCGGTATTTTCAAAACATACTTCAGAATTATTCTTCCCCTTACCATCCCGATGATGACAACTGTATTTATGTTTGCGTTCTCATGGGCTTGGACTGATAAGTATTATAACGGTCTGTTCTTTATAGGTGCTAACTCGCCACATTTCCTACCGGCTGTAATACGAATTCCCGAGTCGCTCACAACAGTATCGCAGACAGCTCCTCTTCAGGAGTCGGCAATACTTAACACTTGTGGTTTGCTGGTAATACTCCCTCTGTTCATCATATTCCTGTTTGCACAGAAATCTCTGGTACAGGGTATCGAACGTTCCGGTATCGTTGGTTAATAAAAGTAGAAAAACGGCTGCAAAGCCGTTTTTCTTTATATATATGTATTTTCACCTCTCGACGTATACTCCTACTTTTTGGGATTCGGATTGTGTATTCTGAAGTATTTTTTATGCCCCCTGTTTATTACCTTATTGTAAACAATTGTTCGATAAAATAAGAAAAAACAGAATATTTGTTTGACTTTTTATGAGGTTTGTGTTAAAATATATATAGTACATATGTTCATCAACATAATAAGAAAGGTGACTAAATTTATGACACATACCTTGAAGCCAAAGGAGAAGCTTGTACTTGATTATATCGCTGAAACAATGAACAAAACGGGATATGCCCCTTCTGTGAGGGACATCTGCACAGCCTTGCAGATAAAATCCACTTCAACAGCACAGATGTATATTGAAAAGCTTGAGGCAAAAGGCTATATTGTAAAAGAACCCGGAAAATCCCGTACATTACGACTTGAGCTTCCCGGTAATAATCGCAGACATTATCAGGTTCCGATTATAGGTCAGGTAGCAGCAGGTACACCGATACTTACTGTTGAGAATTATGACGGAACAATAGATTATTCCACAGAGAAAAGCTTTGAAAGAGATACCCTTTTCGGACTTCGTGTCAAGGGTGAGAGTATGAAGGATATCGGTATTCTGAATGGCGATATTGTAATCGTTGAAAAAAGGGAATATGCCGATAACGGTGAAATTGTCGTTGCTATGATTGACGATGAGGCAACTGTAAAGCGTTTCTTCAAGGAAGATGGAAGATATAGACTACAACCCGAAAACTCCGAAATGGAGCCGATTTACACCGATACCGTAACAATCCTTGGCAAGGTTGTTGCTCTTGCAAGATATTATTAAAAAAATACATTAAAGAGCGTCAAAATTGACGCTCTTTAATGTATTTTAAAAAAAGAAAAACGGCTTTTAAACCGTTTTTCTTTTTTATATTGATTTTTTTGTGTTATTTATTCCTGTGCTGCTTCAGGAGCTTCTTCAGTTTCATCAGTATTTCCATCCTCTGTTTCAGCAGGATTTTCAGGTGGAACAAGATGATTGTATGCAACCTGAACCTGTGGGTCCTCATCAAGAGTCAGAAGATAGAATTTTGAATGCTGTTCTACAGTTAAATCTACTTCTATATCCGGTGTTATACCAATTCCCTCATAGTTGTCTGAATACGGGGGATTGTACATCTGGGTTGAAATAGAGAGAGCGCTGTTATCTGCAAGACGCATCATAGTCTGCATAGTACCCTTACCATAGGTTTTTGTACCGATAAGAGTCGCTTTTTTGTAGTCATGCAAAGCACTTGCAAAAAGCTCGGCAGCACTTGCCGTATTTCCGTTGACTAATACTACCATCGGAAGCTCTACTGAATTCGCATCAGAATTTATAACCTGTTCGTTTCCGTCTTTTGAAATTATCCTTATAATTGGTCCCTCGGGGAGAAGATAGTCAAGAACACCCTTTATACCTTCAAGGTCGCCGCCTGAATTGTTACGAACATCAAAGATAAAGCCCTCTGCCCCCTTGCTTGTAAGCTCGGATATTGCCTGTACAAATTCTGTCGGAGTTACTTTATTAAAGCCGGAAATTGCTATATAACCGAGACTGTCTTTGTACATCTGATGGGTAACGGTATGAGTTTCAATAACCTCTCTTTGAAGGGTCACTTCTATTTCTTCATAGTAATTCGGTGCCTTTTCAACCGATAGTACTAACGGGTCTCCTGCATTTCCACTTCCGATGTAGCTTACAGTGTTATAGTAGCCTCTCTCGGAAATTGTCATTCCGTCAACGGCGCTTATAATATCACCGGCAACAAGACCTGCTCTCATTGCAGGGGAGTCCTTAGAAACATTTGTGATATACATTCCGGAAAGTGTGTTATCGTATATAACGGTAATTCCGATTCCAA
This sequence comes from Eubacteriales bacterium, assembly GCA_045652245.1. Lineage (GTDB taxonomy): Bacteria > Bacillota > Clostridia > Oscillospirales > CAG-382 > SIG622. The sequence continues at coordinate 26,173 of JAZRTY010000023.1, read as the reverse complement.
TCTGCTTTCCGTTATTTTTTGAAATGTAGCTTGCAAATTCCTCTTTGTCCATATATGTGGCATATTTGTCACCCAGACCGAAAAGGTAACCCTGAATAATTCCGCTTTCAAGCTCAGCTTCATCAATGTTGCCTACATAGTTTTTCCGCACTATCGTGTCAATTGCGTTGATTTTTGAAAAGGTACTGTCGTCACCGGAAATTTCATAGAAAATATCGTTGTATTTTTTTTCGATATAGGTCGAAGTAATCATAAAGGTAGTAAGAATTCCAACCAAAATAAGAAAGGCTGCAATGCTTACGGGAATTTTCTTGTTCATTGTAGTTCTCCGTTATATTATGATAAGTACTTACCGGGGTCTGTTGTTTGTCCGTTAATAAAAACTGTAAAGTGCAGATGATTACCTGTTGATCTGCCGGTTGAACCGACATACGCAATCACATCACCCTTGGTAACAGTCTGACCAACCTTAACATTGTAACCACTACAATGAGCGTAAAGAGTTATAAGTCCGGCACCGTGGTCTATCATTACACAGTTGCCGTATGAGCTGTACCAGGAAGCACGGATTACCGTACCGCTTTCAGCAGCAAGTATATTTGTGCCGTAAGGAGCGCCAACATCAAGACCGTTATGGAATGCAGACGCACCGGTGAACGGGTCACGTCTTGTACCATAGCTCGAAGTCAGATTCTTCATAGTATAGCCAACAAGTGGCCAGCCTAACATTCCGTCAACAGCAAAGGAGGTTGTAGGGGTTTTGCCCTCAGCTTTTTCACGTGCTGCGATTGCTGCTGCAAGTTCCTTCATTTCTTTTTCGATTGCAAGCCTGTCAGCTTCCTTTTGCGCAAGCATCTGTCTGTAAGTTTTTGCATCTGCATTAAGCTGTACAATTAGTGTATCAACCCTTGCAAGCTTTTCCTCAAGTTCCTGTTTTGCACTTTCTGTTTCTTCCTTTATAGAATTCACAGAGTCAAGAGCAAGACCTAAATTAGTTGTAATTTCTTCAAGTGTTGCTGTAGTTGAATTGATGTCGGAAAGTAAAGTGGAGCTGTATTTCATATGATAAGCAAGAAAGTCTATTCTCTGAATAAAATCTGAAATACTCTGAGCACCGAGAAGAATATCTATATATGAAGCATCGCCGTATTTATATGATAATCTCAGCATCGCACCGAGCATTTCCTCCTGCTCGGCTTTTTTATCGTAAAGCTCCTGCTTTTCCTGCTCTTTTTCTTCAATATAGCTTGAATATTCGTTAATTAGATTTTCAGCAGTTTTAATCTGACCTGTGAGAGCAGTAATTTCGGTATCAAGCAAGGTTTTTTCATATTCCTTGTTGTTTATTTGAGTAGTCTTTGCAGCAAGCTGGTTTTTAACAGTCTGTGTGTTCTGAACGGCTCTTGAGTACTCATCCTGAAGTGAGCTTAATTCCTTTTGCTGCTCGGCAAGCGTGGCAGCAAGAGTTACCTTCGGCCAGGTGAAAATTATTGATGTTACAAAAACAGCTGTCGCAACTAAAAAAGCAAGTGTGTTTCTGAAGAAAGTACTTGTCATTTTAACCTCCATTTCGTTTTGCCAGGAAATGGCTTATGCCTTTAAATGTTTTTTAATTGTCAGGTTTCCGAGAATACCTGTAAGCAAACCAATAGCAAGGAATATTACAAGTATAACAAAGCCGATGCTCATATTGCCAAAGGCAGGGAATGCAATACTGTCAAGGGAAACGAACTCTACAATGCTTCCGTAGTTTTTAGCGATATTCTGAACAATCATATTGTATGCGTAAATCTGAATTGCAAAGGAAGCAAAAGCAGATATAATACCGAGAATAATTCCCTCAAGCATAAAAGGGAAATTGATAAAGAAGTTGGTAGCACCGATATAGCGCATAATTTTAATTTCGGACTTTCTTGCCTCATGAGTGAGCTTAACGGTATTTCCGATTACGAAAACAGATACAGCAAAGAGCATCAGAAAGAGTGCTGAGGAAATCTTGTTTACGACCTCTTTGATATTTGTGATTTTGTCTGCAACATCTTTTTTGTTACTCGCACTTTCTACATTTTCAAGCCCCGAAATTCGCTGCATTATGAGCTCAAGATCCTTTGTATTTTCAGGGTAAGATACCGTAAAAGAATCGGGGAGGGGATTTGCACCGTTTTTGTAGGATTCAAATATGTAAGCGTATTCTTCGCCATATTTTTCTTTTTCAAATTCAAGTGCTTCAAGCTTACTTGTAAAAACTATTGCCTCATCCGGAACCTTTACAATATCCTTAAGATGTCCTTTTACAATTTCAGCTTCATCTTGCGTTGCATCAAGGTCGAGATACACTACAATTTTATGAAAATCACCAAGGCTTTCAAGATTGTAATCTATATTAACCTTTAAAAGCCAGAAGGTACCCATTACAAGAAGCGCAAGAATGAGGCTGATTATTGATACAATACTTGAAAGAGAGTTTCTGAAAATTCCCTTTAGCGCTTCACCGAGGAAGGTGCTGAATTTATATCTCTTCATTATTTTCACCTGTCTCTTTCTGTCAATTTTCATCCGAGTAACCGGAATTTCCAAACTCGGTGTATGTCATATGTGGTTTTTCGCTGCTGTTGTGAGCAAAGTCGGAGTTTTCGATAGCACCTTCAATATCTACCTCGGATTCGGCGGGAATACGGCAGGTTTTCGCTAAATTAGGATTTTTTGTATCAGAAACAAGAACTCCGTCCTTGATTGTGATTATTCGTTCGTTATACATTTCCACAAGTTCGCTTGCGTGCGTGACAACTATTACGGTTTTACCGAATCTTGATATTTTAACAAGTAAATCCATAATATCCTTTGCAAGAGCAGTGTCAAGGTTACCTGTCGGCTCGTCGGCAACTATTACGCCAGGATTATTAACAATTGCGCGTGCAACGCAAAGACGTTGCTTTTCACCACCTGAAAGCTTTTGAGGCATAACATTTTCTTTGCCGGCAAGACCAACAATCTTGAGCGCCGGTGGTACCTTCCTGCGAATTTCACTTTTAGGTTCACCTAAAACCTCCATAGCAAAGGCTACATTTTCATAAACCGTTTTATTTTCAAAAAGTCTGAAATCCTGAAATACAAAGCCCATATTACGACGAAGGTAAGGAATCTTTCTTTCGGGAATTTTATCAAGTCTGTAATCCCCGACGGTGAGCTTACCGGAACTTACCCTTTCTTCACGAAGAAGAAGCTTTGTAAGGGTAGTTTTTCCGGCACCGGATGGACCCATTACAAAAACAAATTCGCCGTCCGCGATTTCAAGGTCGAGATTGTTAAGAACAAATCTTTTTTTATCATAAGTTTTTGATACATTTTCAAATTTTATCAAAAAATAACACTCCTTTCAACGTCAAGCCTTTTGCCAAAAACGGACAAAAAATGCTCCGTATGGCACATACATAGAAATTATACCATAACGGAGCAAAATTTAAAAGTCAATATTATTAATTATATGTAGAAATTTAATTAAATTTAAGTGATCATTAATTGAAAAATATAAAAACTCTACCCTATATCAATATTTAACAGGCTTTGAAACGAGGTACTTCTTAACCATAAGAGCAACCTTAAAGGTAATTGCATGCTCGAATTCACGAAGGTCAAGACCTGTAAGCTTCTTGATTTTCTCAAGCCTGTATACAAGAGTATTTCTGTGAACAAAAAGCTTTCTCGAGGTCTCGGAAACATTAAGATTGTTTTCGAAGAAGCACTGAATTGTCATAAGTGTTTCTCTGTCAAGACTTTCAAGCGGACCTTTCTTGAAAACTTCCTGAAGGAACATTTCACAAAGAGTTGTGGGAAGCTGATAAATAAGTCTGCCGATACCAAGATTTTCGTAGTTTATAATATTCTTTTCTGTGTCGAATACCTTGCCAACCTCAATTGCAACCTGTGCCTCCTTGAAGGAACGGGCAAGGTCACGGATGCTTTCAGCAACCGAACCAATACCGATTGTAACCTTTACATAGAAATCGGAGCTGATTGTGTCAACAATGGTGTTAGCAGTTTTTTCAAGCTCACGTGCGTCACAGTTGGCACGAACTTCCTTAACTACAACTATATCTGTTTCGCCGACATTTATAACAAAATCCTTATTCTTTTCCGGAAACATATTCTGAAGAATGTCATAAGGCATAATATCGGTCTTGTCAGCAAATCTTACAAAGAAAACAGCACGTGAAACATCACTGTTGAAATGAAGCTCTTTTGACTTTATGTAGATGTCGCTCGGGAGGATGTTATCAAGAATGATGTTTTTAATAAAGCTTGACTTGTCGTACTTTTCATCATAAAGTGTCTTGATGTTTTCGAGAGAAACAGATAGTATTCCCGCAATATCGGAAGCAGTCTTGTCTTCGCCCTCTACCATGATTACGTACTCAATCTTTGTGTGCTGACCGAGTACCTTGTAGGTGAAGCCTGCAGAAACGAAGTCTTCGGCACTGAAGCTGACGCCTTCAAGTATATCACGCTTTTCCTCGCCAATTTTTACAAGCTCGCTGCAAGCTACGATAATACCGTTTTCGTCGATAACACCGATTGTTCTGTCGATGTTATCCTTCATCTGATGAATGATTCCCTGAAATAATCTGTTTGACATTTTTACATACCCTCCTTAAAATTTATTGATTTAATAGCCGCACTGTATAATAAACTCCAAGACCAACGTACTGTGCAAGGAGTATTATTTCGGATATAAGTATTGTTATAGTCTCCGGCGCTGCAAGCATTGCGAGAGTCAGAACAATACCAAAAGCAAGGGAAATTACTGCAGGAATAATAGTGAGCTTGTTCTTTTTACAACCATTTTTGTCCTTGAGTAGTAAAAAGCAGAAGTAGCAGATTGCGAAAAAGCCGAGAGCAGCAGCAATTACAAAAACAATTTTTGCAAAGCTTGCAACGCCACCTGTCATCCCTGAATTTCCAAAAATGAGCCAGAGTGCAAGTGCAATATCAACATTCAGAAGTGTAACAAGCAGGAAATCCTTTGCGAAGAATTGCTTAACATAGTAAACAATAGCGTATGCAACAATTACGGTAAGAAGCACTGCGGTGCTGTGGGTCATTGAGAAGATCAGTGCATATACAAGAAGGAAAAGTGTAACCCCGCAGGCATCACTGCTTGAAAAATAGCTAAAATCCTCGTTTACTTTGTTCTTGGCTTTGAAATATCTGATAACACAGCAAAGGCCGAACAGGACAAAGAACAATGCAAGAATAAACGGGTACTTCTCAATAAAGCTTCTCACCGGCATATAAAGTGAGTCGCGTGAATAAGTGAAGTTCGAAATGGTGAAAAAGATTACTGCACAAAACAGTAAAAAAACCACCGAAGCCTTGAATGAGGCAATATCCTGGCGAAGCTTTGCATCCTGCTTGTTAAGAGTTTGTATTTTTTTCTTTGACATAGTACTCAGCCTTTCTATATATTAATTTATTCTGCGTTGTCTGAAAGAAGCATAAGCGCCGACAATGCAAACAATGGTGCTGTTTCGGTGCGAAGAATTCTTTTACCGAGTCCGACACTTATAATTCCGCTTTTTATAGCCTTTTTTGCTTCCTCGGGTGCAATCCCACCCTCCGGACCTATGAAAATTGCAACAGTGGCATCGTCTGACAGCTTTTCTGTATTTTCACAAATACAGCGCTTTATTGAATAGGAATCCTCGCATTCATAACAGAGCAATGCAAGGGAACATTCTGACATTTGTTCTATTGCAGTATTAAAACTTATAACCTCGTTTACCTGTGGTATAATACCACGACCTGATTGCTTTGCAGCTTCTGCAGCTATTTTCTGCCATCTTTCGCATTTCTTTTTAGCTGTTTTCTCGTCAGGACGTGAAATACACCTTGAAGATAAAACAGGGGTGAAATCGAAGGCTCCAAGCTCTGTACATTTCTGAATAACCGTATCGAGCTTATCGCCCTTTGGAATACTTTGGAAAATACGAACTTTGATATTCGGCTCGCTTTCGCATTTTTGCTTATCAATAATCCGGAGCTCAACCTCGTTATCTGCAAAACTTATAATTTCACAATTAAAATCCGTGCCGTGAAAGTCGGAAAGCATAAGCTTTTCACCTGTTTTCATACGAAGCGACAGGGAAATGTGCCTTGCATCCTCGCCTGAAATACGGATTTTATCGCCGATATTATTGTCGGTAATATCTTCTTTAAAAAATCTTGGCATCAGTCTTCCTCGCGCACCTTCAGAACTATCGCAGCCCAGCCCTCTTTGTCGGCAAAGCTCTCACGGATAAATCCATGCTTCATAAGTGCCTGTTCAACCTCGTCTGCCCGCTCGGAAATAATCCCCGAAACAATAAGCCTTCCGTTGCGTGCCAGCACCTTCCTGAAAAGGGGAGCCATAACAATTATAATATCCGATACGATATTTGCTGCGATTAAGTTGTATTTGTTTTCACAAATAATGTCGTAAAGCGCTTTATGGGTTATTACGTTTCCACAATAAGGATGGAATTTATCTTCAGTAAGGTTATTTATTTTTGCATTTTCCTTTGCAATTCTGATTGAGTTTTCCTCAATATCAACGGCAGTTACATCACTTCCGGCAAGAAGATATGCACCAATTCCGAGTATACCACTGCCACAGCCCATATCAAGCAGCTTTTCAGCATTTTTACCACTTAAAACGAGGCTTTCAATTGCTTCAAGACAAAGCCGTGTTGTCATATGCGAGCCGGAACCGAAGGATGAAGCAGGGTCAATTTCAATTATAGTTTGCCCTTTCTTTGCTTCGTAATTCTCCCAGGTTGGCTTTATTACAATATTTTTACCGATAGTAAAGGGCTTGAAGTACTGCTTCCAGTTGTTTTCCCAGTCCTCGTCGGCAATTTTTCCTATTTCAACGGTAAGACGACCGTAAATATTTTCTGTATCTTCACTCTTCAATCTTTCAAGGTCACATCTTATTGCTGCAAGTCGCTCACGTCCCTGAGCATTGTCGGGAAGATAAAAGGTTACCTGCGTTTCACACTCACGCAACGCAAAAAGCTCGTCTTCGATATAGTCCCAGTAAACTTCTTTTTTTTCAAGAAAATCATTAAAATCCTTACTGTCAATTACCGAATAACCCGTAATATCATTCATCAACAGTATCCCTGCAACAGAGTCTATACCCTCAGTTGTTGTGTAGACGGTTGTTTCTGTCCAAAACATATTGAGATTAACCTTTCCGAATGCTTGACATTTAAGTGTTTTTTGCGATTTTTGTACAAAAAACACATAAAAAAACAAAAGCTCAAAATAAATTATTTCATAAACTATCTTATTTTACAATTTTTTTCGTCAAATGTCAAGTGTTTTTTTAAAATTTTTATGAAAAATACATATATTTTTACAATTTCTTTTAGTTAAATAGCCAAGAGAAAAGGTCAAATTGCATAAAAGGCAAGTTGCACATATATTTTTTTTGAAAAATACATAAAGAGCATTAATACATTTTGGAAATGTCATTGTCAATTATGAGTTTTACTTAATATACTAAAGCAGATAATTTTATTTATCTTGAAGGGAAGGAACTTTTTTTGTGAAAAGAATATTTGAAGGAGCAGCAACTGCCCTTATAACTCCGTTTTGTGACGGAAAAATTGACTATAAAGCATTTGAAAAAATAACAGAATTACAAATCAGCCGTGGAATATCGGCGCTTGTTGTCTGTGGTACAACAGGTGAGGTTTCAACCCTTACGGTAGAGGAAAAACAAAAACTCATAGCTTTTGCAGTAGAAAAGGTAGCAGGCAGAGTACCTGTAATTGCAGGAACAGGTGGAAATAATACACAGTCAGCCTGCGAGATGTCGGATTTTGCAAGACGTGCAGGCGTTGACGCAATTCTTTCTGTTGCACCGTACTATAACAAGGGTACAAGAAACGGTATAATAGAGCATTACAGGAGAATTGCAGACACATGTGAATTACCGGTAATTATTTATAATGTCCCGTCAAGAACAGGCGTGAATTTGACACCGGATATTTATCGGGAACTAGCCGAAACAGACGGAATCTGTGGTGTTAAAGAGGCATCCGGAAATATCGGAAATGCCCTTAAAACCGTAAGTACCTGTGGAGATAGCTTTACACTTTATTCTGGTAATGACAGCGATACTCTTTCTCTTATGGCACTTGGTGCAAAGGGTGTAATTTCGGTAGCTTCAAACATTATTCCGAGAAGGGTATCCAGGATGTGCACCGATTATCTGAAAGGAGAAACGGGGAAGGCTCTTGAAAATCTCAAGGAAATGTCAGAGCTTTTTGATGTTCTTTTCTGCGAGGTAAATCCTGCACCCATAAAGTATGCAATGAGTAAGCTTCATTTGTGTAAAAATGAACTTCGGCTTCCACTCACAGGCGTGTGTGCAGAAACCGAAGCGAAAATTGACAAGGCGCTGGGTGCCCTTGACCTTATTTAATTTATATCAAAGGGAAATTCCTCGAACGGAACAAAATGCAATAAAAATTTTCCCGTAAGCCTGTCGGTGGAATTTCCGTCAAACTGCTTTTCACAAGGACTGTCGCAATAGAGAACACATTTTTTGCTATAAAGAACAGAAATAGCACGGGATGTGTTCTTTTTTTGCTTTGTTTTATCGTTTTCTGATAGATATGACAGGATTTTTTTGATGTTTTCGTCTTTCCTTTTGAGAAAAGAGGGGAGTTTTCCGTACCTTGAATGTGAGAAAAAATCACAAACCATATTGTCGCAAAGCTCGGTTGTGTCAATTTCAGAAAAAGAGGAAAAATACTCAAAATACAGTTTTGAAAAATCAAAAAGCGATTTTTTCGGTAAATTCGTATTTTTCATATATTCTCCAAAGCCGGACAGAATGTCAAAAGGTGTCTGCTGCAGCTTTTCGAGAATATATTTTGTAGAATATTCAAATCTTCCGCTGTTGAAGATTTTGTCGTTTGCAAGCTCCACCAATTTAAGTTTTTGTAAATCAACATTTGAAAGCCAGGGGGTAGACAATACCTCGTACGGCGAACTTTTTGAAAATTTGCAAGGATATACTTCGGATTTTTCCCTCATATCCGAGCCGTGAAGAAGCTTTAAAAAACCAAGCTGAAGCATATGCGCCCGTAGCGAAAATGCTCTGTTAAAGCTATCTTTGAAGGAAGAAGTATCTTCAAAAGGAAGTCCTGCAATCAGGTCAATATGTATGTGCATGTTTCCGAAGGAAACAAGCTCTTCTATATTTGAATAGAGCTTTTGCGTATTTGTTTTTCGGTTGACTGCTAGAAGCGTTTTTTCGTTAAAGCTCTGAATTCCGATTTCAAGCTGAATAGCACCTGCAGGCATATTTTTAAGAATTTCAAGCTCTTCTTCCTCTAAAAGGTCTGCGCCTATTTCAAAGTGAATACAAACACTATCGGGAATTCTCTTTCCGTATTCTTCTTTTATAAAACTCCAAATTTCGCAAGCCCTACTCCTGTTTGCATTAAAGGTACGGTCAACGAACTTTATTGTGCGTGTGCCGGAATTTGCAAGGAGTAGGATGTTTTCCTTTGCTTTTTCTATGTTGAAAAATCGTGCACCGCCGCATCTGCCCGAAAGACAATATGCGCAGGAAAACGGACAGCCACGGGAGGACTCAATATAAGCAATCCTGCCATTTAAATTTTGCAGGTATTCCTCGCTGTAAGGGCAGGGCGGCTCGTCGGTTTCCACACAAGGCTCAGAAATTTGATAGGCGTCACCGAGTCTTGCACAAAGTCCGGGAATTTCAGTAATGTGTGCGTCAATATTCCCGAATAAAATTTTATTACAAAGAAGAGCAAACGCCCTCTCGCCCTCGCCACTTATGATGAAATTTACATATTCACATTCCTCGAAAATTTCTCTTGCATTGTAGCTGACCTCTGGACCACCGAAAACAATAATACTGTCGGGAAGCAGCTCCTTTACTTTTCTTGCTGTTTCGATAACTGTGTCTATATTCCAGATATAACAGGAAAAGCCGATGATTTTCGGACTTTGCAGGACTATGTCGGAAATGATTTTTTCCCTGTCGGAATTTATTGTGCTTTCATAAACAGAAGCAGAAATCGTTTCTTTTGCGTACTTGCGAAGCCCTGCTAAAAGATACCAGGGTGCAAGGGAAGAGTGGATGTATTGAGAATTAAGACTACAGATAAGAACATCCATAATATTATTCCACCGTCAGAACATCCCAGGGGGTAAGGAGTCCCTGGAGTGGCTCTGTATCCTTGCCTGTGGCAGTTAAAAGTACGATATTGATTTTTCTGCCGCGTTTGCTTTCCTTTTCAAAAACACCTTCGAGTTTATCAATATACATATTTGATGGAATAAACAGAAAATCTTTCTTTTCCTTTGAAGTCAGAGAAATATATCTTTCAATATCAGCAAAAGTGTATTCCGAAAGGTTTGGTATTCTACCATTGTTCTTTATATTGTCTGCTAAAAAGTCAAAAAGCACCTTTTTGTCAAACAGTCCCACAACTCTTTTGTTTGCAACAATCGGAATGTGACTAAAGCCACGTGAACGCATTTCAAGTACAGCTTGCTGAAGATTATCCGAAGGTCTCTTTCGGCAAACAGCAGTGTAGGGAATAGCAATATCACGGCACTTCGGGCGATTCTGTACCTTGTCTGTTAAAAAATCAAGAAAATCAAGAAGCTCCCTTGAGGGAGTAACTGCATAGCTTTTCGGAAGCTTCGGAGTGTGAGACAGAAGATTTCGTACATCTGCGCAGAACTGCAGCTGTTCAAGGTATTTTTCATATTCCTTTTTTTTCTTAAGGAATGCTACTGCCGGCGCTTCCTGAGGAAGTGCGTATCTTGTACGTATTGCGTATTCGAGCTTTCTGTATTTATCAAGGAATAATTCTGTATCTGTCATATTTGTTGCTCCTTTGTATAATTACAAAATAAGTATATCACAAATATGTGAATTTTTCTATAAAGGAAAACAGCACCCACAAATGTGAGTGCTGTAATTTTTTTGATAAATCCCGGTTGGGATAAATTATCTCTTACTAAACTGCGGTGCACGACGAGCAGCCTTGAGACCGTACTGTACATCTTTCCGTGCTCGAAGCACTTGATTTTTTGCGCTTTTTCTCTGTTTTTCGAGGTTTTTCACAGGTTTTCAAGGTCTCCCCAAAAAAGTTGCCCCATATTTTAACTCAAAAAAGGGGGGTGCATCTGACAGGGCAGAAATCACTGTTTGAAGGCTGAATTGACCACACTCAAAAGTTCTTCTGGCTTATTATACTTTACTTTGGCATAGATGTCCATAGTTGTTTTGCTGTTTTCATGACCAGCAAGATACTGGACGGTTTTAGGATCAACTCCGGCATAGAGTAAATTCGTGATATAGGTGTGACGCAACTGGTGTGGAGTAACTGCAAAGTCCAGCGTATAAACGATCTTGGGATTATTTTTCTGGCTTCCACCAAGCATTGGGGTAACAGTGTATTTAATGCTCTGGCCGTTTACATATTTGTAGTAGGTTCTTTCCTGTGTAGATCTTACAGTCACATACTTCCAGAGGCGCTGAAACTGCGCATAGGACAATGGTTGACCGTTGGTGTCAGATATAACATACAGCGAATTGGATTTTGCTTTTGCTGTACGTAGGCAGTCCACAAGGCATTTAGGAATGGGAATATCCCGTCGTGCTGCAGGAGATTTTAGAGTTGTATCTACTACTGGCCTGTTGTGCTCAGTGCGCCATGCACGACGAACAGAGATATATGGGGTGGACGCATCCAGGAATACACAGTCCCATTGCAGAGCTAAGATCTCTTCTCTACGAAGTCCTGCGTATAAACCGATCATGATAAAATCATACGGTCTAAGACCTCTAATGGCATCTAATAGTTTTTCTGCTTGTTCATCGGTTAGCGCTTCCTTGTCTTTCGCGGGGGTTCCACCCTTTGCTGAGATATTTGCCGAAGGGTTGTAGTCAATAAGTTTACTTCTTTCTGCTGAATAAAAGATGCACTTTATCAACATATTCACGGCGGCATATAAAGACGCCGATTTTTGTGACGCAGGGATAAGTGCTAATTTAATATCATCCGATGTTACATCGGACAAATACATATCACCCAGAGGCTTTATGATATAGTTCTTTATTTTTGAAGAATATCCTTTTAATGTTGCAGATGACACGGTGGCAGATTGCATGAGCAACCACTTCTCACAGTATTCAGCGACAGTTGGATTCATTCGACGGAAAATGGCATCCTCAACCTGTGCTCGCGCTTCCTGCTCTTTTTGGAAGAGCTCTTCTCGCGTTAGTGCATACAGGTCTACTCGTTTTCCGTCGGTGTCTGTAATGCGCGTTCTGTAATACTGCTTGCCCTTTCGGACTACCGTACCATATTCCGGTACTTTATTGGTTCTCTTGGCCATATGTAAGCTCCTTTCCAGCTTGCTTTTTTCATATGTATATTTTGAGGGGAAAGTAAGAAAGCAGCAAGGATGTCGAGCATTGAAAACAGAAAGAGCGAGGACTGTGTGTCCTCGCTCTTTGTAAAAAATCTATACGCTGTCCCACTGTGAAAAAATGTTGCCCAGCGCAACGACAAGCTCGTCAGGGCGATTATATTTCACCTTTGCGTATATATCCATAGTTATTTTACTGCTTTCGTGTCCTGCAAGATATTGAACGGTTTTGGGGTCAACTGACGAGTGAATAAGGTTCGTAATGTATGTGTGTCTGAGCAAATGAGGGGTAACCTCAAAGTCCAGACTGTAAATAACTTTACCGTTATGCGCAGCCTTCTCTCCGAGAACAGGCATGACGGTGTGTTTCACTCGCTTTCCGTCCTCATATCGATAATATGCTCGTTCCTTTACTGTTCTGGTAACAACATACTGCCAAAGACGCTTAAATTGTGTGTAAGACAACGGATCTCCATCCCGATTGGCAACAACATATTCGGCAGTAGACGCTTTTTTTGCTTCTTTCAAACAGTCCGCAAGACAAACAGGCAGTGGGATATTTCTTTCTGCTGCCTTTGTTTTCAGCTCAGTCAGAATTACTGGCCGATTATGCTCAGTATGCCATGCTCTGCGCACTGTCAAATATGGTGCTGGGGTATCGAGATAAACTGAATCCCACTGTAATGCCAGTATTTCCTCTCGTCGCAACCCTGCATAGAGACCAAGCATAATAAACACATATGGTGGCAATCCACGAACAGCATCCAATAATCTTTCTACTTGACTATCTGTCAGCGCCGGTTTTTCTTTTTGAGGAACACCGCCGCCTTTAGGCGTGAGGTGGAGAGTTGGGTTTTCATCAATAACTCGGCTTTCTAATGCTGCACGGAAAATCGACTTATATAGTATGACAACAGACTTATAAACGGATGCAGATTTACTCGATACCGAAACTAATGCAAGCTGAATATCGTCTGGCGTCACTTCAGCAATTCGCTTATCTCCCAGTTCTGATATGATATGCCTGCGAACCTTGGAAGTGTAATCCGTTAAAGTTGTTGTTCTCACATGAGCTGACTGCATAAGCAGCCACTTTTCACAATATTCAGCGACAGTTGGAGACTTTCGCCTGAAAGTGGCACTATCAATACGCTCAAGTGCATCCAGTTCCTTGTCATACAGTTCCTCACGGGTCTTTCCATAAAGAATAGTACGCTTCCCGTCAAGATTTTCTACATAGGTCTTATAATATGTGATTCCATTTATCTCTACAGTACCATATCGAGGGATTTTTCTTCTTTTTGTAGCCATCTTCGGCTCCTCCTTACGATGGAATTATGGTGGTGCAATTATTTTCGCAGAGAACACCGATTTGCTCAATGATGTCGATTTACTGGTTGCTTCTGGTCCGCTGTTTTCTGTAGGTTGTATTGGTTTCCCGAGGCTTAGCACGATGAGTAGATCTTGCGATATATTCTTGAAGCGCCAACTCAGTAAAATACACGCATCCATTATTGACATACTGAACATAAGAAATGAGACCATCCATGCGCGCTGCATCAAGCGTTGCCAAGCTGATACCAAGAACAGATGCAGCTTCTTTTCTAGAAAGTAATCGTTCCATTGAATACTCCTTCCTGTTAGATTAATAATCTCTTGTATCGAGGCCACAAGAATGAGGCGAAAACAATGTTTTCGCCCCATGATTTCTGGCTTCGATGGACAAACAAAAACCCTCCCATCAGAACTTGACCGGGAGAGCACCTTTCTTACTTGTTCCGTTATAAATACACAGGATCAGATTGACATATTTCTTTCTGCCCTTCAGTGTTTTATCACTCATACCGGCGAGGTAGAGTGTCTTGGGATTGGTTTCGCGGAGTCTTGTAATCAATCTGCTGCGGCTGTAATCATTGTGATACAGTTCAACAAAACGGATTACTGCTTGGAGAAGTTCTGCTCTAAGAGATTCGGGGGCACCTTCCCACGCTTTCTCCATGATCGTAAGTGCTTCTGTATATATAGCTGACCCAGTACGCTTAAACTCCGCAAAGGCGGTATTGATGCAGGTGATCCGCCCTTTGCCGATTGCACGCTCATAACCAATATGCAGCCCTGCTTTCTCTGTAGCATCAATGAACGCAAGAGACCTCGCGTCATTGCCGTGAAGATTGGCCCGGAGTTTGGCACTGGGGGTCAGTGGAGCAGATTTGCCGGTCTGTGCCGCAAAAAGACGGGCTTCTTCATCTTCGGGAATGTCACGGTACACCTTACAGAGAATAAGCAGATCATTACCACCGTTCATCTGCTTTCTGGCAGCCACAGTATGTTGGCCGTCAAAAATATAATATTTTCCATTTCGGAAACTGACCTTCGGTTCATTTGCGATGCGCTCGTCAAACTCGGCAACGATACATGCAACACGCTCGGTGTTCAATCTGCGCTGATAGGTTTCGGGGACAACGAGTTTATTGGTATTCAGAGCCATCATTTCATAAAGTGATGTAATTTCGCTCATTTTGTCTCTCCTTCAATTTTTAGAATGTAAATTTTGGGTTCCTGCATGATTTCGTAGACCTTAGTCTTGTAGGGCTGGTCGGTAAGTAACCGGGGAAAATCTTTGAACAGAGTTTCGCAGACACGAATCATGGTTCGCACCTCTGCCTGCATGGTTTCCAGAATATCATCCTCATTGACCGTCTTATCTTGGGCTAGCATATCTTCGTAGATCTCGTCTATCTCCGTATAGTCTTGCCTACGACGGTTTTGGGTAGGAGGTTTGCTGATAGGCATCAGCTTCTCTCTTGGCTCACGAAGCTGTTCAGCCATTTCAAGGCGTTTTTCAGGAGACGCACGAGCTATGGCGGCAACTTCGGGAGCTCTTGGCTTTATCGTACCGGAAAGAATGTCATCTTTAATTCCCGGGAGCACTTCTTCGGCAGCATCAACGCCCTTGGCATAGTATTCAGCCCGCTGAACATAACCCTCGCTGGTATGAGTCTCATCAGCTATGCGCTTGCGAGTTTTATTAATCTCTGGTAAGTGACCAAATTGATCACTTACCAGAGATTCGTGCTGATTTCCTCTAAATCCATCAGATGCACCATATGCCTGCTTCTCCGCATCATATCTCTGTCCGATTAGATATTTCTTTTGCTGAGGGGTTAGATTGCGCCGACCGAGCTGGTTCTTGCATATCCACGAAATGACTTCATAACGGTTATCAAAGACCTTTTCATGGGTGCGGAATTCAACGCCCGGATTGGCCATCGCAATCTTGTAGCGGTTGTGACCATCCACAATGGTATTGTTCCAGATGATTATGGGCATGAGGACAAGCCCTTCCTCCAAGATGTTTTCCTCAAGCTGCCGATATTCTTCATCAGTTAGCGGAGGACATCTTGCTTCAAACTCCGGGTCAATTGCAAGAAGCTGACTCATTAGGGTGCCTCCATTTCTTCGGGAACATAAAGACCGAGGGAGGTTTCGATAACTTCTCCGATCTCATCCATTTGCTTGCGGCTCATTCTGCCGAGATACTTGCAAACTCGGCGCTTATCGATGGTTTTAATCTGTTCCAGAAGTACAGTGCCAGGTACGTCCAAGCCATGAATATGTTCGGCGTAATAGTGAATGGGCAAATTAGCTTTTTTAGAGCAGCGCGAAGTAATGGGGGCAACAATGAGTGTCGGGCAAAAGAAATTGCCAGTGTTGTTTTGCAGAACAACTACGGGACGAGTGCCACCTTGTTCGGAGCCTATGTAAGGATCGAGGTTTGCAAGATACACATCGCCACGGCGGTAAATCCAATCTTCTTTCATGGGAGACCTCCGTTCCAGTTTTTCAATATGTCTAAGTGCGAGGTAGGCGGTCATATCCAAATACCTCTCACTGTTGTATCTATCCTGATAAGTCATTTTGATTTCTCCTTGTCTTGTGTCGTCGTTTTATGTAAGGGAAACATCAGGCGGCAGCTTGCGGACTGCTCCATAGGAATCTAACCTCCCCGCCTTCATTATGGCCGGGCCGCGAATTACGGAAGTATCATTAACCCTGTGTCAGTCGTGGCCAAGCCGGTAGCAATCCGGCTCTCGCAGGATTCGGATTGATCGCTCGCTCTTTCGAGGTCTTGGCGCTCCGCCTGCCGTGGCTCATGGGTCACAGGAACGTACCTGATGTTCGTTTATTCAGTTTTCAAGGAGCCTTGAGTTTTTGAAACTCTGAGAAAACTGAATCTCCGTAAATCCCTTTGGGTGAGATTGTTCTCTCACTTTACATTGGGTACGGATTTTCGATTTCGAGACATTATTTTTTGAAAAAATCTAAAAGTTTTTTTAGAGCTCGCTCTTTGCGTTTCACAAAAGCCTTTTCTTCAATGCAAATTAGCTCTGCAATTTGCCGATCAGACAGATCAGGATATTTGAAGTATTTCAGCATAATCGCTTCATGAAGTAGTTCGTTTAGGGAGTTGATTGCAATAGGAAGCAAGCCAAGCATTACCGAACTCATTACTTCCGCTTCAACATTGACGCTAAGATCTGCAACGAGGTCATGTAGCGATAAAGTCTCATCGTCCTCACTCGGTGCATCGAGCGACACGGCATTCTTTTTCGGCTTATACTTTTTCAGATACTGATGGTGGTCGTGCTCTTTGAGCCAATCCTTGAACTGTTCTTCCGTAGCTTCCAAGTAGAGAACGTCTGCATCAGGGCAGATATCATTATCAAGTAAAATGAAATAGCGGCCCTCGCTCTCCGGTGAATTGAAAAAACGGAAGAAGTCAACGCCACTCAATTCAAGCCATTCAGGGTTTTCTCCCTTGGTGATTTTGTGTTTCCATATCAAATATCTCTTTGACATTTTGTAATCTCCTTTGTCGTTTCTTGGGGTGAAATAAGAAACGTGGAGATTACGGATATTGGGCGAGATAGCAGAGCCAAGTGGCATATAACATAAAAGTCCTTTCCCGAGCCAAGTCGGAAAAGGACTTCTAACACCGTACAAAGTAATCAAGCAACAAAAAAGCGCCGTCAAAGCAGGTTGATACAGATATACTGTAATTCAACCTGACTTTGTACGGCGCTTGGCAGTCTCCTCAGATTATCTCTGATTCTCTCCGCTTGCTCGATTAAAAGTAAGCTTTAGTATTAAATTATCGTTTTTGCCTCGCCCTATTAGCAAATGGGCGACAAGCAATCTTCCTTGACTTCATTCTACGGAAATAACCTAAATTGATTGGATACTCCGTTTTACATTTGCGACAATAGACCATTTTGTGACCGGTGATGTCAGAAAAAACTTTTTCCACAAGGAAATCGCAATACGGACAATGGATTTCCCTGAGTGTTAGAACGGAAGCTTCTTTGCGCGATGCATTTAATTTGCGTGATGTATCCGGTGTTAACTGTCGTTGCTGTCGATGAACCGTTGCCTGCCTCATCTCAGCTCACGCTCCTGTCCTAATCCCATTTCCTCTGTTATGTATTCAGATAAGGGCCGATAACACAGATAACCAAGCTCACGCAGCCGGATCATAAACGCAGAAAAGGATACTCCTATTGTATTTGCCATTTGATAAATAACCAGTTTGTCTGTTGGTCTCAATACACTATCCCCAAATACCGGGATACTACGAGTACATCCGTACATCTCAACAACATTCCGAACCATAAACTTTGGCATCAGGAGTGCGGCACCCATGCGATCAATCTGAGCTTCTTTGAAACTAAACAAATTCCTAAAATCTTCATGAGTGTAGTCACGCTCATTGTCAAATTCACGATGGAAACTGGCGTAAGGAACGGTTCTATCCATCACATAATGAGCGCTTTCATGGCTAATGGTAAAGCGGCGTCTACCACTCTCATGTTCTTGTCGCAGATAGCGCTCAATGACAATAGTCCCCTTGGGATATACTCGTTTTGTCGGTTTTTGATTTTCATAGACTTGAAGCGGGGTGATACCATCCGCAATAAAACCGATTTTATCGGTATCATGCTCTGCAAAAGTGCGGTAAAGAAGTGGTAGTTTCAAATAATCTGTCACGAACCCCTCAATATCGACGCAATAAGTTCGCTCGGCGTCTTCTCTGAGATATTGACGAATTAAGCCTTCGCCTAACTCATCTATCTCGTCATACGAAAAAACCCTCATTGTTCACAAGCACCTCCTATGGGCCTTGGTCAACATACCAACGCTGACCATCCCGATACAAATATTTTACCGCACGACCAATTTTAATGGTGTAGCGAATTCCTTCAAATTCATTGTGAGAGGCAGTACAGGTATGAAGCACTTTCGTCACCTCCCACTGTCTACCGTCATCCCACAGAATCCGCAGAGGACGAATAACGTCATCTGTATCAACATCTGCGTTGACGGATACATACTTTTTGTGCATCGATACCCCTCCGTTAAAGTGTCTTGATTACGTGGGTAGCTACCCCCTGCACCCGAAGACTGGCTACGTAGATATCATTCATCTCCTTGTTTTCTGGATGGAGATAGTAGCATTGCTGCTGCTTGTCGAAGCAGAGCCGCTTCAATGTATTCTGATCTTCGTCAGTAAGCGCTACTACAATATCGCCAATTTGAGCTGAATGCTGCTTCTTAACAACAACATAATCGCCCTCATCGATTCCGGCATCTATCATAGAATCGCCACAGGTACGGAGTACATACATTTCTCCAGAGCCAAATATGGATGTAGGCAGAGAAACATAATCATCAACCATCGGTTCTACACTCTCCGGTGTACCACATGGAATAGCCCCTGTATATACTTCAGCAATTTGAGTGGAACGCAGGCGTTCTATTCTTTCTGTGAGTATTTCACTACCATCGTATGAAATAAACCCCCGTTCATCCATTTCGACAAGATATCTGTATGCAGTACCTCTGGAAACGCCTACAGCCTTGCCGATTTCAGTTGTGCTTGGAAATTTTCCTTCTTCTGCATAATAATCATCAGCAAAGTCTCTGATACGATTCATCAACTCAGGATCTTTATATCTCATAAGAGTGCCTCCATTCTAAATAGAGCAGTTGCTTCGGATAGGATAAGTATACTAGAAAATGTGAAAGATATCAATAGGTTGAAAAGAAGGTGTGCATCTGAATGCACACCTTCTGAAAAGTTTTTTATTTCCAACACTGAACAAGCTTCTTAAAGCCATCAATGGCTTCTGCAGGAGCTTTAATTTGAATCTTCCCAGCAGAAGCAAATATCCAACCATAGAAATTAGTACTTAAATCCACTGTGGTTGTTACCTTAAAATGACCGGCATCAACTACTTCCGTACAGACTTTTTCACCGAACCGGTCAATGATGTTGCCCATCAATTCGTTATTACAAATAAGCTCAATCTTACATTCAGTACCATCAAGCATGGAAAACTCTTGCGCAAAATATTCCGAAACATCAAAGTCCTTCGGTTTCTTCACGGCAGATTCATCAAACATTTCCAGACCTGTGATCCGGTCAACGCGGAACTTTGCGATAAGTTTTCGTTTGTCATGATATCCTATCATGTAATATGTATCGTTGTTCCAGATAAGAGCGTAGGGAGACACGACATAGATTTGGCCATCATGGCGCAAGATCTTTGACTTATCTGGTGCATAATCAAAATACTGAAATGCGATCTTCTTTCTATCTGCAATAACGGACTGAATACGATCAACTGTAAGATAGATACTTTCGTTTCCAGCCTTACTACGTTTGTCCACGTACAGTTCTCGCCGCATGACTTTATTCTGATAAGGACTGGCAAACGCATAAAGCTTCTCAATGAGCGCTTTGCTTTTCTTTGATGTAATGAATCGAGAGGACTGAACCGCATCAATGAGAAGCTTCAGTTCCGGTGTATCAAAATGCCGAGTTGCTACGTGATATAGGTTTTGAACTTTTCGGTCTTTTACAATATCTACGCCAAGCTCCACGAGCTGCTCAATGTCTTTCCGCAAAGTACGAGGGTCTGCGGAAAGTTCAAGGGAAGCCAGATGTTTTGAAATATCCGCCAGAGATACCGGATGTTGTTCATCAGTATTCGTCCATAGATACTGAAGGACAACTAATGTACGATTAGTAAGACTCATTTGATACTCCTGTTTGTCGTTCTATGGCATCGGTGTTTGTCAAGGTGTCAAAATTGAAGAGAAAGTCGCGGTAATTCTCCACTTTTAGCGACTTGTTATAAGCTCCGCCGGGAATAACTGTAAGTCCTTCTTTTTCAAGCATTTCTTTCTGATACTCTTTTGGGCAATGGAATGGATTGTCCTGCAGCATCCCGCGTGTTGAGAGTTCTCGCCAAAACGGAACATCCGGGCGATGCCCTATAACGGATTGTTCCACCGTGACGTGATCCACTCCGTGTAGTTTTGCCAAATGTGCCTCAATATCAACAGCTCTTGTAACCTTACCAGCAGGAACCAAACAAAGAAGCTTCAAATATTCATCTATTGAGACACGAAGCGATGGTTTTGCAGGAATTAGCTCTACAGAACGCTCAATACCATTCTCCATTACTTCAATTTTACTTTCCGGAAGCTTTGTCTCAAATGGCAAACCGCGTTCCAAAATAATACGCTTTAAGAACATACGGATTGCGTTTGGCATATCTATACCGATTTCATTTAGCACATCTGTTGCTTCTTGCTTTAGCTTCCTATCTACGCGAACCTGAAGGAAGGATTGATCTGCCATAGCATTCGCCTCGCTGTATGAAATATTCATACATATATTATACAAAGTTCGTGTTCAAAAATCAAGGCTTTCAGAATAACAAATAAAATAAAAAGGAGGAGAGCCGAAACTCTCCTCCTTTGAAAAACAGGTTACTTAACGTACTTATCGCAGAAGCGCATGAAGATTGCAGCAACCTGGCAGCGTTCAGCATCACCCTGAGGTGCAGCCGTACCGTCGCCCATGCCGTTGATCAGGCCAACAGCAACTGCCCACTGCATTTCCTCGGTAGCCCAGGAGCTGATCTTGCCAGCATCGCTGAAGGAAGCGAGAGAAGCACGAGCGGAAACGTCATAGCCCTTATACTCGGCATAGTTGTACATGATCTTTGCCATCTGCTCACGGGTAATGTCATCGTCGGGACCAAACTTACCATTGCCGTAACCACTGACAATACCGTTTGCTTCAGCCCAGATAACAGCGTCGGTGTACCAAGTGTCATTCTTCACATCAGAGAAGGGATTCTCACCGGAAACGGTGGGTTCACCTTCCAGACGATAAAGGATTGTAACGATCATGGCACGGGAAGTAACGCCGTGAGGATCGAACTTGTTGTTACCAACGCCCTTCATCATGTCGTTTTCAACGACGAAGTCAATTCCTTCATGGTACCACTGAGACTGGTCAACGTCGGTGAAGTAGTTGGTGGGGCAGTTCGCGCCGCCATCGCAAGGCTCATCATCTACGGGAATTTCAGTCCACTTAGCATAGACTGTCATGTTCTTGGTGAGCTTCACAGAAGTAACCTTTTCAGTCAGAGCCTTGTCAGCATACCAACCTGCAAATTCGTAACCGTTCTTTTCGGTGGTGTACTTTGTAAGGTCAATCGTTGTGCCGTAAACTCCACGAATACTCTTAACTTCCGATCCACCATTGGTATCAAACGTCAGAGTATATGTGGTGGGAATGACCACACCGCCACCGCCGTTATATTCCCAGTTGGCAGTCACAGTGACGTTGCCTGCCGGCATGGTAAAGTAAGCGTTTTTGCTGTTTGCGTTGTTGATGGTGACATCAGAGGAAGTCCAACCATCGAAGCTGTATCCATCGCGGTTTCCAGCGTAAATATAAACGATTTCACCAGCTTCATAGCTACCAGCACCCGTGGTCGATGCGTAACTACCGTTCACGGTAACAGTATAGGTGGTAGGTACCGCAGCAACAAACGAGTAGGTATAGGTTACATCCCCGGTGATGCCATTAGCGGTAGTCACAGGAGTGACATCCCAAGAGCCGTTTTCGTAGTTCGCATTGGCGATCATGCCGGTGGGAACATCGGATACGGACAGGGTGCCCTTACCATCGCTCAGAGTGACAGTCACGGTCTTGTTGGCAGTAGTGCCGTCAGCCCAAGTGCCATTTACAACCTTGAAGGTCACGGTTGCGTTGGTAATAACGGGGACATGCTCAGTGAAAGAGTAGGTGTAGGTTACATCGCCGGTGATGCCATTAGCGGCAGTCACAGGAGTGACATCCCAAGAGCCGTTCTCGTAACCAGTATTGGCGATCATTCCGGTGGGAACATCATTTGCGGACAGAGTGCCCTTACCGTCGCTCAGAGTAACATTCACGGTCTTGTTGGCAGTAGTGCCATCAGCCCAAGTACCATTTACAACCTTAAAGGTTACGGTTGCGTTGGTAATAACGGGGACATGCTCGGTGAAGGTGTAGGTGTAGGTCACATCGCCGGTGATACCATTGGCGGTAGTCACAGGAGTGACATCCCAAGCGCCGTTCTCGTAACCAGTATTGGCGATCATGCCAGTAGGAACATCATTTGCGGACAGAGTGCCCTTACCATTGGTCAGCTCTACAAGAACGGTCTTGTCCTTGGTCGTTCCGTCTGCCCAAGTGCCGTTTACAACCTTAAAGGTTACAGGAACCGTGTAGGTTGCAACAGGAGTACTCTGCATCCGCAGGTAGGGATATCCGCCATTCACAGCGGGATCAATCGCCCAAATGTTGGTAAAGTCCCAACCGGTAAAGGTGGACTGGGTCTTCAGTTCTGCAGAAGTCTTACCAAGGTCGGTACGACCTGCATCGGCACTGAAGTTGGGGGAAAGGGTCTTGTCAAAATAAGTAGAGGTGAACTGGCTATTGGAAACGGAAGAACCATCGCTCCAACCAGCAATGGGACGTTTTTCACCGGTGCAGGAAGAATAGCAATTTGTGATAACCACACTGGTGCCGCCGTTCCAACCGGAAATACCGGCCACGTCCTTAGTAGTGCTGGTACCAGTCAGATCCACGCGGGCGTAACAGTTCTGAATGGTAGTGGGATACGTAGAGCTGTGTGTAGAACCCAGAATACCGCCTACACCGCCGGTGCCCTTCACATAGCCAGTGACATAACACTGGGAGATGCTTCCGCCCTGTGCATTACCTGCCAAGCCGGCGACATCACTAGACGTGGCAGTTACATTGACATTTTCCAGACCGAGATTTGTAATTGTTGCATCCTTGATTTTTCCGAAAAGGCCGCTGTAACGGTTGCCGTTCTGGATAGTCAGGTTGGAAATGACATAGCCATTGCCGTTAAAGATGCCCTTGAAGGGATAGGAGCTGGTGCCAATAGGAGTCCAGTTTTCGCCGGACAGATCCAGATTGGCGTTCAGTGTAACGGTCTCGCCGGTGTAGTCATCGCCAGCATTCACGCTGTCACGGAAAGCCTTGAGGTCAGCAACGCTGTTGATGGTAGTGACCAAGG
This sequence comes from Eubacteriales bacterium, assembly GCA_045652245.1. Taxonomy (GTDB): domain Bacteria; phylum Bacillota; class Clostridia; order Oscillospirales; family CAG-382; genus SIG622. The sequence goes on along the minus strand of JAZRTY010000023.1, from coordinate 2,255 downwards.
AAGAGGCCGCGGTAATCGTGAGTTTGGCGCTCACCGCACCCTTCGTAGAAGGGTACGGTGTGCCGTCATAAGACAGTTCAATTCCAGAAATTGTAACAGTATATTCACCGGGTGCTGTACCACCGGGAATCTTGAAGGTGAGAATACCGAGTTCATTAACATTGGTATAATCTGCACCAAAGGTGACCCAGTTTACTGTTTTGTTTGTCACGGAAGAAAAGCTACCAATATCAGTAAATTTCTCAGATGTGATGCTCTCAAGCGTCAAACCAGCAGGAACTCCAATATTGTAAACAATACTTCCTGTTTGAATGGTTTGTGACGGCGCAATGGTCAGTTTAACGGTCTGGTCAGACGCACTGGCTGTCAAAGTAGGATGGTCAAATTCTGCCTTGAAGCTAAGGCCAGGATAGATTTCATTTGCGGCCAAAGCTGGGATCGCAAGCCCCATACAAAGTGCGATCACCAAGAGCATACTAAGCGCTTTTTTTACGCATTTTTTCATATTTGCTCTCCTTTTTTACCAATTTATTGCCGTGCCACCGTTGGCAGCAACGATTATCTGTCTTGCATCGGTTGCGTTAGGAGTGCCATCACCGGTTGTGTCGGCACAAAGGTAACCCACATCGGACAAAGCTGTGCCACCATTGGCAGCAACGATAATTTGTCTTGCGTCGGTTGCATTAGCAATTCCGTCGCCAGTGGTATCACCCTTAACCGCGATAATAATTTCTGCAGAAGCAGCAACATTTGTCAGGTCGAAATCATATCCACCGTCAGCATTTTCGGTTGCGGTAAGTTTGGTATAGCTTTCTCCATTCTTGACAATCACAACACATGCCTGATCGTTTTTGACACTCAGGGTCTTACCATCAGAACTGAAGCTGTACTCGGCACTGTTCTCAATACGGGTAACAGCACGTGTCTCAGGTGCCACTTCAACGGTATATTTACCATTTTCATCAGGCTCAGTCACAGGAACGAAGCCGTCAGCACAGAGGTCTTCGGGTACTACTTCGGAGAAGGTACCACCGGAAACGCCGCCCTCAAGTTCCTTATCATCACCGGTAGATTCAATGGACTCGATCTGACCGGCAGAGATAATGATTTCGGGATTTGCTGCGTTCACATCACCGGTCTGGCTGTGGGTGTACTCAGTGAGGTCAACCACGATCTTGCCGGTAGTTACAGTATCTTCTTCGATAGTCAGAGTTACGCCTACCTGAGAGTCATCGGAATACATATAAGTGATGTTCAAGATTGCCACACCGCCAGTTGCGCCACCGTTTGCAACAGAGGTTTCACCGGTCAGAGCCAGATCACCGCTGTTCTTAATGGTCTCTACAACAGCATTGCCGGACTTAACATCCACGTCGTCCAGAGTCAGCTCGCCGTAGTTGTTGATGGCATTATCCAGGACCTCGTCGGGGCACTCAATGATTCCGTTAGTCATGCTCAGTTTGCTGTAGGCAAGTACGCGGATACCATTATCCTTCTCAGCTTCGCTGCCAGAGCCAACAGGAGGCTGACCAAGGGTGAGGGTATGACCGTTCAGGTCAATTTCGATGTTCTGGATCTTCCAGGTGCTCAGGCTGCCGGTTTCAACACCGACATCGAAGCCGCCCTTAGTATCCTTCAGGAGCTTGATGACAGCCTTTTCAGCCTCGCCGCCAGCCTTGCCATTTGCATAGCTGTCAACAGGAGCTGCTGCAACTGCATCATTGATGGATTCGTACTTGGTGGTAACACCGTTTACGGTCATTTCCACAACGTACTCGCCTTCCTTGACAGTGTAGTTGCCGTCTTCGTCAGCTTCGGTTACGGGGATAAAGCCGTCAGCGCAGAGGTCCTCGGGTACTACTTCAGAGAAGGTACCGCCGGAAACACCACCCTCAAGTTCCTTATCATCACCGGTAGACTCGATGGACTCGATCTGGCCGGCAGAGATAGTAATCTCAGGAGCTGCGGCATTTACAGCACCAGTAGTGGGATGTGCATCTTCATTCAGATCCACAACGATCTTGCCGGTAGTAACAGTATCTTCTTCAATAACGAGAGCTGCACCAACCTGAGAATCGTCGGGATAAGTGTAAGTACTATTGAGAATTGCGGAGTTGGAGCCGTTGGGAACGATGGTCTCGCCCTTCAGTTCCACAGAACCGAAGTTGCCGATGGTGTCGTATGCTGCATCCATATCGGTGAATTCAACATCTTCAACCACTGCTGCACCGTAGTTCTGCAGGCCGCGGAGTGCG
>JAZRTY010000022.1:0-92442 GCA_045652245.1 Eubacteriales bacterium | reverse complement strand
ACAATGCCTTCGTCATCATTTACATCAGTAAATGGTGTGTCATAAACATCAATACCTGCAGCACGTGCAGCTACAACAAGACGGGTTCTGGCATATTCAATTTCCCTGCCTTCTTTAGTGCGTTTGCACTGAAGGTCAGCGGTTAAATCCTCAGCACCTAAAAATAGCGCCTTAACACGTTCTGAGCAAGAGGCAATTGCATAAGAATTTTCAACACCCAGCGCGGTCTCTATAAGAGGTATCAATCCCACCGTACCCTGACTTAGGCCCAACTTATTTTCAACCTCGGTCATATACTCATCTGCAACAAGTGCATCCTTTGGAACGCTTGTTTTGGGAAGCAAAATAAGGTCAGGTTTTTCAGGAAGTATAGCATCGATATCCGCTTTCCAGTAATCAGTATCAACAGAATTTATACGAACAATAACCTCGCAGCCTTTTAAATCCATATAACGCATAGTGTTACGCACCAGAATTCTGGCTGCATCCTTTTCTGCAGGAGATACCGCATCCTCTAAATCAAAGATTACCGCATCAGCACCAAGATAGCTTGCATTTATAAGCATATTAGGGTTATTACCCGGCAAAAATAACATACTGCGACGCATTATTCTTCCTCCTTTGCGCGAAGAAGCGCTGTTTCCACTCTTGCACGGATTACACATTCAAGCGCACCTCTGTCTGTCACACGGATATTTGCGTTTTCCACACCGTGTTCTTTCAATACTTCTTTTATTACGGCTTGAATTTTTCCACCGAACTGTTTTAGGACAACAGACTCAAGGTTGATACTTAAACCATTTTCTGAAGGCTCAATCTCTACATAAACATCACTTGATTCCAATGTTCCGGCTGACGTACATTTTGAAACTTTCACTTCAATGCAACTCCTTTCATATTTCACAAACAAAAAGTTATAGTCCAATTTACCAATATTATATAACACAATTTCAAAAAAATCAATTGTTTTTTCTGTTTTTTTACATTTTTAATCTTTTATATGCTATAATTCTGCTGCAAATCGCAGCCTGATAATAAAAGATTTAAAAAAATCAATTATTTTCCTTTACATTTTTATTGATTGTGTGTTATAATGATATCAATAAATTGTGCGGGAAGGATAGACCATGTATATTGAAAAATTATCCGGCTTTAGCCAAACAAAACTGAATATATGGAAAAGCTTTCTGAAAAAAGCCTCACTTGAAGCAGATGAGTCGGTCACCCAGACAATCCTTATCTGGGACGGTGATACTCTTGTTGCTACCGGTTCACGCACGGGGAATCTTCTGAAATGTATCGCTGTTGATCCGTGCAGACAAGGCGAAGGTCTTACCGCTAAACTTATTACTGCCTTACGTGAGGACGCATTTAAGGAAGGATTACGCCACCTTTTTCTATATACCAAGCCTGAAAACAAAGATATGTTTTCTTCTTTGTTCTTTTACCCGGTTGCTCAGACGGACAAAGTGTTGCTTATGGAAAACCGCAAAGACGGTATCATCGATTTTTTAAATACTCTTCCATCAAAGCAAATCTCCGGGAATATTGGTGCCGTCATTATGAATTGTAACCCCTTTACTCTGGGACACCGTTACCTGATTGAGACAGCTGCAAAAGAATGTTCTCATCTTTATGTGTTTGTCGTTTCCGAGGATAAAAGCCGTTTTTCCGCTCAGGACCGTCTTAAAATGGTTCAATTGGGTACAGCCGATATTCCAAATGTAAGTGTCCTTACAACCGGACCGTACCTTATTTCTTCTGCAACCTTTCCCACTTATTTTCTCAAAGAACGGGAAAACGCCACGCAAATCAAGTGTTTTTTAGATATCGAAATATTCTTAAAGTACTATGTACCGAAATTCAATATAACTACACGTTATGTGGGCACAGAACCTATATCTCCAATGACAGAGCAATATAATACGGAGCTTAAAAAAGCTTTGCCGCCACACGGTATTACTGTCAAAGAAGTTCCAAGACTTGAAATATCAGATGTGCCGGTAAGTGCAAGTCGGGTAAGAGAATTTATTGACTCAGGAAACAGACAAGCATTAAAGCAGTTGGTGCCTGACACAACATATGACTTTTTAGTTAATAAGGGTTTAATATAAACCGGGAGGAATCAGATATGCAGGAACGTCAGAAAAACCATATTTTAAGCAGTTATTTTGCTCCCAGAGGCCATCACCGTATGTACGCCCTCGGTATACAGCTTGCTCAGCTTTACCTGTCACCTTACGACAAGCTCATAGGCGTTATCGGTGACGCAGGATCCGGAAAAAGTGCTTTGCTCAGAGGTATGTTCCCGGGGCTGGAGCTTACAAACGATGACGACGGGGTTTATGTACGTCCTCTTCCGCTTCTGGAGCAGGATAACAGATACTTTTCCCCACACACCTATCATGTTGATATCCGTTTTGAAAACGGTTTTACACAAATGAGTGTTCTGGCAGAGGCTATTGCAGAAGCTCTGCAAAACGGAAAACGGGTTATTGTAGAACACTTTGACCTTGTATATCCGTTACTTGGCTTTAATGCTAATCTTATCATAGGTGTTGGCGAACAGGTGTTAATATCAAGACCGAATCTTTTCGGACCCGAGCCCGAGGAAATACGCGACAAAGTATACGACTCCATTACGTACCGTCTTATGGCACATACTGCTGAGGACTTATGCGAGCTTTGTATGCCCGATTACGAAATAGCACGTTGCGGTCACGACGATGTAAAACACGGTTTTGTCATCACATTCCCCGAGACAAAGCCTGAATTTGATATTTCCGAAATCGAAAAGCAGGTAAACGAAATGATTTCACAAAATCTTTCGGTTGACTATGTAGACAGCAACCATATATCTATCGGTGGCCGTCAGCATTTTTGTACCGGTCCGCGAATACACGTAAGCCGTACGGGGATGATTGAAAACTTCCATCTGCTTAATCACTTTATATATGACCGTTTTAATCGTCGTTATTTACTGGTAGGGTGTGTCGGAAAGGATGCTGAAATCAACCTTCAGAAGCTTGATTCTCAACAGAAAAAGCAATCGGATCTTATTTTGCAGTTCTATCAGGGGGATAAAAATGGCAGAAGTCACTTTGAACCAAATTCTTGACTCTCGAGAGGCGCGTGTAAAAAAGCAAAAAGATATACTAAATCGGTTCGGATTCCCTCTTGTCAGCTTCACTATGAATATTGCAGGTCCGATAAAAACCTCGCCTTTGATTGAACGTTCTTTTTTCGAAGGCATTAAGCTTTTAAAAAACAGCCTGCCTCAGGACAGTATAATTTATCAGGATATAGAAATCAAGTCTACCGGCTGTCAGGCAATATTTTCCATAAAATATGAAGCTGTAAAAATCAAAGCTATCTGTTCTTCAATCGAGGAAAGCTTGACTATCGGAAGGCTGTTTGATATGGATGTAATAAATACAGACGGAAGTAAGCTTGAAAGACAAACTCCCCGTAATTGTATTGTCTGTGGTTCTCCCGGAAAAGTCTGTGTCGCAGGCAGACTCCATAGCATCAGTGATATTCAGTCAGTCACAAGAGAAATAATGGAAAACTACTTTTTTCTCCTGGACAAAGAGCGTTGCTCTGCCCTTGCAGTAAAAAGCCTTTTAGATGAGGTGTATACCACTCCAAAGCCCGGGCTTGTTGATTGCCGTAACAGCGGAAGCCATACCGATATGGATATCAGCACCTTTGAAAAAAGCGCTCACGTACTTAAACCTTATTTTGATGAATGCTTTTCTATCGGCAAAAACACTGCAAACCTTTCTCCGGACCGGACATTTTCTCTTTTGCGCAATGCCGGTATTTTGGCAGAAAAAAGCATGTATGATGCAACCGGCGGAATAAACACTCACAAAGGTGTAATTTACTCTATGGGTATACTCTGTGCAAGCATCGCAAGGCTATGGTTACCCGAAAACCCATTCAGGTGTGCTTCGGATATCTGTATGGAAAGTGCAAACATAGTAAAAGAAGCCGTGAAAAAGGATTTTGAACAAGCAGACCCGACAAGTGCCGGTGGAAGACTTTATTTAAAATACGGTATCAGAGGAATCCGTGGAGAAGTAGCCTCAGGTTTTGACTCGGTTTTAAAAATTGGACTTCCTCGTTATAAAGAACTCAGAAACAAAAATTTCAATTCTAATGATGCAGGTGCCATTACATTACTTTACCTGATTTCAAATGTTAAAGATACAAACCTTTACCATCGCGGAGGAATCAAAGGAGCAGAAGATGCCGTCGAAGTCACAAAAAAACTGTTAACGGATTTTCCCGAGCCGTCAAAAAAGCAAATTGAAGAATTAGACGAGGCTTTTATCAAACAAAACCTGTCCCCCGGCGGATGTGCAGACCTTTTGGCGATTACATATTTTTTATATAGTCTTGAGTCATGGGACTGTAGCAAGATGTACAGTCCATACAAAAAAGAAATAATATAATAAACTTTGTAAAAATATAACAAGAAGCAGAAAAACTGCTTTTCAGCCGTTTTTCTGCACTATTTTACTACAGCCCCTTATTTTGTTCGGTTTTTCTTAGCTATTTCAGAAATTTCAGAAAATTTTGACATTATGTATGAATACCCGTTTTCACTGTGAGGAACAGTACAACCGGAGCAATCCTTTATTCCATCCTCTATGTAAACAAAATTTCCACCACATTTGTCGCCCAAAGCATAAAGCGGACAATAGCAAAACAGGCAGTTGAAATTATCGCCTTCTGTTTTGTGACAAGGGAAATATTCACATTCGGTATTTTTAAAATAGGCAAAATTATTTTTCATAATGGCAACCCCTTCATAAGTTCTTATTTGTCTGACTGTTTTTTGTACCTGTACAGACAAAAAACAGTAATAAGCTCCAAATTTCGACTATATTATAGCATACTTTTTCTCGTTTGTCACTCCCAAAAGACAAAATTTACAATATTGTTAATTTAACATTCGTCACGAAAAATGTCTTCTGATAGAACGCAAACATCAAAGCCCGGACAACGCATGACCTAAAATTACGATTACTGCATACAACAACAAGCTATTATATATCGGTATTTAAAAGATAACAGGAAAAATACCCTATAATTTCAAAAAAATCTGTATGGAAAAGTAAAAGAGCTGTAAAAAAACTTCGTTTTTTACAGCTACTTTTTTATTTGCGTCGACTTGTTATTTACAAGTCGTCTACATCCTGTACAGGCTCGTCGTATCTATCAATAGGCTTTCCAGTATAGCTTCCGAAGGGGTCGGTAAAGGACGTAGGACCGTAGTAGTGGTCAAGCTCGTCTTTCTTGCTTGGCTTTTGCGTGTGCGAGTCGTCAGAGTCAGAATCCTGAGACTTAGAATTCTGAGAATTGGAGTTCTGCGACTTAGAGTTCTGAGAGTTGGAATTCTGTGACTTGGAGTTCTGAGAATTGGAATTCTGAGAGTTAGAGTTCTGAGAATTGGAGTTCTGAGAGTTAGAATTTCTGGACTTTGAGTTTTGACTTTCGTTTCTTAAAGAATTGCTTTTGTTCTGGTTCTGATTATTCATTTTTAAACCATTCCTTTCTGTACAATATAGTACAATAGAATAAAAAATAATACTGCCGTTTTTTTGTCCGGCAGTACTATTCTTGTCGTTATTTTAATTTTTATGCTTATTTATTAAGAGCATTTTTTAAAAATTCACGTGTTCTTTCATTTTTTGGATTATCAAAAACCTCGGCAGGAGTTCCTTCCTCAACGATTCTTCCGTCATCCATAAAAATTATTCTGTTTGCAGCCTCTCTTGCAAAATTCATCTCATGTGTAACAATCAGCATTGTCATATGCTCACTTGCAAGCTTCCTTATAACCGCAAGCACCTCACCTGTAAGCTCAGGGTCAAGCGCACTTGTAGGTTCGTCAAAGCAAAGAATATCGGGATTCAGTGCCAATGCACGAGCTATTGCAACTCTCTGCTGCTGACCACCCGACAACTGACACGGATAATGGTCGAGCTTGTCTGCAAGTCCTACACGTGTCAAAAGTGCAATTGCCGTTTGTTCAACCCCACCTTCAAAGGACTTGAGTCCGTCCTTTTCGAGTGTTTTCATCGCAAGAGTAACATTTTCAAGTGCTGTATACTGTGGAAAAAGGTTAAAATTCTGAAAAACCATTCCAAGCCTTAATCTGTTTTCTCTCGGAATTGTCTTTATCTTTTTCGTTTTTCCACTAATATCTACGTTTGCCGCAGAGTCAAACAGAACATCTCCGTCAACGGTAATTTTACCAACTTCCGGTATTTCAAGAAAGTTAAGACAGCGAAGAAGTGTTGTCTTACCGTTTCCGGATGAGCCGATAATTGCAATAACATCGCCCTTTTCAACAGATAAATCAATCGATTTTAAAACCTGATTGTTGTCAAAGCGTTTTGACAAATTTTTTATTTCAAGCAGTGCCATTCTCTACCTCCTCTTTAAACCTTGTAGTAATCAAACTTTTTCTCGATTTTACCGAAAATAATTGTGAGAATACCACAGAATATGAGGTAAAATGCGCCGGAATAGAAAAGTGGCCACATAAGACCATAGCCTGCAAAGTTTTGCGCTGCTTGTATTAACTCTACTATCATAATTACTCGTGCCAAGGCTGTATCCTTTACAAGTGTAATAACCTCGTTTGACATAGGGGGCAGTATTCTTTTTATAACCTGCATAAGTACAATTTTAAAGAATACCTGACTCTTGGTCATGCCAAGCACCTGTCCTGCTTCATACTGACCTCTTGGAATACTCTCTATCCCTCCTCGGTAGATTTCCGAAAAATAGCAGGCATAATTTATAACAAACGCCGCAATTACCGAAGAAAATCTTGAAAGCACGGGGGTACCGAGAATAAATCCGGGTACATAGAAGAATATTATTACCTGGAGCATAAGAGGAACACCACGTATAATCCAGACAAAGGTCTTTACAAGATACGCAAGGGGCTTGAATTTCGACATCGAGCCAAAAGAAATCACCAAACCCAAAGGAAGCGCTAACACAAGTGTTAGCGCAAATATCAGGCAGGTATATTTCAGTCCGTCACAAAGACTTAGAGTAACTTCCCAAAAACCCATTATTTATATTCCTTCGCAAGTAAAATTATTCGATAGTTTTTGTAACATTGAGTACGTTTTCAAAACCATACTTTTCAGCAAGCTCCATAAGCTTTCCGTTTGCTTCAAGCTCGAGAATTGCTGCATTTACCTTTTCTGTAAGGTCGCTGCCCTTCTTAAAGCCGATAGCATAAATTTCAGAATCAAGCTCAATGCTTTCAACGATTGCAAGGTCAGTATAGTCGCCCTTGCCGCAAACATTCTTTGCAAGAAGAATATCAACTACTGCAAAATCAGATGCACCTGCTTTTACTTCTGTAAATGCGTTAATCTGTGCAGTTGTAGCAGAAATCTTGTCTGCATCTGTTACGCTTTCAGCGTATGCTGCACCTGCAGAACCACCTTCAACACAAGCAGTCTTACCTGCAAGGTCTTCAACAGTTGCAATATCTGTATCAGCCTTTGCTACGATACACTGCTGGTTGAGCATATAACCGTATGAGAAGTCAACAAGATCTGAACGCTTGATGCCGTCATCTGATGAGTTAGCTGTAAAGCCGTTCCATACACAGTCAATAGCGCCTGAATTGAGTTCGTTGTACTTCTGTGCCCAGTCAATTTCCTGGAATGCTACTTCCATACCGAGTATCTTTCCTACTTCCTGTGCAAACTCTGTTTCAAAGCCTGTCCATTCACCGTTTTCGTCCTTTTCGTTCATGTTCTCGAAAATTGTAACGCCACAAGTAAGAACGTTGTCCTCTTTCTTTTCGCCGCAGCCTACAAAGCAAGCAGCACACATAATTCCTGCGAGAATAAGTGAAATAATCTTTTTCATGTTTTTTTCCTCCAAATATGTAAATACTTTTTATTTGTTTATCGCTTTACTGTTCTAAAGTGATAAATCTTATGTTTGTATTATACTCCTGTTATTCCCTTTTGTCAAGGGGGTTTTTTGCTTTTTACACTTTATTCACACTTTTTGAATTTATCTCCCCGGCGTTAATGTATATTTTTCGGGCCACAACAGATAATACAAGGAAAAAGCATGAAAAATTGGAGATTGATATGAAAAAGGAAAGCAGCAGGGAAGCTTACCAAAAGCAAACAGCCGAGGAAACAGCAGCAATATCGGTGGATGGACTTAATAATCTTAAGGCTTCGGACTGTAGCTCCTTACGGCAAAAATTATCCGGCGATATCGATTTTTTAAGCTGGACTGCAACTCTTAAAAAGGAGCATTATGATAAAACAGAGAATATACTTTGCAAAATAATGCCGAAGCTTAAAGCTGTATATAAATTATGTAGCTCACAGCTGAAAAGTCTCCCTCCCATGCCCTCGCTTGAAAAATTGCCAAGACTTTATGTTTCGGCACTGCGTTTTTGCTCAGAGTGCTCGCTCGACCTTTCCGAAGAAGGCCTCAGGATTTTCTTTGATACCTTTAGTGAAAAATGCGCTCCCTTGCTCTCGGAATACTTCAGTGCAAGGGTTATGTTTTATGCCGCTCTGATTTCTTTATCAAAAAAGCTCGCCCTTGAGAGTAATGCCGGACTTTTAGAGAAAATTCCCGATTGCCTTTCTCTTGTTTCAAGCTGCAATTTTGCTCTGATGGCACAGAAGAGTGCCTGCGCCGAAATACTGGCAAAGGACCCAAGTGGTGCATATCCGGATATGACAGAAGAATCAAAGCTTTTATACCTTCGTCTGCTTTGTAAAAAGGCAAAAAAGCACAAGGTCGGTGATGTTGATTACGCAAAGGCTCTGCTTAATATATCGGAAAAAGCAAAAAACGAAAAGGAACGGCACATAGGGTATACTTTTTATAAAAAAAGCAGCTTCACAAAAAAGCTGTATTTCTTTCTGCTTTCCGGCACCCCCGTTTCTGTAATTGCACTCTCATCAATAATTATATCCCCCTTTTGTCTGCTTGCATTTTTCCCCGTATGGGAGTTTACACGCTTACTTCTTGATTTTGTTTTTTCGCTTTTCTTAAAACCGGTACCCCTGCCGCGAATGAAAATTGATAAAATACCGAAGGACAGCGCTATTCTTGTGGTAATCAGCTCCTTGCTTTCGGGCGAAGAAAACGACAATGTCCTTTTCGAGAGACTTTCCGCGATTTATCATTCCTGCGGTGAGGATAACATTTACTTTGCCCTGCTTGCAGATATCCCCGAAGGAAAATATGCCAAGGATGCAAAGGATGAAAAAATATTATCCTACGCCTACGGAAGAGTTGCTTCACTTAACAAAAAATACGGAAACAGATTTATATTGTTTGAACGCAGACGAAGCTACAGTAAAACACAGGATAAATTTATGGGGTGGGAAAGGAAACGAGGGGCAGTCATAGAGCTTGTAAGGCTTTTAAAGGACAAAACCACCACCTTCAGCAGTGAATCGCAAGCACTTGCAAGAGAAATTCTGGGGAAATCGAAAATTAAATATATTGTAACCCTTGACAATGACACAAATATACCGATAGACGTCGTAAAAGATATGTATGCCTGTATGGAACACCCCTTGCATACCCCTGTGATTTGCAAAAAGACCGGAACAGTTACCGAGGGCTACGGTATTATGCAGCCAAGATGTATTACCGACCTTGCAAATTCCTGCAAAACTCCCTTTACAAGACTCTTCTGCCATTCTTTGGAAAACCGTCAGTACTCCTTTGACACCATTCAGAATATTTTTGGTCAGAGCGTTTTCCACGGCAAAGGAATTATCAACGTTGAAGCCTTCTATAATGTAATTGATGAAAGCTGCACCTTCCCGGAGGATAAAATACTCAGTCACAGCTGTCTTGAGGGGACAAAGCTGAGAACGGCACTTATATCTGATATTGAATTTACCGAAAGTTTCCCGAAGCATGAGCTGTCATATCTTGCAGGACGTCACAGACATATACGTGGAGCTATCCAGAATTCACTGTTCCTTTTCGACAAAATCGTATTTGATAAGCACGATACCAGGAAAAACACCATAAGTACTCTTTCAAAATTCAAGCTTTTTGACAATATTATTACTGCGTGTCTTCCCTGCTTTACCTTTGCCTGTATCTTTATTGCTGCCTTCAGCTCTCCTGACACAAGAAGCGTTCTGTCAATACTTGCTCTTTCACATTATATTATTCCTGTTTTGCTCTGTCTTATTTCCTCTTTAAGAGTACGAATAAAAGAAAAAACAGCTCTGCGATTTTTTTCAAAGGGAGTAATACCTGTCATTCCCGCTTCTCTTCTACACCTGCTGTTTTCCTTGTCAATGCTCCCGAGTAGCGCCCTATGCTCTTTTGATGCAATAGTGCGAAGTATATTCAGAATGTATATCTCGGGAAAGCAGCTTCTTGAATGGCAAAGTGCGGCGCAAAGCGACAGTAGTGACGGAAGTCTTCTCATGTTTGTTCACAAAAATATTTTCTCTTTCTTTTCGGGGTTTCTTCTTTTTGTTTTTGCTCCCGCCGGATTTTTGCGTTTTCTATCCCTTCTTTGGTTTGCATTCCCGGTTATTGCCTATCATACCTCAAAAGAAAACCGGAAAGGCAAGAGAAAACACAGTAAATACAACCCCACCTTAAGAAAATACGCACGCGATATATGGAAATATTTTTCTGACACTGTAGGCGAAGGTGAGAATTTTCTGCCACCCGACAATATAAATATCCATAAAAACGAAATATGTCACGAAACCTCGCCGACAAATATCGGTCTTTATCTGTTATCTGTTTTGTGCGCAAGAGATTTCGGTTTTATTGACAGTACTCTTATGCAGAAAAAAATCTCACAAACCCTTGATACTCTCGAAAAACTCCCGAAGTGGAAAGGACATCTTTACAGCCGTTACAGTACATTGACCTTGAAAATCCTTCCGCCATATTTTATCTCAACTTCTGACAGCGGAAATTTTACTGCCTGCCTTATCACTCTTGCACGCGGTCTTCGTGAATATGTTTATGAAAGCACCGAGCTTTTAAGCGTCATAAAAAGAATCGAAGAGCTTGATAAAAGCTGCGACTATTCCCTGCTGTATAATAAAGAAAGAAATCTTTTTACACTTGGTGCCGCAATTACAAAAGACGGAAATTACGATATATCAAAAAGCTGCTATGACCTTTATACAAGCAGGGCAAAAAAAGTAAGCTTCATTGAATGTGCAAGAAGAAATGTACCCTCCCGGCATTGGACTTCTCTTGCAAGAGTTTTTACAGAGGAAGACGGATATAGCGGACTTATGTCCTCCGGCGGTACAGCATCCGAGTATTTTATGCCGCAGCTTTTTCTTCCGACATTTAAAAATTCACTCGGTTTCGAAGCACTGGGCTTTGCTCTTGCACAGCAGAAAAAACAGTCGGTAAAATACCGGGGAAAGACTCTTTGGGGTACTTCCGACAGTCAATTTTCGGAAAAAGATGAGAACGGCAATTACAAATACTCCTGCTTTGGTGTGCGAAAGCTTACACTTTCTGAAAATACAGATACAAAACCCGTCATTTCACCGTATTCGTCATTTCTTACAATGTGTATTTCAGAAAAATCAGCAATTGAAAACCTTGAAAATATAAGAAAGTTCGGTGCCTACGGTGAATACGGCTTTTACGAAGCAATTGATTTTACAAAAGGTGCAAGGATAGTAAAAAGCTATATGACAGAGCACCTGGGCATGAGTCTTGCAGCACTTTGTAACGCAAGATTTGATAACATTATAAGTAACCGGTTTGCTTCTGACAGCAAGATGATGGCAGGTATCGGGTTGCTGAGTGAAAAAATCCCGGTCGGAACGAGAATAAAAAACACAGATTTATCTGAAATCTTGTGAAATTAACAAATATTAACTTTATATTTAACAAGTTCTGTATTATAATAGGTAATGATTGGTATTTATGCCTTATTGACTTTTAGCGAAAGGACGCCCTTATTATGAAAAGAATAAATATCGCAAACGGAATAAACCTTACAATTATCAACACCGATAAATTCAAAAGCTGTGTTATGTCTGTTATGCTTGCACTTCCACTCAAAGAGGAAACTGCCTCATATGCTGCACTTCTTCCGAGGGTTCTCAAGAATGGCACAAAAAGCTATCCTGCAATGCTCTCTCTTAACAGACACCTTGAAAATCTTTATGCCTGCTCACTCTCAGGCAGAACTTCAAATAATTCAGATAATCAGATTCTTGCCTTCCGTGCAGCTTTTCTTCGTGACGACCTTATTCCCGAAGAATTAAATCTTACAAAAGAGGTCTGCTCACTTTTATCGGAATATATTTTTCAGCCTCATTTTGAAAACGGACTTTTCAAAAAGGAATATGTGGAAAGCGAAAAAGTAAATCTATGTGACGCAATAAGAGCTGAAATCAACGACAAACGTATATATGCCAGAAAAAAACTGTTTGAAATTATGTGCAAAGGCGAGCCTTTGTCTGTTTCTGCTATCGGAAAAATCGAAAACGTAGAAAAAATCACCCCTGAAAGTCTTACCGAATTCTACAAGACAGAGCTTGCAAAATGTCCCGTTGAAATATTTTTCGTAGGTACCTGTGACGAAAATGAGCTTGCCGAAACAGTAAAGGCAAGCTTTGGAAAATATGCAAGAAATGCTGCTGTATACTCTGCTGCCTTTGTTCGTGAGAATGTAGAAAGCGTAAAACGTGAAATCGAAGAAATGCCCGTAAACCAGGGAAAGCTGGCTATGGGATTCAGAACAGGTGCATCAAACGCAAAGAAAAACACAGCAATCTTCAGGGTATTCAACGAAATTTTCGGCGCAAGTCCCACAAGCAAGCTGTTTATGAATGTCCGTGAAAAGCTACACCTTTGCTACTATTGTTCATCAGCCTTTATCGCTGCAAACGGCATTATGCACATTTCAAGTGGTGTAAAGGTCGGTGACGAGAAAAAGGCAGAAGACGAAATTCTTTTGCAGCTATCCGAAATGCAGAAAGGCAACTTCTCGGACAAGGATATTCTTGAAGCTAAAACAAGCATCAGAAGCCATTATATGTCGGTAAAGGATGACGCAGATGCCATTACTGCTTTCCATTATGCACAGATTGTAAGAGGCGAAGAGGTCGAAGAAATCGAAGAAACGATAAAAAAATGTGAATCGGTCACAAAAGAACAGATAGTGGAAATTGCAAATACTGTAAAGCTTGATACGGTTTATTTCCTTAAAGGAACAAAGCTTGACGAGCAAAACGCAGAAAGTGAGGAATAGGCGAAAATGAGCTTTGAAATATTTGAAAACAAACAAATTTGCGAGAAATACTATTACAAAAAGCACAAAAGTGGTCTTGACCTCTATGTTATTCCGAAAAATCACGGAACAAGCTATGCAGTTTTCGGAACGAAATTCGGTTCAATAGACAACAAATTTAAGGTAGACGGAGAGGAAATTTCAGTTCCCGACGGAATTGCACATTTTCTTGAGCACAAGATGTTTGAAAACGAGGACGGAATTGATACCTTCCAGAAATACGCTGAATTCGGGGCTTCTGCCAACGCCTATACAGGCTCGGATATAACCGTTTATCTCTTTTCTGCAACCGAAAATATACCTCAGAATCTTGAAATACTCCTTGACTTTGTTTCTCATCCATATTTTACAAAGGAAACAGTTGACAAAGAACAGGGCATTATCGGTCAGGAAATAAGAATGTATGACGACAACCCTAATTGGCGTCTTTACTTTAATATGCTCACAGCTCTCTACCACAATCACCCCGTGAAAATCGACACGGCAGGTACCTGCGAAACGATAGCTGAAATTACGGCAGAGACACTCCACAAAACCTACAGCGTTTTTTATAATCTTCACAATATGGCACTTTGTGTTTGTGGAAATATATCTCCCGAAGAAGTGGAAAAGGTATGTGACAAGGTACTCAAAGAAGCGCCGGAGCTGAAGGTTGAACGAATCTATCCTGACGAGCCAAAAGGTGTTTCTCTCCCGGAAATAAGCGAGAAGATGTCTGTTTCGATGCCGATGTTCGCTGTCGGAATAAAAGATGAAAATCAGTTTGAGGAAGGCAAGGCACTTTCAAGAAAGAGTGCCGAAACAGCTATAATTCTTCGTGTTATTTTCGGCAAAGGCAGTGATTTTTATAATCGTCTGTACGCAGACGGACTGATAAACGGCAGCTTTTCGGCAGGCTTTGATGCACATGCTACCTTCTCGTATTCTGAAATATCAGGTCTTTCAAAGGATCCTGCAAAAGTTTACGAGGAAATCAAAAAGGAAATCAGAAAATACAAAGAAACAGGTATTTCGCAGGAAGAATTCACAAGAGCAAAGCGTGCATTGTATGCAGGAAGCGTACAAATCTTTGACAGTACAGACGATATTGCAAATTCCTTCCTCGGTGCTCTCTTTAATGGGTGTAATATATTCACAGAACCTGATATTATCGCATCTGTTACCCTTGAAGATGTAAACTGCAGACTTGGAAGCTCTTTTTCTGAAGATTCCTTTGCTTTATCTACTGTTCTTCCACAGGACTCTTAAAAACGAAAGGGGTAAAATATGACTTACGTTTCCTTTCCCGCAATTTCAGAAAAGATTTTAGAAATAAGCCCTGTTGCCTTTACCGTTTTCGGCAGAGGCATCAGGTGGTACGGACTCATAATCTGTACGGGTATTATTCTTGCAATTCTTAATACTATGAGAAACGCAAAAAAAGAGGGTATATCCTCGGATGACGTCCTTGACTATGCAATTTTTGCAGTACCTCTTGCAATAATCGGTGCAAGACTCTATTATGTTCTGACTTCGGACAGTACTTATAAAAGCCTTCTTGACGTTCTTGCCATCTGGCGAGGTGGACTTGCAATATACGGAGCGATAATTGCAGGTGCTGTTACTGTTTTTGTTGTATCGAAGGTAAAAAAAATAAGCTTTCTGAAAATTGCCGACGCAATTGCACCCTCTGTTCTTATCGGTCAGTTTATTGGCAGATGGGGCAACTTCTGTAACGGCGAAGCCTTCGGGCATCTTGACAGAATTGAATTTCTCGGCAAGGTTATACCTACTCCGAATTTTGAGAATAATTACTTTCTTCGGATGACGGTAGCATCTGAGGCTACAGACGGAAGGTACCTTACAGTACACCCGACCTTCCTTTATGAATCGGTCTGGAATCTTGCAGGCTTCATTCTGCTAACTCTCATTTATCGCAAAAAGAAATTCGACGGACAGATGGTGCTATGCTATCTTGCGTGGTACGGACTCGGAAGGTTCTTTATCGAAGGGCTCCGTGCCGACAGTCTGCTTTTAGGGGCGACAAATATCAGAGTTTCCCAACTTTTAGCACTTCTTACCTTTATTTTTTCAGTACTCGCTTTTATCCTTATATATTTCGGACGAAAGAAAAAACAAAAAGAGGAAAGCGTATATACTCCTGTTTTTTCAAAGGATACCGAAGAAAATGTTGTCACATCACAGGACTGTAAAAGTGAAGTTCAGGTAAACGAAATAAGTAATAACAATAACAAGGAGAATTAAAATGGCACAAATTATTGACGGAAAAGCTACAAGCGTACTTATACGTGAAGAAATAAAGCTCGAAGCTGAAAAACTCACAGCCCTTGGTGTAAAACCTGGACTTGCAGTAATTATCGTAGGTGAAGACCCTGCTTCAAAAATATATGTACGCAACAAAAAGCTCGCTTGCGAACAAGTTGGTTTTTATTCCGAAGAATATGCACTCCCCGAAAACACAAGTGAGCAAGAACTGTCGGCACTCATTGACAAGCTTAATGCCGACGATAAAATTCACGGTATTCTCGTGCAGTCGCCTCTACCAGCTCATCTTGACGAAAAGAGAATTGTAGCAAGAATTCTTCCGGGTAAGGACGTTGACGCATTTTCCGAAGAAAATGTCGGCAAGATTACCCTTGGCTGCAAAAGATTTCTCCCCTGCACTCCTGCCGGAATTATTGAGCTTTTACATAGATACAATATCGAAACAACCGGAAAAAATGCAGTTGTTATCGGAAGAAGCAATATTGTCGGAAAACCGATGGCGCTTTTACTTCTTGAGGAAAACTGTACAGTTACTGTATGTCACTCAAGAACAGCCGACCTTGCAAAACATACACGCGAAGCTGATATTATAGTTGCCGCAGTCGGAAAGAGCAATCTTTTGCGTGGTGATATGATAAAAGAGGGTGCTGTTATAATCGACGTTGGTATGAACAGAGATGAAAACGGAAAGCTCACAGGCGACGTAAACTTTGAAGAGTGTGAAAAGAAAGCCTCCTTTATTACTCCTGTTCCGGGTGGTGTAGGTCCTATGACTATCACAATGTTACTTCAAAATACTCTGACCTCTGCACGTGATGCTGCAAAAAAAAATAGAAAAGTAAATTGAGGTAAAAAGAGTTGAAAAACATTATACTTATCGGAATGCCCGGCTGTGGCAAAAGTACGCTTGGTGTACTGCTTGCAAAAACACTCGGAATGAATTTTATCGATACAGACCTTGTCATTCAGCAAAAAACAGGTAGACTTTTACATAAAATCGTGCAGGAAGACGGAAAGGACACCTTTCTTGATATTGAAAGGGATGCAATTCTGTCGCTGGGTAACATGGAAAATACTGTAATTGCAACCGGTGGAAGTGCAGTACTCCGAGAGGAAGCTATGGAGTATCTGCACAGTATTGGAGTTATTGTGTTTCTTGCGCTTGATTACGAAAATGTTGAGAGTAGAATAAAAAACATAAAAACACGAGGAATTGCATTTGCTAAAGGCGAAAGTCTGCGTGATATTTATGAGCAGAGAATGCCTTACTACCAAAAGTATTCCGATATAACTGTCGACTGTAACAGGGGTAGTTGCGAAAGCAATCTTGAAGCAATACTTCTGCAGCTAAAGGCGTTTTAAGCAGAACAAAAAACAAAATATAATTTCTTATTACTTTGTCAAACTCGCTTGACAAAGTAATAATTTTGTGCTAAAATTATAATGAAGTAATTTGTGGCAAAGGAGTAAAAAATATGAATGTAATTACCCAAACAGTACAAGACTTATTCAGCAATATCCCTAATCTCACATGGCAAATGGTTGTTATGTGGCTTGTTGGCGGTCTTCTCATTTTTCTGGCAATCAAGAAGAATATGGAGCCGACACTTCTTTTGCCTATGGGCTTTGGTACAATCCTTGTAAACATCCCCTTTTCGGGTGCTATCGGTGCCGAAGGCCCGATTACAACCCTCTTTAACGCAGGTATTGCAAACGAGCTATTCCCTCTCATTCTATTCATCGGTATCGGTGCTATGATTGACTTCGGACCTGTTCTTTCAAACCCCAAGCTTATGATTTTCGGAGCTGCTGCACAATTCGGTATTTTCCTTACCTTCTGTCTTGCAGCTATGTTCTTTACAATTCCGGAAGCTGCCTCCATCGGTATTATCGGTGCTGCAGACGGCCCTACTGCTATCGTTGTTGCAAACAAGCTTCTCGGCTCTGACAGCCCCATTACAGGTGCTATAATGGTTGCAGCCTACTCATATATGGCACTCGTTCCGATTATCCAGCCTCCTGTTATAAAGCTCCTTACAACAAAGAAGGAAAGAATGATAAGAATGGATAATTCTGTCGGTGGTGTTTCAAGACTTACAAGAATTCTTTTCCCGATTATAGTAACAGTTGTAGCAGGCACTATCGCTCCTGAATCTGTTTCTCTTATCGGCTTCCTTATGTTCGGTAACCTCATTCGTGAATGTGGTGTTCTTGAGTCACTTTCCGAAACAGCACAGAAGGTTCTTGCAAACCTCATTACAATTTTCCTCGGTCTTACAATTGCAAACCAGATGGTTGCAGAAAAGTTCCTCCAGCCCACAACACTTTTAATTCTCGGACTTGGACTTTTCGCATTCATCTTTGATACAGCAGGCGGTGTTCTTTTTGCAAAGTTCCTCAATCTCTTCCTCAAGAAGAAGATGAACCCGATGATAGGCGCTGCAGGTATCTCTGCTTTCCCAATGTCAGGTAGAGTTGTACATAAGCTCGGTCTTGAAGCAGACAACCAGAACTTCCTACTTATGCACTCAATCGGTGTTAACGTATCAGGTCAGATTGCCTCTGTTATAGCAGGCAGCCTTATCCTTAAGTACATTCTTCCCCTTGTAGCTTAATTTTGAAAGGAGAGACAAACGATGGTAAACTTTAATTTTGATCCTGCAGGCTTTATTGATACTCTCCCCTATATGGGCAAGGGTATGCTCGGTATTTTCGTAGTAATGGTAATTATTTATATTCTTACCTATGCACTTCAGAAGCTTTCCAAGTAAAATATTAAAAGTAAAAAAATCAGTTACGGTTTTCCGTAACTGATTTTTTGTTTTATTTACCGTATTTTTCAACAATTCCGAGATATGTCTCATAGAAAAACTCAAGATTTTGTCCCTCAAGCTTTCCACGAAAATCAAATTCAAGATAGCTTTTATTATCATCATATTCAAAATTGTCAAAGGAAACAAAACTTGTTTTGCCACCCTCAATAAGTGCAAGTACAAATCTTGTTTCGCCACTTCCTGCTCCGTAATCGCACGCTACGGGGTAAACTGTGTCATACTCGAATCCTTCCGGGATTTTTGCGTCTATTCTGAAGGGCTTGTCATTTCCTGTTGTACAGTAAACTGCAAAATCATAAGGCTCATCTTCAAATACTCCCATAACTTCATCCACCTTATAAAGTGAGAAGAAATGAAGCTGTGTCTGCGACATAAAGATGTTCTTTGAGAACAGATATTTTGCATTTTCCTCGGGAATTTCAATCGGAGATCCAGTCGGCTCCTGCACGGGAATTACCTTTCCACTCTTTTTGAAAATCAACGGTATTCTTTCAGAAATTGTTGTATTTCCGTTATCACTACATATGAATGCCACAAAATTCCCATATTCTACAAGCTTACCTTTTACAGTGCCTGCGTCAGTCTGCCCTATCTTGCCGGTACTGCCGTCTACATAGTTAAAATTCAGTCTTGCAGAAAGTTCACCTGTGATATTGTTGTAGCTGTAGGTTCCGCGATATGTACCACCTGCATCTGTTCCGTCAAGATACGAAGTTATAGAAATTGCATTCCCCTGTACATTTATTCCTATACTGTTAAGTCCTTGGTAATATACTTTTGTGCTGTACTCTTTATCCCCCGGAAGATATTTTTCCGGATATGGATGGGGTGCTGTTGAGAAAAACGGTGTAACAATATCTTTTTCAAGCTCTGTAACATTTATAATAGAACCGTCAACTGTTTCCACCTCAAAGGTACGGTAATCTATGAAAGTATCATATTCGAATCTATTTTTGGTTTTACCAAAGGTGAAAAGTACTTTGCCGTTCCCCGACGCATTTATATAAAAGCTTGAATTACCATTCGGTGACGGCTCGCTATAAGCGCTGATTTCGGCGCCCACAACGCTAACAGGTACCCACGCTCTGTCGTCCTCAGGCGTTGGTAATGTAACTTGTACCCTTTTAACCTTTTTGCTTTCTATGTATTCTTTATGCAAATCTTGCGAAACCGAAGAAAACTCGGTAAATCTTACCTCATATAGCTGATTTAGGACAAATCTGTATCTTACATTTTTCTTGATTTCCTTGTCACCAAAGTTATACTCACTTGCCACGTCAACTGCATAGTTTCCAAGGGCATTCTGGATATTATTGTAGCTCTTACTTGCATTCAAATATTCACACTTTTCAAAACTTGACAGACGGTAAAGCTTAAAATAACCCGGTACAATATCCCTTGTTATATAAAGTGGCTTTCCGTCAATTTGTGTATTTATAAGTGTATCAACTATACTTCCAGAGAAGTACTTTTCAACAAGCACTTGCAGGTCGTGGTTATCCCGAAGTGTATCGGATTTTACCTCGTCGTATTTTACACCAAATTCGGTAATGCTCTCGCCTGTAAATTCAAGAGGAGTTTCCCCTGTGAAAAGTCCATAAACCTTTTCGGCTTCCTCAAAAATTTGTCCGATATTGTCGTACAACACATTTCTTATTCTTATTTCTAAAATTTTGCCTCTCGGATTTTTGCAAAATTCTGCAATCGCTGTTGTTTCATCGGATATTTCAAGGCTTTCATCCGGCATTATGCGAAGCTCGATTGTGTGGTTTTCAAAGGTGGTAAAGAAGGAAAATACAGTATTGAAGCTAACCCTATCCCATTCGAATTGTTTGAAAGCAGGCTCGATATCCTCTATATTTTCACCGACCTTAAGATTATAAAAATCCCCTTCAAAGTCAGCTGACAATATCAGCTCATCAGCACTTTTGAAGTCATATATTCTTGTTTCATTCTTTGTGTCGAAATACACAAGATTTACGCCCGGGAGAGCCTCGCAGGAATAAATAGCCTTACCTGCTGCGTCATCGTAATATTCGTATTTCAGTTCTTCACCGTATTGACCCAATACCTCGCCTCTTGTTTTATAAAGAAGTGAAATAATTTCTCTTTCGGTGTCGTTTTCCCATTTAAAAGTCATTCCACCGTCGCTTGACACAAGATTTATTATTTTGCTTCCAACAGGTGTACCGAATCTTGTCTTAAACTGAAGCTCTACAGGATAAATTACCGTATTTTCCTTAAATGTCGGCACAAGCGGAGTCATTCTCGGAGCATCAACCGGGTTTTCATAATCAAAGCCCTGCGGCATCGGCAGTTCAATTCTTTCAAAGGTAATACCGCCGTCAAGGGTACGGTAAATTTTCGGCCCGAAATCCTCAAAGTAACGGTAGCTTATAAAACCTGTCTTATCATTTAAAAATCCTGCACCTGTTAAAAGGTCACTCGGAAGGTCATATGTATCCTTGTAAATCCAAGTTTTTCCGTCGTCATACGAAAGACAAAGAGGATTATATCCACCACCTGAATCCTTGACAGTTGCTAAAAACACCCACCTGAAGCTGTCAATTTTTCCGTAGTAAACAGGAGTATCCGACCACCCATCCGTCGGAATCAGGTAACCAAACTGGAAATTTTCACCGTATTTTTCACGGTTTTCAATTTCCATTTTCGAGATGTCGTTCGGAAGAGATGTTATGTATTCCCCGTCCTTTTCGGTATATATTTTAAGCTCTGCTCCCTCTCCCTTACTTACAAAGGCGACAAAAGGACCTGTCCGGTTATCTTCAAAAAGGCTTTCGGTTCCGATATTTTCTTCTCTGCAGGACAACACAAAAACAGCACAAATCAGCATCAAAGCTACACAAAATATAGCTTTCAGTGTGAATTCTGTTCTTTTTTTCATACAAATCAGCTCCTTTTTTTATTTTTTTTGGCTTTTCTCCCCTTAATATATGAAAAAATATCATAAATCAGGTGTCCTGAAAGCAGTGCCAGAACAAAAAAATATGCAAAAAGTGGTACAAGCCTTTCCCAGCCTGTAATATAATCGGTTAAAATATCGAGCAACAAAAGAAGTGGAACGATAATAAAATATCCAAGGTTTCTTGTGATTTTTGATTTACATTTTTTTGAAAACAGCATTTTTGTAAAAAATGAAAGTATAAAAGCTACCCAGAAGATTAAAAACCAAATGTTATTCGGGATAATACAGAGATAAACAAGACCAATCTCTACTCCCTCTCGGATTGCGAACATACGACACCTCCGAAAGCTACTGTTATATTTTTATTATATCATAACAAAATGATTTTGTATATATTTTGACGGGTATTTTTTCCAAAAAGTTCCACAAAAACAAAAAAGGGCTGTAACAATTCGTTTTGCTACAACCCTAAATGTTTTATCTTAATTTTGTTTTACTCGTCTTATATATTTCTTCGATAATCTCAAGCACCTGGTAGCTGTCACGGATATCGCAATAATCTGTCTTTTCACCGAGAATTGCCCGATAAAAATTCCCTATCATCACAAAATGACCTGACCCCCAGACAGCTTTTCCAACCTTTGCGCTGCTGTTGCTGCACACCTCATTCATTTTACCGTCGATAATTTCATAAAGTGTATTATTCTTAAAGAGTAAGCTTCCCTTCTCGCATACAAGCTCAAGCTCGCTCGGTGAGGAAAAAACGTGGCAGTTTGTGGCATAGAAAATCGCAGTCACACCGTTCTTGAACCATATTGTAGCTTCTGCTGTGTCCTCCACCTCGATTATGTCTGCATTTTTTCGGAGTGCAACATTCCCCTCGACTCTTTCAACTTCACCGCCAAAATAGTAAATTAAATCAAGAGTGTGAATTGACTGATTTATAAGTACTCCTCCACCCTCGGTTGACCACTTTCCACGCCAGGTACTATCGGTATAATAGCTGCCGTTTCTTTGCCAGGTCACAATGCCCTTGATTCCGAGAAGCTTTCCAAGCTCTCCTGAAGCAATTTTTTCCTTAGCACAAGTAATTGTATTTGTAGCTCTGTTCTGAAATGAAACACAAACCTTTTTACCGGTTCTGTCTGATACTTCAATAATTTTTTTAGCTTCCACACTGCTTATAGCACAAGGCTTTTCAAGATATACGTCAAAGCCCTTTTCCATGGCATATATTGCCATTTCACAATGGAGATAATGAGGGGTACTGATGTGTACTACACAATTTTCCGGGCTTATTTCTGAAAGCATTTTTTTATAATCTGTATAGTATTTATCACATTTGCTTGCTTTTGCAGCTTCCATCGCTCTTTCTGGCACAATATCGCAAACTGCTATAATTTCTGACATATTAAGGTCAGCAATCGCTCTTATATGTGATACTGAAATAGCACCACAACCTATTATTATACTTTTTAGCATTTTTTCTCCATCCTATCACTTGCTACAATTTTTTTCTTTTTAGGTCTGTTTCTCAGCTCTTTGAAAAAATCCGACAGAAGCTTTGAAGACTCTTTTTCAAGAATACCACTTTCAATATTCACCACGTGATTAAAGCCCATAGCATTCATATCGGTTTTACTGCCAAAACAACCACTTTTTTCGTCGGCAGTACCGATATAAAGATTTCTTATTCTTGAGTTTATAATAGCCCCTGCGCACATCGGACACGGCTCAAGCGTCACATACATATCACACTCAAAAAGTCGCCAGCCTGAAAGTTTCCTGCACGCCTTATCTATTGCTTCAATTTCGGCGTGATAAAGGGCATTCCTGCCGTATTCTCTCCTGTTTCTGCCTGAGGCAATTATGTGGCCTTTATATACAATTACGGCACCAACAGGTACTTCCCCCTCAAGGGCTGCTTTTTCGGCATGCTTCAGCGCCCTTCGCATATAGTAATTCTTACTTTTTTCTTTTATTGGTAAAATTTCTTTTTTCATTTCAGTTCCTCGTTTCTTACCTGAGAAGGTATGTGCCGATTGTTTCAACAAAAATAAGAAGATAGTATATCAGCATTATGGGTGACAC
Organism: Eubacteriales bacterium; assembly: GCA_045652245.1. Taxonomy (GTDB): domain Bacteria; phylum Bacillota; class Clostridia; order Oscillospirales; family CAG-382; genus SIG622. The sequence continues at coordinate 68,999 of JAZRTY010000022.1, read as the reverse complement.
GAGAGTTTTAAGTACTTCACTCTTTGTAAGGACACCTTTGTCGGTTTCCTGAAGCTTAATCTTATTTTTACCGAGAATTATTGCAGTACATACAAGTCCGATACCTACAAGCAGAAAATAGCAAATACTACTGATAAGCTCAAAGGCTTGTACGGTCAAAACATTTTCAAGGTATCCGAAAATTGTGGCATATGCGTTGTTACAGAAATGAATTATAACTCCCGGCAAGATACTGCCACTTGAAATTGCGATATATGCAAAAATGATGCCGTATGAAAAACTGAAAAGTATCTGTTCGATACTGCCGTGAGCAGTTGCAAAAAAGAGCGCACTTGCAATTATGGCAAAGCCTTTTCCAAAGGGCAAAAGCTCGGACAGAATTACTCCTCTGAAGAAGAATTCCTCAAGTAAAGCAGGGAGTACTGCAACCGAAAACAGCTCTATTATAAGTCCTGTTACAGTTTTGGCACTTTCAAGCTCAAAAACGGAGCCGTCAAGACCTATAATGGTGGTAAAGACAGCACTTATAGCTGACAAAACGGTGGAAACAGCAAAGGCAGAAAACGCAAAGCAAATGATTTCGGGGACTTTCATTTTTTCGTCGTTCGGGATATCGGAAATAAAGATACAATCACGATATTTCTTTGCGCGAAGCAGAATAAAAACTGCAACCGGAATTACAAGCTGTGCAAAATATGCAAGAATACCTGTGTAGGTATCTATTACAATAATATCAGATTCAAGAAAGGAAAAGCTTTCGGAAAGTACGCTTACAATAGCACTCATCACAAAGTAAAAAAGATTTGCCGACAAATAACTTCCGAAAATCAAAATGCAACAAGAAGCAAGAGATGTTATTATTCTTCTTTTTTCCTGCTTCCTTTGAATGTTTATCCGGTATGCTTCGTAATCAAAGCTGTCATCATTATTTTGATACATTCCGTTATTCATCGCTTCACCTCCCAAAATAATTCAATATTATAATACCATACTTTCTGCATTTATTCAAGAGATTTTTTCTTTTTATTATAGCTTTTGAAATTTATTTTTCTATACAAAACAAAACACCCCGAACAAATCTGTTCGAGGTGATTTAATCTTTTTTAAATTAGTTCATCTTAGCTGAGCTAACCTTAACACCGGGGCCCATTGTTGAAGAAACAGAAAGGCTCTTGATGTACTGACCCTTTGCTGCTGCAGGTCTTGCTTTAATAACAGCGCCCATAAGAGCATTGAAGTTTTCAGTAAGCTTTTCTGCACCAAAGGATGCCTTACCAATAGGACAGTGGATGATGTTCTGCTTGTCAAGACGGTATTCAATCTTACCTGCCTTTGCTTCCTTAACAGCCTTCGCTACGTCCATTGTTACAGTACCTGCCTTGGGGTTCGGCATAAGTCCTTTAGGACCGAGAACCTTACCGAGACGACCGATAACACCCATCATATCAGGGGTTGCGATGATTACTTCATAGTCAAACCAGTTTTCGCTCTGGATTTTTGCAACCATATCTTCTGCACCTACGAAATCTGCTCCGGCCTGTTCAGCTTCAGTAGCCTTGTCGCCCTTAGCAAATACGAGTGTACGAACTGTCTTACCTGTTCCGTTAGGAAGTACAACAGCACCACGAACCTGCTGATCAGCGTGACGTGAGTCAACACCGAGTCTTGCGTGGATTTCGATTGTTTCGTCAAACTTTGCAGAAGCTGTCTTGCATACAATTGCAAGTGCTTCATCCGGCTCATAAAGCTTTGCCTTGTCGATAAGCTTTGAGCTTTCAATATATTTCTTTCCTCTACTCATCTGTGTTCCCTCCTATTAGTCAGCTACAGTTACGCCCATTGAACGTGCAGTACCGGCGATCATGCTCATTGCTGTGTCTACGTTTGCAGCATTGAGGTCTGCCATCTTCTGTTCTGCGATTGTTCTGAGCTGTTCTTTAGTAATGGAAGCTACCTTGTTCTTGTTAGGCTCGCCTGAACCTGACTCGATACCAACTGCCTTCTTAATAAGAACTGCTGCAGGGGGAGTCTTTGTGATGAATGTGAAGGTACGGTCTGCATAAATTGTAATAACTACAGGGATGATAAGTCCGATATCCTTCTTTGTCTTTTCGTTGAATTCCTTACAGAATCCTGCGATGTTAACACCGTGCTGACCGAGCGCGGGACCTACAGGAGGAGCAGGTAATGCCTTTCCTCCGGGGATTTGGAGCTTTACGTACGCTACGATTTTCTTTGCCATTTTAAATACACCTCCGAATGTGGTAATTATAATTTTCGGGAAATTTTCCCTCCCACAGCGACGACACCTTATCGCCGCTTTGCCGCATTTTGCGACAGATACAAACGAAAAACTTGCAAGGCAAAATGCAATATTTTTCTGTCTGCATCCAAAGATTATACAAGCTGCATTTGCAGTCAGTATACAAAATTTTGCGTCTTACATGATAAATTCTTCAGCACCGGACGCTTCAAATTCAACGATTGCTTCCTTACCTCCGATTACCATAACACCCTTTACGATGCCTGTTGTCTCGTCGATTTCCTTAACAATCGCTGTGTTTCCTGCCATTGAGCCGGAAACAAGAATTACGGTATCACCAACGCCATAATCAACGCTGAATACCTTATGCTGTGCTCCACCGATTCCAAGAGTTTTTACCTCCTCGGCGGTAAGCGGAACAGGCTGAGAGTCAGGTCCGACAAAGCCTGTAACACCTCTTATATTCCTCACGATATGACGTGTTGCATCATTCATAACCATTTTAACCAGAACATAACTCGGAAGAAGCTTTTGCTCCTCTGCCTTTTTCTTTTTGGGAGCTTTCTTCTTCGGCGCATCCTCGTCATCAAAGCTATCTTCGTCCTCGAACACTTCCTCTAAAATCTCTTCAGACAGAAGCTCAGGATCATCCGACACAAGCTCAAGTGGAATCTGAGTTTCATAAATATAATCCTGAAGTCCTCGATTCTCAACTATCCTTGCGATATTTGATGCTACATTGTTTTCATATCCGGAATATGTGTGTAACACATACCACTTTGCATCACTTTCCTTTGGCATAATTTACCTTCCTTTCTTAAAACTTTTCAGAAGTAAATTAAGCTACAAGGTTAAGGAGCTGATTCAAACCAAAGTCAAGAGCAAAAATTGCAATGCCCGCAACTGCAACTACTGCAAGGACAAGCACGAACTGGGTATTTGTGTCATGAATTGTAGGCCATTTGATTTTTTTGAACTCGGTTTTGTAATCCTTGAAGAACTTTTTTACCTTCGCACCAAAACCAACCTTTGTTGTGTTTTCTGCCATACTAATACCTCCTAAATCTACTATCGACTCTCGCCGCTTACTTAGACTCTTTGTGAAGGGTATGCTTGCGGCAGAATTTGCAGTATTTGTTCAACTCGATACGGTCAGGATTGTTCTTTTTGTTCTTTGTTGTGTCGTAGTTTCTCTGCTTGCACTCGCTGCAAACCAATGTTACTTTTACTCGCATTTATAGCACCTCCCGGTAAATATAAAGAATTTTTTACCTCCCTCAAGATAGGTCTTTTACTCTTATTCTCCCGCCTACAAATGGGCATAACAATAAAAGCCTCTTTAGAGGTAGTGTAATTATACCACAAATACTTTAGGTTTGTCAAGAGTTAATTCAGGATTTTTTTCTTCCAAATGTAAACAATTGGAAAACTCTCTACTACAAAATCGCCCTTACAAAAAGCTCGATTGCATTTCCGATTTGCTTTTCGTTTACTGCTTTATAGCTATAGCTTGAAACAATCGGCAAAGCCGGCAGCTTAAACACACGTGTATTCCCAATCGGGTTTTTATACGGAATATTTATTTCTGCATACTTTTTGTCGGGATTCTCATAAACCCCTTCTTTGGTTTTTTGCAGCAAATCCTCAAAGCTCAAAGCCTGATACCTTTCTATTCCCTTTGCCATCGCTGCACTTTCAAGAATGGCTATCACAAAATCCTCATAGGTAAAGCTCTCATAAAGTCTGAGGCTGTCGGCAAGAACCGGTATTATTCCATCGAACAGCAATCTTTTCCCGGGAAGAGACGGAAGTGAGAGTATATTCCCGATAGCGGCAAGATATTTTTCATCTATATTTATAAGCTTATTGAAATAGCATTCCTCTCCCACAGGCTTTACAAAATATTTTCTTCCTTTGTAGCCATAAATCACCCTCATTGCGTCATAATAGCCCATTTTCATAAGTCTGCTTATATTTCCCGGAGAAAAATCAAGCATATTTCCAAGCTTTTCCGACGGAATTACCATTTGTATTTTTGCGTCCTTGCTCTTTATCTTTCGTGTAATGCCGGTTCCGAAAACTCTGATTATCACAAGGTCTGAATAACCCTTTTCAAGCAGCATGTTGTACGGGCAGACATCAACATAGCCACCATCTGCAAAGAGCTTGCCGCCTATTTTCTCTTTCTTGAAAACAGGAAGCATTGAGGAAGCCAGCAAATAGTCGACAAGCATGCCCTTTGGTATATCGTCTTTAAAAAGAGACAGTCTTTTACCATCCGAAACCGAATAAGTAACAAGCCCGAATTCGGTTTCAGAGCTTCTTATTTTTGCTTCATCGATATATTTTTCAAGAAGCTCCCGTATGTTTTTAGTGTCAAGACCACCCTGCTTTATGATTTCACCTAAATTCTTTATCGCACCCTGAATCTCGCGGGGTTCTATCTCCTTATCGCCTATTAGTCCAATAAGCTTTTCTTCGCCCGGGAAAAGGCTGCCGGGAGTTATTTTCTCCCACAGGCTTACTGCCTTTTCAAAATCGCCTTGTGCTATCATGGCACCGTTTATTGAGCCGATTGACGTGCCTGCAATTCCGTCAAACTCATATCCGTTTTCAAGAAAAGCCCGAACTGCACCTATTTCATACGCACCTCTTGCGCCTCCACCCTCAAGTACTAAACCTCGCATTTTGTCACTCCCTTTCGAAACGGCCTGTTTTTTACACTATTCATTATACACCCTTATAATTTCAAATTATCGTTTATTGTGTATATTTTTTTGGATTTTGAGAAAAATATTGATGAAAATTTGAAAATATTTGGAGGTAAGGTTTTGCAATTACAGGATTATCAGGGAAACAGACGTGTTATAAAGCTAAATAAAAAAATCAGGCTCTTTGAAAGTGCTTGCGTGGGTGGACAAAAGGAAAATGAAGGACCACTCGGAAAATATCTCGATGAATATTACAGCGACGCTCTTATCGGCGAAAAATCCTTTGAGATTGCCGAGAGCAGACTTTGTGAAAGGAGTCTGCGTTTCGCTCTTGATAAAGCAAAAATCCCTGACACTTCAATTGATATATTACTTGCAGGTGACCTTCTGAATCAATGTACAGGTGCGGGCTACGGACTTTCAATGTTCGATATTCCCTATATTGGACTTTACGGTGCTTGTTCAACCTGCGCCGAAGGTCTTATGCTTGCCGCCCTTATGATTGAGTCGGGGGCTGTTACAACTGCGGCAGTTGTAGCTTCGTCGCATTTTTGCTCTGCTGAAAGGCAGTTCAGATATCCTCTCGGTTACGGCTCATTTTCAGGACCGACAGCACAGAACACCGTTACAGGTGCAGGTGCGTTTTTACTTTGCGATGAGGAAAAAATCGATATTCCCGAAAGTGGCAAGGCAATCTACATTGACGAGGTACTGCCGGGAATTGTGGCTGACAGAGGAATCAAGGATGCCGGGAACATGGGGGCTGCCATGTGCAGTGCTGCCTGCGACACACTCGACAGGTATATTGAAAGTGCAGAGGTTTCTGAGCTTGACGGCATATATACGGGCGACCTCGGTTGGGAAGGAACGAAGCTTTTATCAACGCTTCTCGGTCAGAAATCACAAGCTATCAATGATAAGCTCTACGACTGTGGATTGCTTATTTATGATATAAAAACTCAAAAGGTCGGTTGTGGTGGCTCGGGCTGTGGTTGCAGCGCTGTCGTCACAGCAGGTTATCTTATGAACGAGCTAAAAGGCGGCAATATGCAGAAGGTTGCCCTTGTCGGAACGGGTGCTATGATGAGTCCGAAGAGCCTTAAGCAAGGGCTTTCAATCCCGGCAATTGCGCATCTTGTAACTTTAAAGTCAAATTAGGAGGTAGGTATGGACTACTTATGGGCATTTTTAATAGGTGGTGCAATTTGTGCTATAGCACAAATTTTAATTGACAAAACAAAGCTCACCCCTGCAAGAATTTTAACAGGATACGTTGTGCTTGGTGCAATCCTCAGCGCTATAGGCGTTTACGAGCCTTTTGTAAAATTTGCAGGTGCAGGTGCAAGTGTTCCGCTTTTAGGCTTTGGTCATTCTCTTATTACAGGTGTAAAAAAAGCCATAGACACCTACGGCTTTACGGGGATTTTCACAGGCGGACTTACAGGTGCGGCAGGCGGTATATGCGCAGCACTCGTTTTTTCCGTGCTTTCTGCTATTGTGTTCAGGCTTCGGGAAAAGTAGCTTTTATAAAGCAAATATGCTGTTGCAAAAATGCAACAGCATATTTTTTATTTATTTTATTACGGCTGTGTTGTTGTAAAGGTTATGCTTTCAATATAGAACTTATCGCCTCTGAAGCTTGAAGCTGCTTCGTCGCCGAATGGTCTGAATATAAAGCCTGATGTACGGTTATCACCCTGTACTGCTGATAACTCAACCACGAGAGTTGCCCACTTGTTTGTTTCAAGCGGAGGTCCTCCCACCTCGCTGGCATTCAGAACGTTTCCTACGCTCCAGATTCTGTTACCACTAAGCTCAAACTCATAACCGAAGTTGTTTGAAGGCTTGCTTGTCTCATAATAATACTTGATTACAGCATACTTATGATTGTTTACATCAAGTGCACCTGAAGGTGTAGCACCGGTATCTCTGAATACGGCAGAAGCATCAATTTCGATAGGCGCATTTGAAATAAGCGGCTTGATTTGTGATACTGTCTTACCGTTGAATTGTGCAACTGCAGCTCTGAAGGAGTTAGCAGTTTTGGATTTCAGGAGCTTTGAGGGATTTATAGCAACCGGATCATTTGCATTGAGTGATACCTCCTCCTGAGAAGCGCCGCCCGCCTTCGGAATTGAAAGTGTAACAGGATTTTCACTGATAACAATCTTTGAAATATATACTCTGTCATCCGACAAGAGAGTGCTGGATGTAACACCGCTACCCAAAGGCATATAATGGAACTGACGTGTCATATGTGCAGTTTCATCCTCGGGCTTTATCATAAATGTTACATTTGTCCATTCATTCGCAACAAGTGCTGTTTCCGAAGTAAAGGTCTTGTTCTTATACGCATTATCCTGTACTCCACCGGGGTATACAGTGAGGCTCGGCTTGAAGGCTGTATCGGTTGCAGTTGTTTTGAGCTTAATCTGCATTGTAACATACTTATAGGTAAGAGCACTGATTGTTTTGCCCATTGAATCGTAGCCTTCGATATTCATGCTCTTTGAAACCGAAACATTCGGAGTGTATTCTACTGCTGCTACTCCGTCAACTTCGACTGTTTTTGCAGTAAATGCGCCGGAATTGTTTACGGTACTCATAATGTTTGCATGAGGAATTTCGATATTCGGGTTTTTCGCAGACTCGGCTTTTCCTGCTCCGCTTCCACGTTCGAGCGCCTTTGTCGGATCACCAATCACTTCGATAACTACAATCTGATCAAGAGGGGTTGAGAATACCGGCTTTGGTGCCTTCGGCTTTGTTACAAGGTCAAAGCTTTCTGCATCAATAATCGACGCAAGGTCTGAGCTTCCGGCGTAATCACGGTAATTGATTGAGGTCTTGTCACCAACTGTTCCTTCACCTGCAGTAATTAAGCTGCCATTGAAAGTTCCACCTGTGATTGTAATACCTGCAAGACCTGTAATCTTAGAGCTTGCCTCAAGATCACCTGCTATAACATTACCGTTTATTGTACCACCGTTAATTGTTATATTTACGCTTCCGTTGATTGTAGCATTTTGTGCAGTAGAGCCGCCAACAATGTTTCCGTTGACTGTACCACCGTTAACTGTGATTGAAACACCTGAGTCAAGTATTGCACCGTCTTCGGTTGCACCACCGATAACGTCACCAAATGTACCGCTGCTTATTGTTACATTTGCACCGTTGATAACAGGATCGCCGCTTGCGTTAACATTCTTACCGAATTCAAGCTTGTTGCTGCCTGAAATAAATCCGGCTGACTCAACACTTGCTATATTTGCTCCTATGAAGGATACAGGTCCGCCTGTTGTAAGAGTACCTTCAAGGATAAGCTCCTTATCACCACTTGTGGAAATATTTATCTGTGCTGTATGTGCGGGAAGTGTCTCGCCGCCAATCGGTACTACATAGTCACTCATAAGGAATATTCTTCCGCCGTCCGGCAATACTTCTATAGCTTTTGCAAGAGTTGCAAAAGGAGCATTCAAAGAGCCGTCATTTGAGTCGTTTCCTGCATCGGAAACATAAACTATATTTGCTTTTACGGTTGTAAAGGTGGACTGGTCGATTTTTGCAAGAAGGTCTATTACGTCAAAGTCAACATATCCGTCACCGTCTGTGTCAACACCTGAGTAGTTTTCAATGTCAAGAATTTTCTCACTTGCCTCAAGTGAACTTTCTCGGGCTGAGGAGGTGGCGTACAATGATTTGATTGAGCCGTCAGGAACAGCCGAGAAGTCACCACCTGTAATCTTGATTGTATACTTTCCTGAAACCTTGATTGGGTACTGTGTCATTGCTGAAGATCCGATGAAAGCTTTATCAAACTTACCGCCATTAAAGGTGAAGTTTACATCACCACTAACTGTTATCTGCGTTGCGTAACCGAATCTGATAAATGCGCCTGTCATATCGGTGCCGTAGAAGGTAACATTTATATCATCTGTAAATGTAGATCCACCAAACAGACCACCGGAATGTACATAACCCTTGAAGGAGCCGGAATTAAAGTTGATATTTGCTCCGGCGTAAGAACCACCGTCGCCACCGGCAATAATTTCAATGCTACCTGTTTCTCCACCAACATTATATGTGATATCATCATAACCGGCACCGGGTGTACCATAGTTGAATGTGTAACCACTACATCTTAATTCTGTGGTTGTTGTTCCGTCTGCATAATTAGCAAGATTAAGGTTCTGAATTTCAAGAGGTCCGTTTGTGAGGTTTCTTGAGCCGGACAACCAGATTGTTGTCTTGGTTTCTTCAGCGGGCTTTTCCATACCTCTCAGAATTACCATATTGGTATGCGAGGGGATAACTTCACCGGGAAGACCTACTCCGTCAAGAGCAACATTGTTTGTATTAAGTCCAACATCGGTACACATAATTACATAACCGCCACCGATTGAGTTGATTGCTGTAACTGCCTCTGCAAGTGTAGCATATGCCTTTGACTGGTCTGTACTTCCGGCAGCTGCACCTGTATATACACCACCACGTGCGTAGTAAACTACCGGACGTCCGTCACTTGGTACATACTTGTAAGGAAGGAACTCGCCGTCTGCGTTCATTTCCGGAATGGGGTGTCCGAGGTCTCCGGTTATTTCTTCCTGTGAGAAGATAAAGTTGTTGAGATATATCTTATTGTGCTCAAAAATGTATGCCTTATATCTTAGTGCATCTGTGCCGTAAGGATAGAGAACAACACCCGCAATTGTCTCGTTTATGAAATCCTCCTGTGAAAGGTCAAGATTTACTGCGTTCCAACCGTGTACAAGAGTAGTATCAAATTCACATATATAGCCTGTGGGATTCTCTTCTGTCATGATCTTTATTGCAGGCTTCATTCCCTGAACAAAATCATCCTCATTGATATTCATGAAATACTCAAGTCTTACATACGGTCTGTATTTAAGCTTGTTATAGTCTTCTTCAGTAAACGGAATAACAACCTCAGGTACATAATCTCCCTCAACAGGTGTAACCTTTGCAGCTTCACCTACGATAAAGGATTCTACTGTCAGGGCTGCGTTTTCAACATTTACATCAGCAGCATTTTCCTTGAAATACTGAGGATTATATTCGATATTTTCGATTGTAGGAACAAACTCACCCTCGTTTGTATGCTTGAGTGCTATATAGTCTGCTGAAAGTACTGTCGGGAGAGTTTCGCAGAAGCTGATATTTGCAATATATACCTTATCTGTTGCACCGACAGAAGCAACTGCACCAAAGGGATAAAGGTTTATATTGTTAAAGCTTCCGGCTTTATAAGTAGATGTCGCATAGCTACCGGGACTTGAAATATTGAATACTGCAGTAGACCACTGATTGTATACAATATTAGCAGTTGAGGGCAACTTAACTATGCGAGACTCTGTTTCATTTTTCTTTTCATCATAAAAAGCAGTTGACAGTTGCATCTTAGCACCTGAATCAGCTCCTGTCTGTGCGTCGCCCTTGTAATAGAAGTAATCAACCTTAATGTACTTTTTATGTAACGGACTGTGTCTTTCATTTTTATCATTATTATGTGAAAGCCAGTACTTAACGGAATTATCGCCTGTATCCTTTGAAACACTTACATAATTGTAACCGTCTGTTGAAACCTTCTTCGCTGCAAGACCGTCAAGGTTTTCGTTGCCGGGATTGAGAAGGTCATTTTCGGAAATCTGACATTCAGGAACTTCACCTACGCTTGCTGCAGGAACAAGTCCGTTTGAATAAGTATCCAAAGCACCATTCATAATAGAAGGCTTATCCTTGGAGAATACAATTCTTGCAATATCAAAAGAATGTGTCTCAGGAACATTTTTCGCATTGCCATCGACACCGTAGGGGCGGAACATAAATTCAGATGCAGCTGACTTGATTGCAGCACTGTTAGACAAGAGCTTTGATATATCAAAGGTTACCACTGCCCAGGTATTTGCGATTCTGCTGCCCTCTGAAGCCATGTCGCCACTGGAAAGATATCCGGGCTCTCTGCACATCACACTCATACTAACAGCACTTCCGTTCGGTTCCTCTCCTTCCGGAACTGTATAGTAATAGTAAATCGAAATATAGTTGTAATCAGTTATATCAACGCCGCCACTCCATACGCTTGCGCCCTTCTGAATTTCACTCGGTATATTGTGCGCACGGGAAACATACCATCTGACACCATTGCTTCTTGTAGTATCTCCGTTTGAAACAAACTGTGCAGTATTGGTATTTGCAAAGGCATTGTGTCCTGCCAGGATGTTTCCGGGGATTATTTCGTTAGGAGTATGGTTTGTTACATACGTATCATTGATATCTGATGCGATAAAGTAGAAATCTCTGCCGGGTGTATTTCCTGTTACGGTAATATTTCCCGGTTCCTCTTTGCAGAATATCAGCTTGGTAATATCAATTGTATGAGATTCCGGAACAGTGCTTGCAACAACAGCAGTTATTGTGTTTCCTGACTGAGTCGCACCATAGGGATACTGATATAATCTTGAAAGACTTGTGTTTGCAGCAATATTGCTGTTTATATCGATAATAGCAACATCCCACTGGTTTGCCTTCATTGTATGCCTGGATTTATGTAATTTATATGCAGCCGGAGCTGATGCCAATTCGATTGCATAATACCTTCCTGTATCAGCACCGACAGCAAGCTCGGGAGCTGTGTAATAATAAGGAATTACAATATACTTATAGCCGTCACCGTTAAGTGTAATTCCAGGTATATCGTAACCATCGGAGTAACCATCGGATGACATAGGTGAGCTTGGCATCTCCTTATTGGGCATAAATCTGAGCGTTTCGGTAGCACCGACAAACTGACGTGAACGAAGCATACCAACCTGAGTAATCTGCTCGCCCATGTCACCGCCACCACGCCATTTATTGAGAAAACTCGGTGATAACTCCTTTGTTGTACCGGTAATGCCGGTAACCTTTATCGGAGTTGTCAAGCTTTCGGATTCTTCAGCACTTACCGTAAATGTCACACATGAGAAAATGAACACTACAGCAAGCAGCATTGAAAGTAATTTTTTCATTTTTCTATACTCCTTTGAAAAAATAGTGATATACATAGTGATTATACCATAACAGAATTTAAAAATCAATAATTTTTTCAAAGAATTGACCTCTTTTTTTGTTTTTGGTTAAAATGCTACAAAATTCCTCGGTTTTTTGTAGAATTTGACTACACTCATAAATCAAATCGGAATTGTTTTTCCCTGCAAGAAGTGGGTTTACATATTTTTTGGAGAAATTCTAAAAAAGTTCGGAAAATGCTTGAAATTGCATAAATTTTGTGATATACTAATAGGTAGATTTTTCAAAAATTTCAGTTTTGGAGGTTTATATGGCACAAATCAAAGCATTCCCTGCCCTTCGTTACACAGAAAAAGCAGGTGACATTTGTAAAAATGTATGTCCCCCTTACGACATTATCAGCGAAGAGGAAAGGAAAGCACTTCTTCTTGCAAGTGAAAACAACATAGTCCGTCTGGAGTTACCCAGGGGCGACGAGCCTTACAAGGAGGCAGGCGCGACACTTTGCAGTATGCTTGAAAAAGGAATCTTAAAAACAGATGACAAAAACGGGCTTTATATCTACGAGGAGGAATTTTCCGCAATCGGTGCCGTACATAAAATAAAGGGTATTTATTCACGAGTCAGACTCACAGATTTTTCGGAAGGGGTTGTACTTCCTCACGAGGAAACCCTCTCAAAGGCAAAGCAGGACAGATTCAATCTTATGAGCAGTACCTACTGCAACTTCTCGGCAATCTATTCTATGTATACAGACGAGGAAAGGTGTATCCGTAACAAGATTGATTCCTTGTCTGAAAGAAAGCCCGATATTGAATTTGCTGCCGATGACGGAGTAATTCAGCGTCTTTGGTGTATTTACGACGAAGCTGAAATTGCATTCATCGAAAAGGCATTTCTTGATAAGAAGCTTTATATTGCCGACGGTCATCACAGATATGAAACTGCTCTCAACTTCAAGAAGAAATTGCTTGACGAGGGTAAAATAAGCGACGAGAATGATGCTGCAAACTACTGTATGATGTTCTTATGTGACATCGACCACGAAGGACTTGTGGTATTCCCGACTCACAGGCTTGTAAAGGACCTTGAAAACTTCAATTCGCAAGAAGCTCTTTCAAAGATGGAGGAATTCTTCACTATCGAGAAGAAAGCTTGCAAGAATTGCCTTAAAAAGGCTCTTGCAGAAAATACCGACAAGACTGTTTTCGGTTATTACGACGGAGACGGCGCATATCTTCTTACTCTTAAAGATAACGAACACACGCAGTCGGTAATTTTCGATATGATGAAGGAACGCTCTCAGGCTTACCGTGAGCTTGATGTGTCAATTCTTCATTCTCTTATCCTTGAGAGAATTTTCGGTATTGACAAGGAAAATATGGCAAATCAGATAAATCTGAATTACACAAGAGATTATGATGAAGCAATTGATGTTGTAAACAGCGGCAAATACAACTGCTCATTCGTAATAAATGCTACAAAGGTACGTCAGATAAAGGATGTTGCAACTGCAGGCGACAAGATGCCTCAGAAATCAACCTACTTCTATCCGAAGCTTATTACGGGACTTGTTATGAACAAATTCTACGAAGACTGATTTAAACTTAAAGGAGTTATAAAAATGGCAAAAGAGCTTGAAAAACAGTACAGCCCTCACGGAGTTGAGGACAGAATTTACAAAATGTGGACAGACGGTGGTTACTTCACCCCCACAGGCAAGAAGGGTAAGCCCTACTCTATCGTTATTCCCCCACCAAACGTTACAGGACAGCTCCATATGGGACACGCCCTTGACGAAACACTTCAGGATATACTTATCAGATACAAGAGACTCCAGGGCTTTGATGCACTCTGGATACCGGGTACTGACCATGCAGGTATTGCTACTCAGATTAAGGTTGAGGAGGCTCTTCGCAAGGAGGAAAATCTCACAAGATATGACCTTGGCAGAGAAAAATTCCTTGAACGTGTATGGGACTGGAAAAACAAATACGGCGACAGAATTATTAGCCAGCTCAAAAAGCTTGGTTGTTCCTGCGACTGGACCCGTGAACGCTTTACTATGGACGAGGGCTGCTCGGAAGCTGTAAAGGAAGTATTCGTAAACCTTTACAACAAGGGACTTATTTACAGAGGCAACAGAATCATCAACTGGTGTCCTCACTGTACAACAGCCCTTTCTGATGCCGAGGTTGAATACAGCGAGCAGGCAGGTGCATTCTGGTACATCAAGTATCCGATAAAGGACAGCGATGAATACTTAACTATTGCTACAACAAGACCTGAAACACTTTTCGGTGATACTGCAGTGGCAGTTAACCCCGAGGACGAAAGATTCACACATCTTGTCGGAAAGACACTCATTCTCCCGCTTGTAGGCAGAGAAATTCCGATTATTGCTGACAGCTACGTTGAAAAGGACTTCGGTACAGGCTGTGTAAAAATCACACCTGCACACGACCCTAATGACTTCCTTGTGGGTCAAAGACATGGTCTTGAGCAAATCAAGGTTATGAACGACGACGCCACAATGAACTCCTATGCAGGCAAGTACGAAGGACTTGACAGATATGAGTGCCGCAAGCAGATGATTGAAGATCTCAAGGAGCTCGGACTTCTTATCAAGACCGAGGAATACTCTCACAATGTAGGTACCTGCTACAGATGTAAGACAACAGTTGAGCCTACAACCTCAAATCAGTGGTTTGTAAAGATGCAACCGCTTGCCGTTCCCGCTCTTGAGGTAGTAAACAACGGAACTGTTAAATTTGTTCCCGACAGATTTTCAAAGATATATACAAACTGGATGGAAAATGTACACGACTGGTGTATTTCCCGTCAGCTCTGGTGGGGACACAGAATTCCTGCCTACTACTGCGACAAGTGTGGCGAAATGTTCGTATCTAAAGAGCATCTTGACACCTGTTCAAAGTGTGGAGCTCCCCTTCGTCAGGAGGAGGACGTTCTTGATACATGGTTCTCTTCAGCACTCTGGCCCTTCTCTACTATGGGCTGGCCGAAGAAAACAGAGGATCTTTCCTACTACTTCCCGACAAACACTCTCGTTACCGGTTATGATATAATATTCTTCTGGGTTTCAAGAATGGTATTCTCATCTCTTGAGCACACAGGAAAGGAACCATTTGAGCATGTATTCATTCACGGTCTTGTTCGTGATGAACAGGGCAGAAAGATGTCAAAGTCGCTCGGTAACGGTGTTGACCCACTTGAAATAATCGATAAATACGGAGCAGATGCGCTGAGATTTACTCTTGTTACAGGTAACTCACCCGGAAACGATATGAGATATTCTGACAAGAAGGTTGAAGCCTCACGTGCTTTTGCAAACAAAATTTGGAATGCTGCAAGATTTGTACTTCTCAATCTTGACGACGATACAAAGGCAGAAATTCCCGAAAAGCTTGAAATAGAGGATAAGTGGATTCTTTCACTTCTCAACAACACAATTTCCGAAATCACGGCAAATCTTGATAATTTCGAGCTTGGTATTGCTGCAAAGAAGCTTTACGACTTCATCTGGGATTACTTCTGTGACTGGTATATCGAGCTTGTAAAGCCGAGACTTTTTGAAAAGGGTACAGATACAAACAAGAGAGCACAGAGTGTACTTGCATATGTTCTTTCAAATACTCTGCGTATGCTCCATCCGTTTATGCCCTTTATTTCCGAGGAAATATGGCAGACTCTTGCAATCGAAAACGAGCCTATTATCGTATCTGAGTGGCCGAAGGCAAATGACGCTCTCTGCTTTGAAAATGACGAAAAGGCAATGGGTAAGATTATCGATGCTATCCGTGCTATCAGAAATCGCAGAGCTGAGATGAATGTTCCTCCGTCGAGAAAGGCTAAGCTCATTATAGTAACTGATGCTGCCGATGCCTTCAATGACAGCACTTCTGTATTCTTCCAGAAGCTTGCAAGTGCATCTGAGGTTGTATTTGCGCCTAAGTGTGACGACGATAAGGCTGTCAGCATTGTTACAGACAGCGCAAAGTTCTTTATTCCTATGAGCGACATTATCGACACAGAAAAGGAAAGAGCAAGACTTACAAAGGAAAAAGAAGTGGCACTTTCCGAAATCGAAAGAGTACAGAAAAAGCTCGGCAACGCAGAATTTGTTGCTAAAGCTCCAGAAAAGGTAATTGCAGGAGAGAAGGAAAAGCTTGAAAAGTACACCTCACAGCTTAAAAATATCGAGGAAATGCTCGCAAATCTTTAAATTAAAACAGCTCGGTATATGTCATATCCTGACATATACCGAGTCTTTGGAGAAAAATGGAAATAATAACTATTTTACCTAAAAACAGAGAAGCAAACTGTTATATTCTGGTAAGCGGCAGCTCTTGTGCTGTAGTTGATCCCGCAAATGACGCAGAGGGCATATATAACAGAGTACGTGACAAGGGATTAAAAATCGAAAAGATACTGTTGACTCACACGCACTTTGACCACATTTGTGCCGTAAACGAGCTTGTCGCCTTGGCAAATTGTCCTGTTTATGTACACAGAGGGGATTTGCCTTCTTTGTATGACATTTCAAAAAATCTGTCACGTCTTGCAACAGGTGTTGAATATACCGTAAATCCCGAAATTGAGGTTATATCTCTTGAAGATAACGACACTGTGCAGATTGGCAAGGAAACAGTCACAGTTATGAGTACTCCCGGACACACTCCCGGTTCTTGCCTTTATATAAGTGACGATTTTATTGTCACGGGTGATACGCTTTTTGCCCGTTGTATCGGCAGAACCGATTTGCCCGGTGGAAATAATCAGGAGATGAAGGCCTCTCTTTTAAAAATAACGGCATTACAAAAGGACTATGTTCTATATGCCGGACACGGACCGAGTACAACACTTTTTAGTGAAAAGCTTCACAATTACTATTTGAATAATGAACATTAAAAAATTTGAAAAGAAGTATATCGGCGATATTGTTTTATGTTTCGTGCTTTTGCTGTTGTCTGCTGTTTTATTTATCGGTCAGACCTTTTCTGTCTCTGAAAATTTTGATAAAGTCATACTTTTTTGCGACGGAAAAGAAGTGCACAAATTTTCACTTTCCGAAAACGAGGATTACTTCGGTATTGAGGGTACTGTTATATCGGTTCTTAACGGAAAGGTCTATATCAAAAGTACAGACTGTCCCGACAAGACCTGTCAGAAGATGCAGCCTGTTACGAAAAATGGCGGAAGTATTGTATGTGTGCCGAAGAAAATCATCCTGAGAGCTGAAAACAGTGACTCTGACTACGACACGGTCGTTGGCTGAAGGGAGAGTGTTTATGAAAACAAGAACTCTTACGGTATGTGCAATTCTTGCGTCTGTGTCTATCGGTCTTTCGGTACTTGAAAACTTACTCCCGATTACTGCTTTTATTCCGATACCGGGTCTGAAACTCGGCTTTGCAAATATTGCAATTATGACGGCATTTTTTCTTGTCGGAAAAAGGACTGCCCTGCTCGTAGCCTTACTCAAGGTATCGGTTGTCTTTTTGACTTTCGGAAATATCAGCTCTTTCTTTATTTCTCTTGTCGGTACTTTTTCAGCTTATATTTCCTTGCTTTTTACATATAAGCTGTATAACAGGTATCTTTCCTTTATCGGAATATCAGCTCTTTCTGCATTTTTTCACGCAACAGGTCAGGTAATAGCAAGCTGCGTGCTGACTTTAAGTACGGCAGCACTTGCGATTTTACCACCACTTTTGTTTTTCTCCTGTATAACAGGAGGAATCACGGGCTTTATAATGAATAAAACAGAGCCTATATTACGGAGATTATGTAAAAAATGAAAATTACAAAGCTAATAAGCCTTTTGATTTTGTCGGTATTCCTTTTTTCCTCCTGCACACAAAGCTATAAAGAAACAAACTTTTTTGCTATGAATACCTTTATTCTGGCAGAGGCAGACTGTGAGGATACATCTGTTTTGCGAGATATCGAAAAGGAAATTTACTCTGACGAAAAAATCCTTTCAAGGACAATTCCGGATAGTGAAATTTCAAGGCTGAACAGAAAAGAAGATTTTACACCGAAACCTGAAACTGTCTCTTTAATAGAATATGCGCTTGACATATCTGAAAAGACAGGTGGTGCTTTCTCCCCTTTTCTTGGGAAAGTTTCGTCACTTTGGAACATTACCGGTGAAAATCCGACAATCCCCGATAAAAATGAGCTTGCAATGGTAATATCCGATATAAAAAAGCAAAAAATCACATCCGAAAATTTCATCAGTACCTCGCAAAACGTACAACTTGACCTTGGCGGAATTGCAAAAGGCTACAGTTCGCAGAAGGCTATAAATAATCTTAAATCAAAGGGTGTCGAAAATGCGCTCATTTCCTTTGGTGGCAGTATTGCCTGTATCGGAAAGAACGAAAACGGCAAAATCTGGAATATCGGAATAAAAAACCCCTTTGCCACACAGGAAATCATAGGTACTATTTCTCTTTCAGATGCTTACATTTCGGTATCGGGTGCGTATGAGAGATTTTTTGAAAAAGACGGAGTGCGTTATCATCACATTTTCAGCCCCGAAACAGGTTTCCCTGTAGAAAATGACCTTGAAAGTACGGTTGTAATATCGGGTGACGGAGTTTTATCCGACGCTCTTTCAACTGCACTTTTTGTAATGGGCAAGGAAAAAGCTATTGAGTTTTACAAAAAGGATTTATATGATTTTGAAATGCTCCTTATTACAAAAGACGGCAATCTTTATGCTACAAAGGGTATTTCGAAGTCATTTACACAAGGCAAAAACGCAAAAGGTATGCAAAACAACTGTATTTATATCAGTAAACAATAAATATAACATATAAATGAAAGGAATTTCACAATGAAAAAGAAGTTTATGGGCAAGGATTTTATCCTGTCAACAAAAACAGCACAGTATCTTTACGACCATTATGCAAAGGACCTGCCGATTATTGACTATCATTGTCACATCAATCCCGAGGAAATTGCAAAGGATAAGGAATTCAGCAATATTACCGAATGCTGGCTTGGCGGCGACCATTACAAGTGGAGAGCAATACGAGCTTGTGGTTATCCGGAAGAAATGATAACAGGTAAGGACAGCTCTGATTATGAAAAGTTTGAAGCGTGGGCTGCAACCATGCCGGGACTTATCGGAAATCCCCTTTATCATTGGACACACTTAGAGCTTGCCCGTTACTTCGGTATTACAAAGCCGCTTTCGCCTGCAACTTGCAAGGAAATATATGACACCTGTAACGAAAAAATCACAAGTGGAAAAATGAGCGTCAAGCAGATTATCGCTTCTTCAAATGTTGAAACAATCTGCACAACAGACGACCCTGCCGATGACCTTAAATGGCATATCGAAATCAAAAAGGATGAAAGCTTCAAAACAAAGGTTATTCCTGCATTCAGACCCGACAAGGGTGTAAATATCGATAAGGACGGTTTTGCTGATTACATAAAGGTTCTCGGAAACAGCGAAAATACCGAGATTACCGATATAGATTCACTTCTTTCTGTTTATACTGCAAGAATTGATTTCTTTGCGTCTCTCGGATGTCTCACCTCTGACCACGGTCTTGATTATCTTGTTTATTCTCCCTGTGAAAAGAACGAGGCTGATGCAATACTCAAGAAGGCTCTTTCGGGTGAAAAGGTTACAATTGAGGAAGCTGACAAGTATAAGACATTCCTTCTTATGTTCTTTGCAAGGGAATTTAACAAGAGGGACTGGGTAATGCAGCTTCATTACGGCACAATCAGAAATAACAGCGACAAGAACTTCAAAGCACAGGGTCCTGACAGAGGCTTTGACAGTATCGCATCTTTTGACTGCATAAGAAACGGTCTTGCATTCCTCAATGCACTTGAGGGTGAGGACTCTATCCCGAAGATGATTTTCTATTCGCTCAATCCTATTGAGAATGCAGCTATTGACACCATGTGCGGCTGCTTCCAGGAAAACAAAAAGGGTATAAAGAGCAGAATTCAGCATGGCTCTGCGTGGTGGTTCAATGACCATCTTGAGGGTATGCGTGACCAGCTCAAGTCCTTTGCTGCAACAGGTGTGCTTGCAAACTTTGTAGGAATGCTGACCGACTCACGTTCCTTCCTCTCCTACACACGTCACGAATATTTCAGAAGAATTCTCTGTGACTATATAGGTGGTCTTATTGAACGTGGCGAATACCCGAATGATCTTGAACTGGCAGGTAAGATTGTTGCTGATATCAGCTACTACAACACAAAGAACTATTTTGGATTCTGATTTAAACATAAGAAAAAGAAAACCACGCAACGAGCGTGGTTTTCTTTTTCATTTTATTGTATTTCAAGATTTCTCCATGCTGTATATTTTTCAGCAGTCTTTTTTGCTTTTTCGTATCTGTTACCCTCATAGAGCATTGCAAGAATATTTGTAACAACCTCGTTGTGCGCCTCGCAGGTAAGAAGATTTCTTCGGGGAGCTACATCTGCCTGTGTCATTTCAAATATATTTCCGAAGCCTTCACACAGTCTTTTTACCAAGTACTCTACAATAATGCTCCAACCGTCAAACAGGTCGCGGATTTTCTGCATATCAGAAATTGGCTCTGTTATAAACTGCATATATTTTTCAAAGTGTGCAAGTTCCTCGTCCCTCAAGAGCTTTACGCCGTCTTCACTAAAGCAATACGGAATTGTTGAAAGCTTAACACCCTGTGCAGTTATATCAAGAACTGACATATAACCGTAAAACCATGCCTTTGTCTGAGCCATAGCAGGATATGTAAAGAAGAAGTTACCCATACTGTAAACTATCGGGCAGCCCTTATAATATTCGTTACCCTGAGGGCAATGAGTGTGCATTGCAATTACTGCAGCAGCACCTAGGTCTATAAAGTGACGGTAAAGCTCTACCTTCATAGGTGACGGGAATGGGTTACCCTCGTTACCGCCGTGGAAATATATAATCGGTAAGCAACCGTTTTCGCGTGCTTCAAGAATTGCCTTTGTTACTCTGCCAAGGGAATATACTGCAGTACCACTGACATTTTCCTTTGCTCCACCGAATTCGTTTTCACAAACAGCAATAATTGCCACCTTTTCGCCGTCCTTTTCAAGAACAGCACTCTTGTATGCTTCCTCAATATTCTTACCTGCGCCGATAGTTGTATAACCGTGTGCATGGAGAATATCCATTGTTCCGAAAAGTGCTTCCTCGCCGTAATCCTTTGAATGATTATTGGCAAGTCCTACAACTGTAGGATTCAGCGCATCTATGTAACGGATAAAGCTCTCGTCTGAAATGAGGTTGGGACCACTTTTAGGAATCGGAGTGCATTTTTCAATGTCACCAAAAATATTTTCAAGATTCACAACCGAAAAATCTGCTTTTGCAAACTCCTGTACAGGCTCGGACATCTGCTGCTTTACTGCTTCGTCAGAAGTGTTCGGGTCAACATATTTAAAGGAGGTATCAGATGCGAATAAAATTTTCATAATGCTATTCCTTTCAACGTAATTACCATTATAATTTTTCGGAAATTCAATTCCTCACACATTCTATCACGCTTTTTTACAAATTTCAAGACATTTTTGTGCTTTTTGGAAATTTCATTTATATTTTTATATAACACTCATAAAGACTGTCAGTATAATAAGAAAAGCAAAATTGAAGGCTGAAAACAGACCTATATAATATTTTGTTTTTGTCGGGTTATGTACAAAATATTCCCTGAAGGTTATAAGGCTTGCAAGAGAAGCGATAAGCGTTCCTGTTCCACCGATATTTACCCCTACAAGCAGGTCACGGTAATTGCTTGTAAACTCCGAAAGAAGAATTGCCGACGGAACATTACTTATTACCTGGCAGGAAAGAACACTGAAAATCAACGTGTTTTTTGAAATTAGTGCCGTGAAAAGCTCACGTACTACGTCAATCCTTGCCATATTTCCCGAGAAAATAAAAAAGAAAACAAAGGTAAGAAGCAACGGATAGTCCACCATACGCAGTGCTTTTCTGTCTGCAAAAATAAGCACCGACGGAATAACTATAAGTCCGACAATATACGGTATGCCTCTGAAAACAATCAGTATTGCAAGAGCAAACAGCGCAAGATACAGCACTACCCTTTTTTTGTTGAAGGTGACTCTTTCACAACAAAGCACGAGTGGCTCGGGCTTTACAAAAATTATACAGCAAACTGTTATTAAAAAAACCGACAACAGAAACGGAGGAAGCATAATCATCATAAACTCGCCGTTCGGAATACTGAAGGCTGAGTAAAGATACAAATTCTGTGGGTTTCCGAAGGGCGTAAGCATTCCCCCCAGGTTTGCCGCGATATTCTGCATAATAAAGGTAAACGCCATATATTTTTCTTTGCCTGTACTGCTTACGACAAAATAACCGAGTGGCAGAAAGGTAAGCAGCGCCATATCATTTGCAATAAGCATTGAGCCTATAAAGGTTATGTAAACAAGTGCAAGTATGCACAGTCTTGCGTTTTTGAAAATCTGTACCGTTCTTTGTGCAAGTAAATAGAAAAAATTGATATTTTTAAGCGCACACACAACTGCAAGCACGCAAAAAAGGCACACAAGTGTTTTTATATCAAAATAGGAAAGGTACTCTTTATTTGGCGGCACAAAAAACGCTGTCACGATTGCCGCAATCAGCGCTATTGTCATAACGATATTGGCTCTGAAAAATACCGAGATTTTATTTCTTATTCTTTTTATGTTATTCATAACTGTACACCTTCGGAAATTTTACTTTAAAATCAACCTATTATAACAATAAATTATGAAAAAATCAAGATATTTTACCACAAACGACAACAAAAGGAAGGATAAGGGGTGTCTTCCATAAAGCAGGTTTTACCTACCATAAAAAACAAATTTGTAGGGGCGACCAGTGGTCGCCCGCGGGCGTTCAATGAACGCCCCTACATTACAAAAGGACAGAGATTTTTCGTCTCTGTCCTTTTTCACACGCCTTGCCCCGCAAGGTATAGTGTGTTACACCTTTTAGGTGTACTGTCGGGCGGTAGCATAGCCTTCCTCCGGGAGGAAGGTGGCACGGCGAAGCCGTGACGGAAGGAGCCCGCGCAACCTTGAATTTGTACTAATTCTATCGTAACGCGCTCTCCCTCACCCGACTCCGTCGGGAGCTCCCTCCCGGAGGGAGCCTTTGGTCAGTGCGCCTCAAAAGTCCGTCTTCTTTTCCTGACAAGCACTGCTTTTGTGGGTACAAAAGCGAAGCGAATCTCAACTGACGTTTAATATTGTGTCAGTGCAAAAAACTCGCCACAACCAAAGCCGGCTTCATTATGAATGAGTCTTTCAATCAACCGGAAAGTTACTGCCACCTCGATTGCTTTGATTTTGTGAAGCAGATAGCGCGTACCATCCTTTGTTTCTAATTCTACGATGTGCAGGGATATCAGTTTTTCTAAAGCTTCCAGTATATCATCATTGGAGATTCCAAGATGACAAGATAATTCATTCGGCCGAATTTCTATCGTAAAATATTCGGGATTCTTATGGTCAAACGGTGCAGTGCTCTGAAAATATTCATTACATATGTGAGAAAGCACCTGTCTCACGTTTGGATCCGATAGCTTTTTAATACCGGAGGATACTTCAGGCTTATCAAATATTGAACCGATATCTGTTGGCTTAATATCGGAGTCAATCATCGTAAGAGTATTAGACACAAATGCAGCCCCTGCCGTGTCAGACAAGCAACACATCGTATAAAGCTGTCGTATTTGGTCGTACTTTTGCGTAGAAGGGTTCCGATCAGCTTTCAAAAAATCCCAAGTATTGCAATTCACCAAATTGGTTTGCTGACATAAGGAATCAATAATTACAGCTTGTGCATCCTTCGGGAAATTATGAACGGCTTTCTCGTTGAAAACCTTAGATCCCGGTGTTGAGGTCTTAATGATGCGTTCTGCAAACAAATCATCCAAAGTAACATCAAGTGCATTTGCAATTCGAGGAAGGAGCATGATGTCAGGCATAGAAGTTTCTGACTCCCATTTTGATACTGCTTGATTGGTCACTCCGATCTTCTGCCCTAACTCTTCTTGTGTATATCCTTTGCTCTTTCTTAAATAAGCAATGTTCTTTCCCATTGACATAACATTTTCCTCCTTCTCTTGGATGATTATATTATAGCATATTTGTGACAAAAGGTAAAGCGACTCATCAGCGACTTTGCAAATATATTTTTAATTAAAATCACTGTTTGGTTGGAAAAAACAAACACAAAAGCAATAAACAATACCTCCGAGAGCAATTGTTCAGTCGCTCTCGGCGGTATTGTTATTCATTTTATAGACCTGCTTTATTGTAGGTGCACCAAACCTTCCTTTTTTATTTTTATTCTTTTACAAACCTGAAGGGTGACGCCGGGAGTGCGGCACTATTGAAGATATTTTGTCCTGCGTAGTATTTTGAATAGCAGTATCTTACCTCGACAGGGTTTTCAACACCCCTTGCTGTTACCACAAGTTCTCCGTTTTCAATTCTACCGCCTGCTACAACAAACTCTTTTCCGTCAACAGATAAGTACAAGTCCTCAACGGTTGTCGACAGAAGTCGGAGTCCCTCGTCATTTGCAAATTTTACTCTTACGCAGTCCTTTTCAAATACAGCAGATACAGCATACGGATTGTCTGCCTTTTCACCTGCATTATATGTATGGTTAAGTACCATACGGGCTGTACGGTATCCGAATTCTCTTTTGAATACAGGGTGTACATCACCGATATCGCCGAGTCCTGCACTTGTTACAAGATAACAACCGGAATTGTCAAGAGTAGCCTGTCTTTGCAGTTGTCTGTTAACTGCCCAGACATCAATCTGATCAATCGGGAGTCTGCCGCCGCCGTAAGGTGCGTGTTCCATTGCGTAAAATGCCATTTCAGGCTGCATAAAGGCTTCCCTCCACGCATTTACCATAACTCCGTACCGTTTATCATAGTCGCCACGGGAATCTCCCTCGCCCTGATACCAAAGCACAAACTTTAGTGAATACGGTACTATATCTTCAAGCATATTATGCCAGATATGACCGGGTCTGTCAGCACTGTATGGACCCTGAGGCCACTTTACACCTCCCCATTTTGCATGAGCAAAATAAGCAGCATATCGTGCGTTTCCATAGGAAACATCAAGTGGGAATTTAAATTCAAGGTAGCGTTCGTGAAGGAACTTCTTGAAATTCTCGTATATTTCGTCAAATTCCTCCTGTGTATGCTCAGAAATGAATTTCTCATGCTTTTCTTTGTACGCCAAAAGACTGTCAGTTCTGTCAAAAGCCCACGCAGGGATAAAAGACTCAATAATTCTGCATCCCCAGTTACAACCTATAACACCTACCGGAACACCGAGAGCCTTCTGAATTTTCTTTGCAGCATAATATCCGAGAGCACTAAAGTCCTTTGCAGTATCATAGGTACACTTTTTCCAGGTAGGATCGCTGTAGTCCATATACTGGAATCTGAACATATTAAGATTTTCGCCCTTGACATAATTCTGTGGAATTGAATAAAAGCTGATAAGAGGATTTTCGCACCTCTCAAGCTCATCCTCAGCACCGTCTGTAACTGCAAGCGGCATTTCCATGTTTGACTGACCTGCAGCAATAAATACTTCACCACAGGAAATATCTTTTATTTCTACCTTTTCGCTGCCATCCGAAACAGTAAGCGTATACCCCGTTCCTGCACAATGTGGTGGAAGAACTGCACAGAACTTTCCGTCCTTACATTCTGCCTTTACTGTATTTCCGTCGAAATTTACAGTTACATCTCTATCGCATTCTCCGAAAACTCTTATTTCCGAATTTCTCTGAAGTATTGCACCATCAGAAAAGATTTGTGCAAGCTTAATCATAATAGTTGCTCCTTTGGACTTTAATTACTTTTCGTTTTTGCAAACGTCCTTAAAGTATTTGTAGGTATCTACCTTGAGTTCACCACAGGCAGCTTCATCACAAGCAATAACAGCATCCGGATGCAGCTGAAGTGCACTTATTGTCCATGCGTGGTCAACGCCCCCCTCAACACAGTGACGGAGCGCACGAGCCTTACTGTGACCGTTGACAAGAAGCAGAACCTGCTTTGCGTCACAAACCGTACCGACACCGACAGAAAGAGCAGTTTTCGGCACTTTTTCAGGATCGTTACCGAAGAAACGGGAATTTACAATCAATGTGTCCTGTGTAAGAACACGGATACCTGTACGGGAAGTCAAAGAAGTATACGGCTCATTGAATGCAATGTGTCCGTCAACACCACAACCACCCATAAAAAGGTCAATTCCACCATAGGAAGCAATTTTATCTTCAAAACGCTGACATTCAGCCTCAGGATCACTTGCAAGTCCGTCGAGAATATTTATGTTTTCTGCAGGGATATCAATATGATTAAAGAAATTGTCATGCATAAAATACCAATAGCTCTGATCGTGTTCACGTGGCAAGCCTACATATTCGTCCATATTAAAGGTAACCACATTTTTAAAGGATACCTTACCCTCTTTATTCATATCAATCAGCTTTTTATAAACACCGAGTGGAGACGAACCTGTCGGAAGTCCCAAGACAAACGGGCGAGTTTCCTTGTGGTTATTAATTGCATCGGCAATATGCAGTGCTGCCCAGGTACTCATTTCTTCGTAATTTTCTTTAATGATAAGCTTCATTTCAATCACACTCCATAATAAATTTGAATCACTAAATACATATGTTTATATTATATACCAAATAACTGCTTTTGTAAAGGGTTATTTCTAAAATATTTATAAAGTAAGGCAAACCGGTACCGGTTTGCCTCATTTTTGTAAATTACCATGTAAAGACGACACAAAACTTACGCCTTTTTGCCACTTAAAAAATCAACAGCTTCAAAATAGCCCTCAAGTCCGTGTCCCATTATGGTTTTAACGCAAGCCTGACGAACAAAGCTTACCTGTCTGAAATCCTCTCTTTTTGATACGTCTGAAATATGCACCTCAACTGTCGGAATTTTTACGGCATTCAAAGCATCAAGCAGTGCAATACTTGTATGAGTATATGCTCCGGGATTTATTACTATTCCGTCAGCTTTCATAAAATATGCCTCCTGTATTTTATCGACAAGGTCGCCCTCGTGATTTGACTGATAGGTCACTATTTCATAGCCGTTCTCGTCTGCGTGTGCCTTCAGGGAAGCAATAAGGCTTTCATAGCTTTCTGTTCCGTATTTATCAGGTTCTCTGATACCCAGCATATTAAGATTTGGTCCGTTAATTACATATATTTTCATTTTTAAAATCTCCCATTATCGCTTCTGCTACCTTTTCTATATCACAGGAAGCATTGATTATTACATCTGCACTTGAAGTATATATATCATACCTTTCGGTATATTTTTTCTCCATATCTCGACGTGTACTTGTCAGGGGTCTGTCGTCTGTCGGACAAAGCAGCTCAAGGGGTCTGTCTATAAAATATATTCTGCCATTCTTTGAAAGTGCCGATATATTATCCTTATTCAGAACCACACCACCACCTGTTGCTATAACAATGCCGTTCCTGCCCGATATTTCGTTGACAGTTTCAGCCTCGATATCCCGGAAGTGTGCTTCGCCTGAATTTTCAAAAATCTGCGCTATACGAAGTCCCGTCTTTTCCTCTATAAGTACGTCTGTATCAACAAACTCTCTGCCGAGCTTTTGCGCAATTATATTTCCTACCGTACTTTTACCACACGCCGGCATACCGATAAGTACGATATTTTCTTTACTTGCTTTTATTTTGCGATATACATTTTCAAGAACTTCGTCTTGGTATTCCACACCTGAAAATATTTCAGAGGCTCTTACTGCCTGTGCTACGAGCATATAAAGTCCTCCCTCGCAAGGTATTCCCAGTTTTATCGCATCTGTGATAAGTGCTGTTCTCAATGGATTATATACTGCGTCAATTACCCCTTCAAGCTTTTGGAACTTATATAAATCAACTGCTTTTGAAGAAATATCGGGGTACATTCCCAAAGGCGTGGTATTTATAATAACCTCTGTGTCGCTGTGCTTTTCGTAAAGCTCACAATAATCTATGATATCCTCTCCTTTTTTCCTCGACACCACAATTATCTCACAAGCGCCAAGGACAGTCGCTACTGCTTTGGCAGTTTTACTTGTTCCACCCGTACCGAGTATTGCAACCTTTTTCCCATGTAAATCAATACCTGCGTGGGCTATAAGCTTGCTCATTCCGTAAAAATCGGTATTATATCCATAAAGATTTCCGTCTTTGTTGACAATGGTATTTACAGCACCGATTTTCTTTGCGTGCTCATCTATGTAATAAAGATACGGTAAAACCTGCTCTTTGTAGGGTATTGTCACATTGATGGCTTTGAAACCCCGTGCTGTCATAAAGCTTGAAAGGTCACATTTCGGAATTTCCACAAGCTCATATTCGTAGCTTGCCAAAAGGTTATGTATTTCTTTTGAAAAGCTGTGCTTTAAGCGTTCACCAATACAACCGTAATTCATAGTAATCTCCATTATGACAAAAGATAGCTTCCAAGGAAAATAAAGTTATTATTTCCCGATGCCAACTCGTCTAAAATTTCAACTGTTTCTTGCGCATATATTGATGCTTCAAGATCAAAATAGAAGGAAAACTCAAAATCCCTGCCTGCAATAGGTCTTGATTCAAGCTTTGTAAGATTGAGTCCTGCCATTGCAAATTTTGAAATTGTACTGTGAAGTGCTCCCGGTGTGTGTGGGAGATTCATTATAATACTTATTCTGTCAGCACCCGGATAAATCAGCAGCTCCTTTGAAATGCAGATAAATCTTGTAAAATTACTGTCGGAATTTGCAATTTTATCGTTAAGTACCGAAAGTCCGTAGATTTCTGCACAGTCGGGTGAAGATATTGCCGCAATATCTGTTCTGCCCGAATTCTTGACGAGCTTTGCCGCAACTGCCGTATTTTCACAGACAGTAATCTTTATATCGGGATACGCTTTTAAGAATTTCGAGCATTGACCGAGTGCCTGCTCGTGAGATATAATCTCTTTTATACCGGAAAGCTTTGCGCCACAGTTTGCCATCAGAACATGGTTTATCTTCACTTTTATGCTCTTGATAATATGAAAATTATAGTTTTTCATAAGGTCATAAACAGCAATTACCGTTCCGTGAATTGAATTTTCAATAGGCAGAATTCCGTAGCTGCAGCTACCACTCTCCACCTCGCGAAATACGTCCTCAAAGGTTTTTACATATTTTATATCCGAGTCCTTAAAAAGCTTGTCGCAGGCAATTTGCGAATATGCCCCCTCAATCCCCTGACACGCAACAGTCCCCGTTTGTGGAAAAATTCGTGGAGTTACCTCAAGAGCATTTTTGATTTTTTCCGATAGCTCTCCGTTTACCCTTGCGTTTCTTCTGTCCTGATAGCTTTTGCTGAGATTCATAAGTGTGATAAAAAGTTCCCGTGAATAGTTTTCCATCTCTTTTCCAGACTTTTCACTTACTTTTTTAAGAATCTCCCTCTCTCTGCCCTTTTGCAAGGTTGAAAGATTATTCTCTCTTTTATAGTCTGCTACCTTGGATGCAATTTCCATTCGCTTTAGAAAAAGCTCAAGTATTTCATCATCTACCCGGTCAATTTCTTTTCTTAATTCTTCTAAAGACATTTCCCTTCACCTCATAATAAAAAGTCGGCTATTGCTATTGCAGATATTGCCTCGATACAGGGTACAGCACGAACTGCAATACAAGGGTCGTGTCTTCCCGTTACCGACAATACAGTATCCTCTTTTTTTGAAAAGCTTACACTTTGCTGTTTTACAGAAACAGAGGGTGTAGGCTTGAATGCAACATCAAACACTACCGGCATTCCGGTAGTAATTCCTCCGAGCAAGCCTCCGTGATTATTGGTTTTTGTTTTTACGGTATCACCGTCCATATAAAATTCATCATTATTCTGTGAACCTGTAAGCTTTGTGCTTTCAAAACCGGCACCGAATTCAATCCCCTTAACTCCTCCGATACCGAAAACAGCCGAAGCTATTGCGTTTTCAATTCCGTCAAACATCGGATTGCCAATGCCTGCCCGGAGTCCGTATATTCCACATTCAACGCATCCACCTACAGAATTTCCTTCTTCTCTGGCAGCAATTATCGAATCCTGCATTTTTTCTCCTGCAGCAGTCGAAAATGTAGGGAATACACCACTTTTGATTTTCTCAAGCTGTTCTTTGTCAAGAATAAGGCTGTTTATTTTTTCATCACAAACCTCCCCCACCGACAAAAGATGTGCTACTATTTCAATTCCACGTCTTTTCAGTATCTGGAGCAGAATTCCACCGGCAGCACAAACGGGGGCTGTAAGTCTTCCTGAAAAATGTCCACCACCACGCAGGTCACAAAAACCATTATACTTAGTGAATGCAGTAAAATCTGCATGCCCCGGTCTTGGTATATCTACCTTATAGTCCTGTGAACGTGTATTCTCATTTTTTATGATAAGACAAAGAGGAGCACCGGTTGTATATCCATCCTTGATGCCGGATATAATTTCTGGAATATCTGCTTCTTTGCGTGGGGTTGAATACTTGTTATTTCCACCCTGACGGCGTCCCATAAAGCTCTGAAGCTCATCAAAATCTATCCTCTCGCCTGCCGGCAGATTATCCACCACAGCACCAATTGCCGTTCCGTGGGATTCTCCGAATATACTTACCTTTATTTTTTTACCTGTTTGTGATGACATCAAAAACACCTCCGATTTTTTCAAAATCCTCCATAAAGGACGGATAGGATTTATCTATCGCTTTTGCATTTTCCAGAATTACATCATTATCACAAATCGCACTTGCACAAAACGCCGACATTGCAATTCTGTGGTCATTAAAGCTATCAACAGTTCCACCCGTAAGCTTTCCACTGCCGTATATAATAAGGGAATCCTCGGTTTCTGCAACCCTGCCTCCGAGGTTTTCAAGAAGCTCTCTTGCAGTTTTTATTCTGTCGCTTTCCTTGATTCTCAACCGACCTGCATTATACAAGGTTGATTTTCCCACAGCTGCTGCTGCAAGTACCGACAACACCGGAAAAAGATCCGGACATTGTGATACATCAAAATCAAACGGTTTGATTTTACTTTTTTTGACTGTTACTGCATCTTCCGAGACAACATAATCGACTCCTGCAAGCGATAACACTTCAAGTATCATTTTATCGCTCTGACAGGAATTCTTGTCAAGGTTTTTGACTGTAACACTTCCACCGATAGCACCAAGTACCATAAAGAATGCTGCATTCGACCAGTCGCCCTCTACAATATACTCACCGGGTGAGGTATATTTTTCATTTGCATTTACGATAAACTCATTCTCTGTCCTGTCTATATTCACTCCGAAACGTGCAAGTGTGTCAAGTGTCATATCGACATAAGCCGAGGATTGCAATTTTGAAGTGAGTTTTATAACACTTTTTTCCGAGAGAAGCGGAAGTGCAAATAGCAGTCCCGATATAAACTGTGAGCTTACATTTCCTGCTATATTAAAGGTACCGGGGGTGGTTTTTCCCGACACGGTTATCGGAAGCTTTGAGCTTGAAAAGCTGTTTCCGTGCTCACGCAATAAATCAACAATCAGCTCCATTGGTCGCTCAGGTAGTCTGCCTGTACCTTTAAAGGTTGCACCACACCCGAGTGCTGACAAAACCGGCAATAAAAACCTCAATGTCGAGCCACTCTCGTTGCAGTCTAATGTAGGATTTTCAGCAAGCTGCCCGATAGGTGTTATTTCATATACATTATCTTTATTTATAAAATCTGCACCCATCCTCTTTATACAACCGAGAGTTGCTTCAATGTCCTTTGACAGGTGCGATATATGTATGTTTGTTTTTGTATCCGAGAGGCCTGCACAAATAATCGCTCTGTGCGCATCCGACTTTGAAGCAATAGCTGATATAGTACCGTTTGGCTTTACAGGCTTTATTCTTAGTTGCATTTTAACACTTCCTCAAGCTCGGAGACAGCAATACTTCTGAGTACACAGTTTCCGATTTTTTCCGGAATAACAAGATTTATTGTATCTCCGTTTCTTTTTTTATCATTTACCATAGCCGATAAAAGTTCCTCATTTAAAGCTGTCGTTTCTGTCGGGATTTTATTGTTTTCAAGACACTTTATAATGTCCGTATAGGTGTTTTCCTTTGACCAGGAAAGGCTGTCGCTTATTTTGGAAATAATCGCCATTCCTATTCCTACTGCAATACCGTGAGAAACTTTATAATCTGTCGCCTTTTCAATAGCATGACCTACCGTATGCCCGAAATTCAGAAGCTGTCTTTTCCCTGTATCAAACTCATCCTCGGATACAATTTGCGCCTTTATACTAACGCATCTTTCTATAACTGTTTCTGTATCCCAGGTATCATTTTCAGAAAGCATATCAAAAAGAGGTCTGTCACATATCACACCGTATTTTATTGCTTCGGCTATACCCTCTTTGAAATTTTCTTTGGGTAAGGTATTAAAGGTGGAAGTATCACAAACAACAAGTCTCGGCTGATAAAATGCACCTGCAAGGTTTTTACCGGAAGTAAGGTTTACCCCCGTCTTTCCACCTACCGAAGAATCAATTGCCGAAAGGAATGTAGTAGGCACCTGGATAAAATCTATTCCACGAAGATAACAGGAAGCAGCAAACCCCGATACATCACCGACAATTCCTCCACCGAGTGCTACAATAACGTCAGAACGTGTCACCTTGTTCTCTGCCATAAACTCAAGTATTTCACATACTGTTTTCATTGTTTTATTTGCTTCCCCGTGAGGAAAAACAAATTTCAGAGTCTTAAAGCCGGAATTCTGAATCAGTCCCGAAACCTTAGCCGAATAAAGCTTATCAACATTATCGTCGGTTATGATTACGACTGTTTTTGCCTTTGTAAGTTCCTTTAGCTTTTCGGGAATTATATTTAAAATATCTTTGCCTATAATTATGTCGTAAGGTTTTTTTACACCCTTGAGTGTAATTGTTTTATTCATTTTCAAGTGCCTCTTTTACTCTCTGATATTTTAATTTTTGAATAACATTCTTTATACAAGCTCTGCCAAATCGTAAATGAGCCTTTCGCTCTTTTCCCAGCCAAGACACGGGTCGGTTATAGATTTACCGTAGATACATTCACCGACCTTTTGCGCACCATCCTCGATATAGCTTTCAATCATAAAGCCCTTTACTATTCTTTTTATAGCATTGTCGTGCCTTGTACTGTGCATTACATCCTTTGCTATACGTATCTGCTCAAGTGGCTGTTTTCCCGAATTTGCATGGTTTGTATCAATAATAACACCTGGATTTTGAAGCCCTGCTTTGTCATACAGCTGACAAAGCAACGCTAAATCCTCATAATGATAATTAGGCAACGACTGTCCGTGCTTGTTTACATAACCTCTCAGTATTGCGTGAGAAAGAGGATTGCCCTGAGAATGCACTTCCCAACCACGATAAAGAAAGGTATGCTTATGCTGTGCGGCGGTTATTGCATTCATCATTACCGATAAATCTCCACTTGTCGGATTTTTCATTCCGACAGGAACAGAAATACCACTTGCAGTGAGTCTGTGCTGTTGATTTTCAACGCTTCGGGCACCAACTGCAACGTATGCTAAAATATCATTAAGATACCTGTAATTTTCGGGGTAAAGCATTTCGTCTGCACAAGTAAAACCTGTTTCCTTAGCTGCTCTTATATGCAAATTCCTTATCACCATAATACCCTTGAGCATATCCGGCTTTTCATTGGGATTGGGCTGATGAAGCATTCCTTTATAACCGTCACCTGTTGTTCTTGGTTTGTTGGTATAAATCCGGGGAATGATAAAGATTTTGTCCTTGACCTTTTCCTGAACTGTGCGAAGTCTGTCAATATAATCAATCACACTATCCTCGTTATCGGCAGAGCAAGGCCCGATAATCAAAATCAGTTTGTCATTCTTACCCATGAAAATATCTGCAATTTCCTTTTCTCTATCCTCTACTAATTTCTTTATATCTTCCGACAACGGACACATTTCTTTTACTTCTTTCGGTATCGGCAGTTTTCTTTCAAATACTAAATTCATAATTTACTATCTCCTCATTGTTTTACTTTATATCAGCTGATTTTTGTAAAAACAAAAAAATCCGCACGGTTTTGATCCTGAAATCAAACTCAATGCGGATTATCTCTTCACCTTACAACCTGTATGAATCCAACGACTGATAAGCCATCAGATTAACAGTTTTTTGCAAAGGCAGAAAAACCGCATGGATGGCTAAAGTAAAATCGATTGTTGTAAATATTGCGCATTGTAGTCATGTGCGATTCTTCCTTTCTTTGAAAATGTTGTGTATATTATAAACCCAAATTTTAAGTTTGTCAAGAGTTTTTAAAAAAATTCCAATAAACTCCTACGTTATTATTTCTTATCTGTACTTTCTTTTATCATTTTTACAAACCCTGCTTTTTTCAGCATTACATAAAGCAGTATTGCAACAATTAAATTAGCGACACCCTGTATCAGGTTAAACGGGATATTCATAATTGCAGCAACTCCATAGCCTATGACAAATGCCTCATATATGAGGTATCCTGCAACCATAACAAGCTCGGCACATACTCCGAGAATAACTAAAACAATGTGCTTATCGCCCTTTAATATGTATTTTCTCATAAGTAAAATTACAATAACCATAAGTGCCTTGATTATAAATGTACCGGGAGCATAAATTGTGTATCCACTTGCCAGATCACACAGTGCGGCTCCAATTCCTGCAGACAGTACTGCATAGGAATTCCCGAGCAATAATGCACATAAAATAATCATACAGTCACCAAGATTGATATTACCAACCGACGGGGCAGGAATGGCAATCCAGGTCATTGTAAAAACCATAGCACAAAATACTGCTGCTAAAACCAATTTGAATGTTTTTTTACTGTTCATATAAATTCCTCCATTAATATATTTTTGTGTAATTTTATTCAACTATCACTTTTACTGTGTAATCGGTTACAAGTATATTATCTGCATTGAAAGCCTTTACCGTTACATTTACTTTCTGTCCTTCAAAGCCTGCAAAGTTTACAGGAACACAATACGGTGCTGAATACACTACTCCCAATTGCACTCCGTTTATATAATAAATCACATAAGCTGTATCATTCGACGGTGTTGACACAAAACACGCAAGTTCAGTCTGTTCTGCTTTTACTTTTACATTATTTCCAAGCTCATAGTAATCATAACTGTAAGCAGAATTCTCCGACGTAACATACAAATCAGATGACGTCCCCTCTTTGTAAGCTGCAAGGTAGGTCGGGTTATTCGAGAGTGAGAATTTCTGTCTTTCCCTGTCAGAATTGAAAATAAACGCAAACTTGACATTTGGATATTTTATCGGAAGATACGTATAAAAATCTTTAAGTTGCCGTGAAGCAAAGGGGGTGATATCTGCCCAGGTATCATAATCCATATAAGATGCACCACCCTCTACAACTATTATGGGTTTTTTGTGTCCGTACAGCGAGTATATAACATCCAACTGACTGCTCCATCTGCTTCTGTCTACTCCCTTGCCTAACGGGTCTGTTATCGGCTGATGCATCATATAAGAGGAAATCCCCACATAATCCACATATTCATCACCGGGATAATAGTCATCAATAGTATCGGACGGATAGAAATTCGGTGCATAAATAATCGGAACAGACGGTGCGTAGGTATGGAAAATATCAGCTACCATACGGAATTTTTCCTTGTAAAGCTCGGTATCTGTACTAAACCATTCAGAAGTTGTATCATTCATTTCACCTGCAAAGCGAAGCATCATTTTCGCACCGGAATTTTCCATGTGCTCTGCAAGAGCAACAAGGTACCCGTCATAGTTATTTACTGCATCAAGCCCTCTGTGTGGCTCAAGTGCGATTTGCATAATTTTATCTTTTTCAATTGCTTTGTGTATATGTGAATTATAATTTGAAATATCCATTCCGTAAGGCAGATACAAAAGATAACATTCCACATCTTTTTCAATTAAATCCGGATATGTATCCATATAAAACTTATTGGGATCATAAGGGTTATAAATATTTGTGTCACCCTCTGTATAAGCTCCGAGATAAATACCTCCATCCGGTTCGTATACAGTCCCGAAATCAATTCTTCCGCCCATAGCTTTATCAAAGCTTTTCACATAAATCTGGGTGTTGGTTTTAATTAGATTTGAACGTCTGACAGCATCAATTCTACTCTGTTCCATTCCGGGTTCGTTACTCCAGTAATATCCTTCGCGCTTGAAACAGGAGGATGCTTTCGTGTAATCCTTAAGATATGAATGACATTCGCCCAGGTGCTTAAAGAGCATCGCTCTGCTGGCATTGGTATTTTCTTTGAGAAAAATGTTTGCAATTGACGTAATATCTTTTATGGCTCCGGTATAATCGCCTGCATTCTTTTTTTCAAGTGCGCCAGTCCAGATTTTCCAGTAGTTTTTAGTAACCGATGGAGTATTTTCAACTTCATAAATGTATGCTTCGCCGCCGGGACTTATAACATTAACATTACCGTCCCACGAGACTTCTGCCCCAAACGCTTCCAGTACTGCACGGATTGGCAGATAGGTTCTTCCACCGACTATTACAGATGCGGCATCATTTTCTATTTTAACATTATTTCTGTATATACAGTTTTCACCAATTCTGCAACGCACGGTTGTTGAATCCTTTTTTACTATCGCAGTCTGCGTTTGTGCCTCCCACAAAACCTCTGCACCAAAACTCTCCATTGTGGCACGGAGCGGGACAAGTGTTCTTGAGTTTTCAATGAAAGGATATCCACCTGAATCGGTAAATTGAACAGGTATACCGTCAATCAGAACGCCTGTTGCCTGTACTGTGATACATAAAGCAATCATACAAATTATTACATTCAGAAGATATAATATTTTTTTCACAATTTCGCCTCCGTGTTGTATCTGTAACATTCCGTAATTAAGTTGTATTCTGTTTGATATTCAACATCTGTTCTAACGAATAATCCGCCAAGTTATTTTAAGGATTCAGACGTTCAGTTGTAATGCTTTTTTAATGAATTGCCTTAATGCACCGATAGATGCAATTTATGAACCTCAAGGCTCAATCCATGAAATCGCAGATTTCAATTCACGCCGCAAGGCAATTCATTGGTTTCATCTCCGATGAAACCATTATAGCACAAAGGCTGAGTTTTTTCAATACCATAATAGCAAATAATGGCAAAAAATATTGACTTTTATTACCCCGTGTGATATAATGAACAAAAAAGTGAAAAAGGAGTTAATATTATGAAAATCTGGAACAAAATCGAACACGAAAAATACGATGCCATCATATATGAACCCGAAATATATGTCGACAACCAGGCAAGAGGCAGAAGTGGTCATATGAGTCACGCTTTGGCTGAATTTGCACCGAACAAAATTGTTGACTTCAACTCAAATACTTCTCCCATAAGATTCAGAGGTCATTCGCAGTACGGCTGGATTGAATACAGAATAAGCGAGGATGCAGGTGTTACATACTCGGACATAAAGGATTTCCCTTTTGCAAGAAAAGCTTTCGAGGACGGAATTTTCAGTGTATCTGTTGAAAAGGCTGTAGCCTGTGATGACGGTACTGTTGTTGTTACCTGTATCAGAAACGATATGCTTGGAGCGATATGCTGTGAGCCGTGGTTTACCCCTTATGTTGCAAGAAGTACAGACGGCTGTAAGACCTGGGAAGAGGCATATGAGCTCTCACCCTATCCGGGCAGAGTATACGATGCAGTTTATAAAGACGGCGTTATATACATAATACTTCTTTGTAATGATGCAAGAAAGCCGGAAAAGCACGAGGGTGGTCTTACCGAAAGCTTCTGCGCTTCACGCCCCGAGGATGTATACAGAATTTACACAAGTAACGATAACGGAAAGAGCTTTTCAGAGCTTTGTGTACTCCCTCTTGAGAGCACTTTTGCAAGAGCTTATGCTTCAATGCAGTTTGACAATGACGGTGTGCTTCATGTTTACTGCTACAACGGTGACGATGAAGTGAATATGGATCACATTATTTCAAAGGACAACGGCAAGACCTGGGAACAGCTCAAGCCCTGTTATGTAGCAAAGGGAATCAGATGTCCGCAGACAAATATTCTTGACGGAGTTTTCGTTCTCCACGGCAGAGCAAAGGGCTTCAAGGGCTTTGTATTCTACACCTCTGAAGACGGTTATACCTGGGACGAGGGTGTATATCTTGAAACAGAAAAGGCACAATGCTATTACTCAAACAATCTCGTCGTAAACGATCCCGACGGTGGAAAGAGATTGCTTGTACAGTTCTCTGATGCCTATGAAGAAGCACGAGTAAATGTTATGCATATGTGGGTAAAGATTGTTCGCAAATAATTTTTGTAATAAAACAAAAGAGGGGCTGTAGCAAAACAAATTGCTACAGCCCTTGAATTATGATAACACCTTGTTGTTTTTTTGCAATTTTGATATTACAGGGAAATAAACGATGAACAAGGTTATAATTGACAACACCCAACCAAGTGGCCAAACTGCATACAAGAAGGTCAGGTTCGGGTAATACGGGAAAACCACATAAACCCAGAAAACTCTCAAAATGCACATATACACAAAGGTTGCAATTGTCGGAGCAATAGGTCTTTCCATTCCCCTGAGTGTTCCGCAAAGCACCTCGTTAATACCACAGATAAAATATGTACTTGATACGATAATCATTTTTTGTCTGGAATATGCAATAACGGCAGGGGTTGAGGACATTATTGACGACAACTCTCCTGAAAAGATTGCC
This sequence comes from Eubacteriales bacterium, assembly GCA_045652245.1. Lineage (GTDB taxonomy): Bacteria > Bacillota > Clostridia > Oscillospirales > CAG-382 > SIG622. The sequence goes on along the minus strand of JAZRTY010000022.1, from coordinate 30,098 downwards.
GAAAGGAAACCGAAGCTTGCACCAAACGCAGTTGTAATAAGTATTGCCCTTACAAGCGTCTGCTTGACTCTCGTTATATTTCCCGCTCCGATATTCTGAGCAATATACGGAGTTACAGCATATGAGGGAGCCAGAGAAATCTGGTACAGTACCGAGTCAAACTGATTTGCAATAGACACACCTGTAGTAGCATCCGGACCAAAACCGTTAACGGCAGTGGTAATCACGACATTTGCAAAGGAATACAGCGCACTTTGTACTCCTGCAGGGACACCGACATACAATATATCCCGCAACTCTCTCTTGTCAAATTTTATTTGTTTGAAATCAATGTGAATAATATTCTGACCTTTTAAAAGAGTGTAAAAAGTCAACACACCGGCAACAAGGTTTGAAATAACCGTCGCAATTGCAACTCCCGAAACATCCATACCGAAGGCTTTTACAAAGATAAATGTAAATAAAACTTTCAGTATTCCACCAAACACCAGAAAGTACATCGGTCTTTTTGTGTCCCCTACTGCACGCAGTATTGCGGCACAAAAATTATACAGCATTAAAAACGGTACACCGAAAAAGAAAATTCTGAAATACAGTGTTGCCTGAGGAATCAGGCTGTCGTGACAGTTTGTCATTTTCAAAAAAGTTTCGGCAAATATCACCCCGATAAGCATCAGCACAATCGAGCTGATAATTGAAAACAAAATAGCAGTCGTAGTAGCCTTTTCGGCACTTTTCTTGTCTCCTGCTCCAATTCGTCTTGCAACAACGATATTTGCTCCTACCGATATTCCTATAAGCAGGCTTGTACACAAAACTGTTATCGTTCCACACACACCGACAGCACCTACAGCTGTATCATCGGAATATACTTTAAGTATTGCCATATCCATAATGTTAAACAAAATTTGTGTAACATTCATTACCATAATCGGTAATGTCAGTAAAATCAAGCCTTTGGTTATCGGACCATGAAGCATATCTACATTTCTTCTGTTCATTTTGCCCCTCCGTAATGAAGTTTCACTTACTTGCACATTTCCTATGAAATTATAGCACTAAAATCACAAAAGCATTATGTTTTTTTCGCGCTTTACTTGCACAAAAGATAGATTTGTGATATAATTGTACGGGGTGATATTATGAACTATTTAATTAACCTGTTAAAAGGTGATTCTCTCGCACACAAACATAAAAGTTATGAAATTGTTGTTTATATAAATGGAAGCGGTGTATTTCACACGGCAAAACAGGATTTTAAAGTAAGTCCCGGTAAAATTATTATCGTTCCTCCGGGGACAGAGCATTACACCTCAACAGAAAATACAGATTGTGAGCGAATTTTCATTATCGGTGAGTTTAATCGGATTTTTTTCCTGCCGGCTGCAACAATGATTTCAGACAACAGTACAAATGAAGGAATGCTGCTTGCAAAAATGATTTATGCCAATCGCTATTCTGACCACGAATACCTTACTGCTCTGATTAATGCCTTTACGCATTTTATTCTTCAGAACATCAAAATGGAGAACGAAATTTTCCTTGCAACAAAGGAGATTATAGAGACTATAAGTAACGATTTTTACAACAGTAATATAAACCTTAATGAGCTGCTGAAAAAAAGTGGCTACGCAGAGGATTACATCCGGGTACAATTCAAAAGAATAACAGGAAAAACACCGACGGAATTTCTGACTCAAATCAGAATAAACCACGCTTGCTATTTAATGGAAACATATAAAAACGTATTTTCCCTGGCTGATGTTGCAGAAAGGTGTGGTTATACAGACTACATATATTTTTCAAGAAGATTTAAACATATAGTGGGGGTTTCTCCGCGAAAATATCTGGAGGGTATTTAACAAAGCAAAAACCGTCAGGTCATTGTTTACACCGCTGAAAGTAAAAAAAAGACTTGTCCGCAAACAAGTCTTTTTTTACATAAATCTACATTAAATTAGATACCCATAAGAAGTTCCATTACATAAAGCTCGAGCTTTTCGTAATCTCTTTCTTCTACGCACTTCTTCTGGAATTCGTAGTCGAACTTTTCAGCCTTAGCTTCAAGCGCCTTTGCAATCTTCAAGCTATTGATAAGGTGCTGATAGCTGCCTTCCTGCTTCTGAGTTCTCATAACCTTAACGTCAAGTCCGATATATTCGCCATTTGCGCCATAGTTATTTTCCATAAGAACCTTCATCTGGTTGAATGCAGCACGAAGATTCTCTACACCGAAACTCTTATCCTGGTCATACTTGATGCCGTTCTGGTCGTTGAGATGTACGCCCCAGAGCTTACCCATAGCCATTGCAAAGCCGATTTCGTTTGCAGGGTCAAGACCTGCGAGCATTGCGTGTGCAGATTCAAGAAGTCCACCTACTCTTGAAGGATCCTTACTTGCTGCTGAAACTGCCATACAATGTCCCATTGTAGGACAAGCACTTCTGTCAATCGGTTCGTTGGGCTTTGTTTCAATAAGAATCTTAATATCCTTGTCGTAATCAAGCATCTTGTTGATTGCATCAATAAGACGATTTGTGGTTTCTACAGGGCTCTTGCTTTCATAGCAGAGTGTACCTTCACGGGCAAGCCAGAGTACTATTTTATCGCAGCCAAGTACCTTTGCAATATCAATAGAACGGTATGCTCTCCACATTGCATATTCTCTATCCTCTGCACTATTTGAACAGAAGCCGCCATCGGTTGTCTGAGGAGCAAACCACAGACGAGGTGCTACAAATTCTGCTGCAAGGCCGTACTTATCAAGTAATGCCTTTACTTCTTTTGCTTTTTCGATGATTTCAGCTTCTGTGTAGCTGTCAATGTTCGGAACAGCATCGTCATCGTGGAACTGAATTGCGTCAAATCCGATTTCCTTGAATGTCTTTAGCTTTTCCTCAAAAGGAATTGTGTCTCTTACTGCAGGGCCGTATGCGTCTGCACCTTCGTGTACATTCCACGGACCTACTGAATACTTAAATCTGCTCATTTTAAAATACCTCCGTTATTTATTTTAATTATTTTAATTATTTAATTTCTATCCAGCGTCTTTCGTTGCTGCTCTTTACTATTGCTTCTGTCAGGCGAACTATATTTGCAGCCTCCTCGAGTGTTGAGAAGTCCGGTTTTGCGTTGAAGTCGCCCTTTATTATGTAATCGTAGAAGCTGTATATATTGCCCTTGAAGGCATCGTTCCAGCCCTCGGGATGTCCCTTTGCAAGAGCTGTATATTTCTTTCCTTCGGGAGAAATATAATTGGGGTTTCTTATTACAAGACGGTTGTCATCATCACGAAGACCTACCCACAAACGGTCGTTTTCCTCCTGATTCCATCCAAGTGACGCCTTTGAACCGTTTATTTCAACATTCAAATAACAACCATGTCCTGCACAGAGCTCAGATACGTGATAAACACCACTTGCACCCTTGTCTGTTTTAAACAGAACTGCACCGTAATCCTCGTTTTCTATCTTTTTTTCCTCAAATTCGGCAGGTACTGCACTTGTAAAGGTTTCGGTCTGCTTGAGTGGTTTTTTTCTAACAGGTATCATTGTAACAAGGTCTGCCATAACCTCGGTTATTTTATGGCCTGTTACGTGCTGAACAAGATCCATAAGATGTGAACCGATATCAGCTATAGCACAGGAATTTCCCGATACATCAGGCTCAAGTCTCCAGCTGTAATCGGTATCATACAAGAGCCAGTCCTGAAGATATCTTCCGCTGATTATACGAACATCGCCAATCTCGCCCTTTTCAATTCTTCCTCTCATATCCTGTACAAGAGGATTCATTCTGTAATTGAAATTTACGGCAGCAACAACCTCGGGATGCTTGTTATGAACCTCAATCAGAGACTGTGCTTCTTCATAATTCTTTGAAAGCGGCTTTTCGCTGAAAAGGTGCTTTCCCGATTCTATAATCTTTTTGTTGATTTCTGTGTGCAGAAAGTTGGGTGTACAGTTGTGAATTGCATCAATATTCGGGTCATTTATGAGCTCGTCAACACTATTGTAGCACTTCTCTATTCCGTAAAACTCAGCTTTAGCTTTTGCAAGCTCAAAATTAGTATCTGCAACTGCATATAAGTTACAATATCCGATGCGGCGCACCGCTTCGATATGGCTTTCGCCTATGTAACCCATACCAAGTATGCCTACATTTATTTTCTTCATTTTCTTTGCTCCTTAATAGTTGTTCTTAAGGAATTCAAAATTGTTCTTTGCACTTATTGCGTTGCTTACAGGCGGTCTGTCAAGCTCCTCGCAAAGAGGACCGTCGTAGTTATTCGCTTTGAGAATTTCAAATATCGACTTAAAATCAACACAACCCTGACCAAGCTCACAGAAGTTTTTATAAACTTCCATACCTGCAGAAGCATAACCTTCAGACTCAAGTCCTGCGCCCTTTATGTCCTTGAAGTGAGTAAAGTTAACTCTGTCAACATACTTGCGAATTACCTTAACCGGATCACAAAGACCACCTACAAGATGAGCGGTATCCGGAGCAAAGGAAAGAATCTTGGGATCGGAATTCTGAAGTATGTTGTCGATTTCATCCTCATACATAACCCATGTGTTATAGTGAGGGTGAATGTTTGTAGTAATGCCATGCTTCTTAGTGTTTTCAGCAAATCTCATAACAACATCAAGCTCTTCTGCCTTTTTTGCCTCATCCATAATGCCGTCGCCGGGTCTTCCGTTAGTAGCCTGAAGACATACGCGCTTTACTCCGAGATTTGCAATAAAGTCAAGCTCGTTGTCAATATTGCTGAAGAACTCATCGAGGTTTTCGTTGTTAGCCGGAATGTGGAAATAGAAACTTACAGGCTTAAGATCATATCTCTTAAGTACTTCTCTGTATGCTTCAATGTCCATATCGAAAGCATAAATAGCCTGCTTTACGCTTTCAAAGCTCTTGTAACCGATTTCGGATACTTCCTTTGCGGCAGTTTCCATTTGTTCTCTTGTTGTTGTTCCCCACGGCCATATAGCCGCTGTAATTCTTGATACGTCCATTTCTCTTTCTCCTTTATTTATTTATTTTTTATATGAAACAAAGTTTCCTTTGTCGCATAAAAGCATATGCTCAACAACATACACTTTACATTATTATAATAACATTTTGTGCCACGTATATGCAACCCTAAATATTACTTAAAAATTCTCAAAAATTCACTCGGTACTTGACATACATTTCTATTTGTGTTATACTCTGTTTGAGAGGTGGTAACTTAATACCACCGGCACAGGCAATTTACACCTATAAGCGTTATACCGTCCGGAACGCCGGAGGAATGGAGGTCAATATGCTTTACCAGAAAATGCTGCTTGATCAACAGCCATATCATGTATGTATCACAAAAAGAATGAAAAGCTTTGAAAAACACAGACACCCCGAAATAGAGCTGAACTACTGTATTGAAGGTGAATTTGCCGTTATTATAAATAATGAGGAACGTGTCCTCAGGCAAGGCGATTTAGTCATAATAGACTCAATGGAAGCTCACGAATACCCGGAAAAAAACAGGACCGACTGTCGTATGCTCGTAATTGAAGTCGGACCGATATTGCTTTCAAGATACTTTGATTTGCTGGTAAACATTGCCACAACCAACCCGGTGCTGAAGGTTGACGAAAAAAACAACAAGGAGCTTTATGCAATCTTCCTGGAGGTCATTGAGCTGCAAGAAAGCATGGCGGACTTTGCAGGACTTACAATCAAAGGAAATCTGTATAAAATCTGTGCTTACCTTCTTCGCAAGCTTGGGACTATAACTTCCACCGAGCAGTCCCCGGAGCAAAAGCATCTTGTTACAAGTATCGAAAAAGCGCTTGAACTTATTGAACACAACTACAGAGAATCTCTTTCTGTTGAAGAGGTGGCAAAAATCTGCGGTTATACAAAAAGTAATTTCTGCAAAATTTTCAAACGAATAACCGGCGACACCTTCCACTCCCTTCTGAACAGATACAGAGTAAAAATGGCGTGTATATTACTTGACAAAACAAACTACTCGGTAGAAACTATTGCTGCCGAGGTGGGATTTGCCGATGCGAAGGTTCTGTGTCGGGTATTCAAAGCCGAGAAAGGAATAACGACCGGAAAGTACAGAAAAGAAAAGCAAAAGAAAAGGCAAGAGACTAAGGCTTTATAAGGAAACTGCAAAGTCGTACATATTTATTTATATATAGATTTCGTTAAGTTTTTTGGAAAACAGGAACAAAACGACAAAATTTTCTGTATTTTTAAAAAAATCTTGACATATTTTTAAAATTATGGCATAATAGTCGGAGAGAGCACCCTTAATGTAGGGTGTTTTCAATATAAAAATACCACCCTGCAGGGTGGCGAAAAACGAAGGAGAAAAATTATGGGAAATGAACTGACCAAAAAGTACGGGCTGTTGACTGCCATTGCGATGGTTGTCGGAATAGTAATCGGCAGTGGTGTATTTTTCAAAGCGCAAAATGTACTCAACATAACAAACGGAAATATGCCGCTCGGTATCCTCGCATGGGTAATCGGTGGTATTGTTATGATTGTCTGTGCGTTTTGTTTTGCTACAATGGCAACAAAGTATGAAAAAGTAAACGGTCTTGTAGACTACGCCGAGGCTACCTGCGGAAGCAAGTATGCTTACTACATCGGCTGGTTTGTAACTACAATCTACTACCCTGCAATGACATCTGTTCTTGCCTGGGTTTCTGCAAGATACACTCTTGTTATCTTCGGACAGGCAGATCCTACTACAAACACCTGTCTTGCCCTTGCAGGCTTCTATCTTGTTTTTGCATATGCATTGAACACTCTGTCCCCCATCCTTGCAGGTAAATTCCAGGTTTCAACTACAATTATAAAGCTCATACCCCTTTCAATTATGGCGGTTGTGGGGACAGTCTACGGTCTTGTATTCACTCCGGAGGGAGCTGCGGCACCACTTCTTATTTCTAACTTTGCAACCGGAAGCAACAGTGGCATGGAAGCACTTTTCGGCGCAAGCGTTGCCACAGTTTTCGCATATGAAGGCTGGATTATCGCAACCTCAATAAATGCCGAAATCAAGGATGCAAAGAAGAATCTTCCGATAGCACTTACACTCGGTACTGCAATTATTATGATAGTTTATATCGCTTATTACATAGGTGTTGCAGGTGGTGCTTCTGTACAGTCACTTCAGACTGACGGTGCAACAATTGCTTTCTACAACATTTTCGGAAATGTTTTCGGTACAATTCTGAATATATTTATTGCAATTTCCTGTATCAGTACTCTTAACGGACTTATGCTCGGTACTACACGAGGACTTTATGCACTTTCTGCAAGAAATCAGGGCCCGAGACCTGACATTTTCTCGGTGGTTGATCCTAAAACAAACATGCCGACAAACTCAGCTATATTCGGACTTTTTGTTACTGCTGCATGGCTTTTCTATTTCTTCTGTGCAAACCTCGGCGGCATTTTCACAGTTACCTATGACGCCGAAACTGCAAATGCGCTGATTCGTACAATTGGTACTCTCAACGCAGAAGCAGGTACAATTTCAGTTAACTGGTTCGGCTTTGACTCATCGGAAATTCCGATTGTTACAGTTTATGCGCTTTATCTTCCAATCTTTATAAAGATGCTGAGCTTCAAGGAATTTTCTCCTGTTAAGAGAATCGTAATGCCGATTCTGGCAATCCTCGGTTCTTTGTTTATGGTATTTGCAACCATTTACTCTCACAAGTGGGGAACGCTGTTCTACATTATAGTATTTGCAGTATTTATGATTGTAGGACATTTCTTTAAAAACGGTAAGACGAAAGCATAAATTATATATATAAATATCCCCCCGTTTCATCGGGGGGATATTTATATCCTTACTGTCTGCTATCGGCTAACCTCTTTTAAAGTATGCAATCATCATCGCATAGCTTCCTTTATACAAAACGGAAAAACGGCTGAAAAGCCGTTTTTCTTTATCTATATATTTAATTTTTTTGTATTATACACAATCTTCACCTCTCGACGTACACTCGTACACCTTCGGAATTCAGATTGTGCATTCTGCACTATTTTGCTACAAGCCCTAATTTAATAAATTTAATCAGTCATCTATCGCCTTATTGGTAGCCTGCTCAAAAATTGCCTCAACCTCAGCCGAAGGCTTTTTGTCAATAAGCGTTACAACTATTGCTGCAATTGCACCAATTATAAATCCCGGGATAATTTCATAAATTCCTGTTGTCGCTGTAAGTGTAGCACCACCGCAAACAGGCAGCCAGAGCCACAACATATCAACCAAAGCACCAACTACAATACCGGCAACGGCACCCTTGTATGTAAAACGCTTCCAGAAAAGTGACAACAACACCGCAGGACCAAACGCCGCACCAAATATACCCCATGCATTTGAAACGAGGTTCATAATAGCCTGAGCAGCATCCCCCTCGCTGCTTGCAATAAAGTATGCGATAATTGCAATAACAAGAACAATCAGACGGCTTACCCAAAGCATTTCTTTATTTGAAGCTTTTTTACGTATAATCGGTTTGTAAAGATCACTTGCAAAAGAAGATGCTGCTACAAGAAGCTGAGAATCTGCTGTTGACATTGATGCTGCAATTATTGCTGCAAGCAAAAGACCTGCAATAAACGCAGGGAATACGTCACGGGCAAGCTCTACAAAGATTAGCGACTGCTGACCTTTTGCAAGAAGAACCTCTGAAAGGTCTGTACCGTTTGAATACACAAACATTCTTCCAAGGTATGCAATTGCAATTGTAGCTGCAAGAGAAAGTACAACCCAGATGATTGCAACAGTAGCTGATTTTTTAACCATTGACGGCTTCTTGATTGCCATAAATCTTACAATAATATGAGGCATACCAAAATAACCAAGTCCCCAACCAAGTCCCGATAAAATATCTTTCCAGCTTGCGCTGAAGAAATTTGCTACAAATTTGAATTCTTCTCCATTCGGTCCCTGATATACTGTTGCAAGTGCTGCAGGCTCAAGGTCTCTTGTAAAGCCTACAACAATAGGCACAATCAGGAGGGCTGCAAGCATCAGAAGTCCCTGGAAAAAGTCAGTCCAGCAAACTGCGTTAAATCCACCAAGGAAGGTATAAACAACCACGATTGCTGCAAAGATAATCATCGCATGCGAACGTGCAAGCTCAGGAATAAGTGTTGTAAACACATCTGCACCTGCAACAAAAGCAGAAGCAACATAAATCGTGAAGCAAACAAGAAATACAATTGCACAAATAACGCTTAATGTATGACTTTTTGAAACAAAACGGTTTGAAAGGTACTGAGGAAGTGTAATAGCATCCCCCGACGCCCTTGAAAACTTACGAAGTCTCTTTGCTACAAGTATCCAGTTTGCTGCCGTACCAATAGCAAGCCCTATACCAATCCATGCCTGACCAAAACCGAAAGCCAATATACTTCCGGGAAGGCCCATCAAAAGCCACGCACTCATATCAGATGCCTGCGCACTCATTGCCGTTACCCACGGTCCCATTGCTCTGCCACCAAGGAAATAATCCTTCTCAGTTGCCACTTTGGATCTTACGAAGAAATAAATACCAATAGCGAGCATCAATACAAAATAAAGTACAAATGCCAAAATATCCATTTTTTGAACTCCTTTTTACTGTAAAATTCATATTAACGGTAATTATACCATATATTTACAGAAAAATCAACAAATTTGAATAATATTTTTTCAAAACTTTCAAAAATTTGGTATTTTAAATATCTCTACGAATTTATACGCTGTTTTTTGTGCGTTTCAGGCAAGAAAAAAGCCTTATTTAGTTATACAAATTGTAAACTTTCAGTTACACACTTGACAAAACAAAGAAAAAGGTGTAAAATGATTATTCGGAAAGTGTTGCAATATCGGCAATACTTCTCCTTACCCGATGCGTGGACATCGGGTCATAGACCGAAAGGAGGTGTAGAAAATGGAAAAAATCATCGCAAAGTATGAGACCATTTTCGTTATAAACCCTGAACTTACAGAAGAGGCTACAAAAGCGCTTGTAGAAAAGTTCACAGGTATTATAACAAACAATGGCGGTACTATTGACAGCATCGATGAATGGGGCAAAAGAAAGCTCGCATATCCGATTGAAGATTATACCGAGGGCTACTACGTTCTCGTAAACTTCTCTTCAGAAAAGGCTGTGCCTGCAGAGCTCGACCGTGTATACAACATTACAGACGGTATTCTTCGTTCTATTATTGTTGCACTCGAAAAGTAATCCGTAACTTAAGGAAGGATGGGACAAAAAGATGGCCTTTAACAAAGTAATTCTTGTCGGCAATCTTACTGCCGACCCGGAACTTAAGAAAACACCAAGTGGTGTATCTGTTGCAACATTTACTCTTGCAGTGCAGAGGAGATTTGCAAAGCCCGATGATGCCGTTCAGGCAGATTTTATCAATATCGTTGTCTGGAGACAACAGGCTGAGTTTGTTGCAAGATACTTCACAAAAGGTCAGTCTATGCTTGTTTGTGGAGCACTACAGACAAGAAATTATACCGACCCTAACGGACAGAAGCGCTATTTCACCGAAGTGGTTGCTGATGAAGTAACTTTTGTCGGCAAAAAGTCCGATAATGGTACAAAGCCTGACGGTGGTGTTTATTACGGTGGTGCAGAGATGCCACAGCAAAAGGAAATGCCGGAAACAAACTTCGAGGATGTTGTCGGCGAAGACGATTTGCCATTCTGATTAAAACAGTTTCGCTAATCGTTCCAAAATCTACAATGTAAGTCGAAAGGAGGACTTTCCATGGACGCTCAGAAGCCACAATTCAAGATGATGCGTAAAAAGAAAAAAGTTTGTCAGTTCTGTCAGGATAAGGTAGAACACATTGATTATAAAGATGTAAACAGACTTCGCAAGTGTGTATCCGAGAGAGCAAAAATTCTCCCTCGTAGAATCACAGGTACTTGCGCTAAGCATCAGAGACAGCTCACAGTAGCTATCAAGAGAGCAAGACATATCGCAATTATGCCTTATATCTCTGACTAATTTCAATATAAAACATTCAGGACTTTTGCATTTAATGCAGAAGTCCTTGTTTTTTTATTTATTTTTTGTATTATACACAATCTTCACCTCTCGACGTACACTCGTACACCTTCGGGATTCAGATTGTGCATTCTGTATTATTTTGTTGCACCCACTTGTTCTCCGTCGAAGTGTCCCTTATATCGTACACAACTAAAACTCAAAGGGAGTTTTATGGCACACCACTTATGGTACAATACAGTCAAGAGGAAGAGATAAAAGAAAAAAGGAGAACGATAAAATGACAAAGGTAGTAAAAATCAACTCTCTTGACAAAGGTATTTACAAAGAAAAAGCAAAAAAGCTTTTACCCCGTATAAAGGCTGATATGAAAAAGCTACGCTCGGAAGTAAAACGGTTTCGTAAAGATATTAACAGTTATCTTTATTATTACTCTGATAAGATGACAAGAGAAGGACTTTTCGGCGAGGACAAAGGAAAAGGGTACTGTGGAACAGAGGTGGATTTCATTCCCGAGGAGGCTTATGATTACAGGTTTATAAAGAGGAAAGCTCGTACTCATTAAAAATTAAGGAATATAAAGAATGAAAGGAAAATTTAGTTATGGGGATTTTTTTACTTAAAGTCGGCTCGGTAATATTTCTTGTAATTGTAGGTTTAATACTTGCACCTTTATCGGACAATTCCAAAAAAGGAAGAAAAAAAGGAAGTATGAGAAGTCCGAAGAACGGCAAGTGGTTGTGGTAAGATACTAATACAGGTGGGATTTGATTATGAGAAGGATAAAAACAATGTAAGTTGGGTAGACGGAGTGATTTTCTGTATATTATTTATTGTATTGGCACCAATAGGAGTGTTGCGTGAGTACTAAAACTAATGAAATAATAAACCATTAGAGACTTGACAAAATTTGCAAATTGGTGTATTATTTTGTAGTTGACAAAATTAAATTCTGTTTTTATAACATTCGGAGGAGAAATTGAAAACTACACATATATCACTGCTTGCAAAGCTTGCAATTCTTACAGCAACCATAATATGGGGCAGTACCTTTGTGCTTATGAAGGACACCGTCAGTGTAATGGCACCGAGCTGGCTGTTGTTTTTTCGCTTTACTGTCGGTTGGGTGCTGCTTTCTGCAATATTCCACAAAAAGCTGAAGCTTCTTAATAAAAAATACTTTTCAAGTGGTGCAATTATCGGTTTGTGTCTTTTCTGCGCGTACTTTTCCCAGACAATAGGTCTTGCAGATACGACACCGGGTAAAAACGCTATGCTGACGGCAGGCTACTGTGTACTTGTGCCGTTTCTTATGTGGTTTGTCACAAAAAAGCGTCCCGATGCCTACAATGTAATTGCAGCCTTTATCTGTATTATCGGTATCGGTATGGTGGCACTCACCTCGCAGGGTGAAAAGCTCACAATTGTTGCAGGTGATGCTCTGACACTTCTGGGTGCATTCTTTTATGCTGCTCACATAGTTGCCGTGTGGTGTACGGCAAGGGATAAGGATATGATAGTAATTACCATACTGCAATTTTTCCACTGTTCGATATTCTGTCTTGTGGCGTCTTTAATTACAAAACAACCCCTTGACATTACCAATATCCCCGTCGATAATCTTGTAATGCTTGCTTACCTTTCTGTTTTCGGAACGACCATAGCACTTCTGCTTCAGAATATCGGTCAGAAGTATGTAAGTCCCGGGGCAGCCTCTATACTGCTGAGCCTTGAATCGGTTTTCGGTGTTATGTTTTCACTTATATTCTTCCCGGACGAGAAGAAGGACCCTATTATTTTTGTCGGTTTCTTCCTTGTAATGGTGGCACTTTTAATATCCGAAACGAAGCTTGAATTTTTGAAAAAGAAAAAATAAAATTGAAGGCTGTAACAATTCGTTTTGTTACAGCCCATTTCATTTTTTACCCTTTTAAAACCGGGACAGAAGTTCCGCTTTTTACGGTTTCTATCCACTGCGCTATTTCCTCTTGCCCTGCAAAATCAAGGTGTGATAACGGATAGTCCTTTCCGAGAAGCTCGGATTTCCCTTTTCCAAGTGGATGATATGGTTCGATATTTATCTCAATTATATTTTTCAGCGAATTTGCTACCTTTGAAATTGTCTGAAGATGCTCTTTGTCATCATTGATTGTCGGAATAATCGGACAACGAAGGATGATTGATTTCACCATCGAGTCAAGCATTTTAAGATTTGAAAGTATTTTTTCGTTTGTAACTCCGGTGTATTCCTTATGCTTTTCGGGGTTTGTTACCTTATAATCGAAAAGAAAAATATCGGTATATTCAGCAATTTCCCGATAATGCTCCTCCGGTGCAAAACCACAGGTTTCCATACAGGTATGAAGTCCGTTTTCTTTAGCTTTTTTCATAAGTTCAAGTGCAAACTCGTACTGCATCATAGGTTCACCACCCGAAAGTGTCATTCCTCCACCGGAATTATCGTAGAATATTTTATCTTTCAGCACTGCATTTATTACATCATCTGCACTTATTTCATAACCTGACATTTCAAGGGCCTGTGTAGGACAAACCTTCACGCATTTTCCACAAGCAGTACAAAGCTCGCGTTTGAAAATATGCTCGTCGTCATTGAAACTATGTACGCCAAATTCACATACACTTGCACATTTTCCACATTTTACGCATTTTTTCTCGTGATAAAAAAGCTCCGGCTTTACACTTTTTGATTCGGGGTTATGACACCAAATACAACCAAGAGGACAACCTTTGAAAAACACTGTTGTCCTTATTCCCGGTCCGTCATTTACACAGAATTTCTGTATATTGAAAATCGTTCCCGTCATATTTTTTCTCCCAACTTTTCGCAAATTCAATTATTATACCAGAGAATTCTCTTTCTTGGCAATAATATCGTATCTTATAAGTGCTGTTATAATTGAAATAATCGTTATTACGTTCCCTACAACAGAGCTGTAAGCTTTAAAATGTGCATTATAAATAAGCCAGCACGGTTGCCCTGCAAGAGAAAATATACGAATATTTTTTTCCTTACTGAAAAGTAAGGAAAAAAGTTCAAGACTCACGCCTAAGAATGAGAGCAGACTGAAAATGTTTTTATACAGTACAGCACTTGAAGCAATTATTCCAACATACAAAAGAACAGCAACCGTAACCCTTACCCTTTTACCCTCTCCACTTTTTTTCACAACAAGTGCCGAAATAAGCGTTGCAATAAAGTCAATTATTGCCCCCTCGAAAGCTCCGAGGAACAGGTACTGAATAACATAAAAAAGTCGGGATACGGTATTACATACTATAATAGCCTGTCTCTTTTTCAGCTGATAGCTTAAAACAAAAAGAGCAACTGCAAAAAAACCGAAAAAATTACCTATGTAAACCAAAAAAAGCTCATCTCCCCTGCTTTTACAACAAGGATATTATATAACACTCTACCTGTTTTGTCAAGGAATTATTCAAATAAAAACCGACACCATTAAGATTTGATGATGTCGGTTTTTTATTATGATATTTTTATAATATTATCTTCCCAGGTACCCACCGTCAACCGGGATAACAGCACCGTTCATATAATCGGATGCGCTTGACGCTAAGAAAATTACAAGTCCCTTCATATCCTCGGGTGTACCCCATCTTCCTGCAGGAATACGGCTGAGAATTTCTGCATTACGCTTCTCGTCTTCGATAAGTCTTGTGTTCATTTCTGTTGCCATATAACCGGGAGCGATTGCATTTACATTGATGTTCTTTGATGCCCATTCGTTAGACAGAGCCTTTGTAAGCTGTGCAACGCCACCCTTGGCTGCTGCATACGCAGGCACTGTAAAACCACCGAAGAAGCTGAGCATTGATGCAAGATTTATAATCTTTCCTCCACCCTGCTCTATCATTTTTCTTCCTGCAAGCTGACAAAGCTGAAAAACAGAACGAAGATTTACATTGATAACATCATCCCAGTCGGAGGCTAAAAATTCCTCACAACGATTTCTGCGCTGAATACCTGCATTATTTACAAGTATATCAATCTTACCACCAAATATTGTCATAACCTTTTCAAAGGTCGCTTCGATATCCTCAGGATTTGACAAATCACATTTTACACCTGTAACATCAAAGCCTTTTTTACAAAATTCCTGAGCTGCAGTATATACACTATCGCTTGAAGCAAGGATTACCACCTTTGCTCCTGCCTCGCAAAGACCTTCCGTAATACCGTACCCTAAACCTCTGTTACCACCTGTAACAAGGGCGTTTTTACCTGTTAAATCAAATAAGTACATTTTTTCTTTCCTCCAGATTTTTAGAATTTGAACATTACCTTAACTGCACCCGTTCCCTTTGTAAAGAGCAGGTCAAAGCCCTTTTGTGCTTCATCGGCAGGAACTATGTGAGTTATGATTTTTGAAAACGCAGGCTCATTTGCTGCCATTTTAGCTGCTATTTCAAAGTCCTTCTGTCTGTAAACTCTTACAAACCGAATTGTAACTTCCTTTGCCATACCCTTAAACAGCGGCATTTCTGCAGGCTTTTTATAAGATGCTACAATTACAATTTTACCACGAACCTTTACCACATCAAGCAGACTGTTTGCTACTGCCTGTGCACCTGCACAGTCAAATACTCTGTCAAAGCCGTCGCCGTTTGTCTTTTGCTCAGTAATTTTCAAAATATCATCTGTTGCAGGATTTATAACTTCAAAGCCAAGCTCTCTTGCAAGCTTTATACGCATTTCATCTGTATCGGCAAGAACTATGTCTCCTGCTCCAAAAAGACGAAGTGTCAGAGCTATACAAAGACCTATTGTTCCACAACCGAAAACAAGTGCATTGTCACCGGGGGTAAATTCTGTTTCACGAAGTGTATGAACGGCTACTGCTATCGGTTCAACAAGTGCACCTACTTCATCTGAAACATTGTCAGGTAATTTTACAATCTGGTCTGCAGGTATTGCAACATATTCTGCCATACCACCGTCGCAGTCGATACCAAATAATTTAAGAGTATTACAAACATGCTTGTTTCCTTCTGTACAAGGAGTACACTTCATACAGGAAATAAGTGGGTATGCCGTAACTCTCATACCTTTCTTAAGGTCGCCTGCATCATTTGCCATTACACCCGAAAATTCGTGTCCCATAGTTAAGGGAGCTTTTGCTCTTGGATGAGTTCCGGCATAGATGTTAAGGTCTGTTCCACATATTCCGGAATGCGAAACCTTTATAAGCCCCCAACCTTCCGGAACAACGGGCATAGCTACGTCTTTAACTTCAATTTTGTCAGGTGCTACAAACTGTATTGCTTTCATTTTTTCTCTTCTCTCCTTTTATATTATTTTAAATTATTTACAGGATAATGAACTGCCTCGCCTTTTAAAAATCTTAAGCCTTCTTCTGCTGCCTTACGCTTCAGGTCCTTCGAGGACTGTTCGGAATACCATGCAGTATGGGGACTTATAAGAAAATTATCAAATTTTAACAAGGGACTTTCACACGCCTCTGTCTCTTTTTCAACAACGTCAAGACCTGCACCTGCAATTTCCCCATTTTCAAGAGCCCACAGGAGTGCTTCTTCGTCAATAATTCCACCACGCGCAACATTTACTATATACGCCGAGTTCTTCATTTGAGAAAATTGCTCTTTTCCGAACATGTGGTATGTCTGCTCATTTAAGGGACAATGGATAGATATAATATCAGAGCGTTTTATCATCTCATCAAATTCCACGAACTCAACAAAATCCGGAAACTTCCTGTTTTCGTTTTTTTCATCTATATCGTATGCAATAACCTTACAACCCAGAGCTGCCACTCTTTTTGCAAATTCGCTGCCTATTCTTCCGACTCCACATATACCCACGGTACAGTCGGAAAGTCTGAAAATCGGGATTTCACGTCTGTAATCCCATACTCCTTCACGTATGAGCTTATTGGTATAGCAAACCTTTCGTACCAATGCCATCATAAGTGCCAAACCCTGGTCTGCAACCTCGCGTGTTCCGTAATCGGGAACATTACATACCTGTACTCCGTATTTTGTTGCATCTTCAAGATTCACATTGTCAAATCCAACGCCGTAACGTACAATACATTTAACGCTCGGAAGTGCCTCAAAGATTTTTTTGTCCATATGTACATACTGGTTAAGCAAAACCTTTGCACCACGACAGTTTGCAATTACTTCGTCCTGATTCTTACAGTGCAGCCATTTAACATCGATTCCTGCACTTTCAAAAACTGCCTTTTCTTCGTCTATATGCTTATGGTCAAGGTCACATATAATTACTTCTTTATTCGACATTGTTTATCACCTCACATTTATTATACAGGTAAATATTTTTAAATAATATCAAAATATTGACCTTTTTTATAAAAATATTGCTTTTTTGGAATTGATATGGTATAATAATTATATCGAGGTGAGAAAAAATGAAGGAAATTATGGATTTCAGCTACAAAGAACAAGGTCATAACAGTCTTAATAACAGAAAACACTCACACAACAACTGCTACGAGGTTTTGTTTGTAAATTCAGGAGAAGGTGTTGTAATTGTAAACAACAAATTATACCCTCTGAAAAAAGGAACGCTGTATTTTATAAACGGTATTGAAACCCATTGTTTCGTTCCAAAAGACGAAGTCCCATATATCAGAAGCAGAATAATAATACAAGCACCCTTTGTTGATTCGGTTGCACAAATTACAAGTTTTAGTGACATTGTAAGAGATTTGTTTGTAAGCGACGGTGGCTGTTGTATGGAATTCGACGACAATCAGGCTATAACAATAAATGCCGAGTTTATGAAAATGAAAACAGCATATGATGCAAATGACACCTATTCGGGCATCAATATAACTATGGCTTTATTTAAAATTCTGACTCTTTCTCACGCAAACAAGAATTCGGTAATACCCACTATAAAAAATAACATTTCTGAAATTCTGACATACATAAACGAAAATATCCATAAAAAAATAAATCTTGATGAATTATGCGCCTACATTCATTGTAACAAATACTATCTGTGTCATATATTCAAAAAGGAAACAAACCTTACTATCAACGAATATATCGTTCTGCAGCGCCTTGCAATTGCGAAAAAAATGCTTTTGTTTACTGACGACCCTCTTTCAAATATTGCTCTTGAGTGTGGATTTGGTTCTTTTTCTTATTTCAGTAAAATTTTTAAAGAAAGAGAAGGTATTTCGCCACGAAGTTTCCGACAGAAATACAAGCAGGATACTGATGTGGAGTTCTTAACATAATCAATATTTTCGTTTTGGACTGCAAAAAAAAGACTGCCTCACTTTTTTAGTGAGGAAGTCTTTTATTACATAAAAGCCGAATGGTTTAGATGACAGTTTAAAATCTCAAAATTAAATCTTTGTTTTGCGCAAGCAAAACTACCTTTTCTCTTCTCTATTCTCTTTTATCTCTTATCCGGAAACGACAATTTTTAAGAGAAAAGTGAAGAGAGAATAGTAAAAAAAATAAGAGTACAAAAAGAAACGACAACTTTCTTGTCGAAAATTGTCGTTTCTTTTTTGGTGATCCATCGGAGACTCGAACTCCGGACCCCTTGATTAAAAGTCAAGTGCTCTACCGACTGAGCTAATGAATCATTTATTCTATTGTTTCCCAAAACAGCCTTATTATTATATCATAAGGAGCCTATTTTGTCAATAGCTTTTTGAATTTTTTAGCTTTTTATCAAAAAAAAGGAAATGTGTACTTTATTTTTGTGCCATTTTGGCTGTTTTGAAAAAACAAAAAACATATCGCATATACAAAGTACTGTATATGCGATAATTTCCTTTTATTTCTTTTTATGTATCGTACATTCCTTCTGCATACCACACGCAGAGCATTTACTGCGACAGTCAGGTGTAGTTTTTTCCTCTCTTGCCCGTTTTGCTTCAGACAACAAAAATTCATCCGAAACGCCGCAGGAAATATGCGACCAGGGGAGAATTTCCGAAAAATCAAAGGGTCTGTTTGCATAGTAGTCGGGGGGGGTTCCTGTCTTTTCAAAGACCTCCATCCAGGCGTCGTAGCTGAAAAATTCGTCCCAGCCGTCAAACATAAAGCCACATTCACAAGCATAGCTCAAAGCCTTTGAAAGTCTCCTGTCACCTCGTGCAAATACCGCCTCAAGTCTGCTCACCTTTGCTTCGTGCCAGTTATAACGCAATTTTCTTGTAGTTATATTCTGACCGAGAAGTTTTTGCTTGCGCACAAGCTCCTCAAGGGTATCCTGCGCTTCCCATTGGAACGGGGTATGTGATTTCGGAACAAAGCAGGAAACGGACATTGTTGCTTCCACGCCCTTACCCTTAGGTTTATCGGGATTTCTGTAAAATTCGTTTATGATTTTCTGTCCGAGTGCAGGTATTCCACAAATGTCCTCGTCGGTTTCTGTCGGAAGTCCAAGCATAAAATAGAGCTTTACACTTGTTCTGCCCTTGCTGAAGGCAGCTCTACAACCATCAAGGATTTCTTCCTCGGTAAGATTTTTATTTATAACATCACGAAGTCTTTGTGTTCCTGCTTCCGGCGCAAAGGTAAGTCCTGTTTTACGAACTCCGTTTACCTTTTCCATAATTTCACTTTCAAAAGCATCAATTCTCATTGACGGTAAAGAAAGACCGACCTTTTTTTCGTCTGTCCATTCCTTAAGACCGTCAACCAGTTCACGAAGCTCTGTATAGTCGCTGATAGAAAGTGAAAGAAGGGATAATTCCTCATAACCTGTATTATTAAAGGTTTCTCTTGCCTGGCAGCAGAGTCTGTCATACGAACGTGCTCTGTAAGGACGATAAACCATTCCTGCCTGACAAAATCTGCAACCCCTGATACAACCACGGGCTGTTTCAAGTGTTATTCTGTCGTGTACAGTTTCAATATACGGCAAAACCACCTTTTCAGGATAGTAAGAGGTCTCAAAATCAGGTACATTTCTCTTTACTACCTTTTCGGGAACACCCTCTCTGTTAGGTGCAATTTTTGATATTGTTCCGTCTTTACCGTTATATTCTACATCATAGAACGAGGGAACATATACTCCCTGTATTTCCACAAGGCTTTCGAGTAATTCTTCCTTTGAGTATTCCTTGCTACCGTCTTTGCAGTCAAACTTGTAATCTCTTATTCTTTCGCATATTTCGGTGAGCATTTCCTCGCCCTCTCCGATATTGAAAAGGTCAAAAAAGTCAGCAAGCGGCTCGGGATTATACACACAGGTACCACCGCCGATAATAAGCGGGTACTTGTCGCTGTTCCCCCTGTCCTTTGCAAAAAGCGGTATTCCCGCAAGCTTTAGCATATAAAGAATGTTGGTATATGCCATTTCATAGGATATTGAAAAAGCTACAATATCAAAATCCTTCAGTGCATCTCCACTTTCAAGCGCATAAAGAGGAATATCCTTTTCCTGCATAAGCTTTCCCATATCCTCCCAGGGTGCAAAAACCCTCTCGCACCAGAAATCGGGAACCTCATTTAGAGTACCGTACAGAATTTTCATTCCGAGGTTTGACATTCCTATTTCATACGAATCGGGAAAGCAAAAAGCGATTCTGAGATTTACATTTTTCTTATCCTTTATAATTTCATTAAGCTCTCCACCTATATATCTTGCAGGCTTCTGCACATATTTCAGGTATTGAGCGGCAATTTCCTTTGGTGTCATTATATCCTCACTGTTTTTTGCTCTCGTTGCTTTCTGTACTGTCGGCACTTCCGATACCCTTCTTATCCTTCTTGAAAATATTTACGATTTTTTCTGCCATTCCGGGTGCCTTATCAATAATTCCGTCAACTGCCGCCAAGGCATCTGCAACCTTAGCACTTGCGTATCCGGAGTTTTCTCCGACATTGAGCATTTTTACATCGCCTGCGCTATTTATAACCAAAAAGGCAATAGGAGTTACAGTAATTCCCGTACCTCCGCCACCGCCAAAGTTTTTGGGGGAATTTTTCCCGCCAAAATCCGAGCCACCTGTTGCAATTCCACAGGAAACCTTTGAAACCGGTACAATTACAGTTCCGTCAAGTACCTGCATCGGCTCTCCTATAACAGTATTTGAATCAATAGTGTTCTTTACATTTTCAAGGGAAGTTTTTATTATCTCGCTGATTGGTGTTTCTACCTTTTTTTCACATTTTGGAGTGTTTGGTGTTTCCGGCATTTTCCTTTTCCTTTCCTCAAATTTTCTATATTTATTTAGCTTTAACTGTCCAAAGTTCCGTTCCCGGTGTTTTCCGTACTCGTTCTCTCACCTTTTATTATTTCCATAATAAATACGATTCCTACACGAACTGCAGCAAAAAGCAGCTGCCAGAGAAAGAATGAGATTTTCAGCTTTGCTGAAAACTCGCTCTTGCTTTTTGTAAAGTCGGTCTGTAGAATTATATCGCTTCGTTTTACCCTGAAGCCATAAAACAAGCCGCGGTAATTTTCAAAAAGTCCGAGAACAGCCGACAAAAGCGCATAGAGTCTTCCGTAATTTATTGCAACGGATGCTGCATCCTCGCCACCGAGTATCATTCTGAAGTTGCATAACTTTATTCTGAAAGCACGCGGCAGTTCTTCGGCAACAGACTTTAACACACTTAAAATAAGAGATGCCGTAAAAATCGACTTGTCCTCTTTTTCAGCTTGTACTTCTTGCACTTTTCCCTGTGACTTTGATTTTTTTGTCTGCTTCTTCTTTTTGCCTTGCTTTTTTTCTTTTTTTGACATTTTCAAAAGCCATTCGGGCTTTATCGGAATTCCATAAAGGGTAAGCCTGTAGTAAAATCTCTCACCATAACCTATTGTGAAGGTTATATTGGCAAGAAGCAACAGCAGCAGGAGTGCAAGAATTAACAAAAGTATTTTTGTAAAAATGCACTCACTCCCTTTCAGACGACCGTTTAATTTATAATCATACATAATAATTATATCATCATCAGGCTCTTATGTCAAGTTCCAAAGTAAAATTATTGGTATAAATCAGCTTGAGATGCTAAAAATTATACAATTTTTCGTTATTTGTATAAAATTTTTCGTTGTTTGTATAAAATATCTTGACAATATTCATAATTACTGTGTATAATAAAGTATATAATAAAGTTGTAACTGTTAAAAAGGAGGCAACAGGAATGAAATACGATAAATATTCGGATTTTTTATATGACGCAAAAGATAAGGCTATGGATTTTGCGCAGGATGTAAAGGACGGTCTTTCGGTTCTCGACAGATTCACCGTTAAAAAAAGCATTCACACAAAAACACAGCTTACAGACAAGAAGTACGGTAAAACCCTTGTTAACACCGAGGACGAATACAGCCGTGAATTTTCTCTGCTCAAGGCAATTATTATCGGAGTTATGCTTTTTGTGTCGGCAATTATAATTATTTCAAATCTTAAAAGTGGTGCAAAAAATGCAAAGGAATGCCGCAGGCAGAAAAAGGAGCTTCGTAAAATCAAAAAGTTCTGTAAAAAGGCAGAGGTCGAATTGCCGGAAGAATACAAATTTTAAATAAAACAAAAACACAAAACATAGCTCGTCTATATTTTGTGTTTTTAAAATTTTTAAAAGTCTGTAAAGCTAAGCAAATTTTCACACAAGGAGTAAAACTATGGATAAAATTACATTTTTACAAGGCTTAACAAATCAGTTGCCTTTTCTGTTCCGTATACTGCTTTCCTGCATTTGCGGAGGACTTATAGGACTTGAGAGAACAAAGCGTCAGAAGAATGCAGGCTTCAGAACACACTGTATTGTTGCAATAGGTGCTTCCCTTTCAATGATACTTTCAAAGTATGCTTTTTTTGATGTGGTAATATATGACAGTGTTCAGGTAGACGCATCAAGAATTGCCTCAACTCTGCTTACAAGCGTAAGCTTCCTGGGTGCCGGTATGATTTTTGTAAAAAGCTCCAATATAAAGGGGCTTACAACTGCAGCAGGCATCTGGGCAACAGCTGCTGTCGGCATGGCAATAGGAAGCGGCCTTTATTTTGTCGGAATTGCCACAACTGTCCTTATAATCATTCTCCAGGTTATCTTCCACATATTCCCCGTTGGCTTTGACAAGGTTCTTGACCACGACATAAGGTCTGAACTGATAGTATCAATCAAAAATAACACCGATGCTGTCGAAAAGCTCCGCGAACAGCTTGAAAGCTTTGACATAGAAATTGTTGACGGACATATGTCAATATCGTCAAAGGGCGAAAAGCTCAGCCTTTCAATTCCCGTGCGAAGCAAAAAGGAAATTGACTTTTCGCTTATTGCTCAGATAGTACAAAATAACGACGATATTTATTCCTTGTCTGTTGAATAACAGGAGTTGACAAAAATGAAAAATACAACTCTGTGTTACATAGAAAAAGACGGAAAATACCTTATGCTTCACAGGATAAAGAAGAAAAATGACTGCAACAGTCACAAGTGGATTGGTGTCGGAGGAAAGTTCGAGGAAAAGGAATGTCCCGAGGAATGTGTAATCCGTGAAGCACGTGAGGAAACAGGCTTATGCCTTATAAAGCCTGACTACCGTGGGATTGTTACCTTTGTTTCCGACGAATGGGAAACCGAGCAGATGCATCTTTTTACCTGTACAGAATTCGAAGGGACTCTCATAGAAGGCGACAATTGCGACGAGGGCATTCTCGAATGGGTAAAAAAAGAAGAGATTTCAGCCCTCCCGATTTGGGAGGGAGACAAGCTTTTTCTCACTCTTTTAGCAAAGGATGCTCCTTTTTTCTCAATGAAGCTTGAGTATCGTGGTGATACCCTTGTATTCGCCTCTCTTTACGGAAAAGAGCTTTCAAAAGACGAAAACGGATATATCATTTAGGAAAAATATTTTATTACCCTTCAAGCAATACTGTAAAATCAATCTTCCCCGTGCCTTTTTCGAAAAGAGAAAAAACAGGCTCGGGGTTTTTGTATTCTATCCCGTCACGCCTGAGACAAAGCTCTCCACTTTCATAGAATTTTTTACATTCAAAATTTGAAAATGCATAGTCAAGCATTCTTTCGTGGTCGTTCCAGTCGTTTCTGTCATTCAAGGTTACTGCAATATAAGTAGCATCCCCACGCTGTGCGCTTGTCACAAGGCATCTTCCGGAATTTATGGTATAGCCTGTTTTTACCCCGATACAGCCGGAATACAGACGAAGCAAGCGGTTATGGTTTGAAAAATATCGCTGTTTGCCTTCAAGGGATGTGGATATATAACTCTTTGTTTTGCAGATTTCACGAAAGGTCGGATTTTTCAGAGCAGTATATGTAATTTGTGCAAGCTCGCGTGCCGTTGTATGGTGTCCGTCACTTGAAAGTCCGTGAGGATTTGAAAAGCTTGTGTTTACAAGTCCCATTTGCTTAGCCTTTTCATTCATAAGAGCAGCAAATGCTTCGGTATTGCCTGCAGTGGCAATTGAAAGTGCAGTTGCGGCATCATTACCCGATTCAAGCATAAGACCATAGAGTAAATCTTTTATTGTTATATTTTCTCCGGGTGTAAGATAAATTGACGAACCCTCAACACCACACGCCTCTTTTGGAATTTTGAAGGTATCCTCAAGATTGCAATTTTCAAGAACAATAAGCGCTGTCATAATTTTTGTAGTACTTGCCATCGGAAGAACGGCATCGGAATTCTGCTCAAACAGTACCTTTCCCGTGTCACCACTAATCAGTACTGCGCTTTGTGCAGAGGTGCCGGAAAAGTTACTGTTTACAGCTACAGCACTTTCAGTATAAAGTATTTTTGAAAAAACAGGAATTGACTCGTTTTTAATTTTACCGGAATAATTATTTCCAAAAAGCGAAAAGCAGATAAGGATTGCAAAGGAAATCAACAATATTCTGTTTGTAATTGTAAAGCTCTGCATATGTGGCTCCCCGAAATTTTATTTTCTTTATAAATATAGCTGTGACTATTACAAATTATACATAAAAAAGCATTGTAATTTTCAAAATGTTGTGATACAATATTAGGGTAATATGTACTTTAATCTGTAAAACGGAGGTTGAAAATGCTGACAGACAAAACAGAAGCGAAAATGCTTGTGCTTTTTATAATATCCGAGTTTTCTGAAGAAGTAAGCATGCAGAATCTTCGTTTAATACTGCTTTCAAGTGACGAAATATCTCAAATGGAGCTTGACGAATATATTTTTGAGCTTGCTCAAAGCAATCAGATATATATTACAAAGGCTGACGGCACAGAATACTGCGGAATTACTCCCGAGGGTCAGGAATCCGTGAATGTTTTTTCCGAAAAAAAGCAATATCTGCGTTCTGCCATAAACAAAGCATTGCGGCAATACAAAAAGCTCGTTTGTGGTATCGAATACAAAGTAGCCATGGAAAAGGTCGACGACGGGACAAATGTCACTTTTTCCGTAATTATTTCCGACAAGTGCTATTTTACAACCACAATGTTTTTTGCAAAGGCAAAGGAAGCACTTGAGGTTTATAACAGAATGGACAACTCACCCGAGGATTTTTACAACGGCTTTCTTACTGTTGCAACAGGAAAAATCGACTATCTAATGTAAAAATGAGCCTACCCGCAAAGGTAGGCTATAGTGCAATTGGTATTCAGTTTGTTTCCTCTCTCTCTTCCCTGCTTCTGAACAGCAGTGAAATGCACCACAGTGCAGAAAGAGCAACGACAACATAAACAACTCTGCTGAAAATGGCAGTCTGACCACCAAAGAGCCAGGCTACAAGGTCAAAGCCGAAAAGTCCCACGCTACCCCAGTTAAGACCACCAATAATGGCAAGTATCAGCGCAATTCTGTCAAGCATTTATATTCTTCCTTTCATATAAAACTTTAAATATATAATGAGGCAAGGGTTTTAAATCTTGCAACACTAATATTTTTATCTTTTTTATAAAAAATATACCTGCTCTTTTTTGGTTAAAATTGTTAAAAAATTAAAAGGAAAACGAAATATGAGAATGAGAAAGAAAAAGCACACCGAGGAAAGAATCCTTGTGTGCGAAAGAATCAATGTAACAAATCCCGAAGAATACAAGGGAAAATGGAGTGAGCTCGCCGGAGACAGAAAGCTTTGTCTTGAAATCGGCTGCGGCAAGGGAAGCTTTGTTTACGGAATGGCAAAAAAGCATCCCGAGAGATTTTTTATCGCTATGGAAAAGGTACGGGATGTAATAATGCTTGCGATGGAAAAAATAAATGCCGAGCCGGAAATAGATAATGTGCTGTTTATCTGTGATGGTGCCGAAAACCTTGAGAAGATGTTTGAAAAGGAAGAAATTTCTGAAATTTACCTCAATTTCTCTGACCCCTGGCCAAAGGCTCGTCACGCAAAGCGTCGTCTTACATACAGAAAATTCCTTGAAATGTACAAGGGACTGCTGAAGGATGACGGTGCTATATATTTCAAAACAGATAACCGCCCGTTCTTTGACTTTTCGCTTGAGGAATTTCCTGCAGCAGGCTACAAAATGTCGGATATCACCTTTGACCTGCACAATTCCGAGTACAACACCGAAAATGTTGTAACAGAATACGAAGCGACCTTCTCTGCTCGCGGGTATACAATAAACAGGCTTGTGGCAAGGAAGGATATATAAAGCAATATTAACAATTATTTGTAGGGGACGACCTGTGTGTCGTCCCATTTTTATACATTGTACGAATTTTGCTACACACCTTTTTTGTATTTTGTCATATTCTCAAATTCTGCAACATATCAATATACAAAAACAGTTGGCAGAAAGGATAAAAGCTATGACAAGTACAAGCATTTATGGGGATATTGCAGCAAGGACAAATGGAGATATATACATCGGTGTAGTAGGTCCTGTGAGGACAGGTAAATCAACCTTTATAAAAAAGTTTATGGAAACCCTTGTACTCCCGAATATTGACAGCGAACACGAATTTGAACGTGCTAAAGACGAAATGCCGCAAAGTGCAAAGGGCAAAACAGTAATGACTACCGAGCCGAAATTCGTTCCCGACAGTGCAGTTGGTATCACCCTCGACGGGAACTGCAATCTGAAGGTTAAAATGATAGATTGTGTCGGATATATTGTTCCGGGTGCTATAGGACACACAGAGGACGACAAGCCGAGAATGGTTATGACTCCCTGGACAGACGAAGAAATCCCTTTTGAGAGAGCTGCCGAAATCGGTACAGAAAAGGTAATACGAGACCACTCTACTATCGGAATTTTAGTTACAACAGACGGAAGTATTGCTGAAATTCCGAGAGAAAACTACATAGAATCGGAAAAAAGAGTTGTAGATGAGCTGAAAAGCATAAACAAGCCCTTTGCTATTATTCTGAACTCAAAGCACCCCGAAAACAAAGATACAATCGCACTTGCTCTTGAAATGGAAAAGGAATACCAAGCTCCTGTCGCACTTGTAAACTGCACAGAGCTTGACAGCGAGGATATAAAGAAAATCCTTGAGCTTGTGCTTCTTGAGTTTCCAATCAGTGAACTTGGTATAAATGTTCCGAAATGGGTTGACACCCTGCCATCTGAGCATCCTTTCAGAAAGACTCTCTACAACACAATAAATAGTGCAGCAAAAGAAATATCAAAGCTCGGCAAGGCAAGAGATGTATTTTCAAATCTTACCTGTCAGGAATACGGAGTTTCTTTTTATCCTGATGCAATCGATTTAGCACGTGGCAGAGCTCATTTTGCCCTTGATATGCCGAGTGAGCTTTTTTATAAAATTCTCGGCGAGGAAACCGGCTTTGAAATAGACGGTGATGAGGCTCTTATAGTTACTCTGCGAGAAATGTCAAAGGTAAAAAAGGAATATGAAAAAATCGAAAATGCCTTAAAGGAAGTACAGGAAACAGGTTATGGAATTGTAAGTCCTGCGCTTGAGGACTTAAAGCTTGAAGAGCCTGAAATTGTCCGCCACGGACAAAGCTACGGTGTAAAACTGCGCGCCTCTGCGCCTTCTATTCATATGATACGAAACAAACCCAAGTTCTTAAAAACCGCATAAAATGGGCATTTTTAAAGCACAGACTTTTTTGGTCTGTGCTTTTTTGAGTGTTGCATTTATTAATCTTTTATATTGTATTTTGTCTTTAACTCGTTAATTTTTGTTTGAAGATAATATGCCAATGTTTCTAATTCTTCTGCCTCGTAAGCCTCTTTTTCTATTACTGCTGCCGCTTTTATATTAGGCATCATTGCATTTACTTGTCTCATAGCATTAGAATATGCAAAACTATTTGGATCGGAATTTGAATCTATACCATACATAGCATATGCTTCTTTAAGTTTCTTTTCATATGTTTCATCGTATATCTTCTGGCTCTCAGCATAAATCTCTTGTGTTTTTTCTTCAGCCCAAGCGATTAAAGCATTATATTCGCTTTCGTATGCTGTCTGATTTTGAGATTGTGTGTTATTTGTGTCCTTACCAGAGTTATCATCATAAGAAACACGATATGACTTGTTCTCATAAAAATCATCAATTAGGAAATTTCCAACTTTTTTTCCATCTATAAAATTTCCTTGATATTGAACATCTTCAACAGAATCGTAAAATATTCCATATCCGTTAGGCTGATTATTTTCCCACTTACCTTTATGAAAACTACCATCTTTATAAAAATATGTACCCTCGCCATGTCTTTGGGAATCTACAAAATCTCCTGCATATGAATCTCCACTCTTATAATAAAATGTTCCGTTATACCATTTTCCATTTTGGAAATCGCCTACAAAATATTCTCCATCGGAATATATGTCCTTTCCTTTGACTATCTTTGAATCAACATATAATCCCATTTGAGCAATGGAGTTATCAGATTTATTATAGAGCATTCCATATCCTGAGGCAACAGAGTTTTTGATTTCACCCCAATACTCATAACTATCATTCCAATTAATATGTTTTACACTGTCTGTTGAATTTATATAAACTGTACTCGTATTGCCATCCCAAGAAACCTCTGCTCCTGCATATTCTGAAACAACTCTTACAGGTACAAGTGTCCTACCATCTACTATTTGCGCTGGAACATCTATTGTGTGTTCTATGGAATTACGATATACAGTCGTATCATCTATGGTAAGTTCAATTAAAACTCCTTTTTTATCAGCACTAACCTTTTGAGTTTCACCATCCCAAACAACCGTCATCCCAAGTTCTTCAAATATTTTTCTAACAGGAACCATAGTTCTTCCGTTTATTATTTGTGCAGGTACATCAAATTCAATTTTTACATTGTCTAAATAAACGCTTACTTCGTCATTTGATGCAAAAATAGTTAATGAGGTAGAAATAAAAAGTAATAAAATTAGCAATAAAGCAATTATTTTTTTCATTACATATCCCTTCTTTCTTTTAATTCGCCTTGCCATCTATAAAACGACTTTTTATTATTATAACATAAAGTACAATCTAATTCAATGCTTTTTCGAAAATTTTGCTATAAAAAGTGAAATTATTTCATATTTTATGACAAAACTGTTGATTTGTTGTAAATTGTATGGTATAATAAACATATGATATTGAAATTTTTAAAATGGGTTATGCGTTGGTAAAGAATTACAAAATATTAGTTAATAATTCAATTGAAGGAAGATGAAAAAATGAACATATTAGAGAATCTGCCCGAATTTGAAAGGAATCAATTTATAAAATGGGTAGCGGAAGCGGCACAAGAACATTTCAAAGATCCTGAGAATCAAAGAAGATTTGAGGAATGGAAAAAGTCCAGAAACAAACAACAAAATGTTGAAAAAGTATCGGAGGAATAAATATGTGTGAAATGATAAATGAAAACAAGCGTGCAGAGCTAATCTCTATATTAGTTGAGAATTTACCGGTGTTCCGTGCAAAATTAGGTGCAACGCAGGACACCTTTGCTCAAAGAGTGGGTTTAACAAAAACCACACTTAATCATATAGAGAATCATAAAAAAGAACTCACTTGGGGAAATTTTATAACAATCATTCTTTTGCTTATGCAGAATGAAGAAACGAAACCGCTTGTTGAAGTGATGGGACTCTATCCCGAAGATTTAAAAAATTTCCAAGTCGGAGGCCAAGCGGTCTT